>NZ_JBHRZT010000052.1:173842-343609 GCF_042649685.1 Bacillus songklensis | reverse complement strand
GCTTTTTTCATTGTATAAGAAAGATAAATTGTACGTTGATGCTGTCCAGCTGCGAAAGCTACATCCTACGGTCATTTCACTCCTTCCTTCAGAAGCAAAAAGCGCTTCTTTGTCAGGAGTTCCAATGCCCTATGGATGGCGAGGGTTACAGCGTTGCTCACAGGACGTGAGCAACGCTGTAACTTGACTTGCTTCACTTTTCTTATTAGCGTACAACAATTTCGCCGTCTTCAACGGTAACAGTAACTTTTTTCACTTCACCTTGATCTAAAATCAAATCGGTAATGCGATCTTCAAGCTGTTCTTGGATAACGCGGCGAAGCGGACGAGCACCGAATGCCGGATGATACCCAAGCTCGGCCAATTTTTCTTTCGCTTCTTGTGAAACTGTCATCGTGATGTTTTGTTCTGCTAATGTTTCTCGTAAATCATTTAGCATTAAGTCGACAATTTTCACAAGGTTTTCTTTCTCCAAGTGATTGAATTCGATGATCGCATCAAAGCGGTTTAAGAATTCCGGCTTGAAGTATGAAGATAGTGAATCAAGCACAGATGTTTGTTTTACGGCATCATTTGCTTTTTCGAATCCAACCGTGATTTTCTTCGCACCGACACCTGCGTTACTTGTCATAATGATGACGGTATCCTTAAAGCTTACAGTGCGTCCCTGGCTGTCTGTTAAGCGTCCGTCCTCTAAAATTTGCAAGAACATGTGCTGAACGTCAGGGTGCGCTTTTTCAATTTCGTCCAGTAAGATGATAGAATACGGGTTGCGTCGTACTTTTTCGGTTAATTGTCCTGCTTCATCATGACCGACATAACCAGGAGGAGAACCGATTAATTTAGATACAGAGTGTTTCTCCATATATTCACTCATATCGAGGCGAACCATCGCATCTTTTGAACCGAATAATTCTTCAGCCAATGTTTTTGTTAATTCCGTCTTACCGACACCTGTTGGTCCGACAAATAAGAATGAACCAATTGGGCGGTGTTTCGCTTTTAATCCGGCACGAGAACGACGAATCGCTTTTGCCACTTTTTCCACTGCTTCACCTTGACCAATGACTTTATTGGCTAGGTTTTCAGCTAAGTTTTTCATTTTAGTCGTTTCATTTGCTTGAAGTTTACCAACAGGAATACCTGTTTTCTTCTCGATAATAGCCTGGATGTTTTCCACATCGACTACGGCTTTTTTCTCCTCTTTGTTTTGCAGGCGTTTTTCTAATGAAGCTTCTTCATCACGAAGTTTGGCTGCGGCTTCGTAGTTTTCCGCTTTTAATGCTTTTTCTTTTTCAGCCGCAATTTCTTTTAATCGTTTTTCGATATCATCTGTGTTTGTTACACCGGCTTGTAAGTTCATTTTTGAGCCAGCTTCATCTAATAAGTCAATGGCCTTATCCGGTAAGAAGCGGTCTTGAATGTAGCGGTGTGATAATGTGACACACGCTTTAATGGCTTCTTCTGTGTAACTTACACTATGATAATCTTCATATTTACCTTGGATGCCTTTTAAAATCTCGATTGCTTGTTCAACGGTTGGTTCATGTACCATGACAGGCTGGAAGCGGCGCTCCAATGCAGCGTCTTTCTCGATGGCGCGGTACTCTTTTAATGTTGTGGCACCGACCACTTGCAATTCACCACGTGCTAACGCCGGTTTTAAAATATTGCCTGCATCCATTGAACCTTCTGCAGAACCTGCACCGACTAATAAGTGAATTTCATCGATAAATAAAATGATATTTTTGCGTTGCTGCAATTCAGCGATCAGTTGTTTCATGCGTTCCTCGAATTGACCGCGAATACCAGTATTCGCAACTAATGAAGCGACATCCAATAAATACACTTCTTTATTTAACAGCTTAGAAGGGACATCGCCTTCGGCAATTTTCAATGCCAATCCTTCTACAATTGCTGTTTTACCGACACCTGGCTCACCGATCAATACAGGATTGTTTTTATTGCGACGGTTTAAAATTTCAATGACACGTTCCACTTCTTCGTCGCGGCCGATTACCGGATCAATCAAACCGGCTTTCGCTGCTTGTGTTAAGTTGCGGCCAAATTGATCTAAAAAGCCACCGCCGCGGATTCCGCCGCCTTGTTTTGGTTGAATTGCTTGCGCACCTTGATGCTGCGCTGACATATGTTGACCAGCCAGCTGCTTGAATAAATCGTCAAATGACATATTCATAAATCCACCTCCAAATCCAGACGGAATTTTATTTTCAGCTTTTAATGTTTGATAGCATGTATGACATAAATGATATTGTTGTTTCTCGTTGTTTAATTGAAGATTTAAGTGAACAGTTGCTTGTCGTTCTTGACAGTTTTGACAAATCATAAATAACGACCCCCTTAACGTTTCAATATCTTTTTAGTGTTTGACTTTGACTTTCTTTGACCTTTGTGACTTTATTATACTTTGACCTTTTTTGACTTTCAAGTATTTTAGGTAGGTAATTTATGGTAATTCAAAATAATGATTGACAATCATCAATTAGGTAAGAATATTCTTCTATTTAGATATGTTAAAGAACAGTGATGATGTTTGGTTTATGTGGATTTATATAGAGGAATATTGATATGGAAAATCTACCATGTTCATTTCACTATAAAACATGGAAACTTCATTGACGGAAGGAGGGAGTACTATTATACTAAAAATATATTTATCACTTAACTGCATAAAAGCATAAAAGCTAAAAAGCGTTTAAGTGAAAAAGTGCGGGAAGAAAATTCATTAGATGAAAAAGCAACTTTCGTTTCAACAGTCTTTCACTATTGTTTTACTTATTCTTTCTAGTATGTTTAGTTTGGTTTTGTAACACAATCATCATTTATATTGGCAACAGGAAGGCAGGAGCAACATGGAAAAAAGTCATCAAGATTTAAAGAAGGGTTTATTACCGAGACACGTCCAGTTTATTGCTTTAGCGGGCATGATTGGAACGGGTATTTTTAAAGGAAGTGCAGATACGTTAAATATAGCGGGGCCAAGTGTTGCTTTGGCTTACTTATTAGGAGGTCTACTATTATTTATTGTGATGATGGCATTGGCTGAGATGGCCATTGTCTATCCAAACCACAATGTTCAGCATCTTGTATATAAAGCTTTTGGATTTCGTATATCCTTTATTGTAGGATGGCTTTATTGGATTAATTGGATTATTGTCACTATTGTCGAAATTTTAGCGGCAGGAAGCTTCTTGCAATATTGGTTTCCATCTGTACCGTTATGGCTTTTAAGCTTCCTTTGTGCCGTCTTGATAATCGGAATTAACTTGTTTCAAGTGAAGTACTATGGAGAGATTGAATTTTGGTTTGCAGGAATTAAAATTATCGCATTAACCGCTTTTATTATTTTAGGTATTTGTATTTTATTAGGAATCATTCCTAGTTCTATTGATGATCCTTTGTCTAATTACACTGCACATGGCGGGTTCTTTCCTCATGGAATTGGAGGAATGTTCAGTGCCTTTTTAGTCGTCATGTTTTCATATGGCGGGGCAGAGTTAATCGGTGTCGCTGTTACAGAAACAAAAGATGCCCAGAAGGTATTGCCCAAAGTCATTAAAGGAACTGTATGGAGAGTCATTATTTTTTATATCCTTCCTATTCTTATTATATGCGGTTTAATGCCATGGAATAAAGTTTCGGGGGAAGAAAGCCCATTTGTTCAAGTATTCGGCATCACAGGGCTGCCTGGAGCAGCTCATATCATGAATTTTGTTCTTTTAACAGCCGTTTTATCAGCGGCAAACTCTGGTATATATGCGACTTCCAGAACGTTATATTCAATGGCTCAAAGCGGTGAAGCTCCAAAACGGCTATTAAAGATTTCTAAACAAGGAATACCGATAAACGGCCTCATGATAACGGCCATTTGTATATTGGTTGGAGTATTTTTAGCTTATATGACTCCAGATCAAGTCATCAGCTATTTGATGACGATACCTGGTTTTACGATTCTATTAATATGGACGAGTATTTGTTTAGCTCAACTAAAGCTCCGTTCCCATTATAAGGAGAAACCCTTCTTCCAGGTAAAATGGTTCCCATACACAACTATATTAGCAATCGTATCTTTATTGATTATCTTCATCTCTTTTATCTTTAATAAAGAAAATATCATCGGTTCTACAGTTTGCCTTGTCATATTATTGTTACTCACTACGCTTTCTTTCGTGAATAGAAACCAAAGAGAAAAAAACGGCGAAATATAACAGGAAAGAACGTGTTGCAAATGAATCAGGATTAATGCGCAATGGATATTAACAAGCTGTTTAACCACTATCTTTCTATCAAGGGGACTTTTTAAGTAAATAACATTAAATGGGGATTTTTTAGAATTCTGTTAAAGAACAATGTAAACTGCAGCTAATTGAAAGAACCGTCCTTGAAATCTTTGTTTTATCAGATTTCATAGGACGGTTCTTTTCATCATTATGTTCTTTTTAATCAGGGAAGTTAGACCGATGTCCCAAAAAAGGGAAAGTATTAATATAGGGAACAGACTGTTTTTTCACATGGAGGAAAATTTTTAAAAGATAGGGCACAATGGAATCAACATAAAATATAAAAGCAAGATGTTTATTCATCATTGGGGGAACATAGAATGAAGAAGTTCAGCTTGGTCATTGCAGTAGTAGCCGTGGTGGTAGCCTTAGCTGCTTTTTTTGCAAAACCCGAGGATTTTATTAGAGAAAAGGTACATTTTCAATCCCCATATGCTCGTAATGTGGACATCCATAAAATTACATATATGAGCGATGGGCTAAAGATAAAGGGATTTTTGCTTAAACCAAAAGAGATAGATGGAAAACTTCCATTACTTGTGTATAGTCGCGGCGGAATGCATGATTACGGTGCTGTCAATCGTAACAAGCTGGTGTATCTATCGTCGTGGGCAAAAAAAGGATATGTAGTGGTGACAACCCAATATCGCGGAAACGGCGGAAGTGAAGGAGTCGAAACATATGGAGGAGATGATATTCATGATGTCATCAATTTGATTCGCCTGGCAGAAAAGCTTCCTTATGTTAATCCTAACCAAAAAGTGGCCATCGGGTATTCACGAGGCGGGATGATGACTTATTTGTTAATGAAGAACGGTATTCAGTTTGATGCGGTAGCAATTGTCTCTGGCATAACAGATATGTTTCAATTTTATGATCAGCGCCGTCCGAAAATACAGAAAGAACTGCGCAAGATGGTAGGGAGCCCAAAAGAAGAACAGGATAAATACAAAAGTCGTTCAGCCGTCTATTGGAGCGATAAGATTCATTCACCGTTACTCATTTTGCACGGAACAGGAGACAAAAAAGTTCACTACACACAGGCTGAAAAGTTAGTAAAACAATTAAAGCAACAGAAGAAAGAACATAAATATGTATTGTATGAAGGAGCGAACCACCCATTACAGGAATATTTTAATGAATACAATCAGGAAATCGATCGGTGGTTTGCTTCCCATTTACAAAAAGCTTTGTGAAAAATGATGCCGACTCAAAAGCCTCCAGAGGATAACAATCATCCATTTTTCTGTAATGAACTGTCACTAAAATCCTTGATCTTCCTGGATTTTTAATGATGGTTCATCGCAGGAGGGTGTCCCAAAAGTACGTTTTTTTGTACTTCGGGACACCCTCATTTTTATTCCATATCAATCGTCATGTGTTCCAGTCGGTTTTTCTCATGCTTCCATAGTTTGTATTTGTCTAAGTCTTTTTGAATTTGTTTCACGGCATATGCAATGACAGCCGCATCATCAACAAGGCCGATTCCAATCAGAAAATCCGGAATAAAATCAACAACGGACACGAAATAAAGAAGTGTCACAACGATCGTCACAAGAGAGCGGGTCGGTACATCTCGGTAGTCGCCCTTTAACCAATCGCGAAACATATCAAATGTTAGTTCCAGGTTCCGTACGGATTCTCCTATGATTCCATCATTTTTCTTTGCTTTATCGATGGCCTGCTGAAGCAGATGCTTCACTTTATCAGTATTTTGAAGCAGTTTTTCTGCCTGTGGTTTATATTTGATAAATACTTTTTCTAGATCTTGTTTTGTCCACATAACTTCTCCGTCCTTTGCTATGTTGTTTAAAAGTAGTATACCTAAAGAACGGAAAAGATTTCAATCAATGTGACAATTCAATGGTTTTAGCCATTGCAAGGAAATGAGCGACAGAATGGAGTTGATTTGTGGAACGAATCGTTAATTTCATCGGTACTTCATGGTGAGGCAGCAAGATGATTTGCACCCATTCCCTTTCATTGTCTGCATGAAGCATAACAGCTCCTTCCAGCATTGGGTCAGGCTGTCCCCAGATATGGCGATGAACCTTTTCATTTACAGATTTTAATTGTTGAATCGACGTCTTTTCAATCATTTTCCAATCCGCTTGAGTGTTCATGAGTTCAATTCTCATGTTGACACTTGGACTTTTTTGATGGTAGACAAGGTCTTTTCCAGGCTCTTCAGGATCTGCTTTGAAATCTTTCATCACATACATGGAGAAAGGTTGATTCGTACTGTTGTATAAAGAAGCGGGCTGTTTGTATTCTTTTCCATTTTCCATGAAAGATAAGGTAGTTTGGACAGGTCGTACAAATACAGGATGTTCATCAATGGTTTTGGCCATTTCAAGAAACGCTGATGAGTGATTGTTATGAAGGATATGGTGAGTGTGAACCATCAATTTCAGAGGCACATTGCCGGATTTAATGAGATAAACGGTGGTAGCCATATGCTTACGTTTTGTTTGATAAATGACTGCATCTTCTAAAAACGGAGAAGATGTTTTAGGCTTTATAAGTTTTACGCGCTGTCCGTAAGACTTCAGCTCTTTTTTCGCCGATTCCTCCACTTTCTTCCAGTCGGTTTTGGGAGATAGAGGTTCCATCTTCATCCAGTGGTTTTTATTTTCTTTATAAAAAATAGTGTCCGTTTTCCCTTTCTCACTGTTAAATACATAGTCGGGAAGTAGATAGAATGAATAGGGATGCTGTTGACTATAAGTAAGAAAAGCTGTTTTCTCTGCCTTTTTTCCATTGAACTGATACGTTAAATTTCGTTCAAAGAGACGGATAAGTTGATCGTTTGCGGTCACAGTAGATTGTTGGGCATGGACGGGTTCGAATGCAGCAGCAGGTGACAAAATCATAGCTGTTAAACAGGAAGCGGACAAAAAGCGAACCAATTTGTTCATACAAATTCCTCCAATAGTTAAAATGTCGTTTCCGTAATGTTAAACGCTGCCTTCGAAAAAAAGTTGCGCAAAATTCATTTTTTTAGGCTGGAAAGGGACAAAAGGGCTGACCCATGAGCTTGATGGTGGCAGCCGGAACCGCTTTTACTCAAACGGGAGAATATATAAAAGAAATAGGTCAAACACAAGATGTGACACGATGGAAACATATATGTTGTTTGTTTTTTCATGCAACCATCCCCAGTAGATACCGCCTGTGATGGCGGCCATGATAAGTAAAGGATTGAAGGAGTACAGGTGAACGCTTGTATATAGAGCCGTTGCCCGTAGAATTCGCTTTGTCATATCTCCCCCACCCAGTAGCCGTTTTTGGACAAAAAGACGCCAAAATAGCTCTTCTCCTGCAATGACGAGCAATAAAAGCCCATGCTGCCACCCTTCCCTAGGGCCGATGGATTCGTATAAGCCATGTACATAGCCTTCTATTGGGAAGGGAAGAAACAACAGCACCCAATGGCCAAAAGCAAAGATACCATATAGGATAAGTCCCGATAATGTCCCTGCTGCCAATTCTTTGGAGGAAAGTTTTCGCGGCATCCCCGCTTTCATCGCTATACTAATAAGTAGTAGATATAAAACGGGAAAGAAAAACCAAAACCATTTCTTTTCGGTAAAACTGATAAAAAAGCCAAGATGGATCATCAAAAACAATAAGTACACGTATTTTCTCGAAATCATTCACGGAAATCCTTTCAAGGATGGTTTAAGCATAATTATAATCGTGTGTGTCATCCTAGTAAAAGAATCATTTACTTGATATGAAAGGATGACCCATCTATGTCACAATCTAAGAGACAACAAGAGCGTCAATGGACGGTTCGAAAACAATCACAAAATCCCCCGCATGGGAAAGTAAAGTCTTTTGAGGAATTAGCGGAAGATATAACGCCTCAAACCAAAAAATAGAAAAGGCAGGACCTTTCCGTTCACTTGTCGATCCAGCAAACTGCATACGGAAAGGTCCTTTTGAGGTTCTACGTTCAGAAAGTTTAAATTGCGCGTTGAAAATTGTCCAGCTCCAATTCCCTATGGGGCTAAACGAGCTTGCTGCGCTTTTCTTATTGTCCAGTTCCGCAAGCTATGCCCTACGGTAACTTCACCACCTCCCACGAAGTCAAAAAGCGACTTCTCGTCGGCGGTTCCAGTTCCCTATGGGCATGGGCAGCTTGCTTCACTTTTCTTGATTAAGGATTAGTTGACCACAAGCCTGCAGATTTGATGAAGACGCGTGGATGAAGCTTTAACTGAGCGATCATGAATTCCGCTAAATCCTCCGGTTGCATCACTTTTTCCGGATTGCCGTCTGTCAAGTTTTGTTCGATGGCTAGATCGGTCGCCACTGTACTTGGTGTGAGCGCAGAGACGCGAATGTTATGTTTGCGTACTTCCAGGGCAAGTGATTCTGTTAAGCCAAGGACCCCGAATTTAGAGGCACTGTACGCACTTGTCACTGGAGCTCCTTTTTGACCGGCCGTTGAGGAAATATTGATAATATCCCCGCTGTTACGCTCGATCATTTGCGGCAGTACTGCGCGTGTCACATAGTAAACACCCATTAAGTTGACGTCAATCATTTGTTTCCACTCTTGAGGGTCAAGCTCTAAAAACTTACCGAATTTAGCGATTCCGGCATTGTTGATTAAAATATCAGTTGAACCAAGCTCTCCTTTGAGCGATTCCACTGCTTGGTTGACCTCTTCCATCGAAGAAACATCCGCTGTAGCATAAGCCGCTTTCACACCGAGTGCTTCCACTTCTTCTTTTACTTTTTGCAGGTCATTTTCAGACCGGGCGATTAACCCGACGTTTACTGCTTCTTTCGCTAAAGCAATGGCAACAGCGCGGCCGATTCCTTTACCGGCACCTGTTACTAAAGCGACTTTTCCTTTTAATGATTGTGCCATATGTATACCTCTCCTTTCTTCATCTAAAGAACGAATACTATCCTACAAAATCATTTCCATTCATGTCAAAAACTATGCCTAGAGGGATGTTTAAAGTCAAAACGTATGTTAGTGGATGCATTTCCCAATAGCCGGGGAGTGATTATAAACAATGTTTCTGATTTTTTCCGCTTCTACCAGTCTTAGTTAAGTTTTTAAAACAAAAAGTGGAAACACAAGGGACATAAGGGAATCATTGAACACGAACCAAAAAGACAGATGAAATTCTTGTTATAAGAGAAAAGGAAATCCTTTTTCATTGTCGAATTGTAAGGGGCAAACGACAAAGGAAGAAGGAAAAGAACATGGAGAAATTTATTCTTGTATTATTTGTGTTTCTCGCAGGGGGCGCAATGAGTATCCAGGCCTCTGTCAATGGAACGTTGGGGAAAAAAATAGGCTCAATAGAAGGAGCATTTGTTTCTTTTTTTATTGGAACGTTGGCATTGTGCATTATCATGTTGTTTTTTGGAAAAGGTAACATTGTTTCGATGTTTCGGGTTCCGAAATGGAACTTGCTTGGCGGTTTGCTCGGAGCGCTTTATGTCGGCATGTCAGTTCTATCCGTTCCAAAGCTTGGGGTCGGTACGACAATTGTAACGGCTATTGTGGGACAAATAGCAATCAGTATGGTATTGGACCATTTCGGGTTATTCGGCAACCCGCGTATTTCGCTGGGCGGTTCACGACTATTAGGCCTCTTTCTTTTATTTATTGCTCTTTATTTGATTTTTAAGGGCGGATCGAAAGCGATTTGAGTTTCATTTGAACAGCCGGAAGAGGGAAGGGGGACCACCATTTTATTCTCTTCAATATTTTGCTGAAAGTATGTGAGAAATTTACTCTACACTAAGTAATGGAAATTTACATTATTTTTAACTTACCATTTACTAGAAGCGAAGATTTTGAAGACAGAAGATAAAGTCCCGCTTATACGGGACTTTATCTTTGCAAGGAATGCGAAAAATGTCGAAATGAAGGTCTGGAAGTTGTTATCATTTTTTCGGACTATCGAAGCTTGAGTCTAATTATTTTTTTCTATCTATGGGTAAAAATACCTTATTTATTTTTCGTTTAAACCTAATTATTGTAGTGAAAAAGAATTGTTTTCCCTATTTTTAGAATATTTTTATAAAAATGGGTTTTGAACCTTTTTTATCAAGGTAAAAAACAAGTGATTTTAAAAATTAAAATATTAAGAAAAAAGGAACTAAATTCCTGGTTTGTTGTAATATTACTGAATATTCAGATTTATATTTCGAGGGTCAAGAAGTGTCATTAAGCTTTATCTATAAATGGAATTACCTTTATTTAACAGAAATTTGAGAGGAGAAGTGTAAAGATGTTGTCCTATTCCAGAACTAGAACTATTGACCCAAACCCAAACTCAGAAGTTACAAAATAATGAAAAAGGCGGATAAAGTACGGGGTGAATGAATCGGAGCCGCATTGATTTTGTTTATAGGAATATAGTAATTTTTTACATATATGAATCCACATAAAGAATTTGACATGAGCCAAAAACGCCCATGTCAAATTCTTTACGCATAAGCGGTCGGCAATCTCCCTTGCGGGTTCTTGTCAGCCGCTTATACGAGAACCTTTGTAAGCTCGTTCAAGATGAAAAAACAGAAAGGCGCAAATAGAAGAAGGACCCGTGACAGGGGTTAAAAAATTAAATGGGATTTATATAATAAAATTGACATAATTGTGAACAAATGTTCAAAGAGAGGTATTCATTCATGCTAGAGTCGAAGCGTAAAGCCATCATTTTTCTATCTTTATCCTTTTTATTGGCCATCACGGCAGGAGTGTTGTTTTTAGGAAAAATAAAAGATTTAAACTCAGATCTTGGGGGCCGTACAAAAGTGTATGTAGCAGCAACCGATGTGGCATCACGAACTCCCATTGAACCTAATCAAGTGACGACCATTGAGCTGCCGAACCGTTTCGTGACAGACTCTCATGTAACGGATGTCCGTGACTTGGTGAACAAAGTGTTTGTCGTGCCGATGTCCAAGGGTGATTTAATTACGAAAAACGTATTAAAGCCGGTTTCCAATGTCCAGAACGAACATAACCGATTGGTGGCGATCTTTGAAAATGAAAAAGTTCATTTTGATCAGGAAGTCGACGCGTTGGACCGTATAGACATCATCGTTTCCCATAAAGTCGGTGATCAGCCGAAAACAGAAGTATTCATGAAAGATGTTCTTGTTTCAGCTGTGCCGCCAGGCAAAAAGTTTACGGGTGTGGCAGTCGAAGTGAGCGAGGAAGATGCGCCGAAGTTAATACATATGCAAAACTATGCCGAAAGCATGAGGATTTTAAAGGCAAATGTCGGTAAGGAAGACAACAAAGTAAAAGAACAGGAAAAGCCGAAAGAAGAGGCAGCGCCGGCTTCTGCCCCTAAACCATCTCAACCGGTGAATCCTCAGCAACCGGCAGCACCGCCAGCTCCAACACAAGGAGCCCCTGCACAACCTGCCCAGCCTGCAAAGACAAACTAAGACGTTGGAGGAGCGATTATGAGCCAAAATCATAAATTACTCATTGTCAGCGATCAGTCTTCTATTACTGATCAATTACGTTTAATCGTTGAAGGCCCTGAAGTTGCCGTTCATGTGCTAGAGCCGGGTGATGTTACCATGGAATTAGACCGATTAGCGCCGGAAGTGGTCGTTCTCGTTCAGCCCGAAGATGACTCATCCATTGAACTAATCCACTATATCAAATCATTAAATCCTCTTACTCTTATCATTTTTGTGGCACGCTATCAAGATTTTAATCTATTAAGAAGTGCGACGAGAGCCGGAGCGGTTGATTTCTTCGTATTTCCGGATGAACTGACGTTATTTGAGGGGCGTTTCCCGAGCTTGCTTCATATCGTCAATGAACAAAAGAAGCAGGAATCAGAGGCGGCGACGACAGTTACATATAAACGCGGCCGCGGACAAATTTATTCTTTTTACAGTGGGAAGGGAGGAGTGGGAAGAACGCTTCTTGCTTCTTCATTTGCCCAAACATTGAAACTGGAATCTACCGCCCAGGTGATTTTACTTGATTTGAACCTTCAATACGGCGGGATTGAAACCGTGTTAACGATTGAATCGAACCGTTCACTGGCCGACTTGCTGCCGGTAGCCGAAGAGATGAATGAAGGTCACATTCGTAACGTTTCACAAAAAGAAAAACATTCGCAGCTGGAGATTTTATTAAGTCCGGCAGATGCGGAAGTAGCGGAAACCATTGTAGAAGAGTTTATTGCCAAACTCCTTCGTACATGCCGCCGCAGCTATGATTTCGTGATTGTGGATCTTCCGTCCCATATGAACGGCGTGACATACACGGCATTGGAAGAGTCCGATAAAATCTACTATGTGTTGAATTTCAATACGCTTTCATTAAAAGTGCTGCAGCAAGTGGAGCAATTATTCATCAGACTTGGAATCAACACGGAAAACCGAATGGAAGTGGTCTTAAATGAAGTCGGCCGAGACAACGAATTGCAGCCGAATGATTTAAAACAATTCGTCACATATCCGGTAGCTGCAAAAATTCGCCGCGATTTAAAGGGTGTGCAGGCGGCTTTGAATAAAGGAGAACCAATCCGCAAGCAGCCGAATGAAAAGAAAATCATTCCATTTGCCAAGGATGTTCAAAAATGGGTTCTTTCCATGTTGAAGTAACATTATCCAAAGGTAAGAAAGTATAACTTTTTCGATGAGTACTGGTGTCTAGCTCCAGCGCCTAGCTCGCTGTGGAAAAGATGATTGCCCTCATAAGGCAAAAAGCGCCTTATGGGTCAATCCCTATTTCCTTCACGAGCTGACCAAGGCGCTTGCGCTTTTCTTAGATTTCAGCGAGGAAAGGAGGAAGGCAGCCAAAATGGCTTCATTATTTGAAAAGAGAAAAGAAAAAGTCTTAAAAGAAACAAAAGCGATGACCCTTACCACGTATGACCAGCCTTATTTAGACGAACTGGCTGAACATTATAAAGCAAGACTGTTACGGGATGCGAACTTAGAGATACTCACAAGGCTGTCCCAGGGGGAAATGAGACTGCGCATTGAACAGCTTGTCAGCCAGTTTATGACGGAAGAAAAGGTCGTTATTTCCAGGACAGATAAAGAATTGCTGCTAACGAGGATTTTAGATGAAGCAGTCGGTTTCGGACCGCTTGAACCGCTGATTCATGATGATTCGATTACCGAAATTTTAATCAACGGACATAAACAGATATATGTCGAACGAAAAGGTAAATTAGAACTAACAAATGTTTCCTTTCGGGATGACTCGCACGTACGTCATGTGATTGACCGCATCGTAGCACCTCTCGGACGTCGTATTGATGAAAGTTCGCCAATGGTTGATGCGCGATTGCCGGATGGAAGCCGTGTGAACGCCGTCATTCCGCCCATCAGTTTAAATGGAACGCTCGTATCGATTCGTAAATTCCGAAAAGATCCGTTCCGGCTGGAAGATTTACTCGGCCTGAATTCTTTGAGCCAAGACATGGGGCAATTTTTGCAAGCCATCGTTAAGGCGAAGATGAACGTTCTGATTTCGGGAGGAACGGGCAGCGGCAAAACGACATTGCTGAACGTCGTTGCTAGTGCCATTCCGTTTGGAGAACGGGTGATCACCATTGAGGACTCGGCTGAGCTTCGATTAGACCGTCCAAATGTGGTAGGGATGGAGGCTCGCCCTGCCAACGTGGAGGGACGCGGGGAAGTGACGATTCGCCAGCTCGTTCGAAACGCACTTCGGATGCGGCCAGACCGAATCATTGTCGGAGAGGTCCGCGGTGCGGAAGCATTTGATATGCTTCAAGCGATGAATACAGGTCATGAAGGTTCTCTAACAACCGTGCATGCTAACTCACCAGCTGATGCAATGCGGCGTGTTGAAGCGATGGTCATCATGGCAGGAATGGATTTGCCAAGCCAGGTCATCCGCGAATACGTCGTCGGGGCCCTTGATTTTATCGTGCAGGCTACGCGTTTAACAGACGGTACGCGGAAAATCATTTCCATTTCAGAAATTGCAACCGAGGGGAATGGTTCTACCCGTATTCAGGAAATCTTTACGTTCAAGCGTACAGGGATGTCTCAAAACGGGGATGTAGAAGGGTATTTCACGCCGACGGGGATTGTGCCTGCATGCCTGCACCGCTTGCAAACATACGGAGTCGATATGGATGAATCCCTTTTTAAACAGATGGAGGTGAGCGTATGACGGCTGCTGTCTTCTATGGTTTAGCTGTTTTATTCGGATTATGGGGAGTATACAGCTACCTCGGTTATCGGGCGGAAAAACGTCAATGGAAGCAGCGTGTAACAGGATGGTATGGCGAGCGCCAGAAACGAAAAAGCTTTTTCGTTGTGCTCGGCGACCGCTTCGATCAAACGAAATATGCCGAGCCTTTGAGAGGAAAATTACAGCAGGCAAACCTTCCGCTTACACCATCCGAGTTTCTCGGGATGCTGCTGCTTGCATTTATGGCCATTACCGTTCTTTCCAACAGTATGTTTGGTCTCACCTATGCTCTTGGAGCAATCATCGGTATCATTGCCGTCATTGCTACTTACTATATCCTTTTTTGGCTTCGTAAAAACAAATACGAAGAACGCTTAAACAATCAGCTTGGAGAAGTGTGCCGCTTGCTCGGTAACTCGGTCCGGGCGGGGATGACGATTTATCAGGGAGCCGATTTAGTGGCTCGGGAAGTCTCATCACCTGCAAAGGAAGAGTTTCAGCGATTATCACAGGAGCTCAAGCTGGGAGTGGACTTTGAAAAAGCATTAAAAGATATGCAAAAGCGCCATAAGTCGAGGGAGTTTCAGTTATTTATTGCTACGCTTCTCATTCAAAAGCGAGCGGGAGGCAATCTTTATGCCGTGCTTGATGAAATGTCCCAAACATTAGAAGAACGTAAGCTTCTCTTGCAATCCATTAAAACGATGACAGCCGAACAACGTTATATTTCGTACTTATTACCCATTTTACCTGTTTTCCTTGTCCTAATGATGAATCAAATCATTGATGGCTTTTTAAAGCCGCTCATGACCGTTCCGGGAGCGATCTTAGGATTGTTCTTCTTAGGAGCAACGGTTCTAGCTTTTATTCTCGTTCGAAAGGTATCCAACATAAAGGTGTAAAACATGGATGCATTACTTATTATTTCGGTCATTTTATTCTGGTTGTTTATCGGTATCGGATTGCGCCATCTCTATGTGTATCAGCAAGAAAAAAAAGAGCTGGTCGTGCATGTGCAAGAAACCATGCACTTAGAGAATCAACATCAATTTCGCAAAAAAGCAGCATTTGCAGAACGTACGATTAAGCGGCTGACAAAGTTTGCGGATGACTTTTCGTCAATGGGACAGCGCCTTAACTTTTTCAGTGAGCCCCATGATGTGGAGGACTGGCTGCGGAAATCAGGGTATCCGTTTGATTTAACGGTCGAGCGGTTTCAAGGAATCAAAATTTTCTTTGCAATTGCTGGACTTACAATCGCGGCTATGGCCTTTGTCATTGGTATTCCGCTTGCTCATTTCGGCTTGCTCTTCATGCCGTTAATCGGTTACTTTCTCCCGATTCTGTATGTGAAAAATAAGGGGAAAGAGCGTCAGGAAAGACTCCGCTATGACCTTCCCGACTTTTTGGATACTGTCAGTGTCAGCTTGCAGGCGGGTGTCCATCTAGAGGAGGCATTAAAACAAATCGTCCGCTTCTTTGAAGGCCCGCTTCAGGAAGAGTTCTCCCGCTTTTTGCAGGAAACTGAACTGGGGGTTCCGAGGGAAGAGGCATATCGTGAGCTTTTAAGACGAAACGATAATCCTGAGTTTCAGACCTTGATTAAATCGCTCATTCAGGGGAATCGCCTTGGTGTCCCGATTGCCCAAACGTTTAAAATGCAGGCAGAGGACATGCGCGTGATGCGTAAAGAACAGGCGAAGGAAAAAGCAGCGAAGGCATCACCGAAAATTACGCTTATTACTACTTTCGTCATTACGCCTGCGGCCATCATGATGATTGCAGGATTGATGATATTAAATATGTTCCTTGGTGATAACAGCGTGTTAAAAATGTTTGAATAAGCTATTACCCGCTTACCATTTTAGGAGGTGATTCCTCGCAAAACGGTGTTTGAATGTAATGGGTTATTAGATTAAAAATTTGAATGGATAATAGGAGGAAAAAGCAATGAAAAAATTCATGACAAAAGCTTGTATAAAGGTACAATCATATTTGAATAACGAAAGAGGTTCCCAGTCTCTTGAATGGATCGGCATTGCAGCAATCATTGTGATCTTAACAGGTGTAATTTCGACTGCAATGAGCGGTGCAGGATTAGGAGATACATTTGTAGACAAGTTCAGTGGGTTCTTAGAAAAAATCGGCGGTGAATAATGAATCAACCTCACGAAATCGACCGTTATGTGAAATCCTATAACATTAAAGATTTCAATGACGGTCGATTTCGTTTAAAAACATAAAACTAATGTTTTTAGCTATTATAGGTCAATTCCCTTCTACAAATCTATTCCCTTGAAAAAGGAGATCAAAAAACATGCGAAACAGATGGACCAAGAAAAGCGCTCTTATGTTTTCTATTTTAAGCGTCGCTCTAGCGGTTGGCTGCGGGAAAGAAGAATCGGCAACAGAATCCACGAACGCAAAAGAAAACAATGAAGCGGTAGAGACAGTGAAAAGCCAGGATGAAACAAATAAGATGGATTCTTTTTATAATGCCCCGGCGGCGCCCAAAACATATGAGGAAGTATTAGCTTATCCTATTGGAGAAATGGCGGGTAAGCAATTTAAAGCAAGTGAAGAAGAGTTTAAGAGTAAGCTGGATGAATTTCCTGCTTTACCGGAAAAAGCAAATAAAGAGCAAGTAGAAGCTGCATATAACAAACTTGTGCAACTTTATAAGCAGGATTATCCAACCCCTCCTCAGTATGTTGAACAAGGAAGTACTGAAGGTTCTTCATCTCAACAAACACAGCAAAAGCAAACTCAACTAAGCTATAACGTCGAAATTATTCTTGATGCAAGCGGCAGTATGGCCGGGAAAGTAAGCGGCAAGACCAAGATGGAACTGGCAAAGGAAGCTATACGTGATTTTGCAAGCTCGCTTCCACAAGGAACAAAAGTAGGGCTGCGCGTTTACGGCCATAAAGGAAGCAACGAAGATAAAGATAAAGCTCTTTCATGTCAAAGCAGTGAGCTTGTCTATTCAGTGAGCACATATAATGAACAACAGCTTCAAAGCGCTTTAGCAAGTTTTCAGCCGACAGGATGGACGCCTGTTGCAAAATCGTTAGAAGAAGCCGGGAAAGATTTGGGCGAATTTCAAGGAGAGCAAAACAAAAACATTATCTATTTAGTAAGTGATGGAATTGAAACATGCGGCGGCAATCCAGTGGAAGCAGCAAAGCAGTTAAGAGAATCAGGAATTGCACCGGTAGTGAATGTTATAGGTTTTGATGTGGATGACGAGGGGCAAAAACAATTGCAGAAAGTTGCATCTGCATCAGGTGGAACGTATGCCTCCGTTGCCAATCAGGACGAATTGACGAAGGAATTTGAAAAGGCAAAAGAGGATGCCTCGGATTGGTATGAGTGGGCAAGAAAAGAGCGCGATAAAGCATTTAATGTCAAAATGACAAACTATGATTCTATTAATGAATACCGACTTACCTCTAAGGATTTAGCATATGAGGAAAGAATGAATTATAACCAATCATTAGATTATTTGTTTGAAATGAAAAAAATTACTTGGGATCAGAAAGTAGCCCTTTTAGATTTTTATGAACCTTATTTTAATGTAATTGAAGAAACAACTTACGATATTTACTCAGGTCTTATTCATAAAAACAGTGATGAATATTTTGAACAGACAGATGGGATTTCCGATAAGGTTAAGAAAAACACCAATCAGTAATTTCTTTAATTCGACAGGAAGTTTATTATAAACACAACAATGCATATAAACATTTCGTCCTTATAAATAGGTCTTTATACAATATAACTTGCTAAAAACAAAGAATGGTAAAGGGGAACAGGCTGTGGGGAAAATGAAAAAGCGGCGCGTCAGGTCGGGAATAGCACTGTTTTTTGTGATGTTTATTTTGTTGTTGCAATTTGCCCCTATTCTAACATTTGCCCAAGTGCAGCCATGGCAGGGAGAGTCGTGGGGAAACAAAATCCCGCCATGGAAGCTTGATGAATGGAAGGGACAAGGGAGCAAGAACATTCAGCAATGGCAGGCTGAGAAGTGGCAGATGCAGCAGTGGTATTTGCAAACAGTCCCGAATGCATCCACATGGGAAGCGGAAAAGTGGGCGAATGACCAATGGCAGATGCAGCAATGGTACATGCAGGCACATCCAGGCTCCGATCCTTGGGAAGCAAAGCAATGGGCATTTCAGCAATGGCAATTCAACCAATGGCAAATGCAAGGCCAAACTGACCAGAAGAACTGGGAAGGCAACGAAACCCAGGGAAACAGCCACAGCGGTGACGGACACCAAGGTGACGGAACAACTGGGAACAGCCACAGCGGAAACGGACATCAGGGTGAAGGGACAAAAGGGGATACTCATAGTGGTGATGGCACAAAGGGCGACGAACATCAAGGTAACTCCTCCGGTTTAGCCTATGATCCCGGTGCTGATGGTTTTACTAAGTACGATGGATTCAAGTATGCAGTGAATGATGTATTAGTCAAGCAGGTAGCTCTTGGTACAGATATGGTAAAAGGTGAATATTTTCAGGTTTTAAGCGGACAAAATGCGGATTCATTAGCCAGTTTAAAAGGATCGGGGAGCTGGAAGGAATTTTTGATCTCTTCATTGAAAGTGTCATCTTCTAATGTTCCGGGGCTGAAAGATGCGGTAGAAGCTGGAGAAGCAGTTTACAAAGGGTACGATGCATATAACAATTTTGCTGATTACCAGTTCTTAAAAACCCTTACGCGGGCGCCTCAAACAAGAATTGATGCACTTGCAGGCTTAAATGCTGCAGATCAAGCATATTTCTCGGGTGCCGCTCGTGTCATCCCAAAAGTGGGCATTGGAATGGGAGCGGTCGGTTTAGCGTTCTCGGGTTATGAAACATGGAAAAACGTTAATGCAGCTATTGATGCTAAAGACGGCTATGACCGAGCAGAAAGTATCGGGAAAACCATCAGCAGTGTTGGTGAAATGGTTGGCAGTATAGGAACAATGGGAATGATGACTCCAGCAGGTGTAGGATTAATGGCTGTTGGGGGAGGTTTATTTGTTGCGGGTTATGCTGTACAAGGAGTAACAAAACTCATTAAAAACCGCCAAAAAATTAAAGATGGTATCTCTAATGTGTGGAATGGAGCAAAGAGTCTTTTCGGTTTTGGAAAAGGCTAAAAGGTTCTAATTCATTCCAGCTGCCAGTCTATTGGGCGAGGATGATAGAATAATAAGACACAATCTCTCTATATAGATCGATTTAGAAAATTCGACCTGACCAAAGAACGGCCATGCCAAATTTTCTAGACCTAAGCGGCTGGCACCCCCCTTGCGGGGTTGGCGCCAACCGCATAGGTGAACCCTTGAGGGCGAATTCAAGTTGTCTGGATCACCGATTGTGATGCCTCTTGATTGAATGAAGATGTGTCGAGTTATTAAGTGGAATATATATAGTAAAGGAGTTTATTTGGTTTGTTACAAGTTGTAGAGACAGAAAAAATAAGAAGCCTAATGAAAAAATACAAAAAATGGTTTGAGTACGCCCATTTGAACACATATTTTTATAAGCACGAGGGAGACCTTTACCATCTTGTCCGTTATCTCCGTTCAAACAAAACAGTTGGGTATTTAGTGTTGGATAAGGGCGGGGATGTTGTCCCGCGGTCTATCGCCGAGGTCGTATTTCGTTCAATGGAAACATATAATTCCGTTGCTTTTGGTACACAAACGGACATTAGAAAGAAGTTGTCTGAACCTATCCATTTAATTGAAGACATGCAAAGAAAAATGTTTGATATTGAGAAGCAGCTGCCGGACGAAGTCAAGGAGATACAGTCATCCTGGAACCGCGTAAAAGAGATGATTGAAAAGCAGCTGGAAGGCCGTCAATATATTCATTCGTTATTCGATGAGTTAAAAGCAATAGACGACCATATATATGAGGAGGCAGGTTATTTAACAGCCAAAGATGTTGAAAAAGCGGTACGCTGCTTAGAGGAATATAATAAGACGGTGTATGAAGAAGGAAAAATCCAATTTGAAACATTTGATGACGTTGATATCGTACGATCTTTCCTTCAAAAGGCAGAAAGCCGGGGAACAGGGGCGGCAGCAATAAACAGCAGGGAATTATATAACATGCTGACAGAGAAAACGAAACCATCTGTCCGCCAAGTACTTGATCAATCCATGCTAACCTTTGAAAAAGATGAGCATGGCAAAGTCATCACTGAAAAGCGCGGTGAACTGTCAATGGATGTTTTTATCGAATTAGGAAAGAGAAGAAATGATTATCACTATAAAGTGGACGGTTTTCCGCGGTTAAGGAATTAAGAAGAAGGGGGATAAACATTGAAAACCTTTAAAGAGAGTTTTAAGCTTTATACACGAAATGTTGAACACATATTCCTTCTCTCCCTTACGGTTTTACTTCCTTTTTTTCTTTTTCAAACTTTAATTGTTAACCAGGTTTATATAGCAGCTTCTAACACACCATTTCTTTTTGTGGGGGATATTACCAATAGTGTTTATATGTTATTATTCAGCATTGTTACTCAACTCCCGTTCATTCAATTTGCTTTAAGTGATTTGGAGGGGGAGGAGGGAAGACTGAAAAAATCCTACGGCATCTTTTTGAAATACGGATTTTCTATGTTTTTATTTGGTCTTTGCTATGTGTCGGTCGTTTTAACAGGAATGCTGTTATTTATTATTCCTGGAATCATCGCTGCCGTATTATTATTTTTAACTCCATATATGACTGTTATGTCAGGGAAACCGGCTCGTCAAACATGGAAAGTTACCTTCCGCTTAGGAAAGAGAAAGTTTTTCCCCATTTTCCTTATTGTTTTACTTACAGCCCTTGTCGAATTTATGATTGGGTTTGTTTTAATGAATATGGTTGCTACTGTGACAACGAGCTATTTGGCTATTATATTAAGTCAAGCAGTTGTGAATATGATTATCTTTCCTTTCGTTGTGATCTTCACTACTTTAAATGTGAGAGAATGGCACGATGAATTGGTGTTTCAAGCAAAATAAGCAGGTGATAGTGGAAGTGAAGGCTATGAGACTATGGAAAAAAAGATTAACCAATGAAAAAGGGTCAGCATCCATTGAGTTTTTAGGTATGGTTCCGCTGCTGCTTCTTCTGTTTGTGATGCTGTGGCAGTTCCTTGTTGTCGGTTATGCCCTTATCGTGACCCACTCAGCGGTTAATGAAGGGGCGAAAGTGTTTGCGGTAACGGAAGATCCGGGGCAAGCTTCCGCAAAAGCGTCAGATGTGATCAGTAAGGTCGGCAGCAGCATCCGAACAGGCTCGTTCACAGTAAATAACTCCGGGGATCCAGATTTTACAGCTGTCATGCAGACAGAGGTGGAGCTTGTTTTTCTGCCTGCCGATATGAGAAAAGGCCTTCCCGCGATTCCCATCAAACAAGAAGCAACAAGCAGGGTGATCCAATGAAAAAGTATTTCCAGAATGAACGCGGGAACATCATGCTTTTGAGTGTTTGTCTTATGGGTGTGCTTGTCGTTATGTTTCTGATGCTAACAAGCTTTGTGAAAGCTTTTTATATTAAGGATAAGGCTTCATCTGCCGCGGAGCAGGCAAGCCTTGCAGCCACTGCCTATGTTTATGAGAAAGTAGATGGAGCAATTGGCAACATAGATGGCGAATTGTCAAAACCCGAAGAGGCTGAGGTGGAAGCGGGCATAACAGAACCGGAAGCGGCTGCTGAGGCAGTAGAACCGGCTGAAGCAGTCTCTGTCGAAGTAGATATAATACCTGGAAAGAAAAGTTTGAGGGAACAAATTGACGAGCGGACAAAGGAGATTCTAGATGAGTCTTCTAAGTACACACCGAATGAAGCCCGGATTGAAGCAGTTGATGAAGTATTAAGCGATGAACTGACAGCTAACAACGGGATACGCAAAAGAACCGTTGAAGCTGAATTAGAGAATGCGCTGACAAGTGAGGAGACGGTCAACGGGCTGCTGCAAACCGTCTCGGATGTTATTGAAGAAAACGGCGGGAAGCCCGATTCCTCAGCAATACGATATTTTAATGAAGAAAACCGAATTGAAATCAAAACCGCCAGTACCTATAAGCCAGCCATTTTTGAAAATTTATTTCCTGAAGACGGAATGGAAGTAAAGCAAAAAGGCGAGGGGCCGAAAGTGAAGTTTATTAAATATTTAAGTGGCTTTTCTTCTCGTGAATATTGAATAAAGATGAAAAGATAATCGGCGCATGGTTATCTTTTCTTTTGACTAACAATAACCATATTTTGTAATTTTTTCTTTCATGTCAAAGAAAGAAAAAATATCAACCATTTTTTTGGAAACTTATCGATATGGAAACACAAAATTCTAGAGAAGAATTTTTATGATAAAGGGGTTTAAAAAAGTGATCAAACAAGCGTGGAAAGGCATGGCCGTCTCGTTAAGCTGTTTAGCCATATTAACTGGCTGCGGCGGACAGCAGGAAGCGGCACAGCCTGTGAAAGAGGAGAAAAAAGAAGAATTTAAGCCTGCCGAAAAAGCGGAAGACATGGCCAAGGAGGGTCCGGGGAAATATGCCGGTCCTTATAAAGAAGGAGAAGGAATGGGAAAAGAAGTAGAGGAAGCCGTTTCAAATTGGCCGGATAACTTAACGCCCGAAAAAGCATCGAAGGTTAGTGAACAGCTGGAACAAAAAAATGAGGAGATGAATAAGCAAATCAACGATATATATGATGCCAATCAAATCCAATAGTACAAAGAAGGCGGCCATGCCGAATTCATTACGTGGATTTATATATGTGTAGTCTTTCTAAAAAAATTATGATATAGTATGAAAGTGTTGCATGGGGAATTAACCCTGTTGTACAGCGGTTTTATGCAAAATTGAGGATTTATGGGATTTTTCTGTGATAAATCCATATAAATGAAGAGAAATGAACAGACATACTTGTTATAGATGAATAATTGAAGAAGAAAATCCGTGCATCGTGCACGGGAGAGGTTCGCGAACTCCCTCTATAAAAAACTAAGACAGTCGGCTGAAAGGCTCATCCTGCCCTGCAGGGGAGCCTTTCAGCCGACCAGCAAACGAAACGGGCACAATACGCCGTTTTGTTTGCTGGTGGGGACGCTTGGCTATAGATTAACCAGGTCATAAGCCCTTACGTTTCACAATGTCTTATGGAGCATGTTTCACTTTTTGGTTCGCACCAGGCAGTGAAAGGTGCTTTTTGTTTTTTATAAGCATGGCAAAGAGCGGGCAAGTGTAAGGCTTGTCTGTTATTTGTCGTGTATTTGAAGGGAGATTGCGTGATGAAGGGCGCAGTCTCTTTTTTGCATCATAGAGAATGGTTCAAGGACATTCTTTCTTCTTTTATGACAATTTTCATGAAAGAAAAGGAGATGGACATTATGATGAAACAAGAAAAAGCGGTTGTTGTATTCAGTGGAGGACAAGATAGTACGACATGCCTGTTTTGGGCTCTCAAAAACTTTAAAGAAGTCGAGGCTGTGACATTCAATTACGGGCAGCGCCACAGCAAAGAAATCGAGGTGGCCAAGGCGATTGCCGACGATCTTGGTGTAAAGCACACGGTTTTGGATATGTCACTTTTAAATCAATTAGCACCTAACGCTTTAACACGCGCTGATATTAACATTGAACAAAAAGAAGGCGAGTTGCCAACGACATTTGTGGACGGAAGAAACTTATTGTTCCTCTCATTTGCAGCAGTGCTGGCAAAACAAGCAGGAGCGCGTCATATTGTGACAGGCGTATGTGAAACAGACTTTTCAGGATACCCGGATTGCCGTGACGTATTTGTGAAATCATTAAACGTCACCTTAAACTTAGCGATGGATTATCAGTTTGTCATTCATACTCCGCTCATGTGGATCAATAAGGCAGAGACATGGGAGCTTGCTGACGAGTTAGGGGCACTTGATTATGTAAGGGAAAATACCTTAACGTGCTATAACGGCGTCATGTCAGACGGCTGCGGTGAGTGCCCGGCATGTAAACTTCGCAAGCGAGGACTGGATGACTACCTTACAAAAAAGAACGGGGGGGATGAGTAATGCTGCAACAAATGTATCCTCAGGTATTTCACGATTATTCCTATGAATTGAATAAAGACATGCAGTTTGCAGCAGCTCACTTCGTTCCGCACGAAGAAGCCGGAAGATGCCGCAATATCCATGGACATACGTATTTCGTGAATATTACTATTGCAGGGGACGAGTTGGACGATTCCGGATTTTTAGTTAATTTTCAAGCCTTGAAAAAAATCGTGTCAGGTCAGTTCGACCATACGCTGCTTAATGATCATACAAATGTGTTCAACGATCAAAATCCAAACGACTTCCCTACTACTGAAGTGGTAGCACGTAAAATTTACGAGATGGTTCAAGCACACCTTGATACATTATTGAACAAGCCGAAATGCCTGCAGGTGTTCGTGCGTGAAACCCCAACAAGCTATGTCGTGTATCGTCCGAAGAAGGTGAAGCGCCATGGCTAAAAAAATTCCGGTATTAGAGATTTTTGGGCCGACCATTCAAGGAGAAGGCATGGTTGTGGGGCGGAAAACGATGTTTGTTCGTACAGCAGGCTGTGATTATTCATGCAGCTGGTGCGACTCGGCCTTCACGTGGGACGGATCGGCGAAAGACGATATCCGTCAGATGACAGCGGAAGAGATATGGACCGAACTAAAGGACCTGGGCGGTGATTGTTTTGATCATGTGACGATTTCAGGAGGAAACCCGGCTTTAATTGCAGCTCTTTCTGAACTGATCGATTTGCTGAGACAAAACGATATCCGTACAGCGCTTGAAACACAGGGAAGCCGCTGGCAGGATTGGTTTTTACACATTGACGATTTGACGATTTCACCGAAACCGCCAAGTTCAGGAATGGAGACGAACTTCGACATTTTAGATGACGTCATGAACAAATTGCATCAAAATAATCGTCATCATGCTGTCAGCTTAAAAGTGGTCATATTTGATGATGATGACTTTCAATATGCTGTAAACGTTCATAAACGGTATCCATCCGTCCCGTTTTTCGTTCAAGTCGGGAATGAAGATGCAGGTACGACAAATGACGATCAATTAATTAAGGAGCTTTTAGCAAAATTTGAGTGGCTCATCAACAAAATTGTGACATCACCTTCTATGAACAACGTAAGAGCATTACCGCAGCTTCATACGCTCGTCTGGGGAAATAAACGGGGCGTGTAAGCATTTTTCAAAAACTTTACAAAAAAATAATGAAAAGACGTATTCACAAAAATTCAAATCGCTGATAGAATGACAAGCGAGGAAAGAGAGGAAACTAACATGACAGGAAGAAAAGACGAAGAATTACAAGGTGTTACCTTATTGGGCAACCAAGGAACAAAGTATTTGTTCGAGTACACACCGGAGATTCTTGAAGTATTTGATAATAAACATCAGAATCGTGATTATTTCGTGAAATTCAACTGTCCGGAGTTTACAAGCTTGTGTCAATAAGGGCACACTTCAGTGGCGACACTGTCGCTTAAACCTCGTGAATTCAGGGAAGGGATATTTTTACAAATTAGCGTGTTTGTTCTATAATATAAGTATATCAAGAACGTTTGTTCGGAGGTGTGCTTATGTTAACAGACACCCCATGGAGAAACAGAATTTGGTTTTTAAACGAATTTATCTACTCTGGTAAAAGTATTAATGAACTTGCCAAAGAACTAGATATGGATTGGTCCAGTTTAGAAAGACTGATTAATCTTCTCCGTAAATATAATCCTAATCCTGAGCCAAGCCTTAATAATAAGGAAGGTGCAGAGACTATCGAAATCACTCACATGTGAAGCGACTTCATGTAATGTGTGGGGAAGAGAGTAGAGTACATCGTAGGTTTTTGTTTTGTAACTAACGATGGAAGCGCGAGGGTTCTTATTTAATATCGCAGTTAAATAAGAATATGATATAGTCCACCTGCTTAGTAAAGCAGTTTGCCAAAAACCGGCCAGCCTGACTTTGCAACCATCTACATCAGCTACATCCCTGACCAAAAGATGGTGGAAAGCAAGTCATTAAAATTATATTTATTTAGTTTCCGAAATCATGGAGATTTCCATGAAGACTGCATGAATATTATCATGAACGATTTAATTGAAGCGATGGATCCCCGTTATATTGAAGTATGGGGTAAATTCACACCGCGCGGCGGTATTTCCATTGATCCGTATGTAAATTACGGCCGTCCTGGCACAAAGTACGAAAAAATGGCAGAATATCGACTAATGAATCATGATTTATATCCTGAAAAGATCGATAATCGATAATAAGAGAAATGGAATGAACTTGTTCAAGCGGACAAGATGTTGGAACTTTGGACGTCATAGGAGAGAGTGAAACAGCTGGGGGGCTTAGCCCGCGGAACTAGGCATCATTCATTCAGATAAGAAAAATGGGTCGCAGAATATAACCTGTTTTCAGGTTTGACAACTTAGTTAAGAGGGTGAAAAACATGTCGCAAAAATCGGCAGTTTTGCTTGGTGCAACTGGTCTTGTCGGTCGAGAGCTGCTCAGCTTGCTGCTTCAAAGCAACGTGTACAGCCAAGTCACGATTTTGGTCCGCAACAAGCTGTTGATTCAGCACGAAAAGCTGAGGCAAGTTGAAATTAATTTTGATGAGCTCCATAAATACGAAGATGAATTTAATGTAGATGATGTATTTTGCTGTCTTGGAACGACGATGAAGAAAGCAAAAACAAAAGCAAACTTTTTAAAAGTGGACTATGAGTATCCGCTGGCAGCTGCCAAGCTTGCCGAAAAGAAAAGGGCCCGCAACTTTTTAACGATTACCGCAATCGGTGCGGATCTTCGTTCGCCGATCTTCTACAATAAGGTAAAAGGTCAAACGGAAGAAGATATTTGTAACTTGTACATTCGTTCCACTCACTTCTTTCGCCCGTCCTTACTACTTGGGCAGCGCAGTGAGTTTCGTCTAGGTGAGAAAATCGGTGAATATGTATTAAAAAGCATATCCCTTTGTCTTATCGGGAAATGGCGTAAATTCAAGCCAATCAAAGCAGAGAACGTAGCAAAAGCAATGCTGGAAGCAGCGCTTGAAGAACGTTCAGGTGTTCATGTTCACGAAAGTGATGTCATTTATTACGGAAACTGTCAAGGTGCCGTCACAAACTAATAAAAAAGGGTTCGTTTCCGCTGAAACGAACCCTTTTTCACTAGATAAGAAAGTATAGATTCCACTTCTACGTTTAGAAACTTATAAATACTTAAAGCGATGGCTTAATCGCCGCCGCCACCGCTGTCACCGCCGCCGCTGTCAGAATTGCTCCAGCTTGAGAACGAGGAATCATTATCATTATCTTTTTCGTATGTAAAGGGAGTAAAAGAACTCGAAGAATTGTAAGAGCGGTGATTTCGCTTTTTACCGCCTGCAAAGGCTGTTGCTAAAAAGATGAAAAAAAATAAAACAAGAAACACCAATTCCACCGAAACCGCTCCTTTCTTTTAAAAATATATTCGGCATAGGACCGAGATGCTCCCATGCTTGTTTTTATTGTCTCATTAATCGATATATTGTTCAATGGTCGATTATTAGACATATTAGAGCGGATTTTATTTCCTTGAAGAAACATTTTTGAATAGAGTAAATATAATAAAGTAAAAAGACAAGGGGGTATTTCGAATGAAATGGCTTTCTTCTCAACAAAAAGTACAACAATATGCCTTTTTGTTTTATAAAATAGGTATTATTACCCAACAGCAAAAAGATCAGATTATCAAAAAATGAAGATATAATCAAAATTATGTAGGAAATTGTTTCTTAATATTTGTAAAATTCAATAAAATACTGACAGCCTTCAACATAATTTCGGACTGGTTTACATTATACTTATGTTCATAGTGTTAATGTCACAGGAACATCGTTGTAGGGATTTGTGTAATCATCATCTCATCTTCTTCAGTAAGGGCATACTTATTGAAAAATAAGGACGCAAAGTCACGGGTCTAAAGTTGGAGGATCCCAATCATGACGGCTGGGCTGCCTGAGATACAAAATGTATTTTAGGAGGAAACCATGGTTACAAAGGAAAATAGAATACACGTGCTATTGGATGAAGAATGGATTGATTTAGTTTTAGAAGCATTGGACAGCGGCATATCAGAAGAGGATATTAAAGCATTTCTCACCAGCCACAGCCGGTAGGAGTAGTCGGAAAATTTTTGTTTTTGCATGGATGTTATTAACGATGGCATATTTGGTATGTTATGATAAGGGAGGTAAGAGAAAGAGAGGGTGTAAATATGATCGGTCAACGTATTAAACAATTACGTTTGCAAAAACAGTTATCACTATCCGAACTAGCAGAAAAAGCAGGTGTCGCAAAGTCATATTTAAGCTCGATTGAACGCAATCTTCAATCAAATCCTTCTGTCCAGTTTTTAGAAAAAATTTCAGCGGTGTTGGATATTTCTGTCCAGTCATTAATTAACGAAGAAGAATCCTCGTCCGTCTACGAACAACTTGATTCTGAATGGGCGAACCTAGTGCGCGAAGCGATGGAATCAGGCGTATCCAAAGAAGAGTTTCGTCAATTTTTGGAGTTTAACAAGTGGAAATTGAAACAGGATAAAGGGAAGTAGCGTTTATGGGGGCATAAACGCTTTTGCTTTTTTATAGGATAAAACATACTAAAATAAGTAGAAACGCCCATGTTCTGTACAAACATCATGGGTGTTTTTGAATACAAAGAATAAAAACGATTTCTTTTGTTTACCTTCTGTAATTTTTTTAAAATGCAGCCCGATTGCTGTTTTTCCCTGTATACAAACGAAAGGATAAGCGTTATGATAGAAGTTGTGAGTAAATGAAAGAAGAGGAGTTGATATCGGTTGAGTAGCCAAAATTCCAGTGATCCTGGGCCAAGTATGAACATAGAGGGAGTCAGGATGTCACTTTTATCAGATTGTATGATTACCGATAACTGTATCAGCTTCTTTGATAGAGAGGTATGCTGACTTTCTCTTTGAAAAGGAGGAGGTTTGACACATGCTGAACATTTACTTAACGGATTTAAATGGAAGGCTCCATGAGCAGGAGGAAATCACGAAAGGCTCCTGGGTGAGCATGATCTCACCAACGGAAGAAGAAATTCGACGTGTTACCAATCATTTGAATTTGCCGCTGGACTTTATTAAAGACCCGCTCGATGATGATGAGCGTTCAAGGATCGAAGAGGAAGACGGCAATGTGTTGATTATCGTTGACTATCCGTCTATTTCATATGACAGCAACCAGTCCTCTGTTTATGAAACCATTCCATTTGGTATCATTATTACACCGGATTGTTTCGTGACGGTTTGCCTGGAAGATAATCCGATTTTACACCATTTTTTAAACCGAAAAGTCCGGGGGTTTTTCACCTATAAAAAGACACGTTTTGCCCTGCAAATTTTAAATGTCATTTCGATGTATTATTTGCGCTATTTAAAGCAAATTAACCGAAAAACAAACGAAATCGAAAAAGAATTGCATCAATCGATGAAAAACAAAGAACTTTATGCATTTTTAGCGATTGAAAAGAGTTTAGTTTACTTTACGACCTCTTTAAAGTCAAACAAGGTGGTCCTTGATAAAATATTACGTCAAAAATACTTGCGAATGTACGAAGACGACGAGCATTTGTTGGAAGACACAATCATTGAAATTACACAGGCCATTGAGATGGCCGACACATACAGCCATATCCTGACAGGAATGATGGACACGTTTGCGTCGATCATTTCCAATAACCTGAATATTGTGATGAAATTTTTGACATCTATTACGATTGTGCTTTCATTTCCGACAATCGTTGCAAGTTTTTTTGGTATGAACGTGGCGCTTCCGCTTGAGCATACACCGCATGCCTTTATTATTGTATTATGCATTGCCTTCTGCTTATCGGGCGCAACTGCTTTTATCTTTTGGAAGAAAAGGTATTTCTAAATAAGCCGAAACCACCTCTTGCAAAAGAGGTGGTTTCAATCTTCCCAAAGAAAGAGACAAGTATTTTTTGGCCATAAAGATAATAAAAATAGATGAAGAATATTCAACTGAAAGGGATTGAGCAAAAGGAAAATGGGTGAATTTATCAACAGTATATTAATGTGGCTGACGGATTTAGGTTACTTTGGAATTGCCCTAGGATTAATGATTGAAATTATTCCTAGTGAAATAGTACTGGCTTACGGAGGGTATATGGTATCCCAGGGATCGATCACGTTTGTGGGGGCAGTGATAGCCGGAACCATCGGCGGGGTAATTGCACAGTTGTTTTTATATTGGGCCGGTTATTACGGTGGTCGTCCATTTCTAGAGAAATACGGAAAATATGTGCTCATTCGCAAAAAACATATCGACATGGCGGAGCAATGGTTTGATAAATACGGAACAGGCGTCATTTTTACGGCCCGCTTCATTCCTGTTGTACGTCATGCCATATCGATACCTGCCGGAATTGCCAAAATGTCGGCTGTCCGCTTTACAATGTTGACGACGCTAGCGATCATTCCGTGGTCCATTTTCTTTCTTATGTTAGGTGAACAACTCGGTTCTCGCTGGCATGACATTGAAACCGTTGCTGCTACATATACACGTCCTGTTGGGTTTGCGGCTGTAGCCATTATTTTAGTTTATTTAGCTTTTAAATTGTTGAAACGAAAATAATGAAGAGGGGGTCCTAAAAGTACAAAAACGTACTTTCGGGACACCCTCCTGCGATGACCTGTCATTAAAAATCCAAGAAAATCACGGATTTCAGTGACGGGTCATCGCAGAAAAAATAGATTATGATCATCCTCTGAAAACTGCTGAGTCAGCCCCTTTTTAGAAGCAAGAAATGTTAAAGCGTTTTCGTTTGAAGGGAGCGGATAGGGTCATTTACTCCGAATTGAGGATTTCCTTCATGATTTGATTAGGCGCGGTCAGCAATAATTTTATAGTTTTTATGATTGACAACTGTCCGTTGATTTAAGTCAAGTTCATGGTAATTTTCCATATACGTTAAATCCACGATAACAGAGTTTTCATTTACCTTTTCGACAATCCCCTGTAAACCATCCTTAAATTCAATTAAATTTCCAACTTCAGCAATCTGCTGCATCTTACTCTCTCCTTTACCCACGAATCAGAAACCTCTTTATATACTTTATACGTGAAAAACGGACAAAGGTTGCATAAAATATTGTATTGTAATAAAAATGAAAAACTATTACTTTTAAAAAAGTCAAGTTTTTCTAATTACATTTCCGAGACTTCTTGTAAACAGTTTGCACGAATTTTGCAAAATCGTAAAGAGATTTTTAACAATTTTTTGTATTTCTTTTATGTAGTAAATGATGGGTAATGAAATATTGACAGTAATCAGAGTGAATTGCATGACAATTAGGGAACGATTCGTTATCATTTTAATAGATGTTACTAGAAATAGAAGGTGTAAATGATGAAGCAAACTGGTCTTGTGTTAGAAGGCGGAGGCATGCGCGGCGTATATACAGCGGGCGTGCTTGAGTTTTTTATGGAGCAGGATTTATTTTTCCCCTATATAATTGGCGTATCAGCAGGAGCGTGTCAGGCAGCATCCTATTTATCTCGTCAAAAGGGGCGAAATCGGCAAGTAAATATCGGATTTATCAAGGATCCGCGTTATATATCATGGCGCAACTATTGGAAACGCCGTGAATTTTTCGGGATGGATTTTGTGTTTGAGGAAATTCCGACAAAGCATGTACCGTTTGACTTTGATACATTTTTAAATAGAAAAGAACGTTTTGTAATTGGAACAACAGACTGCTTAACGGGAGAACCGGTTTACTATGATGATTACGAACGGGATGTGTTGAAAGTAATTCGAGCTTCCAGTTCGCTGCCATTTCTTGCACCGATTGTAGACTACAAGGGCAGAAAATTGCTTGATGGAGGAATCAGTGATCCCATTCCGGTTAAGAAAGCACAAAAAGATGGGATGAGCAAAAATGTTGTTGTATTAACGAGAAACGTGGGCTATCAAAAGAAAAAGTCGAATATGCTTTGGGTGGCAAGACGTTCTTACCGTGATTATTCAGGGCTTGTACAGGCGCTTGAAAACCGCTACCGTGTTTATAATGAAACGATCTCTTACTTAGAAGAGCAAGAACAAAAAGGAACTCTTTTTATCATTCGACCACAGCAACCACTTGATGTGGGAAGAATGGAGCGAAATCCTGTTAAACTAGAAGCTCTATATCAACAAGGATATGAAGAAGCAAAAATGCAATACGGCAGACTGACAAAATGGCTGTCTTGAAATAGAATGCTTTCATTGCCTTCAATCAGGCCATGAAAGCATTTTTTATTTTGTTAACTTTATCCGACTGTTCGAAAGATAAGCGTTTTGTTGTGTTTGTTCAAGAAAAGCATCATACTTAATGAAACCTCTCTGTTTGATGATACGTATAAACAAGCAAGATTATGTAAGGAGTGTCGCTCATGACAATAGAGTCAAGGGAAACGTTGCAGGCTGCATTGGCAGAAATCGAGGTGTGGGAACAAGATCAGAAAAATCTTTGGTTTTGGGAGCGGATCGGCCGGCTGCCGTTTAAGCTGTTAGATAAAATTACGCCCGCGTTTATTCAAAATAAAATCGGAGTACTGCTGGATGAACTCGGAAGCTTCATCCAAACGGGAGGCCAATATTTAACCCAGGAACGCATCATCTTGAAGAGATTTGAACAGATGGAGGGGAGAGAAGAGTTAACGATTTCCGATATCTCCTCCATGCCCCTTGAAAAAATGGATCGCGTGAGTAAAGAGTTAAAAAAAAGCCGGGCTAAAATCGCGACGGTTCAGGGAGCGACCACAGGGTTTGGGGGGATTTTTACATTAGCCGTCGATATACCGATGATTCTTGGTCTTTCTCTTAAAACATTACAGGAAATTGCCATCGCCTACGGCTATGATCCAAGACAAAAAGAAGAGCGTGTATTTATCGTGAAATGCTTGCAGTTTGTGTCTGCTGATATAGTCGGGAAAAGAGCGATTTTAGAAGACTTAACGAGGCAATATGGAAACGAAAATCGTGCGCAAATGATCTCCCGGCTGCAAGGGTGGCGTGAAGTGGTTGTTACTTATACGGATTCATTTGGATGGAAGAAATTATTTCAAATGATTCCGATTGCAGGAATGTTTATCGGAGCTTTTATGAATAAGTCCATGATGCAAGACGTAGCGGAAGCTGGTATAATGCTTTATCGAAAGCGCCGAATTCTGGAGCGCTTAGAGAAAAGTGACGAACACGAATCTCTTACATTGTAGTGGAGGGATCAGTAATGGAGGAACAAAAAGCGATTGAACTGTTACAGCAATTACGTAACAGAGAAGTAAAAGAAGTTCGGGTTACAAAAGAAGAATTCTTACCTTTTCGTCAGGTATTGGTGAAGCAAGAAGACTTTAAACATTTCCGGGGCATTGCCCAACGCGGCGGCGGAGTGTTATATCAATATTTGGAAGTGCCGAGAAGCTGAGCGTGATGCTCGGCTTCTTCGCTTCTTCCTGCGGAGCCAAAAAGCGGCTCCTTCTCAGAAGCTCCAACATCCTATCGGTTTAAGCGGGCTTTCTCCGCTTTTCATATTGTCTAGCTGCGAAAGCCAAACCGTATGGCTGTTTCGCTTCTTCCTGCGGAGCCAAAAAGCGGCTCCTTCTCAGAAGCTCCAACATCCTATCGGTTTAAGCGGGCTTTCTCCGCTTTTCATATGGGCCAAACAGTTCTTTTTGAAAGAGAGGCATCATATGCTAAACTATTCCTTAGTCTCATACCCAAACAACCGATGTTTCATGATTAATAGATGCGAAGCGAAGAAAAACATGATAGATTTAAGATAGAGCATACAACAGGGGGATGACAAACTCATGTGCCTGAATTGGGAGGGATTATAGTTGGAAAATCGCACACCTTTTTATTTTGCGGATTATATTTGGAAAAATGAAAAGGGTCATACGACATACGGGATGCTTCTTGTTAAACGCCCGGATATGGATAATGAATATGACCTCCATATTTTATTAAAAGAAGCGTATACACAAAATAAAAAGATCGCTATTACAATGGTGTACGATAATCGTGAACAATCCCTGGATGGATATGTTGTTCATATTTCAAAGGAAGAAGATGTGTTTACGTTTATGGATACAAATGGAGTCAAACTTGTGATTGATTTCTATGATGTAGTTGAAATAGATTTTCAAGACTGATTCAACAGAACACCCCCGGTCAAGTCTGACCGGGGGTGTTCTATTGAAAGGTTTGCGCAAAGGTAGCAGAAACCTCATTAAAAGCATCAATATGTAACCATCCGAAACATTTTAGTCTATATCATTATTTTTTCTTGGATGGAAAAGGGAGAAATACTAAAGGGTATTATATTTAGAATATTTCATTAGTTTTTAAAATAACAAAAATTCTATGAAAGGTTGATATTTTTTTTATTTTGATGTTTAATAACATTATAGACTGTGGTGTGATGTTACAAATGGTTATTTACATGGCATAATCTTGTATTATTTTTTTATGATGATTAGTAAGCGTTTTCAGTAAGTGTTTGCATTTTTGAACCTCATTGTCAGTACGATGGTTCCCTTTGTGATCTTGGGGAGGATGACAAAGGAAAACGGTTTTGTTTATTAGGGGAGAACGTTTTATAAAAGGGGAATTTGAACGGCCAAATAAAGGGATTACGATAAAGAATAACCATATATCGTAACATCGCACATTGCTTGTTGATTCAAAAAAACGATGGGGAAGGGGACCCCATCGTTTTTTATTTGTTTTATTAACCATTATTTTACATCAAGTTGATGAACCTTTTCTTTCGCCTGTTCAACCGACTCACTTATCTGTTTAGGTGTTTGTGTTTTGGCGGGGTTTCTTTGCTTATTTCGTCGATCTACCATATACCCTATTGCCAAGAGAAGGGCGATACCAACCAAAATCCAAATCCAGGCACCCAATGTCTCATTCACTCCTTTCTTGTAAATCATTATTTTTTGTTAAGTTTCCCTTTCCCTCAAAGGAAGCAGGTAAACATGTTTTTTAGTCAATCGCACAGAAATTTTCATAAAAGAGGACAGGTGCCTACTCCATGATTCCGCATTTAACATATGTTGCAGTGTAAGAGTTTTACCAATGATCAACGGGAGGCAGGCTATATGAAACAGCCATTAGGACAATCAGGTGGTATTCGTCGTCCTATTCTCAGATTTGGCCCTGGAAGATTGGGCCCTGGAAGATTTGGTCCTGGAAGATTTGGGCGTCCATTCTACGGAGGATTCGGACGTCCGTTCTTTGGCGGACCGTTTTTCGGGGGAGTGCTTGGCGGGGTATTAGGAAGCGCGTTAATTGCTCGTCCGTATTATTATTATCCGCCATACTACGGCTATCCGCCATACTATTATCCACCATGTTATTACCCGTATTATTATTAAAAAAGAAAAGCGATGTGCATAGGGTGCATCGCCTTTCTTTTTCGGAGCAGTTTCTCATGGAGAATCCTGATTGCTTCAACTTATCTTATTAAGGGAAAGAAGAAAATCTCTGCAGATGTAAATGTCATTTTATGGTATAATTTTTAAAAAATAGGAGGAGCAAATGTGAAACAATGGCTGGTTGCTTTTTATTTGCTGCTGATTCTTGGCGGATCTGTTTGGAATGTATATCTATCTTGGAAACATGATTATTTTGGTCAGTTTGTGTTTTTCTCCTTTTTTTCACTCGTTTCTTTTGTTCTTTTTGCTGCAAGCCTTCTCTATGTTTTTGCTTCAAGACAAGTATATGACCAATCGCCTTCTGCCTGAGAATGTCTAACTTTGTCAAACGATGGCTGTAAAAATAAAAAGGAATTTGTAAGAAATCAAAGAATAAAGAAGTGTGAACATTCAAAAAGCGGAAAGATGGGATTGGAGGGTTTTTATGAATAACAAGTTTAGGGGGAGAAAGAATTGAAGGTCCTTATTTCGTTATCAAACAAATTAATGCAAAGGTATTTACCAGATCCATTCTTATTTGTAATTATTCTTACTTTTTTTGTGTTCGGCTTAGCTTTGGTGCTAACAGATAGCACTCCTATTCAAATTGTGGAATATTGGGGCGGTGGATTCTGGAGTTTGTTGGCGTTTACCATGCAAATGGTTTTGGTACTTGTAACAGGCCATGTATTAGCAAGCAGCCCGATTTTTAAGAAAGCTTTAGGAAATTTAGCCTCTGTACCAAAGTCACCAGGTCAAGCCATTGTTCTTGTTTCCGTTGTTTCACTTCTGGCAAGCTGGATTAACTGGGGATTTGGTCTTGTAATCGGGGCCTTATTTGCTAGAGAGCTCGCCAAAAAAGTGGAAGGGGTCGATTACCGCCTTTTAATTGCAAGCGCGTACAGCGGTTTTGTGGTCTGGCACGGAGGATTGTCAGGGTCCGTTCCGCTTACCATTGCGACACCAGGACATTTTACCGAGAAAATTATTGGTATCGTTCCGACAAGCGAGACGCTATTTTCAACATATAATCTCGTTATTGTAGCGGCACTTTTCGTCATCATACCTATTTTAAATCGCCTGATGATGCCTTCCAAAGATGAAACGGTGATCATTGAGCGCACTTTGCTGGAAGAAACGGATTCATTGCAGGCACCGACAGTAGAACATTTTGAAATGACACCTGCAGACCGACTTGAAAACAGCCGGATTTTATCTCTTTTAACAGGTCTTCTCGGGCTTTCATTTTTAGCTTTTTACGTTGTAAAAAACGGTCTTAAAATTAATCTTGATATTGTCAATTTCCTGTTTCTATTCCTTGGAATCTTGTTCCATGGGACACCGAAGCGATTTTTAGACGCGGTGATGAACGCAGTAAAAGGAGCAAGCGGTATTATTATTCAATTTCCGTTTTATGCTGGTTTAATGGGTATCATGGTATCTTCGGGATTGGCAAATGTTTTATCTGAAGCGTTTGTTTCGATTTCGAATGAACGAACATTCCACATGTTCACTTTTTGGAGTGCGGGACTTGTGAACTTTTTCGTTCCTTCCGGCGGGGGACAATGGGCAGTGCAAGCGCCAATTATGCTGGAAGCCGCTCAAAACCTGGGGGTTTCCATGTCTAAAACAGCAATGGCTGTGGCATGGGGAGATGCTTGGACCAACATGATTCAACCATTTTGGGCGTTGCCGGCTTTAGCGATTGCCGGGTTAAAAGCGAAAGACATTATGGGCTTTTGTTTAATCACTCTTTTTGTAAGCGGTGCTATTATTTCTCTTGGCTTTTTCTTTTTTTAACATTTCGTTACATAGCGCTTCCTTTTCTAAAGGGGGTGCTTTTCTTTTTTTATAGCTATATAAAAGAACCATGTTGATTCTAATTTTTAGGGATCATTTGTGTGAAAGGTCTATTTCATACGCTTTCTGCGAAGACTGAAAGGAATTAAACCGCTAAAAATGAAGTGAAAAAGTGCAGAAATGCTTATATTTATTACTTGAAACCTTTCCTGTTTCTGCTATAATATCAGCGGTGACTCATCATCTGAGGTTCATCGGGCGGGAGAGGGATAAAGAAAAAGAAGGAATAAGATGTTTAAAACGTTCTTAGACAAACGGTTCAAAATGAATGAACACAACACAACCATCGCAAAGGAAAGTATGGCTGGTGTCGTTGCCTTTTTATCGGTTGTATATATTATTGCCATTAATGCGTCCATTTTAGCAGATGCAGGCATTCCGCTTGAGGCCGGTATTTTTGCGACAGTCATTACATCCTTGCTTGGTTGTTTACTAATGGCGTTTTGGGCAAATGCACCGATTGTGTTAGTTCCGGGTATGGGGATTAATGCCTTGTTTACGTATACGATGGTCCAATCCATGGAATTATCGTGGCAAGAGGCACTCGGCGTGGTATTTATCTCCGGGTTTGCATTTGCTGTGCTGGCCTTTTCCCGTTTATCGGTGATGCTTATGAAGGCGATTCCGCAATCGTTAAAAGAAGCGATAACGGCAGGAGTAGGACTTTTCCTTACCTTTATTGGATTGCAAAAGGGCGGTATTGTCCAATCAAGTGAGACGACCTTTGTGGCGCTTGGAGATTTAAGCAGCCCTTATGTAATCGGTACACTGATTACGTTATTTATCACGATTGTGCTGTTCATTCGAAATGTTCGCGGAAACTTCTTGTTAAGTATGGCAGCAGGAACATTGGTTGCTTTTGCTTTAGGACAAGTGAAGCCAATGGAGACAGCTGCATCAACAACTGAATGGCATGTGTTTTTTGGTGCAACGGGGGCCTTATCGTTTTCTTCCATTACGTCTATGACATTTTGGGCTGCAGTGTTTTCCTTAACGATGGTGATTGTTTTTGAAAACATTGGCTTAATCCATGGCCATTTGGGCATGACGGGGCATGATGAAAAATTTCAGCGTGCGTTTCAAGCAAATGCCATTTCTGTCATAACGAGCGGATTTTTCGGCACAAGCCCAACCGTGTCGTCTGTTGAAAGTGCAGCAGGCATTGCTTCAGGCGGGCGTACGGGTATGACATCGCTTGTTGCAGGAGTGCTGTTTCTAACGTCACTGTTTTTCATCCCAGTCATTAAAATGGTTCCCGCCAGTGCAATTGCGCCGATTTTGATTGTCATTGGCGGTTTAATGATTCAAAACATTCAGCACATTAACTTGCAAGATTTGTCAGAAGGATTCCCGGCATTTTTGATCATTGCGCTTATTCCGCTCACATACAGCATCGCTGATGGAATCGCATTCGGCTTTATCGCGTATCCGATTTTAAAAGCAGCGTTAGGTAAAATGCGTGAAGTGTCAGTGCTTATGTATGTTGTAGCGTTTTTGTTCTTTTTAAATTTTGTATTGCATTATATAAGCTGATACTAACCTCCTGTCAAATGGCAGGAGGTTCTTTGAATATACATGTCATTTTAATCGTGTATTGAAACTTTTTATGTGAACAATATTCCTCTGCATCTGGAACTCGTCGCTGTGAATGTTAATCGAACGACAGGATCCATTCTAGGAAATGGACTGAAAATAAGTGCAGTGATTCTAATGGTGATTTATTGTCCAAACATATAGAATTTATCGCATCCGTTAATAATCCAATTAGACATTTATAATAAAAAATATGGAAGATTCTTCCGATGCAAGATTTATATAGTTATAATTTTATCGAGGTAATAACAAAAAGCAGACCTTTGTACCTGAATTAGTTGTGTATTTACATTTTTCATAAAGAGATACACCTTTCAATCATTGATTTAGATGCAATAAAAAACCCAACTCGTTAAAAATTGGGCAGGGGTTAAATTATTTATTCTCATCTTTATTCTTATTATCATTATATTCTTTCGGGCTTCTTACATCAGGTCTGACAGGAGTTAACTCTTCTGAAGCTTCTGTATTAAGTCGAGTATTACGTTGTCTTTGATTCTGATTAGGTATCTCTGTTCTTCCAGCATTTCTAGGTACAATGCGATGATAAAAAATTTCAAAAACTGTGATACCAAGCGCAGAGATTAAAGATCCAGCAAATAAATCATTCACATAAGCCAAATTTCTACTCATTGACCAAATGACCAAAAATGCTAAACCAAAATCAGCAAGGGAAGCAACGGAGTTATTAGTCCTACGTAAAATAAATAAGTCACCTATGATATAACCAACTGCACTTAAAACAATAGAAATAGTAAGCACATCTACAATTGATAAGTTGTTAAATAAACCAAGTACAACACCAAGAACAACGAGTGTTGCCATAAATTTAATTGAAAAGGCTAATACATGTCTCATTAGTTCATCTCCTTTTTTAACTTATTTTGTCTAAACATATTTGTAGTATTCATAAACAATAAAAACAGATAAGGGACAAAACATATGATTTATCATTTTCCGAAAGAATACTCCCGCTTCAAGGAATGTGCAGGGCGTAGCCCAATGAGTAAGTGGGACTTGTGGCACGAAAACCAAGTGTCAAAAAACCAAAAACAAGACGGAAAGACCATACGAATTTCGTATCAATCGTAGGGACTACGAGGGTAGCCTGCTAAGAAACTGGTGGATACACTGGTGTTCGCAGGAATCTCTCACCTCAAGCGTTAGCTAAGTGGGAGTAGTTCAAGACATTTACCTACAAAACAAGCTATTGCGCTACCTTATTAACCTACTATATAATGACCATAGCCTAAATTACGTGAATCGTAGGATATGGATATAAAAAACAAACATGTGGTGGACGTGTGGATTGTTATCAAATCCACGCCCAATAACGAATAAAGGAGCAATAGCGATTTATGATTACAGTTAATAATGTTAGTTTACGATATGGTGACCGCAAGTTGTTTGAGGATGTAAACATTAAATTCACACCGGGCAACTGCTATGGATTGATTGGAGCGAACGGTGCAGGTAAATCGACTTTTTTAAAGATTTTATCAGGCGAGATCGAGGCGCAGACGGGTGACGTATTCATGGCACCTGGAGAGCGTATGGCCGTATTAAAACAAAACCACTTTGAATATGAAGAGCATGAAGTGTTAAAAGTCGTCATTATGGGACATGCGCGTCTTTATGAAGTCATGCAGGAAAAAGATGCGATTTATATGAAGGAAGACTTTTCAGATGAAGACGGAATGCGCGCTGCCGAACTGGAAGGCGAATTCGCAGAGTTGAACGGTTGGGAAGCGGAGTCTGAAGCAGCGATTCTTTTAAAAGGTCTGGGCATCGAAGAAGAACTTCATACGAAAAAAATGGCTGATTTAACGGGTGCTGAGAAGGTCAAAGTCTTATTGGCACAAGCGTTATTCGGCAAACCGGATGTTTTATTATTGGATGAGCCGACGAACCACTTGGACATTAAAGCCATTCAATGGTTAGAAGAATTCTTGATCAATTTTGAAAATACAGTTATCGTCGTATCCCATGATCGTCACTTCTTAAACAAAGTGTGTACGCATATTGCCGATCTTGATTTCGGTCGTATCCAAATTTACGTAGGAAACTATGATTTCTGGTATGAATCAAGTCAATTGGCTCAAAAAATGGCACAGGATGCAAACAAAAAGAAAGAAGAAAAAATTAAAGAGCTGCAAAACTTCATTGCGCGTTTTAGTGCGAACGCTTCTAAATCCCGTCAAGCGACATCACGGAAAAAGATGTTAGACAAAATTACGCTGGACGACATTAAGCCATCTTCCCGCCGTTATCCGTTTGTTCATTTTGCACCAGACCGTGAAATTGGTAATGATTTACTGCGTGTGGAAGGCCTGACAAAAACGATTGATGGCGAAAAAGTGTTAGATAACGTAAGTTTTATCATGAACAAAGATGATAAAATCGCGTTTGTAGGCACTAATGAGGTGGCATACACGACGTTATTTAAAATTTTAACGGGAGAAATGGAAGCGGACAGCGGAACGTTTAAATGGGGTGTTACTACATCTCAAGCATATTTCCCGAAAGATAACTCCGAGTACTTTGAAGGCTGTAATCTAAGCCTAGTTGATTGGTTACGCCAATATTCTCCTAAGGATGACAGCGAAAGCTTTTTGCGCGGCTTCCTGGGCAGAATGTTATTCTCTGGAGAAGAAGTGAAGAAAAAAGCAAGTGTTCTATCCGGAGGAGAAAAAGTTCGTTGTATGTTATCTAAGATGATGTTAAGCGGAGCGAATGTGCTTCTATTAGATGAACCTACAAATCACTTGGATCTTGAATCGATCACGTCTTTAAACAATGGCTTGACGAATTTCAAAGGTTCATTATTGTTCACTTCCCATGACCATCAATTTATCCAAACAATTGCGAACCGCATTATTGAGATTAAACCGGATGGTACAATGTTCGATAAGCAAGTAACATATGATGAATATTTAGAACTGGCAAATCAATAAAAATCATAGAGGGGGTTGTCCTGAAAGTGCGTTTTTTCGTACTTTCGGGGCAACTTTTTTTATGGTCATTTTTCGTGGGAAAAGTATGAAGTTTTGATTCTAACACACTTAGAAGAGAAGTATGTATGTAGTAAGGCCTGTGAAGAAAGGAGGGGGACGATGGGAATTCGTCTTATTAAAATCTCCGCTGTCTACTTTGCGATTGGGACATTGCTTGGCTTTTATATGTCCATTGCTCATACCTATACGCTAACGCCTGTTCATGTGCATATTAATCTGCTCGGCTGGACTTCTCTTACTTTAGCTGGAATTATTTATCATATTTTTCCTGAATCGGCCGATACCAAAGCAGCTAAAACACATTTTTGGCTTCATAATATCGGGCTTCCTGTTATGATGATCGCTCTCGCTTTTGTTGTATTAGGCTATGAGCAGTTTATGGCATTCACTGCAATTGGAGGCACCATCACTTTTCTTGCTGTGTTGATTTTTGTGTACAATGTATTAAGAAATGTAAAATGAGGATATGGGTGTCCCAAAACTACTTTTTTGTGGTTTTGGGACACCCAACAAAGGAATCATCATGGAAAATTTATGAAACAATTTTCCTTGTCATTCGTCCTATATAATAGGGGGAATGAACAATGTATAAGAAAATAGCCTTATGTCTACTTGTGTTGCTTGGCGGAGGATGTACATTCCTTTTAAAAGATAAGTGGGAAGCGGCGCCCGTTTTTACATATAAAGCTCTTGACGCCGAGCAATCGCTGCAAACGTATTATGGAGTGGGAAAAGAACATGACATCATGGGGATTGGATCGCTTGCTTACCATGAAAATGGACAAACCACCTGGCTGTTTTGGGGCAAATATAAAGATCTTATCGGACAGGATATTAAAATATATGCGAAAAAGCAAGGGGTAAAAAAGAAAGTAAATGCCATAAAAGAAAAATATCTAACACTTGAAAAAGGGATATTAGGAGCAGATGCCCATGCGGTTGGAACCATTGAACTCCCTGAGAACGGTTTATGGAAACTTACCTTCATGATGGGAAAGAAAAAGCTCGGTGATATTGTTGTAAAGATTGAATTTTCATAAACAGGAAAACAGGGAGAGGTTCACGAATATTAATATAAACAAGACATTTTATGTCATTTGATATTAGTAAAGGAGCGAACAAAATCTGCATGACGCCGGTGTATCGAAAGCGGCCTTACGGATGGAAGTTCACTTTCTATTCGAATGATAAAAGGGGGATGGAGAAAATGAGTGAACATGAACAGTTAAGACGTATTCGCGAACTAGCGGAAGGGGTTATTCAAAGTTGTTTACAAGATGGAACACGATATGATGAACCGCAGTTACGGAATGTAATTGAACTATTGGCGCGTTCTGTTGTGGATACAGCCAATTTAAACCTTGGTGACGACATCGATCCTCCAACCTCTCTAAAGGCAACAGTATGCAAAATGAAAATGGCCCATAATGCCATGCAGCAAATCAATAAAAAGAATTCCGGTCTTGCGTCAGGGCATTGAAATTCAACGTTTATGTAAAAGCTAAAATGGTCATGAAGCCGCTTTTGTATCCATATATTGATTAAAAAGCGAAAAGTGGTGGCGCTTCATGAGTACTTCATTTGAAACGATTATTTTATTTGGAGTTTCAGGTGTTTTCTTCTTTTTGTTGCTTGTGATTTTATTAGCACTCATTTCGGTTTTTATAAAGAGGAAAGCTCAAAATAGAGAACAAGAGAAAGAAACAGAGGACGATGAATTTTAATGGAAAAGCATGGGGATGAATGTCGGCCCCATGCTTTTTAGGTTCAGAAAGTTCAAGTGTCGACGTTCCTTTAAACGAAGCAAAAGTGCTTCTGGTGAAGAATCTTCCCGGGCGTTTCGTCCCTGAACGAGTCTCCTCCGCTTTTATTTAAGTATGTACATACTGGCTGTTATTTTTTCTTTGCTTTTTTTGATGTCTCTGCGGCAGCCGTTTCCGAGCCGAACTCTGTATCAGCAACGTTTGGATTTGCAACTTCCTTGCTAACTTTGTTTTGACGCCCTTTTTTTGCCATCTCGCAATCCTCCTTTCCTCTTGAAGCAAAGATAGTTTGGGCAGCAAAAAGATTTTTTATTCATTATGCTTCTTCATTTATTACGTTCTAATATTGTTTGTTTTTTCGTATAAACTAACAAAAAACAGGAGGGATAGTAGAGTGGAACTAAGTGCGAATGACCACGCCATTATTGAACAAGCATTGAAAGCGGCAGCCGCCAACAGTGCTGATTATCAAGAAATTTATCAATATGAGGATGTATTAAAAAAAATGAAACAACGAACAGAGACAAGTTATACAGCTCAGACAGACGGGTTTCGTTATGACTATGATGATTCCGCGCAGTAAAACCCAAGAGACGAAGAATAGGATAAAAGAAAACCGTATGCCATCTAAAGGCATACGGTTTTCTTTTATGAATGGATGATGTTTTGTTCTTGGGCATTCTTTTCAAGAATCTTCTCTACTGCTTCGCTGACAGTTTCTACAACATATGAGGCTTCTTTTTTTACATCTTCATGTGCATGGGCTATCGCAAAACTGTTTGGTGTTAGCTGAAACATCGGAATGTCATTGAAGGAATCACCTACACAAGCAATTTCTTCTGGCTTTAGCTGTAAATGGTCCAGCAAGACTAATACGGCATTTCCTTTACTGATATTCTTTGGCATGATATCAAGACAGCCCTGTTCAGAGATGAAGGTGTCAACATCGTCATGGAACATTTCATTGACAGCTTGTTGCAGCTTAAGTATTTCTTCGTGGTAGCCCAATATAGTGATTTTAGAAGGGTTAAGAGAAAGGCCAATTTCATCGAGCATTTTCTTTTGTTCTTCAATTGGAAAGAAAAAGCGCAATTCGATTTGCTTTAAAATTTCATTTTTTTCTTCCACAAAATTGGTGTTGTCCGAGCAAACAATTGTAATTTTGTCATCTGAACGTGTAGATTCATACAATTTTTTGGCTAGCTCGTGCTGGAATGTTTGCGAATGAAGGGCTTTTTCGTCATTCGTAATAACAAAGGCCCCGTTTTGACTTACACGGTGGAATTGATCACCGACGGATTTCGCCACTTCCATAATTTCATTGTCCATTCGACCGGAGGCAAGACAGATGTCTATACCATGTTCGCGAAGTTTTTTTAATGCTTCTACATCGTGGGAAGCTACCTGATTTTCTTTATTAATTAAAGTTCCATCCAAATCACTGACTAACAATTTAATCATCTTTTAAACTCCCTTCGTTGTTAACAATTCAATCTCATATTGCTGAAACACACTTTTCAATTCTTCGTCTGGAAAGCGATCCGTTACAATGATATCAATATCCTCTAATGTGCACACATTATAAAACATTTGCTTTCCAAACTTGGATTGATCTGCCAGGACAATCACTTGATCGGCTCGCTGGATCATCTCTTTCACCAACAAACCTTCTTCTTCATAAGGGCTTGACAATCCACTTTGTGTAATTCCACAAGCTCCAAGGAAAAGCTTATCAACGTGGTAATTGCGAAGCATCTCAATTGCTGCTGCACCGTAAATGTACTGCTGGGGTCGATGAAGCTGTCCCCCTAGTAAATGAATGGTAACCGTTTCATTTTTGGTTAGTGTACTCGCAATCTGAATTGAATTGGTCACAATTGTGTTTTGCTTAGTGTTCAAGTATTCAGCCACGAATTCAACAGTAGTTGATGCGTCCAAAATGATGTAATCGTAATCTTTAATAAGCGACACCGCCCGTTTGGCAATCTCTTTTTTAGCTTCCGGTACCAGCTGAAGACGCTGCTCGTAACTGGAGATGTCTTTTGAAAGATTAGACAAAATGGCTCCTCCACGAGTTCGAACAATTGTCCCTTTCTCGTCAAGCTTGACAAGGTCTCGCCGAGCTGTATCGCGGGAAACCGCAAATTGCTCGCAAATATCATCAATGCTGATTCGTTTATGTTTTGTTAAGTGATTTAAAATGGCAATTAATCGTTCTTCTTGATACATGGCAGCACCTCTATTCCATCTATATTATAAGTAATTATAAGTGAATGTGCAATTTTATATTGATTTTAACACCGGAAAATTTACAAAATCATTATAAACACTTAAAATGGAAAGAAATAGATGAAAAGGAGAGAAGTTGAATGAAGACATTACAAGTCGGCCTTGTGGGATATGGTTTATCCGGACAAGTGTTTCATGCCCCATTTGTACATACTCATCCACATATGAATTTAAAGAAAGTGGTAGAAAGAAGGAGTGGAAAATCAAAAGAACGGTATCCATATGTAGAAGTCGTGACATCCTATGATGAGCTTTTGGGAGATGATGAGCTTGATTTGATTATTATTACCACTCCAAATGAACTTCATTATCCAATGGTAAAGAGTGCTGTATTGGCAAAGAAACATGTGATCATCGAAAAGCCATTTACGGTGACATATGAAGAAGCTAAGGAGTTAACGCACCTTGCCCGTGAGCAAGGGGTAAAACTTTGTGTGTATCATAACCGCCGTTGGGATGGGGATTTCAAAACGATAAAGAAAATAGCAGAACAACGGCTGCTTGGGGACATCGTTGAATTTGAGTCTCATTTTGATCGTTTTCGCAATTATTTCAAAGAAAACGCGTGGCGGGAAGAAGACCGGCCAGGTTCAGGCATCTTGTATGATTTAGGGTCACATTTGATTGATCAGGCCCTTGTCTTGTTTGGAGAGCCGGATGCTGTAATGGCTGATACGCGAATTCAACGAAAAGCTGGAAAAGCAATCGACGCATTTGATGTTCGTCTTCACTATCCTGCTGTTAGTGTGATATTAAAAGCAGGTATGCTTGTAAGGGAAATAGGTCCGCGTTTCATTGTACATGGTACGGAAGGGTCATTCATAAAGCATAAGCTCGATCCGCAGGAAAATGCTCTTCGCCAAGGTGCCATGCCTATTGATGAAGGATATGGGATAGAACAAGAGGACAGCTGGGGCATATTAAACACGACAGTAAACGGGTTGCACTATCGAGGAAAAATAGAAACATTGCCTGGAAGCTATCAAGATTTTTATCAAAATGTGTATGAGGCCATTGTGGAAGGAAAAGAGTTGGAAGTAAAACCTGAACAGGCAGCAATGGTCATCCGAATCATTGAACTGGCAGAGCAAAGTGCGCGTGAACAGAGGGCGATTGCAGTAAACTAAAATAATCTTTCCATTAGTGGAGGGCTTACATCCATTAGAATGAGATCAACGCAAAAAGAGGAGAGCGGGGGCTCTCCTCTTTTTGCGAATCACATTATTTAAGCAGCCACTTTTGTCTCTAGTTTTTGTTGGTGGCGGCGAATTTGCTGGATGTACCAAGCGGTTACGATTAATGTGATGACTGTTCCAATCATCATGGAAGTTTGGTAGCTTAGTTTAAAGCCTTCAGGTGCGTAGAAAATGTAAGTACTTACAACACCTGTCATAAATAGAGCTGGGATTCCGCAAACCCAATGGAATTTACCGTGGCGTAAACAATAGACAGTCGCTGCCCAAAGTGTAACAGCTGCAACAAGCTGGTTTGACCAGCCTACATAACGCCATAAGAATGAATAATCAATCGTTGATAAATAAAAAGCTGGAATGGTGACCGGAATTGAATAGAGCAATGCCTGCTTCAAGTTTGCGTTCTCGTTTTTTGCCCCGACTAATTCTTCCAAAATCATGCGTGATGAACGAAGTGCTGTATCACCTGTTGTAATAGGTAAGATGATAACCCCTAAGATGGCTAATATACCGCCTAATTGACCAAGAAGAGAAGTTGAAATCTCATTTACCACTCCTCCCGGACCGCCAGCTGCGATGGCTTCTTGCAATCCTGCTGTACCACCGAAAAATGTCATACCGGCAGCTGCCCAGATCAATGCGATAACCCCTTCACCAATCATAGCGCCGTAAAACACCTTGCGGCCGTCACGTTCATTTTTAAGCGTTCTGGCAATGATCGGGCTTTGTGTACAATGGAAACCCGAAATCGCTCCACACGAGACGGTAACCATTAACAACGGCCAAATTGGCAGTTCGCCTGGATGAAGATTTTCCAAAGTGACGTTTGGAATTGGCTTGCCTGAGAATAAAAGAGCTCCCGCGATAGCTACCGCCATGAAAATTAAAATGGCACCGAACAGCGGATAAATTCTACCGATTACTTGATTGACGGGTAAAACAGTTGCTAACAAGAAATAAACAAAAATGATAACGAGTGCTGCGCTGAACGATATTGGAGTCAATTGCGCAATCAATTGTGCCGGTCCTGCCGTAAACGCAGCGGCTACTAGAATCATTAAAACGAGTGATACAACGTTAGTAATAATTTTTACGTTCTTTCCTAAATAACGCCCTACAAGAGCGGGATATTGCGCGCCGCCGTGACGAAGTGACATCATACCTGAAAAATAATCATGAACGGCTCCGGCGAAGATACAGCCTACCACAATCCAAATGAAAGCGACCGGTCCATACAAAGCTCCCATCAAGGCACCGTAGATCGGACCTAATCCGGCAATATTCAATAACTGAATGAGCCATCCTTTCCACCATGGCATCGGCATATAATCAAGGCCGTCTGCTTTCGTATAGGCGGGTGTTTCGTTATTGGAATCTATACCAAAAATTCGGTCAACCACCCGTCCGTAAAACATATAGCCTAAGATTAAAAGTGCGATTGACGCGAGAAAAGTAAGCATGTTTGCAACCTCCTTATGTAACCATTAATTTAAATTTTCTGAAAACATATCCATATCCTAACAAATGACGACAAAATCTGCAATGTGTTTTCTGAAAAAAATAAAATTTCTAATAATTTAAAAGCGCTTACATTTTTCGAAGAGATAAATCCCCGACAAATCAGTAGTTTTTATCAAGAAGATAAATCCATTGTTAGATTTCGGGGTTATTTAGAAATATTGGTATTCACACAAGCAATAGCAATATGCGTCAAAAAAAGAGCCTTTCTGTTAAATCTTGTAAAATCAAGAAATAACGCGAAAGGTCTCTTTAAGGGTTCATAAAGTTTTCTTTAATCCCATTATTTATGTGAATTTTATAGGGCGTTAAAATAGCGTGCTTCTGGATGGGCAAACACAAGGGCGGTGACAGATGCTTCGGGCTCCATCATAAAGCCGTCCGTTAACTCAATTCCGATATCCTCCGGTCGGATTAACTTAAATAGCTTCTCTTGGTCTTCAAGGTCCGGGCATGCTGGATAGCCAAATGAATAGCGCTGGCCCTGGTATTTGGCCGTTAGGCGCTGTTCCATTGTAAAATCAGGAGAATCCGGGAATCCCCATTGGTCACGGATTTGTTGATGGACACGCTCTGCCAAGCCTTCCGCTGTTTCAAGAGCAAGTGCCTGGAGAGCATGACTTTTCAGGAAATCACCCTGTTCTTTAAACGTTTTTGCCAATTCACGAATCCCTCTTCCGGCTGTGACCGCCATGAAACAGACATAATCCATTTCACCTGAATCAACAGATTTTAGGTAATCGGCCAAACATAAGTAAGGCTCCTTTGTTTGACGAGGGAAATCGAATGTTTCCAAAACTTTGTTTGGTTGTTCGGGATCATAAACGATCACTTTATTTCCATCCGATTGAGCAGGGAAAAATTGATACATGGCAGAAGGTTGAATCAGATTTTCTTTCTTTGCAAACGAGATGAGCTCATCTACGATTTCTTTAATTTTTAACGTTCTTTCATCTTTTTCCTGCAATAGGCGTGAAATTTTGCCTTTTATGCCCAAATGGTGGCCTAATAGCATCTGTAAGTTAATGTACGGCTCAACTTGGGCAACATCATACTGGCGGATAATATGCCGTTTTGTATCAGCCGGTACGAAAACAGGTGCTGTTGTAGAGACTGCCGAGCGGGTGAGGGTCGCCACTGCTGTTTGCCGCACTGCCGTTTCAGTAAGACTGGCAGCGGCTTCTTGTTTTTCTCTCAACTCAGCTAATAACTGTTCACTTGCTTCTTTGTTTTGCAATTGGTTAGCCAGTGATAGGCCGTCCATGGCATCTTTTGCGTAAAGAACAGGACCTTGATATTCGGGTGCAATTTTATTGTCTGCAAACTTGCGGGACAAGGCGGCACCGCCGACTAAAATCGGAACGGAAATCTCGGCTTGCTTTAAATCCTGTGCCGTTAAGACCATTTGCTGGGCTGATTTGACGAGCAATCCTGATAAACCGACGATATCCGGCTTTTCTTTTTTGACGGCAGAAATGAGTTCTTGCGGTGTCACTTTAATTCCCAAGTCAACGACTTTAAATCCATTATTGCTTAAAATAATATCGACCAGGTTTTTCCCGATATCATGTACATCACCTTTAACGGTTGCAAGTAATACTTTTCCTTTTCCGCTGTCATCTTTCTTTTCCATGTGAGGTTCTAAAAAGGCAACAGATGCTTTCATTACTTCCGCACTTTGCAATACTTCGGCAACGATCAGCTGGTTGTCGTTAAACAAGCGTCCAACTTCGGCCATTCCCTCCATGAGCGGTCCGTTAATAATATCGAGCGGGTTCGGGTATTTCGAAAGTGCCTCTTCCAAATCAGGGAGAAGCCCTTCTTTTGTTCCTTCAACGATGTAGTTTGCCAATCGTTCTTCCAATGTTAAATTGCTTGCTTGCACTTTGACGGTTTTCTTTTTGTCACGGTAAAAGTCTGTAAATTTAGCCAATGTCTGGTCATCTGTATGGAAAAGAAGATCATCGGCAAGCTTGATTTCTTCTTCCGGAATCGAAGCATAGCGCTCCAGTTTTTCCGTATTGACAATCGCATAATCCAATCCTGCTTGCGTACAGTGGTATAAATAGACAGCATTTAATACTTCACGCCCGACAGGAGGGAGACCGAACGAGACGTTACTCACTCCAAGAATCGTTAAACAGTCAGGCAGCGCTTCTTTAATGAGAGCAATTCCTTTTATCGTTTCTTCAGCCGATCCGATATATTGTTCATCACCTGTGCCGACAGGAAAGACAAGCGGATCAAAAATGATATCTTTCGGATTGATTCCGTATTTATGCACAAGAAGGTCATGCGAACGTTTCGCGATTTCAAGCTTGCGTTCTGCCGTTACCGCCATTCCTGTTTCGTCGATTGTACCGACAACCACAGCCGCACCAAACTTTTTCACAAGCGGCAGAACGGCCTCAAATCTTTCTTCGCCGTCTTCAAGGTTAATGGAGTTGATGATGGCTTTTCCCTGCGAATAGGTAAGAGCGCGTTCGATGACCGCTTCATCCGTTGAGTCGATTACTAACGGAACTTTAATTTTCTTTACAACTTCTTTAATGAAGTTTTCCATATCTTCGATTTCTTCGCGGTCCGGATCAGCCAAACAAATATCGATGACGTGCGCGCCGTTTTTCACTTGGGCACGAGCGATTTCTGCTGCCTCTTCAATCTTTCCTTCCGCAATGAGACGCTTAAATTTACGTGACCCGATTACGTTCGTACGCTCACCGACAAACAGAGGGCGCATGGAATCGTCATAAATGAGCGGCTCGATGCCTGAAACGGCGTGAGGATGAGATGATGTAGGAATGTCTCTCGGCTTCACGTCTTTTACTGCTTCCGCTAATGCGGCAATATGGTCAGGTGTTGTGCCGCAGCATCCCCCGACAATGTTCAGCCATCCTTTTTCGGCAAAGCCGCGGATTTTCTTGGCTAAAAGCTCTGGGGATTCATGGTAATGTCCTTCTTCATCGGGTAACCCGGCGTTCGGATAACAGCTCACGGCTGTTGTTGATAAGGCAGAAAGTGAACGGATATGGTCGGTCATGAATTCAGGACCTGTTGCACAGTTTAGCCCGACTGAAAGAGGCTCCATGTGCTCAAGCGAAAGGTAAAATGCTTCAATATCTTGACCGGCAAGAGTCGTTCCCATCGGTTCAATCGTTCCGGAAATCATAATCGGAAGCTTTTTGTTCGTTTTTTCAAACGCTTGCGAAATGCCTAAAAACGCTGCTTTTACATTCAGCATATCTTGGCATGTTTCCACTAATAAGAGATCGGCGCCGCCATCAATCAAACCTCTTGTTTGCTCTTCGTAAGACTCCACAAGTTCTCTGAAGCTGATCCCTCCAGTGACGGATAATGTTTTCGTGGTTGGTCCCATTGAGCCGGCAACATAACGAGGTCTTTCGGGAGTAGAATATTTCTCGCATGCTTCTTTGGCAAGCTTAGCCGATGCCACGTTCAATTCATAGGCAAGGTGGCTTAAATCATATTCATCCAATACAACGGATGTTGCCCCGAATGTATTTGTTTCGATAATGTCTGCTCCTGCTTTTAAATATTCTTCATGAATGGAGCGTATGACATTAGGAGTTGTGAGGGATAAGTATTCGTTACAGCCTTCATAAAGTTCACCGCCAAAGTCGGCAGCCGTTAAGTTAGCCGCTTGAATCATCGTTCCCATTGCACCATCAAGGACGAGAATTCTTTCTTTTAATTGATTATGAATGGAGGGTTGAGACATGATGATCTTCCTTTCTGATACGTTCTTTATCGTGAATGTATTTCGTCAGCTCTACAGTCATTTCATAGCGCATAAACGGTGTAATTAAATAAATGCCGTTAAACAAATCATAGGCAGCATCAATGAGGTGTTTGGCAATCGCAATGCCTTCCTGCTGGCCTTTTTGGGCATCATTTTCTGTTGCATCCATACGTGCCAGAATGTCTTCGGACAATTTAATTCCAGGCACTTCATGATGAAGAAAACGTGCGTTTCGTGCACTAGTCAACGGCATAATCCCAATATAAATCGGGGCCGATAAGTGTTTCGTCGCTTCATAAATCGCTTCGATTTGCGATATCGAATAAACCGGTTGAGAAATAAAGTAATGGGCTCCGCAGGCGATTTTTTTCTCTAACCGAAGAACTGCTTTATCGAGATGTCTTACATTTGGATTGAATGCTCCGGCAATCGAAAAGTTTGTTTTTTGTCCGAGCGGTTTGCCTGAATAAGAAAGTCCTTCATTAAATTGTGCAATAAGGCTAATGAGATCGAACGAAGACAAATCGTATACAGAAGTAGCTCCCGGGAAATCTCCAATCTTGGAAGGGTCGCCTGTAACCGCCAGTATTTGGTTAATTCCCAATGTATGAAGTCCCATTAAATGCGACTGTAAACCAATTAAGTTACGATCACGGCATGTAATATGGACAAGCGGACGCACATCTGTTTTATGCCGCAAAAGAGATGCCATCGCCAAGTTGCTGATTCTCGGTGAAGCGAGTGAATTATCGGCAAGGGTAACAGCATCGACACCAATATCATGCAACGCTTTTGCTCCTGTCATGAATTTTTCAATCCCGAATTGTTTAGGGGGATCAAGTTCTACAATGACGGAGCGGCGCTCTTTGACGATATTATGAATATGCGAGTGCTGGTCATCGGCTGTTTCTTGAATCTCGACAACTTGGCGTTCTTTTGTCCGCTTGAATGTAATCGGTTCTTTATCCTTTAGCGCAGAAGAGATCGCTTCGATATGGGCTGGGGTTGTACCGCAGCATCCACCGATTAACCGAACTCCTTGATTGCGAAATGCAAGCGCTGTTTCATAGAAATATTGACTATCTGTTTCATATACAAGCCGGCCGTCTACGTAATCTGGTAAACTTGCGTTTGGATAGGCAGATAAAAAGGCACGTTTCGGAAGCGGCACTTCTTCCAATGACTCAATCATATGATAAGGGCCAAGGCGGCAGTTAATGCCGACCACATCCGCACCGAGCTCTTCAAGCTGTGACAATGCATCGCCCAAATGTGTACCGTCTTGAAGAACTCCTTTTTCATGAAGGGAGACATGAGCGATAATTGGTTTGTTTGTTTCCTTACGGGCAATGGACAAAACCGTTTTCAGTTCTTCCAAGTCATAGTATGTTTCTAATAAAATACCATCAACCTCTTCATGGAGAAGCCAAAATAGCTGCTCACGAAAGTTTCGCCTAATTTCTTCTATTGTAATCGTCGATTTCGTTAAAGCTCGAACTCCACCGACTGTTCCAACTACATATGCGTTGCCTTTTGCTGCTTCCTTCGCAATTTGCGCCGCTGCAATATTAAAGGTCTTTACTTCATCCTCCAGACCATGGCGTGCCAGCTTATGATAGTTGGCTCCATAGGTGTTTGTTTGAATAACATTCGATCCTGCTTTTAGATAAGCTTCGTGAACACGAAAGATTTCATCACGATTTGTCACATTCAACTGCTCAAAACAGCTGTCAACACCGTGAGCATACAACAGCGTACCCATGGCTCCGTCCCCGATTAAAATGCGCGACTGCAAATCTTTTAATAATCCCATTCTTATTCCCCCTTATAATCATTCTTTTTTGAAGAGGAATGATGACCATCATAAAAGGCCTTCCTGCTAAGAAGAAGACCTTTTTAATCAAAAACCCTCTTCTTATCTATCAAGCATTACTAACTGCTTCGCTGGATTTAGCACCTTGTCACCTGCGACTGGTTGCTGAGGTTTCAAAGGGCCAGTCCCTCCACCTCTCTTGATAAGAATGATGTATGTAATTTTTTATAATAACTAACTTATCTGATTTTTGATAATTATACAACATATTTTTTTGTCTGGACAGCCCCTCAATGGAGACTATCAAGGTGAGCGTTGTGAACGAAACGTTGAAAAAACTGGGGATGGGCAGTATATAAAACAAAAAATATGTCTCTTAAAAAAATAGATAGAAAGAAAAAAGAATAAAATCCCATAAAGTTTATGATTGCATAAAGGAGATTAAGCAAGCATGTATAAATGTTAACAAAGGAAGAAAGCAAAGGGGATGAGATGATGGCCGATCTTCGTGATCAAATCTTTATTGAAAAACCGCTTGAGGAAGTATTTGCGTTTGCGGTCGATTTGCATAACACACCGAAAGTGATGGTTTATGTATTATCCAGTGAAAAAATAACGGAAGGGCCTATTGGTGTAGGCACTCAATTTAGAGAAAGAAGAAAAATGGGTGCACAAGACACAACGTCCATTTTAGAGTTTATCGAGTACATTCCGAATCGTTCATATACTATACAGAGTGAAACAAACGGCATTGAAGTCATTTATAGATATCAATTTAAAACATACGATAACGGAACACTCGTTGATTTTACGGGGGAAGTGGTAGCCAAAAATATGATGATGAGGTTCATCCGCCCGATGGTGATCAACATGCTGAAAAAAGAAGATAAAGATTGTCTCTCTCTTCTGAAAAAAGCGATAGAACAGCGTGAAAAAATAAACAAATAAACGGGGAGCCGACTCGAAAGCCTCCAAACGATGACAATCATCAATTTTTCTATGAAATGTTTCCATTCTGAAAAAGAAACAGTGGTGCAGGCTCGTCTTTTTTTAAAAATAGCTTCATATAGTGTACTATTAGTAGCTTTTGAAAAAAGGGTGAGATGATGAAAAAAGAATGGAAACTGATCTTGCAAGTGGCTGCTACCTACATAGGAACAGTTGTAGGTGCCGGGTTTGCAACGGGGAAAGAAATTGTGCAGTTCTTTACCCGATATGGCACGCCCGGGTTAATCGGCATTGTAGTAAGCGGCTTATTTTTCGTTTGGCTCGGATCGAAAATGATGATAATGGCGCAGGAAATTGGAGCCCAATCCTATCAGCAACTAAACGACTATTTATTTGGAAAAACAATCGGTAAAATCGTAAATGTGTTTACCATCATCATTTTGTTTGGAATCACCTCTGTCATGCTGGCAAGCACAGGATCGATTGTAAAAGAACAGCTCGGTTGGTGGCCGCAAATCGGTATGTTCTTAACGGCCATTATTGCTTATATTTCCATCGTTAAAGGAATTGAAGGCATCATGATTGTAAACTCACTTGTTGTACCGATGATGCTCACTTTTTCGGTGATCATCATCGCGCCTTACATCGGCAATTTTTCCTTTTTGCAAGGTTCGTCCGCCCAATTATTGACAGGTGACATGAGTTGGTTAAAAAGCCCGTTCTTATACGCAGCTTTTAATTTAGCGATGGCTCAAGCTGTATTAGTACCGCTCGGCTATGAAATTAAAGAACGTAAGATTCTTCGGTGGGGCGCAATCCTCGGAGGAGTTGGACTAACCTTTATGATGATTGTCGCTCATTTGGCTCTTTCTAATTTGCCGTATACGTTCAAATTGGACATTCCTATGAGCGAAGTCATTAAAAATGTAGGGGTATGGGTAAATTGGCTGTTTTTAATCGTGATATATGGTGAGATTTTTACAACACTGATCGGTAATGTATTTGGAATGGCACGCCAGCTGCAAACCGTTATTCCTATACGTGAAAGTACATGGATTATCGTGATTCTGCTTCTTTGCTTTACCATTGGCCAAGTTGGATACGGGTCTTTATTAACGGCCTTATATCCTCTATTTGGTTATATGGGATTGGCTTTTATTTTTATGTTATGGATAAAAAAAGTAAAACAATGAATGGCCATGGGAAACTTATTGAAATCAAGAGGGTGCCGGCGGATCTTTTCAATCTTTATCCTATTTATGTTCGTCTGTTCTTGCATCCTGAATGGACGAAGGCTTATGCGTAAAGAATTTGATATGGGCGGTTTTTGCTCATGTCAAATTCTTTATGTGGATTTATATAGAAAACAAATTCCGTGATTTTTTTTGGCTTATCTGTTAAACTATTAGCAAAACTTAATAAAACCATATCCTTCGGGGTCGGGTGAAATTCCCAACCGGCGGTGATGAAACAGAATCGTTTCTAAGCCCGTGACCCGTTTATTTTTTATGATGATTGATGGTTAGTTGAACCAATCGAGCCCTTATGGACAGTTGTTTCCCTTTGAAGAAGGGGGAAGGATTCTGTCCGTTAGAGCGGGATAAACGGTGGATTCAGTGAAAATCTGGAGCCGACAGTATAGTCTGGATGGGAGAAGGATCAGAACGTGCAGATTTCGGCACTTTTATTTGCTTGTTTCATGAGTAAATAGAGGTTTATTTCGCTTGCTTATCAAGGAATAAAGAAAGCATGATTGTTGAATGATCAAGTAGCTTAATCTTCGGGCTTGCTTATAGTCAACTAGGGAGGTCTCTTCAGGAAGATCCTTTATTTCCTTGAGGCAATGATCTTAAAAAGCGGTCGTTATCGGGCTTATTTGGCATGTGGAAAGACTGATTCGTCTCAACAAACCCCAGGACATATGGACTGGGTTTTTTGTGTTTGGACATATTATTACTGGACAAACAAAATATGTAAAGGAGAAAAAGATTGGGAGGCGATGATGCTGAAAGACGACGATTATATGAAGCTGGCAATTGAGCTGGCAAAAGCAACAATGGGGCAGACGAACCCGAATCCTGTTGTTGGGGCTGTTGTTGTAAACAATGGCGAAGTAGTCGGCATGGGGGCGCACCTAAGAGCAGGCGAAGCGCATGCGGAAGTACATGCATTACAGATGGCCGGCGAACGGGCAAAAGGGGCAACCATTTATGTAACCCTTGAACCATGCTCACACTATGGCAAAACGCCGCCATGTGCTGACCTTGTTGTTAAAAAAGGAATAAAAAGAGCCGTAATTGCTTCGCTTGATCCGAATCCCCTTGTATCAGGAAAGGGAATCGAGCGTATGAAAGCGGCGGGAATCTCCGTAGAAACAGGGATATTGAAAGAAGAAGCAGATGCTTTGAATAAAATCTTTTTTCATTATATAAAAACGAAAATCCCGTATGTGACGTTAAAAACAGCGAGCAGTCTTGATGGCAAGACAGCAACGGTTACGGGAGACAGCAAATGGATTACAGGTGAGCAGGCCAGATTGGACGTACATCAATTGCGTCATCAGCATGATGCCATTTTAGTAGGCGTCCAAACCGTGATTGCCGACAATCCAAGTTTAACGACACGTCTTCCAGGTGGAGGAAAGCATCCGATTCGAATCGTTCTTGATGCTTCATTAAGAATACCAGAGGAGTGTACATTGCTAAATGACGGAGAAGCCCCTACCTGGATTATAACAGGAAACAATATAGATCCTGAAAAAGCAGGCCGTCTTCGCAACTCGTTTGTAGAGATTTTTCCGCTTCCTACTGAAAAGATTGATATCAAAGAAGCGTTAACGTTCCTTGGAGAAAAGGGTGTCACCTCCCTTTTAGTAGAAGGAGGATCGACAGTTCACGGAAGTTTCTTGAAGGCAGGGCGATTTAATCAAATGATTTCCTATGTGGCCCCGAAGCTCATCGGAGGTAAGGAAGCTCCAACTTTGTTCGGGGGAGAAGGAATCCCCAATATCAATGAAGCAGTTCAATTGAAAATCCAATCAGTCGAATACGTCGGCGATGATTTGAAATTAACGGCTGTACCGTTAGAAGGTGAAAGAAATGTTTACGGGAATTATTGAAGAAATCGGCAGAGTCCAACATATTCAAAAAGGAAAGGATGCTATTGAGATTGCGATTACTGCACACAGCATCCTTGAGGACGTAAGACTCGGAGACAGTATATCGGTGAACGGCGTTTGTTTAACCGTTACTTCATTTACAAAAAGTGAATTTACGGTTGATGTGATGCCGGAAACCATCTCTGCCACTACATTAAAAACACTAAAGCGGGGGGACGCTGTTAACCTAGAAAGAGCGATGGCGGCTAACGGACGTTTCGGCGGTCATTTTGTCAGCGGCCATGTTGATGGAATTGGCAAGATTACACGGAAATCGCCGAAAGGGAATGCTGTTTACTACGAGATTGAGGCCGATTCGGGCTTACTCGATTTTATGGTTTTAAAAGGATCAGTCACCGTTGATGGGACGAGCTTAACGATTTTCGGCTTGACTAATGAAACGTTTACGATTTCCCTTATCCCTCACACGTCCTCCCATACAATTTTAGGGGGAAAAACGGCTGGGGATATTGTGAATATTGAAACCGATATGCTGGCTAAATATATGAGAAAAATGATGGTGAAAGAGCAGCAGACAGCAAAACGTTCTATGACTTACGGTTTGCTGAAGGAATACGGGTTTGCAGAATAAAGGAGGGGAAGTTTGATGTTTCATCGTATTGAAGAAGCTCTTGACGACTTGAAAAAAGGCAAGGTCATCATTGTTTGTGATGATGAAGATCGGGAAAACGAAGGAGATTTTGTGGCCTTAGCGGAAAAAACAACCCCCGAAACGATTAATTTTATGGCCACACATGGCAAAGGGTTGATTTGTACACCGATTTCTGAAGAATTAGCACAATCACTAGATTTAAAGCCAATGGTTGAGCATAACACTGACTCACACGGGACGGCCTTTACAGTAAGTATCGATCATAAAACGACAACAACAGGTATTAGTGCGTTTGAGCGTGCAGCTACCATTCAAGCGCTCCTGGATCCAGAGGCAAAAGCGAGTGATTTCCGCCGTCCGGGACATGTGTTTCCGCTTATCGCGAAAAAAGGAGGAGTATTAAGACGTGCCGGTCATACGGAAGCAGCGATTGATTTGGCCGCTTTAGCAGGAGCAAAGCCTGCGGGGGTCATTTGTGAAATCATGAAGGAAGACGGCACAATGGCACGAGTTCCCGACTTGGTGGAAATAGCAAGCACTTTAGACTTAAAAATGATTACCATTAAAGATTTGATCGCTTATCGCAGAAAGCATGATAAGCTGGTTAAACGCGAAGTGGAAATCCAGTTACCGACATCATTTGGACACTTTCAAGCAGTCGGTTTTTCAAATGTATTGGACAATCGGGAACATATGGCGCTTGTAAAAGGGGAGATTTCAGCAGATGAGCCTGTTTTAGTCCGCGTTCATTCCGAATGTTTAACAGGTGACGTGTTTGGGTCACACCGCTGTGATTGCGGTCCTCAGCTGCATGCGGCACTTGCGCAAATTGAGCAAGAAGGCAAAGGCGTTTTGCTTTATATGCGTCAAGAAGGAAGAGGCATCGGTCTGTTAAACAAGTTAAGGGCCTACAAGCTGCAGGAGGAAGGATACGATACAGTAGAAGCAAATGAAAAGCTTGGTTTTGCGGCTGATTTACGTGATTACGGCATCGGTGCGCAAATGTTAAAAGATCTCGGTGTCCAAAAAATGAGGCTCTTAACGAATAATCCACGTAAAATCGCAGGGCTGGAGGGCTATGACCTGGAAATCGTCGAACGCGTTCCGATTCAGATGCCTGTATTGAAAGACAATGAGCGCTACTTGCATACAAAAGTAGAAAAACTTGGACATTTATTACACCTATAAGTTGGAGGAGAAATAAAAATGGGAAAAGTATTTGAAGGGCATTTAGTAGGAACCGGATTACGTGTAGGGATTGTTGTAGGGCGTTTTAATGAGTTTATTACAAGCAAGTTGTTAGGCGGGGCGCTTGATGCTTTAAAGCGCCACGGAGTAGAAGAAGAGAATGTGGATGTCGCATGGGTTCCGGGAGCATTTGAAATTCCGCTTATCGCGAAGAAATTGGCGGAATCCAAAAAATATGACGCCGTTATTACGTTAGGAACCGTGATTCGCGGTGCCACTCCGCATTTTGATTATGTTTGCAATGAAGTGGCAAAAGGAGTAGCATCCCAAAGCCTGCAAACAGGAGTACCGATTATTTTTGGTGTTCTAACCACAGAAAACATTGAGCAAGCAGTAGAACGTGCCGGTACAAAGGCTGGAAACAAAGGATGGGAAGCTGCGGCGGCAGCAATCGAAATGGCGAATCTAACAAGAGAGTTCCAATAAAAAGGATGACTCACCAGGGATAAAAAGTATCCCTGGTGAGTCATCCTCCTGAAAGGACCCGTCATGAAAATCCAGCAATAGCAAGGGATTCCGTGATGGGTTCTTTCAATAAACACCAATTTTTGTGATTGATCCCGCATTAACGGGCAGTAAACCCCCACTGATGGAAGTTTCCTTTATTGTGGAGACTTATGGGGCAGCTTACTAAAAAGGCCTGTCATTTGAAATCCGATAAGATCCAGGATTTGAATGATGGGCCTTTTTTTGGATATATAGTTCTAACATGATTATTTTCATTGACGTCAAAACTATTTCTTTTGTAATATGTAAGGACGAGTAGTGACAAGTGAAAGCAGGGGAGTGGAGGATTCGTGCAAGGGTCCTTTGTCGTAAAAAAAGCTTTAAACAACAATGTATTAATTGCGTCACATGCAGAATATGATGAGGTAGTCCTTATTGGAAAAGGGATTGGATTTGGCAAGAAAAAAGGTGATGAAATAGCGTCCGAAGCCGTCGAGAAATTGTTCCTGTTAAAGAGTGAGCAAGAAAGGGAACAGTACAAGCAGCTTCTTAACCATATTGATGAGCGCTTTGTTGGGCTCATGAACGATATGATTTCTCATATTCAGCAGAGGGTGAATGCACCGTTGAATGAACATATCCATGTCGCCTTAACCGATCATGTTTATTTTGCGATTAAGCGTATACAACAAGGAATGGACCTGAAAAACCCTTTTTTATTGGAAACAAAAGCATTATACCCCGATGAATACACAATTGCTTCTGAAGTAATTGATATGATAAATAAGAGAATGGGGCTAAAGCTGCCAAAAGGGGAAATAGGTTTTATCGCGCTTCATATCCATAGTGCATTGACGGCCAAACACATTTCAGAGGTGAATAAACATTCGCAGCTGATTCACACGATTATCGAAATGATTGAACATGCTTTTAAGATCCAGATTGACCGTGAATCCATTCATTATATGCGGCTTATTCGTCATCTTCATTTTACGATTGAGCGCGTAAAAGAAGGGGAGAAAGTAGAGGAACCTAAAAAATTAGCTTTACTCTTGAAAGAGGAATATCCTTTATGCTACAATTTGTCTTGGAAAATCATCAAGGTGATGCAGCAAGTATTACAATTACCTGTCTATGAGGCAGAAGCCGTGTATTTGACGATGCATCTGCAGCGATTAGTGGATAAAACTGAATTAGCATAAATTCATTTTGATACGTGTTACTGATTCGATCAGGCATGAGTTGAGAAATGAAACAATGGTGAGGTTAAAGGCTTATTTATGCCTTTTTGCTGCCATCTGTTTCTTTTTTTTCTCATGCCTTTTTTGTTGTTTGAAAAGAAAGCGTTTGATAAAGAATAACGTATCAATTCACTCGCTTGTTGCACACTACAAATAGAAAAGGAGGTATACGCTATGTTTAAAAAGCTTTTTGGCGTATTGCAAAGAGTAGGAAAAGCATTGATGCTTCCAGTAGCGATTTTACCGGCAGCCGGTATTCTGCTGGGCGTTGGTACAGCGCTTCAAAATCCGACTCTACTAGAGCGTATTCCAGCTCTTGAAGCCGATTGGTTCCAGCTGATAGCCAGCGTTTTGGCGCAGGCTGGCGATATCATCTTTGCCAACCTATCCCTCTTATTTGCGGTAGGGGTTGCCGTTGGTTTAGCAGGTGGTGACGGGGTTGCGGGTATTGCGGCGATTGTAGGCTATCTCATTATGAATAAAACAATGAGTACGATTTTAATAGGTACAGGGCAATTAGATCCGGCTATGATTGGAAAAGACCCGGCGTTTGCAAGCATCTTAGGTATTCCAACCCTGCAAACAGGGGTGTTTGGCGGTATTATCGTAGGTATATTGGCCGCGTCGATGTATAACCGTTATTTCAAAATTGAACTGCCTTCTTATTTAGGGTTCTTTGCAGGTAAACGTTTCGTACCGATTATTACGGGTGTAGCAGCTATTATTCTTGGCGTTGTATTAATTTTTGTGTGGCCGCCGGTTCAAGGTGGACTTAATGCGTTTTCAAAAAATATGATTGGAGCAAATCCGACGCTATCAGCCTTTATCTTCGGGTTGATCGAACGTTCTCTAATCCCGTTTGGGCTCCATCACATTTTCTATTCGCCGTTCTGGTTTGAATTTGGTGAGTATGTGAATAAAGCCGGTGAAGTGGTGCGTGGGGACCAAAAAATCTTTTTCGCACAGCTTAAGGACGGAGTAGAGTTGACAGCTGGTACATTCATGACAGGTAAATTCCCGTTCATGATGTTCGGTTTACCGGCAGCAGCGTTGGCAATGTATCATGAAGCGCGTCCTGAACATAAAAAATATGTAGCCGGTATCATGGGTTCGGCTGCGCTAACATCTTTCTTAACGGGTATTACAGAGCCACTTGAATTTACGTTCTTATTCGTTGCACCAATTTTATTTGCCATCCATGCCGTGTTTGCAGGCTTATCATTCATGGTCATGCAAATCTTGAATGTAAAAATTGGTATGACGTTCTCTGGTGGCCTAATTGACTATATATTATTCGGTGTGCTGCAAAACCGTACAGACTGGTGGTTAGTCATCCCGGTAGGTTTAGTGCTGGCTGTTATTTATTACTTCGGGTTCCGTTTTGCCATCCGTAAGTTTGACTTGAAAACACCTGGCCGCGAGGATAAAACAGAAGAAGCTGAAGCAGGTGCAGTTGAAGCGGGTGAGCTTCCACGCAACGTACTCGAAGCACTTGGCGGTCAAACAAATATCTCTAACTTGGATGCTTGTATCACTCGTTTACGCGTATCTGTCAATGATGTGAAAAACGTCGACAAAGAGCGTTTGAAAAAACTTGGAGCTTCAGGTGTTCTAGAAGTGGGTAATAATATTCAAGCGATTTTCGGACCAAAGTCTGATACATTAAAAGGCCAAATTAAGGATATTATGGAAGGGCGTACACCGATTGCAGCGACAGAGCCAAAAGCAGTTGAAAAAGAAGTCATTACACCTGCGGGAATGAGCGGTAACTTAAATGACTTGGTTTCTCCCATTAAAGGGGAAATCGTACCGCTTTCTGAAGTGCCAGATCAAGTATTTTCACAAAAGTTAATGGGTGACGGCTTTGCAATTGTTCCTTCTGAGGGAACAGTAGTTGCGCCGGCGGACGGAAAAGTAGTAAACTTATTCCCGACGAAGCATGCCATTGGAATTGAAACGACAAGCGGTCGCGAGATTTTGATCCACTTTGGTATCGATACTGTTAACTTAAAAGGTGAAGGCTTTGATGCTCTTGTGTCTCAAGGAGACGAAGTGAAAAAGGGTCAGCCGATATTGAAGGTTGATTTGGATTTTGTGAAAAATCACGCACCTTCTGTTATCACACCGATCATTTTCACAAACTTACAAGCTGATGAAAAAGTCAACATTTTAAAACAAGGTCACGTTGACCTTAATGAAGAAAGCATTATAAACATTTCAAAGTAGAAAAAGGAGATTGATCATCATGGCAGAAAAACAATTTACAGTAGTAGCAGATTCAGGAATCCATGCTCGTCCAGCAACAACATTGGTACAAGCTGCAAGCAAATTCGATGCTGATGTTAACTTAGAGTACAACGGTAAGACAGTTAATTTAAAATCAATCATGGGCGTTATGTCTTTAGGTATTCCGAAAGATGCTGTTATCAAAATTACTGCTGAAGGCTCTGATGCAGCAGATGCAATCGCTGCTTTAGAAGACACAATGAAAAAAGAAGGTTTAGCAGAATAATGACAAACGAAATTTTGGGCATTGCCGCGTCAAGCGGCATTGCCATTGCTAAAGCTTTTCGCCTAGAAAACCCGGAGTTAACAGTAGAGAAAACAGCAGTAACGGATACAAATGCAGAAGCAGAACGTTTCGAACAAGCGCTTGCTCAATCAAAATCAGAGCTTGAAGTCATCAAAGAGCATGCTCGTAAAGAATTGGGAGAAGATAAAGCGGAAATTTTCGCAGCTCATCTCCTTGTATTAAGTGATCCAGAACTAATCAATCCTATTAAAGATAAAATTACATCTGAACAAGTGAATGCTGAATTTGCTTTAAACGAAGTGGCAACGATGTTCGTTCATATGTTCGAGTCCATGGACAACGAATATATGAAAGAGCGCGCGGCTGACATTCGTGATGTAACAAAGCGTGTATTGGCTCATTTGTTAGGCGTTACTATCGCCAATCCGAGCATGATTTCTGAAGAAGTGGTTATCATCGCAGAAGATTTGACGCCATCAGATACTGCTCAATTAAATCGTAAATACGTAAAAGGTTTTACCACAGATATCGGCGGCCGTACATCCCACTCGGCGATTATGGCTCGTTCGATGGAAATTCCTGCGGTTGTCGGGACAAAAACGGTTACTGCGGATATCAAAAATGGTGCATTAGTCATCGTAGATGGTTTAGACGGAAAAGTAATCGTCAATCCGACAGAAGATATCGTGAAAGCATATGAAGACAAGAAAGCGGCTTATGAAGCGCAAAAAGCGGAGTGGGCAAAACTTGTAAACGAAAAAACGGTATCAGCAGATAATTATCATGTAGAATTAGCGGCCAACATCGGTACACCTGAGGATGTAAAAGGGGTACTCGAAAACGGCGGGGAAGGCGTCGGTTTATATCGGACAGAATTCCTATACATGGGAAGAGATACACTTCCGACAGAAGAAGAACAATTTACTGCCTATAAAACAGTATTAGAGCGTATGGAAGGAAAGCCGGTTGTCGTTCGTACATTGGATATCGGAGGGGACAAAGAGCTTCCATATTTAGATCTTCCAAAGGAAATGAACCCATTCTTAGGATTCCGTGCCATCCGTTTATGCTTAGAAATGCAAGACATGTTCCGTACACAGCTTCGTGCTTTGTTGCGTGCTAGTGTACACGGTAATTTAAAAATTATGTTCCCAATGATTGCAACTCTTGATGAATTCCGTCAAGCAAAAGCTATTTTAATGGAAGAAAAAGAGAAGCTTCAAGCTGAAGGTGTTGCTGTTTCTGACAACATCGAAGTTGGGATGATGGTAGAGATTCCGTCTTCTGCGGTCATGGCAGACCTGTTTGCCAAAGAAGTCGATTTCTTCTCAATCGGAACAAACGATTTAATTCAGTATACATTAGCGGCTGACCGTATGAACGAGCGCGTTTCTTACCTTTATCAGCCATACAATCCGGCGATTCTTCGCTTGATCAAAAATGTCATTGATGCTGCTCATAAAGAAGGAAAATGGGCAGGTATGTGCGGAGAAATGGCGGGAGATGAAATTGCCATCCCGATTCTCCTTGGATTAGGATTAGATGAGTTCTCCATGAGTGCAACATCCATCCTAAAAGCACGTTCTCAAATCCGTCATTTATCAAAAGTGGAAATTGAGAAATATGTAGATCAAGTCCTTTCCATGCCAACGACTGAAGAGGTAGTGGCATTTGTAAAACAAACTTTCCATATTGGATAATGAAAAAGCGTTTGGCAAAAAGCCAAACGCTTTTTTTACTATATAAGAAAGCATAGATTGCACATTGAAATTGTCTTGTTCCGCAAGCTATACTCTACGGTAATTTCACCACCTCTCTATTCATATTCCATTTCATCTTAACATTTTTTTGAATATTTTATAAATTTTTATCAACCATAAAAAAACCAATCGGAAAGTTATTGCCGATTGGTTTTTACGATAGCATATTGAATAGAGCCGGTATGATTGTATGGGCAAACACAAGAGTTAAAATGGCAGTAATGATCATCGCCAAACTTGAAAATGTTCCCTCCAGCTTGCCTAATTCAAAAGCGCGGGCTGTCCCCGTACCGTGGGCGGCCACACCCATCAAAAGCCCCTTAGCAACAGATGAGCGCAATGTAAGCAGCCGGATGAGCTTCGGCCCAATCATTGTACCCCAAATACCTGTCATAATAACAAACAAAATGGTTACGCTCGGGTCCCCTCCAATAGATTCTGACACATCGACAGCAATGGGAATCGTGATAGAACGAGGGATGATACTGTTGACGATTTGACCATTCAAATGAAACAATAATGCCAAAAAGAGCGACGAAAGGGTAGCAATCATTGTTCCACTCAACACACTTACTAAAATTTCAATGCTGTGTTTCTTTAAAAGCTGAAAATGCTTATACATAGGAATGGCAAATGCAACAGTAGCAGGCCCAAGCATATAGCTTAAAAGATTAGAGCCTTTCTTATAGGTTTCATACGTCATATCCCCAAAAGACAATAAAATGATGATGATAACAGGTGCGAATACAATGGGTGAAAATATGATTATTCTTTTATATTCATATATCTTTTTGGATATAAGGTAACTTAACAGTGTAACCACAATGGCTCCAAGGGACAATAGTAAAGTATTCATGCCGATTTTTCCTCCTTTCGCTTTGAGACTAATTCAGCTACAAGACCTGTCACTGACATCACGAGTACCGTACTGACAACAATAACGGCCATAATTTGTATCCCATATTGTTTAATAACGTCCGTGTAGTTAATCAAACCGACGACAGCCGGAATAAAAAACAGCAGCAGGTTAGCCAGTAACAAATTCCCGCCCTTTTCGATCCAGCTTAATTTAATGATCTTCAATTGAAGAAGTAAAAACAAAATGGCGAGTCCGATAATACTCCCTGGTACAGGAAGGTGAAAAAGTCTTACTATGCCTTCTCCAAGTAAGAAGATGACGGTTAGCAGTATCATTTGAAGAAGAATTGTGAATATTTTCACAAATATCACCACCTCTAGGATAAAAATTTATTATGAAAACGGTTTAAAGTTCTGTATACAAATAAGAGAGCCGCCTTGCATGGGACAAGACGACTCATCTTTGGGAGAAAAGAGTAACATGAGATTATGCAAATGGGTCTAGAGATCATGAATTCATCGTATAACGTTGAATCATTTTGTTGTAACGTAATGTGATGAATCTTACACAATTAAGTGTATACGAGAGTATACTTTCCGTAAAATACATAATAGTTATAGTTATTATGCATGGAAGCTATAGATGAAAAGGGTGAACCATCATGAGAAAATCAGCAAAATGAATGATTACTTGACGGCCATTTCAGTTAAAAAAACAAGATTATCTCCCTTCCCGTGACTTATGGGGCTCCCCCATATCGTTCACTTATTTGTTGGGAGAAGGAAAATACGATTTCAAGTGGTCCAAAAATGTCTTTGTAGCAATTGAGATGTAGCGGTCTTTTTTTATGATTAAACCAAGCTCCCATGGAATCGTATGTTTTAAATCAATAATACTCACTTGATCGGGGTTAAGTTTTAGGCAAATAGATTGAGGAAATAAGGCTACTCCTAGATTTGCCGCAACCATTTCACCGATGAAATCCCATTGTGAGCTTTCGTAGGCGATTTTTGGCTGAAAACCAGCGCGTAAGCATTCATTATAAATAATGTCATGCATCGAAAAATCTTCGTGGAACATAATAAACGATTCATCCTTTAAATCAGTTAAGGGAATCACGCCTTTTTCAGCAAGCGGGTGCTCTTTATGTACAACTACTTGTAATTGTTCTTTTGCAAAAGGAATGGCTTCAAATATGGTTTCATCTACAGGGAGAAGAACGACTCCTACATCGACTTCACCTTGTTCAACGATTCTTTCCATCTTCTTTGCGCCAAATTCAATCATTTGAATATGGATAAGAGGGTAAGAATCATGAAACGACTTAATGATACGCGGAAAGAATAATGTTCCAATGATAGGGGGGATACCAAATTTAATTGTTCCTCTTTTTAAATTCATTAAATCGTATAGAGAATTCGATAAGTCTCCGAGGGAACGCAGCACGGCTTCAGATTGCTGAAATACAATTTCACCCGCATCTGTGAGCTGAATTCGTTTTCCTGACCGATCAATTAACTTGATTCCAATTTCATCCTCTAGCGATTTGACCATCTTACTTAAAGATGGTTGTGAGATATGTAATACTGCAGCCGCTTTTGTAAAGCTTTTTTGCTTTGCGACTTCATAAAAATATTGAAGCTGACGTATGTCCATGCAGATCCCCTTTCACAAGAACCAATCTTGATGCTTAAAATATGTACAAACTTAAAGCTTATTATAACGAGTTTTACTACCTTTGTCATGACTCTTGTGTATTGAGCCGGATACCGCCAACTAGGACAGAGGTAGGAGGAAATACTTTTACTTTTAATTAATTAGCGATATAATAAATCAATAAAATACATAGCGAACATCATGTAAGGTGGTTAGTACGGTTGAGCAAAACAGATGGCATACGAGATCTTATTTATATAAACGGCAATCTTAATGAAAGATTCTTTATAACGTATGGTATTGAATTTAAAGAGTTTGTTTATTCAATCCCTTCGGAGCTTTCAAATATTTTATTATTAAAACATCAATTCGACGAAAGCGATTTTCATTTTGGAACATTGCTGGATTATGTGGAAAGAGAGCAAATTGATAAGCTGGCCCAGGACAATGTATACGGTTACGGAAACTTTTGCTGGATTGATGTGGAAGAACTTTCATCGCTCGATCTTCTCGAGCCGCATGATCTTGCTGCATTGTTGTATTTGGGCCACTATCAGAAGCCTTTACACAGCCCGTTTAACAATAAACTGAATAATCAATTTGTCTATCTCGCCCATGATGACGGGCGGTTTAACAAAACGTATTATAGAGATGTATATGATATGAAACATTTGATGAGCCGGATTGTCCCTTTGAAAATCTCTTCATTAAATCATAAACGTTTTTCTTTGCTGCGTAAGAAGTCGGAGTACCCCGCATTGCCTTTAGTGTTGGTGAATACGCTGTTAACATTAACAAATGATGGTCTTTTGCTTGATTTCCAGCATATGGGTCATACACGCAGAGATATACAAATCCCTGTTTATACGATCGGCGAATTTTTAGATATGGATGAAATGTACAATGACCTCGAGGAGCATAAAAGAACAAGTAAGCTGAAGGCGAACCTTATTTTAAACAAAAAAGATTTGGAGTGGAGCTTGATTGAAAGCTAAAAGGGGCTGACTCAAAAGCCTCCAGATGACGGTAAGCATCCATTTTTTCTGTGACGGGCCATCACCGCAACGCTTGATTTACCTGGATTTTTAATGACGGTCCATCGCAGGGGGTGTCCCAAAAGTATATTCTTTGTACTTGGGGCACCCTCTTTTAATGTTTTGATTTAAACGGATTGCGTCATTCCATCAGGGCTGCACAATCACGGGACTTCTCATCTTTCAGGTAGCCGCGGACAATGCCGACGGGGTAACGTCAAAATGTGGAGGAAATATTTAAAGGGAGCACAGAGGAGCAAATTTTACTAGGAAGATATCCCTTGCCGGGAGTAAAAAATCGGTCTCCAAGAAGCAGAAAGATTCGAAATAAACAAAACTTTCATAGGCAAGCTTTCTTTTTCATGGTAAATTGAATGATAGAATCACAAAGAAAAGGTGGGAACAAAACGATGGACTTACAGCTAAAAGGAAAAACGGCTATTGTATTAGCTTCAAGCCAGGGGCTTGGTAAGGCAATTGCCGTACAGCTTATTAAAGAGGGTGTAAACGTAATGCTTGCAAGCCGATCTGAAGAAAAGCTGCGTGCAACAGCGGAAGAGTTGTCTTCTTTAGCAGACGGAAAAGCAGTCTATACCATTGCGGATGTAACGCAAAAAGAATCTATTCAAATGGTCGTAAAACGAACCATTGAATATTTTGGGACGGTTGATATTTTAGTCAACAATGCCGGCGGGCCGAAAGCGGGGAACATTGAATCATTAACGGACGACGACTGGCAGGACGCATTTGAATTGAACTTGCTGAGTTATATTCGCACGATTCGAGAAGTGCTGCCATATATGAAGAAGCGAGGCGGTCATATCATTAACATTGCTTCTTCCTCCATTAAAGAGCCGATTCCTGGTTTGGTATTATCCAACACGTTCCGTACAGGAATTGTGGGGTTAACGAAAACATTGTCTCAAGAATTGGGAGAGTATAACATTTTAGTTAACACTGTGGCGCCTGGGCGAATTGCTACAGAACGTGTAGAACAGCTTGATCAAATCAGTGCCAAAAATGAGGGAATCTCCAAAGAAGAAGTTAAAGAGAAAGTGAAATCCACGATTTCTCTTGGCCGTTACGGAGAACCTGAAGAGTTCGCTAAAGTTGTTGCATTTTTAGTATCTGGGGCGAATACATACATGACAGGCAACTCGTTCTTAGTTGACGGCGGTATGGTAAAGTCCATATAAAAACACGCTCCAGATCTGGAGCGTGTTTTTATAATGGGTCTTATAGGAATGTTGCCAGCTCATCGACAGAAAGCCTTGCACTGGCATGAGCCGGTTTGGCTGCTTTACCGACTGAAATTAGCATAATGGGAATATAACGTTCAGGTACTTTGAATTCCTCAATAAACCGCTGAACATTAAAGCCCCCCATTGCACATGTATCATAGCCTTTCGCCTTCGCTGCAAGCATCAGCGTCATGGCAGCAAGCGATGCGTTACTGAACGCAGCATCGCGGGCATATACAGGGTTTTGGTAAGCCGCGTCAATTTGTCCTGCTAATACATCTTTTATTTCAGGGGTCATATGTCCTGCTTCTACAAGTGGATTGTAAACCTTATCTGTGTTTTTGTTAGCCTCTAAATCACCTAAGATGGCCACTACCGCTCCAGCCTCGACGATTTGTTTTTGATTATAACCGATAGGCAATAGGCGTTCTTTCGCTTCATTACTTAAAAACACTATGTAGTTCCAGTGTTGAAGGTTCCATGCTGATGGAGATTTACCAGTTGCCTCCAACAGCTCTGTTACTTCTTCCTTGGATAATTTTACAGACGCATCATAGTGTCTGACAGATGCGCGTTCGTTCACAATCTCGAAAAAATCTTTTGTCATGCTGTAGCCTCCTATATGTAAATGAAAGTAGTGAATTCGTTTTACAGTGGTCACAACTAAAGAGCAGCAACCTGCATGCAAGAAATTCTATTAAATGAAGAACAAAAATGCAAGTGATATGATTAGTCTGCATTAGGAGCAGCCATTTCTTGCATTTATTTTGTTTTTTATCGTAAATTGATTTGTTTTTCCCAGATGAATGTTTCCGCTAAAGAACAGGTCCTGGTCGATAGAAAAAGGGCATTCGCAGTCTTTTTACACGTTTTTTAAACGGGACGTTTTCGCAGTGTGTTACAACTCATTTTACTTTCATTCCTTCTCTCATGTGAAGTACAATAAGAACAAACGGTAAAGGGGAGAAGGTAGAATGAACGGAGAAACGAAAATAGGTTTTATAGGTACCGGCGTAATGGGAAAAAGCATGGCACGCCACTTGCTAAAAGCAGGATATCCGCTGTTTGTGTACACAAGAACAAAAGAAAAGGCCATCGATATATTGGATGAAGGGGCTATTTGGAAAGAAAGCCCGGCACAATTAGCGGCAGATGCTGATGTCATTATTACAATGGTCGGTTATCCCCGTGATGTTGAAGAAATTTATTTAGGGAAGGACGGCCTGTTGAACCATTCCAAACCAGGTACATACTTGATTGATATGACGACTTCTACTCCAACCTTGGCTAAGAAGATTCATGAAGAAGCGAAAAAGCGCAGCGTGTATTCATTGGATGCTCCAGTTTCGGGGGGAGATGTAGGAGCGCGTCACGCCACACTGACGATCATGGTTGGAGGAGACGAAGAAGCATTCAACGATTGCCGATCTATTCTCCATGTTTTAGGAAAGAATGTCATTCTTCAGGGAGAGGCAGGAGCAGGACAACATACGAAAATGTGTAACCAAATTGCTATCGCTTCTAATATGATGGGAGTTTCGGAAGCAATCGTTTATGCGGAAAAAGCGGGGTTAAGGCCCGAAAAAGTACTGAAATCCATTTCTGCCGGAGCGGCAGGAAGCTGGTCGCTGAGTAATTTAGCCCCTCGGATGATTGAAGGTGATTTTGAGCCGGGATTTTATATCAAGCACTTCATTAAAGATATGGGCATTGCCCTGGAAGAAGCCAAAGCCATGGGGATGGAAACCCCTGGATTGGCCCTGGCTAAATCACTCTATGACACACTTGTACAAAATGGAGAAGAAAACAGCGGAACACAGGCTCTTTACAAGTTGTATAAATAAGGGGCTTGTAGTGAATACTGTCTCTCATAAAAAGCTTTCTTTTGCCTTACACTAACTATGCACCGAACTTGTAAAAGGAGTGTTGGCAAATGGCAAAGCGTACAAAAAAGAACGATGCTGATCAAAAAAATAAAAAAGGTTTTGATTCAGCAGTGATCGATTCTGAATTCAGCCACGAATTCGGAAGTACTGATGCAAACAAGATCCATAATGATAAAGCAAAAAAAGAAAAAGCCCCTAAAAACGACGGTAAATATAAAGGCGGTTTATAAACAAAAAGAGACTCCCCTAACCTTGCAGGGAGTCTCTTTTTGTTTGAAGCTTGTCTAAGGACATATTAAGGATGATAAGTGATAAGTCAACGGTTGCTCAGATAATTCTCCATTCGATCGAGTGCCTCAGAAAGCAGGTCCATGGAATACGCATAAGAAAGGCGAACATATCCCTCACCCAAAGATGAAAAAGCGCTGCCGGGTACAAGGGCGACACCGGCTTTTTCCACAAGCTCTAGAGCGAATTCAAAGGAGCTTTGATGGAACGGGCTGATTGAAGGGAAGATGTAAAAGGCCCCATTTGGTTTTTCGGCCTCAAATCCCATATGCACAAGCCGTTCATATACATAATTCATGCGTTTTTCATATTCCCCTTTCATTTTTACGGGGTCCTGCCGGCCAATTGTCAAGGCAGAAATCGCCGCTGTTTGGGAAACAGAAGAAGCGCATGTAACATTATACTGATGAACCTTTAAAATATGGCGGCTGATGTTTTCAGGTGCAAAAATAAAACCAATGCGCCATCCTGTCATAGAATGAGATTTGGATAAACCATTGATGACAATTGTTTTGTCTCTCATAGAAGGAATGGTGGCAATTGATTCATGCTTGCCGTTAAACACGAGCTCGCTGTAAATTTCATCGGATAAGATAAAAATGTCCCGCTTTTCTAACAGGGCAGCGATATCATTTAGTTCATCCTTTAATAAAGTAACACCCGTTGGATTTGATGGATAAGGAAGAACGATGCAGCGGGTGTGTTCCGTTAAGTGCCGCTTAATTAAGTCCGCTGTTAGGCGAAAGCCGCTTTTGGTTGTATCGGCATGGACCGGCTTGGCGCCGCAAAGGCGAATAATGGGCTCATATCCTGGGTAGACAGGACCCGGCAGAATGACTTCACATCCCTCGGATAAAATTGTCCGAAATGTCACATCGATAGCTTCGCTCGCTCCTGTTGTGACGATGACTTCCGATTCGGGAGCATAGGATAAACCATATTGTTCGTTGACGAACCGCGCAGACGCTTCCCGCAGTTCCAATAACCCGGCATTATGCGTATAAGAGGTCAAGTTTTGATCAATCGCTTGTTTTCCGGCATCCTTTACATGAGATGGCGTCGGAAAATCAGGTTGTCCGATTGTAAGGGAGATTACATCTTCGTACCGGGAAACCATATTAAAGAATGTTCGAATCCCTGAGATTTGAATGCTCTTGACGCGTTCGTTGATAAGGTGTTCCATATGTAGTCATCCTTCCATTTCATTGCATACTTGAACCCATTTTAACACACTTGCGAAAGAAGTCCCCTTCTTTAACTAGACTGTAGGGCCGATAGGAGAGGTCATTCACGATAAAGCTGCTTCAAAACTTAGTGTGAATTTTGATTTAGAAGGATAATCTCCTAATTTGCCAAACGGAAGTTAACCATGATAAAAAGATAAACAAAAAGAGCTCTTGCAACGGCAAAAGAGCTCTTTTTATTAGTTACAAAGTTTGTTTTCCAATAACTCGTTATACAGGATACTGTACTGAATAAATGCTTGTTTATCCCCTTTGTCGAGCGATTTGTCGATTAAAGATTGCAAATGCTTTTTATTGAAAGAGTAGGTGAGGGTGTCAAGCAGTGAGGCCGCTTCTTTTTCATAAAACTTTGTTTTTAATGTTTGGTACACATCCATTTGATTGGTTGTTTTTGATTTACCATCATATTGTTTCATAATAAATTCTCCTTTCAGATTTTTATGACGGAGCCAACTTACTTCGTATTTACCCCGATTGCTCATAATTAATCCCATTATGTTCGAATTTTTTGTTGCGTTTTCATTACAGAAAAAGGGGAAAAGGTAACTATAATAAATCAGTTCCCAAAGAAGTGGAGATTTTATGATTCGTACATGTGCCATTAAAACAAATGGAGAAGTGAAATGCGATATATCCATCAATTCAGATCGAGTGAATCGGGTGATGATGACATTAACCGTTATTCCGACCATCTTCATCCCTTTAACTTTTATCGCCGGAATTTATGGGATGAATTTTGAAAACATGCCAGAGCTAAAAGGAAAATATAGTTATTTTGTCGTATTAGGAATTATGCGGCTGCTTGCCATCGGCATGACGATACGGTTTCAGCGCAAAGGATGGTTTCGCGTTAATAAAAAATCAAAACGATAAGGGGAAATGGAATGTGACAGAACGGATGCTTCATTTATTTGCCTACCACCAATGGGGGAATTTGGAGTTGGTTCATCATATAGGGAATTTACCTCAAGATGTGTACCAAGCCAATATCCAAAGTGTGTTTCCGTCTATAAAGGATACGTTTAGCCATATGGTGGCGGTAGATCGTCTTTGGTTTGAACGAATAAAAGGAAATAGAGAAGCGGTACAAGAAGAGAAACCGATGAATACAGCAGAAGCAATAGGCGATGAAATGAAGAAGCTGTATCAAGAAATGAGAACATACCTCCAAACAATAGACCACAATTACGTCGTTTCCTATTCAAACAGCCGAAAAGAGATGTTCCAAAACAATGTCATGGATTTGATTCACCATCTAGTCAATCATGGGACATATCACAGAGGAAATATTACTGCCATGCTGCACCAGCAAGGTTATCGTTCTGTTTCAACGGATTACATTTATTATTTAAGAAGATAGCTATGTTAAAATTGGGATAAAACAATGATTTCGCACGAATGAGCCCGACATACTAAAAATCAACATGATTGTTTAATCAAGCCAAGAAGATAAAAAAGCTGAATTGAAAGGTGTAATGGGCACACCTTTCAATTCAGCTTTCTTAATGAAGTGGCAATTATTCTCCTAAGGCAATAGAACAAATTACCGGTACTTTCTTTTTTAATCTGTATAAACAATACCTTCACGCCAGTAGACTGGAGCAGCTACACATCCCAAATCAACAGTATGATTGTCCAACATGATCACACATTGGTCTTTACCAGTCTGTTTTTGAATCTCTTGGTAAACGGATTTGTCTACATTTTCTAAGATTGTCATCTCATTATTGTTGCGGAATAAAATGACAGAACCTTTCATTGCCAGCGCACCTTCTTTAATGTTATTGAATTGAAAAAAGCGGTACTCAATTCAATGCGTAGTATAGTCCTTTTTTTTCAGGGCGTCTAGATTTTGGAATACATTCCTACTTTTCAATTAATTGTGAGCGTTTTCTTTAAATGACAGGGTAAGGTTTACTACTTACTGCTCAAAATTCCATGAAAAAATAAGGATATGGATGAGCTGATTAAATGGGTTAGTGATACAGACTCTTCATCAGTACACCAATAAAATAGTATGCCAAAAAAATGGTGCAGAATAGCCAAAGCCATTTGTTCTGAACTAATTTCCCGGATAAATTCCTCTTTCCGCTTTCCTTCGTCAAAAAGGCGAATAAGCTGTTCTTTAAACTTTTTGGACTGCAACAACTCTTTCCCCTGAAAATCATCATCAGTTATAAGAACATGAAAAAGAGAACGGCAAAGAGTACGGCCTGCTTTTTCGTATCGAACCACTATCTTTTCCAGCAGGTTACATAACCCTTCTGCAATATTTCCATTCTGTTGAATGATGTTTTCCGCTTCTTGTATCATATATTGCAATTGTTGCTCACGAATTGTGTGGAGAACAGCTTCTTTCGATGTAAAATAATTAAAAAATGTACCTTTAGCGACTCCTGCTTGCGATGTAATTTGTGAAACAGTTGTTTTAGCAAAGCCTTGTTTTTGAAATAAGCGGATAGCCGTGTCCTCCAGCAGCTTCCTTGTCAATTCCTTTTGTTGTTCTCTTCTCATAGTTAGTTATTCACCTCGGATAAAGGCCTTTTAAAGTTTAGTTATATAAAAACCATAGGCGGCAGGTCGATGGTCTGTGTATCTTTCTAGTTTTTCGATAACATAGAAATGATTGCACTGAAATGAGCGGCCTTCAAATAGCAAAAAATTCATATTGAAATAGGATGTGAATTTTTTGTAAAGGAACAGGACTTAAAGTGATATATATGGAAGTAAACATAGAAATGCGTAAAAGGGTGTGACAATATGGGTGAGCTTCGGAGAGAAGAGGCGGAAAGAAGCAGGAATAGACGTACGTCCTTTACTTTATATTTTTCATTTCCTGTATTGGGGTGGGCACTGTATGACTTTGCTAATACCATCTTTTCGTCTAACATTACCACCATTTTCTTTCCTTTTTACTTACAGGAAGTAATCGGAACAAATGATCAGTTAAACCAGATTGCAAGTACATTTATTTCCTATGCGAATGCCGTTGCCAGTTTGCTGCTTGTTATGTTTTCGCCCCTTTTTGGCGTTATGATCGATCAGACAGGAAGAAAGAAACGGCCTCTTTCCGTTCTTGCTCTTTTATCAATATTATGCACAGTTGGGATGGGTTTATCCGCTTTGTGGCAGGGTGACCCTTTTCTTTCTCTTGCTTTTGTCATTTTGTTATTTGTCTTGGCGAAGTTCTTCTATCATTCGAGCTTAATATTTTATGATACGATGATTTCTGATTTGGGTGCCAAAGAAGATATGCCGCTCATCTCGGGATTCGGGGTTGCCGTCGGCTATATTGGAACATTAGTCGGTCTCCTCGTTTATCCATTTATAGGTGATGGCCAATTCCACCAAGCTTTCATTCCGACAGCTGTCCTCTATTTTTTGTTTACCTTACCCCTTTTGCTCTGGGTAAAAGAAAAAAAGGAGCAAAGGGAGGAAAGTTCAGCAGTTTCCGTTTCGTTTTTAAGCGGCTATCGAGAAATTATGGAAACTTTTCGGGAAATAAAAAGCTATAAGCCCATCTTTTTGTTTATGGTAACGTATTTTTTTATAAATGATGCGATTGCCACTACGATTACCATGATGGCGGTTTACGCAAAAGCCGTCGTCGGCTTTACAACAAATATGTTTATTATCCTCTATTTAGTTTCCACGCTGGCGAGTATCATTGGCTCTTTCGCCTTCGGCTATGTTACGAAAAAAGCGGGAGCAGCAAAAGGGGTTACGTATGTTGCCCTCATATTAATCATCGCTTTAATCTTGGCTGTTACCGCTGTTCATTCAACGGTCTTTTGGGTCGCAGGAAGCTTGTTTGGAGTGGCGCTGGGGGCAATGTGGGTAACCACAAGAACTCTTATCGTCGAACTTGCTCCACCGCATAAAAGAGGGCAATTTTTCGGATTGTTTGCTTTTTCGGGTAAGGTGTCTGCGATTTTGGGCCCTGTTGTCTACGGAACTATCACGCTTGTTTTTGCTCATACAGGTAGTTTGGCAAGTCGTCTTGCTCTATCTTCTTTACTTGTCTTTACGCTGATTGGTCTACTTGTTCATTTCAAGACACCGTACGAACAGAAATAAACTTTTTATGTAAAACAGCCGATGATAGTAATGGATATATGAATAGGATTAGACTTAAAGATGGAAGGGCGAAAATTATGAAAGATGAAAAAGGCATTTTATTAGAAAGCGGTACAAACGAATTGGAGATTGTGGAATTTGGAATCGGTCAAATCAAATTCGGGATCAATGTTATTAAAGTAAAAGAAATCATTAATCCTGTCCCGATTACCCCTATTCCACACACACATCCGTATGTGGAAGGAATTATTGAACTGCGGGGGGAGGTTTTACCTATTGTAGACGTAGCAAAGGCTTTAAAGATGCCTCCGTCATCTGCTCCAGATAAGGATAAATTTATTGTAACAGAGTTCAATAAACAAAAGATGGTATTTCATGTTCATCATGTGACAAAAATTCATCGCATTTCATGGAAACAAATCGAAAAACCTTCTCAAATGTATCAAGGATTAGAAACCCAAATAACAGGTGTCATTAAAATGGATGGGCATATGTTGTTGATGCTTGATTTTGAAAAAATTGTAACAGATGTAAATCCTGATTCTGGAATCAATATTACTTCTGTAAAAAAACTTGGACCTCGTGAAAGGTCGAATAAGAGAATTGTCGTGGCAGAAGATTCGCCGTTGCTGCGCCGTCTTGTTTCAGATACTTTAGAAGAAGCGGGGTACGTAAACGGTGAGTTTTTCGAGAATGGGCAAGATGCCCTTCGATATTTAGAGTCACTTGTAGAGAACGGAGATTCCATTAAAGACAATGTTCATCTGGTCATTACAGATATTGAAATGCCGCAAATGGATGGTCACCACTTAACAAAGCGGATTAAAGAGGATTCACGATTGATGGGGCTGCCGGTCATTATCTTTTCCTCGCTTATCACAGAGGATTTACGCCATAAAGGACAAATGGTCGGAGCTGATGGCCAAGTAAGCAAGCCTGAAATCGCCGAATTAATTCAAATGGTAGATGAATATATTTTATAATGAAAGAGGGTGACTCGAAAGCATAAAAGAACATGCTTTCGAGTCACCCTCTTGAAAATGAACCATTCTAAAAATGCAGTAGAATCAAGGATTTTCTTGACGGTTCATTTCAGTCTAAAAATATGATAGGCCTTCTTAACAGTTTCCCCGTCAGAAGCTCCAACGTCCTATCGGTAAGAGCCATGGATGGCGAAGATTTCGACGTTAGCCACAGGATGTGGCTAACGTCGAAATATGGCTTGCACCGCTTTTCTTTGTTAAAAATAGCTTTTTCCTAAAGGTTTGAACACAGGGGCTTGTTTTTTTCTATGTAAATATAACGGATGCTGAGGAGGTTTCACCCAGTAGCCGGCATATTTAGATAGTATGCGCTTTGCATGCGACAAGGACATGGACGTTTTGGGATTTCGGTAATGATGATTTAAGTGACCGAGGTGAGGAAGTCGTTGAAAATCTTCTTTTTTAGGAGGCATATGAAAATAGTAGTCCCCAACAGAAACAAGTACGTCGGATTTTTGCTGGCTCTTCCCAGGGTTTGGAGAGAAATGGAGCCCTTCTTTTTTTGCTTTTCCTTCTGAAATCAACTTTTCCAGTGCAAGTTTTTTAAGAGTATACAGTTTTTTTGGATCGGGTGCTGCTTTTGCATGACGATTGACCGTAAAAATAGCCTGGGCAAGTTCATCTATAGATTCTTCTAGAGGTTCGTGACCGGTGAAGTCCGACATAATTCCACTCCTTCTTTTTATTCAGTGCATTTATAGGCAAAAAGAACCAAATATATAAGCTGGATGCTTGGTTCTCTTATATTATATACCCATATCGGCCTTTTGCAAACGAGTGATGTTCAGAAAAAAAGAGTCATTTAACCGTTTTTCAGAAAAGGTTTAAAAAAAATAAAAAAAGTGAACATAAGAAATATAGTTCATGAATTCATGAACTTTTACATCCAAACAAATAATAAAAAATACATAACTCAATTAAGAAGGTGCTGTAATTGTTCGATATTTTAATTGCTCTTATTCCAGCTATTACATGGGGAAGCATTGTTCTTGTCAGTGTAAAACTCGGAGGTTCTCCTGCCAACCAAGTTCTCGGTCTGACAATTGGTGCTTTCTTATTTGCGATAGGAGCTTACTTTTTTGTACAACCTGATCTTTCCTGGAAGGCCATCACCATCAGTTTTATTTCTGGTGCTTTTTGGTCTTTAGGACAAAAAAATCAGTTTGGTGCTGTTGAATATTTAGGGGTGTCAAAAGCGGTTCCCGTTTCAACAGGAATGCAGCTCGTAGCCACAAGCTTGTTTGGAGTTCTCATATTTGAAGAATGGTTAACAAAAATGAAAATCATGATTGGGATCACGGCCCTTATTTGTATTATTGTTGGGGTTGTTTTTACATCCATTGAAGAAAAAGATCAGGGAGGTGATAACGATAAAAATCAGTTTACAAAAGGAATGATCATCTTACTTATTTCTACGCTTGGATATTTAGTATATGTCATCATTTTACGTTGGTTTGAAATTGATGGATGGTCTGCAATTTTGCCACAGGCCGTGGGGATGATCGCCGGGGCCTTATTGCTGACGATAAAAGACAAGCCGTTTGATAAATACACCGTCCGCAATATTTTAACGGGTCTTATTTGGGCAACAGGGAATATCGGATTGCTGCTGTCCGTTCCTCGGGTAGGAGTTGCGACAAGTTTTTCCTTTTCTCAAATGGGGATTATCATTTCGACTTTTGGCGGCATCTTTTTACTTGGGGAGAAAAAATCGAAAAGACAAATGGTATTTGTTATTATCGGAAGCATTTTAATTATCTTGGGAGGCGTACTCCTCGGATATACGAAAAAATAAAAGGAGTGGTTGAGATGTATTCAGATTTAGCAGGCAAAGTGGCAGTCATTACGGGAGCGGCAACTGGAATCGGAAAAGCCATTGCTCTTCGGTTCGGACAAGAAAAAATGAAGGTTGTCGTCGACTATCGAAGCAAACAGGAACATGCAAGCGAAGTGGTGCAAGCAATTAAAGAGGCCGGTGGTGAAGCCATTGCGGTTCAGGCTGATGTATCCAAAGAAGAAGACATGAAACGGCTCATCGAGGCGGCACATACATCATTTGGCAGCCTGGATGTCATGGTGAATAACGCAGGAATTCAAAAAGAAATTCCTTCACATGAGATGAGGCTTGATGATTGGAATAAAGTCATTTCCGTGAACTTGTCAGGAACATTTTTGGGAGCATCACAAGCAATTAAGTATATGCTGGAAAACGATGTTAAAGGTTGTGTCATTAACATGTCAAGTGTTCACGAAATCATTCCGTGGCCGCATTTTGTTCACTATGCTTCCAGCAAGGGAGGCATTCGGATGATGACGCAAACATTGGCACTGGAGTATGCACCAAAAGGCATCCGAGTAAATGCGATTGGACCGGGAGCAATTAATACTCCGATCAATGCAGAGAAGTTTTCTGACCCAGGTGTAAAAGCGTCGGTAGAAAAAATGATTCCGATGGGTTACATTGCTGAGCCTGATGAGATTGCTTCTGTTGCGGCCTGGCTTGCATCACAAGAAGCGAAATACGTTACAGGCATTACCCTCTACGCAGACGGCGGGATGACATTATATCCGAGCTTCCAAGCCGGTCAAGGTTAAGGAGAAGGATAAGCGCGTGAAGGTCGAATGTATACTGCCGTTCCATTTGGCAAGATGGACGCAAGCTCGTTTACATAGACATGAACGGTATACGGGATACTTTTTGGATCCGGCAAGCCGGGAATGAAAATGACTTGTCCGGGTATAAGCATGTTTGGATTGATCAAAGGATTGGCAGCGATCAAGGATTGAAGCGGACGCCGATAATCAAGCGCGATGGCTGATAACGTTTCTCCGGGCTTTACAATATGGTTCATACCTATCCCCCCCTTTTTTTCACTCAATGTATTTTATTTCTATCAACTTAAAAACATGATAGAAATAAAAAGGCGAAATCAATCGGCAATAGATAATGCATGATTTTCTGTTGTGATAATCCCCTTTAATGGGCTAAAATGTTTATAGCAATATGTAAGGAAAATTACATAAGTAAAGGATGTTTAAACAATTGGGTAATAAATATGCAATGATTGACATTGGCTCCAATACGATGCGCCTTGTCATTTACGAATATGGCGAAAAGAGACGTTTTAAACAAGTGGAGAACGTGAAGGTGGCGGCTAGGCTTCGCAATTATTTAAATGAAGACCAGTGCTTAAGTGCCGAGGGAATAAGGGTGCTGATCAACACTTTACATACTTTTCAAATCATCACGAGACACCATAAAATCCGACAAGTAAAATGCGTAGCAACTGCCACGATCCGCCAGGCGGTCAATAAAGAAGAAGTATGTCGTATCGTTAAGGAAATGACAGATTTTACCGTGATGGTATTGTCGGAATACGAGGAGGCATTTTACGGATTTTTGGCCGTTGTCAACTCGACGGATAAAAAAGAAGGCATTACCATTGATATTGGTGGGGGAAGTACAGAAGTTACTTATTTTTCAGACCGTCAGCTCATTGAGTATCATAGTTTTCCTTTTGGAGCTCTTTCACTGAAGCTTCAATATATAAAAGGAGACATACCGACCGAAGAGGAGCGGGCAAACATTAAAAGTTTTGTTCGTTCTCAAATAGAAACGCTGCCGTGGCTGAAAGGAAAGCAGCTTCCGATTGTCGCGATTGGGGGAAGTGCGCGTAATATGGTTCAGCTGCACCAGAGTTTCATCAGTTATCCGTTAGCGGGTTTACACCAATATGAGATGACACTTGAGGATATTCGTGGCGTGAAAGAGCAGCTTGGCGGCATGACTTATCAGGATCTGCAAAAATTAGAGGGCCTGTCAAAGGATCGGGCAGATACGATCTTGCCAGCCATCGAGGTATTCGAAACATTATGTGAAGTAACGGGAGCACCGAAATTCGTGTTAAGCCGAAAAGGACTTCGAGAAGGCTTGTTATTTGAGGAACTGAAAAAGCCATTTGGAATTAGACTTTATCCGAATGTTCTGGAAGAAAGTTTCCAACAGATGATCATGGATTTTGAAATTAACATCGAACATGTGAACGAAGTGACGAAAACTGCCAGTTTATTATTTCAGCATTTTCGCATGCAGCTTGATTTCCCGCTCGAGGATGGGGACCTTCATTTGCTGAAAAGGGCAGCACAGGTTTTTCAACTCGGCGAGTATATCGATTCGGAATCGAGCAGCCAGCATACGTTTTATTTGTTAGCAAATCGGACAATTGACGGGATTAGCCATAAAGATCGGCTAAAATTAGCTTTAATTGCTTCTTATAAAGGAAAAACGGCATTTCGCCAATATATGGAGCCTTTTAAAGATTGGATGACAAAAGAAGAACAAAAAACATTGCGCTTTTTAGGGGCTGTTTTAAAGGTCGCTTCAAGCTTAAATGCAACGAAAAGAAACATTGTAAAACATGTAGATGTGGATAAGGATTTAAACGGTTTTACAATTAAAATCTTATGTAACAGCGATTACCGGGCAGAAGAGTATCAAGCGGAAAAACAAAAGAAACATCTCGAAAAAGCAACAAAGCAGTCTATTACATTGCAGTTCCAGGATTTATAAGTGTATCTTTAACGATTGCACTTATAAACCGACCCCGTAACCAAGCAGAACAAATCGAAAATCTCCGTAGCTGCGCACACCTATTATATTGCCATTGTAACTTTTTGAAGATTAGGATTATAAAAAATCACTGGCTGAATATAACACCATTAATAAAAATTAACAATTTATTTACATTTAATTAACATTGTAATGATATTGTGAAAAAGATTACGGAAAAGTAGAGATTTTAATAAGGGTGGGCAATCGTGATGGAAACAACAAGTACAATAACGGAACGAAAAAATCTGGGGCATCCATCAAATTATAACAACCGAGAATTAAGCTGGCTTGCTTTTAATCAGCGTGTATTAGAAGAGGCCATTGATGAACGCAATCGTTTATTGGAACGGTTTAAATTTTTAGCCATCTTTTCATCAAACTTGGATGAGTTTTTTATGGTGAGGGTAGCAGGGTTAAAGGACCAGGTTAAAGCAGGATTTAATAAACCGGAAAATAAAGCGGGATTAACTCCAAAAGAACAACTTTCCTATATCTCGAAGAAAAACCATACACTTGTTAATCTACAGTATGAGACATATAACGAGCTGCTTCCTCTCCTTGAAAAAGAGGGTATTCTGATTGTAAACGTGCAAGGTGTAAATGATGAACAAATGCAGTTTTTAGCGCAATATTTCAATGAGCAAATCTTTCCTGTTCTAACTCCAATGGCAGTGGATGCCTATCGTCCGTTTCCGATGCTTCTCAATAAGAGCCTGAATTTGGCCATTGTATTGGCCAACCATCAGGATGAGCAGGATGAGATGGAAAGGCTCGACGGAAAGCTGGCTCTCGTTCAAGTGCCTGCCGTGTTAACAAGATACATTGAGCTGCCTACTTGCGGAGAAAAAAGAACGTTTATTTTATTAGAAGATGTCATTTCGCATTTCATCTATAAGTTATTCAAAGGATATGAAGTGAAATCTGTTACCCCATTCCGTATTACCCGCAATGCAGACATGACCATTCACGAAGAAGGCGCGCGGGATTTATTGAAAGAAATCGAAAAAGAATTAAAAAAACGAAAATGGGGAGCGGCTGTTCGTTTGGAAATAAAGGGGCAGGAGTACGATGACAAGTTGCTTCACTATTTGAAAGAAGAATTGGAAATTCACGAAAAAGATATTTATTGTGTGGATGGTCCTCTTGATTTAACCTCTTTATTCTCCTTTTATAAAGATGTAGAAGCGACACACGAACATTTAGTGGATGAAACCCTCATTCCGCAGCCTCCCAAAGATTTGGCTTCGCATGAGGATGTGTTTGAAAAAGCGCTGCAGCAAGATATTTTACTTCATCATCCGTACGAGTCGTTTGAGCCGGTTGTTGATTTTGTGTCCGATGCCGCCGACGATCCCGATGTATTGGCCATTAAGCAGACCCTTTATCGTGTAAGCGGTGATTCGCCGATTATTAAAGCATTAAAAAGAGCCGCGGAAAACGGAAAACAAGTGACTGTGTTAGTAGAATTAAAAGCCCGTTTTGATGAAGAAAACAATGTACATTGGGCGAAAGAACTGGAGCAGGAAGGCTGTCATGTAATTTATGGGATGAATTACTTGAAAACGCATAGTAAAATTACACTTGTTGTAAGGCGTAAAAATGGGCGCATCGAACATTTCGTCCATTTAGGAACAGGTAACTACAATGATGCGACAGCTAAAATTTATACAGACATGGGACTAATTACAACGAACAAAAAAATCGGCATAGATGCCACGAATTTCTTTAATTATTTAAGCGGTTATACAGAAAAGCCAACGTATCATCACCTATCTGTTGCCCCGTTTAATATTCGGGAGGATTTCATCTCGTTCATCGACCAGGAAATTCAGTTCCACAAGCAACATGGGAATGGCCGTATTATTGCCAAGATGAATTCGCTAACGGACAAACCGATCATGATGAAGCTATATGAAGCATCCAATGCGGGAATAAAAATCGATTTAATCGTTCGCGGGATTTGCTGCTTGCGCCCAGGAATTAAAGGTGTCAGTGAAAACATTACGGTGCACAGTATCGTGGGCCGTTTCCTTGAACATAGCCGTATTTACTATTTCCATCACAATGGGGAAGAGAAATTGTTTTTATCATCAGCGGATATGATGACAAGAAATATGGAAAAACGTGTAGAGATTTTATTCCCGATTTTCGATGGCCGCTTAAAGAAACGAATCAATAAATGGTTGTCGATCATGTTGGCTGATAATGTGAAGGCCCGTAAACTGGATGCTGAAGGAAATTATCATTATGTGAAGAGAAAGGCCGACGGACCCATTATAGACAGCCAGCAAATCCTCTACGAAATGGCCTATCAGGTCAAAGAAGACGAAGAATAAAAAGATGTCGAGACATCAGGTCTCGACATCTTTTTTACCTGTATAGAGGAGGAGCGGTATAATACGTATTATAGATAGCCGCAGGGGAACCATAAGGAGCGCCATATGCACCGTATCCGCCATAAGGGATTGCAGGATATGGAGGGTAATAAGGAAAAGGAGCACCGTAAAATCCAGGACGACCAATCAACGCACCGGCTGCCAGCCCTCCTAACAACCCGCCTGCCAGTCCTCCAAGAAATGGAAAAGCAAAGAATCGACTTTCGCCGTAAGGGGCTCCACCACGATAATAACCGTATGGATACATAAATGAGAAAACCTCCTTGTGTTTTGTCTTAATAGTGTATGGCCATGTTGTAATGAATGAGCATGGTCTAAGTGTAAAATGGAAAGGAAGTTCGACAGATGAAGAGTAAAACAATTGTACTAGTGGCGTGTGGAGGAGCAATTGGGGCGGTATTACGCTATTTGCTTACATTCTTTATACCACAGAAAGAATTTGCGTTTGCTACCTTAACAGCAAATCTTGCAGGAAGCTTCTTATTGGCTATGCTTACGGCCATGTGGGCAGCGCATTTCTTGGATGAAGCCTTAAGACCTTTACTCGGTACTGGATTTTGCGGAGGATTTACGACCATGTCGACTCTTTCGAGTGAGATTAATCTTTATATAATGGAAGGAGATGGGCTCAAGAGTATGATTTACTTGTTTCTTTCTCTATTCGGCGGATTGTTGGTAGGGTGGGCCGGTTATGCCATCGGAATGAGAATTCCTTATAAACAACAGAAAGGAGAGCAGCCATGAGTACGATATTGGCAGTCGCATTTGGAGGGGCGATCGGGGCGGTCTTGCGCTATGTGATAGGAGAATATTTGAAAGGGTATAAAATCAAACAGTTAACGATTGGTACCTTTATCATTAATCTAATAGGCTCCTTCTTTTTGGGATGGCTCATGGGGTTACAGATGCCTGTGAATGCTTGGTATACCTTTTTTCTGACAACAGGCATTTGCGGTGCTTTCACCACATTTTCCACCTTTGTGATCGAATCAATCTCCTATATGAAAAAAAGGGCCATGATGACTGCCGTTATTTATGTCATCATCACGATGATTATTTGTCCGATCTTCTTTATGTTGGGATATAGAGTGTAACTTCACTCGGTAAAATTCTTGATAATGATTTGTGGCAAGAGGGGGATGATTCAAAAAAAGATAAAAAAGCCTACCCTTTCAACCATCCCCTGAAAGGACCCGGCATGTGATATTCAACAAAACCAAGGATGTTTCTGCCGGGTCCTTTCAGTAAAAACGTTGCTGTCTGTCTATCTTAAGCCTATGGGACAGCTTCTTTTTTCAATGCGAGTAATGGAATCAGATTCCTCACTCGTGTTTTAAGGTGAAAATGGTAATTTCAGGTTTAGCCAAAAAACGAAACGGAAGCCTTGTTGTCCCCAGTCCGCGATTGACATAGAGCTGCATCTTTGCCTCTCCCACTTTGTATGAGCCTTCTTGGTAGATGGTAGATAATGGAGGGGTGATCAATGGACCGTAAAATGGAATTTGAATTTGTCCCCCGTGGCTGTGACCCGAAAGCTGAAGGTCGACAGGATAGAGTGCAATTTTTTGTGCAACATCGGGTTCATGGACCATCACAATAGAAAATACCTCACTCGATAATTGTCGGAGTGTTTGATCATACTGCGGTTTGCCAAGCAGGACATCATCTAACCCGCAGATGGAAATATAGCTGTTGTCCACTAAACGAATATGGGCTATTTCATTCACCAGGAGGGTAAACTTGGATTCATGCATAATTTGTTTGTACATTTCCGTTCCATATCCGCCGTGATCGTGATTGCCGAAAATGGCAAATTTGCCTAGAGGTGCATGGACTTGCTTAAGAATGGGCGAAATTTGATTGATATAGGGGTATTCATTCGGTATATCAATCAAATCACCTGTAAACAACACGATATCCGGGCTTAAGGCATTCAGTTTTTCCACGAGACGTTTTAATAGTGGTAAGTCATAGGAAAGTCCGAGGTGAATATCACTGAACTGAAGAATTTTCATACCGTGAAAACTTTTTGGTATGTTTTTAGAGGTAAGGGTCCGTTCTACTACGTCAAGTTGTCTTGGTTCGATATATCGCGCATACATATATCCGAAGCCGAAAGTCAAAAAGGTACCTGCCGTAAAAGCAGCGACCCTTTTCAAAAAGGTTCGCCTAGTGTATATTTTCTTCATAAAAATCAACCTATTTCTCTTAGTTTTCATGCCTACCTATTATAGCATTCTTTTTTCATGTGCCTCAATTGTAAAACTATTAAGTCAGTTCTTCAGACGCTGATCGGAGATCGAGAAGAATACAGGATATAGAGAGAAGAAAAAGATAAAATGGGGAATGTATCACGATGGATGGAGGCCAACGGCTGAGTCAACATCCTTTCTAAGACCTGGGAAATCAGGTGAAACACTAGCGTAATCGCCACAGCCATATTATACTATTTTTATTATATGGGAAGGTGGTGTTCGTGTGGATCCATTAGATATTTTAACGAACCTAGATCAAGTCATACCATACTATCAAGCTATTTTTTCGGCTGATGCTCATAAGATTATTGGATATGAGGTATTAGGGCGATTTCAAACAGAAGACAAAGCAGAAAGTCTTGGCCCATTTTTTCACGATGATGCGATTCCAGATGAATACCGTATTGAAGTAGATCAAGTCGTATTAGCAAAGGCTTTAGATTATATTATAGAGGAAGAGGATAAGACGAGTCTAATATTTATCAATCAAAATACGAACTTGTTGATGAAGGATCACGGGGAATCGCTTCTGGCACTCTTGCGTTCTTTTGAAGAAAGAGGGCTTTCTTTAAGCCAGATCGTTCTAGAAATTACGGAGCATGATTTTAACGGAGATATCGACCAATTGGATCATTTGCTTACTTATTACCGTACATACGGGATTAAAATAGCGATTGATAATATCGGTAAGGAAAGCAGTAATTTAGATCGCATCGGATTGCTTTCTCCTGATATTTTGAAAATAGACTTACATATTTTGCGCAAAACGGCGATGACTCAATCATATCAAGATGTCCTTTATTCGTTAGCCTTGCTGGCACGCAAAATCGGGGCCACGCTCCTGTATGAAGATATTGAAGCCTCTTTTCAACTTCAATATGCATGGAGAAACGGAGGACGTTATTTCCAAGGCTTCTACCTTCACAAACCTTCGCCTGCTTTTGTGCCTGCTGATTTGTTAAAAGATAAGCTGAAAGAACAGTTTCGGAGCTTTATTGCCCAGGAGAAAAAGAAACTGCTTGCTATTCATAATTTGACTCAATGCTTCCAGGTGAAATTGCAACAGCTAATACCAAAATGTAAAAAGCTTACTTCCTATGATGAGATGATTGCCGTTATGGCCCGTGAATTATCAGATGTTTGCTTTCGTATTTACATTTGTGATGAAAACGGTTTCCAACAATCTGCAAATATTCTCAAAAAAGAGGAGTCCTGGAATTTTGAACCTCGGTATGTAAATAAAAACTGGAGCTGGCGTCCATATTTCCTCGAAAACATTATCCGAATGAGTCACGAACAAAAAGGAATTCTGTCCGATTTATACAGCGACATCGAATCAGGAGAGAGTATTCGCACGTTTTCTTATCCGATTGATTCTCATCATTATGTGTTCATTGATTTACCCTATTCTTTTTTATACGAACGAGACGCATTATAACAAAAGAAAAGCGGAACGAGCTAAGTTACAGCTAAAAACGCTCACGTCCTGTGAGCAACGCTGTAACCTTCGCCATCCATGGCTCTCCTCCATAGGGCATTGGAACTCCTGACAAAGAAGCGCTTTTTGCTTCATTTGAAGGATCGTCGACTAAGAACGGTCACGTCCTGTGACCAACGTCGACGCTTGAACATCCTGTTCTTCGAAAATGACCGTAGGAGCTGGCTCGTGCAGCTGGACAACGAAGAAAAGCGGAAGCGGCTCGCCCAGGGACGACACGCGCTGGAAGCTTCTTCACCAGAAGCGCTCTTTGCTTCTGAGGAAGAAGGTGAAGCGACGCGAGTCCCTAGCCGCTGCAGCTGGACAACGAAGAAAAGCGGAAACGGCGAGAAAATTTCCAGATACAATCTATGCTTTTTTACATGGCGAAAAGGACCCGGTACGAGAAATCCAACAAAAACATGGATTTTTCTGCCGGGTTCTTTTAGTACAAACGATTCCCGCTGTCTGCCTAAAACTTTGACGGCAGTTCTCTCTGGCGAAAGTCATAAAATTTGGCTTCTCTTGGAATAGATGCGTCTAAGAACGGAAAAATAGAAAAAAGTATAGAAAAGGAAAGGAGAATTGCTATGAGCATGATGATGATTTTGAGCTTGATTATTTTTCTAATCGCTGTTGTCGGATTGATTTATACGTATGTGGTAGCGAGAAATCAGAAGTATTTACAAAGTGAGCTGGATACAAAATTAAATGAGCGGGTACAGGCTCATCCTTATATTCGTAACCCTATTTTCATTGCTTGGACCTTATTTCTTTTAGCTATTCTAGCCATTGTTGCGTATGTCACAGCCTTATATTATTAAAAATTCTAAAAGATAGACCGGAATCTTGTTTGTATAAAGCAAAGAAGGGTATACAAGAAGCAACATCTTATTAATGGAGGGGTGTCACATGAAGAAGATAGCAGCTGTCATTGTAAGCGTGTTTCTATTATTAAGTTTCATCATGATTCAACCTGCTAAAGCCAAAGTGCAGCAGCCGACACGTGAGCGGGTGTTTGAAATATTGCACGCAGGTTTTCAAGCCCAGGTGAAGCTGGGAGAAAAACATGTCACCAAACAACAGGCGGTTTCCATATTGTCCCCTTATTTTGATTCATCTTATATTCAGCGTTTTTTGGATGAAAATCTGGTGAAAGAAGCGCAAGGATATATTACGTATGGTTCGGATTATGCTCTTTATTATATTCCATACTTTTCATATGACGATTTGACAAATGTTATGTACGATCCAAAACATCAAAAAATATATGTATATGAACATTTTCCGGCAGTAACCGACGGTCCCGTTACATACGGAGACCATTATGAATTGATGGTGCTAAGGAAACAACACTCAAGCTGGAAGATTGAGCAGTATGTATATAGTGAAGAGGTACCAAAAGAGGTGACATCTTCAAAAAATTTACAGTCGTTGTAAGATAAGGAATTGCTTTATAGCCAAACGAGTGAGAATATGATTTCCCAAAACCACACAAAGGAATCGTCATGGAGAATCCTTTGAAATCAAGGGTTTGCATAACGATTCCTTTTATTAAAAGATTTTTGTCACATGAAGGGGCGGCCTTTTGAGTCATCCCCTTTTGATTTGCGTTAAGAAAGACGTAAATCGGCAACGGTGGACTCAATTCGAAGCAGCTGTCAATTTAAAGTGTGAAGTATAAGGCCGACTAGGCCTCTGTTTTCCCCTTTACGGGCTTGCCAATCGGCGATTTTTTTAAGAAAGCCCAAGCAAACTTTCTAATCTTTTTAAATCAAACCCAATCACGAGTTCCTCGTCTACTTTTACCGTTGGCGTTGAATAGGCACGGAATGCATTCACCATCCGGTCTTTTGCTTTGGCATCTTTTGTAATATCATATTCTATATATGATACTTGATGATGTTTCAGAAATTCTTTCACAATTTGACACGGCGGGCATGAAGGTTGTGTATAGACTTCCACTTGTTTCATTTCAAAACTCCTTTAGTAAGAATAGCAAAGCTTTTTTCATTATAGTATAAAATAAAAAATAAGCAATGCGAGTGCTTTCATTCAAGTGGAAAAGTAAATATCGTACACTTGGACGATAAAATATGAGAAAGTACTTGTGTTTTTTGTCTCGGTACCCTATAGTTGTGAATGTGTCTTTTATATATGAACAAGTAACGTGGATAGAAAGAAAATGTTAGTGAAAGCTAAGCATAGATAGATTAACTATGCCATAGCTGAAAGGAGTATCGATATGTCACAGTTACAAGGCATTTTAACTCGTCTTATTAATCTCCGTGAGCAAGCAAGCGGCGGCGAAGTACCACAGCGTTTTTTTGAAGTGAATGGACAGCGTATTTGCAGCGTGAAATTTCATGCCAAAACAGAAACGTATGAATTGGAAGTATATCAAGATGGGGAAAAACCACAATCATATCAGTTCGATAATATCGATATGATTGCGATCGAAATCTTCGAATTAATTAACTAAAGTCCTATGTCTTCATGGGGCTTTTTTATATGTCGGCTATATTAAGGTCCAGTGTTAGTGCTTGTCTTATTCGTGTATTTTGCACAAATGAGCCAAACAACATCTACATCGGGAAAACGTCGAAATGTGTAATTTTCCTAACGAAATTGTCGTCCTCCTTATGTTGACACTATGTGCAAAACCCCCTAGACTAGAAGTAAGATATTGTATAGGGCCACATGCGTTCTGGAGTGAAGCGGGGGATCGAGTAAATGAATAACAATAGTTCTGTATTGCTATCCAAAGAGGAAGCTGAGCTTTTATTAGACTTACTGTTTGAGCAAGAATATGCGTTAGAAGTAGTAAGCAGTCATATGTTGGACATTGAAACAGGATTAAAGTCAGTAGATATTCATCAATATCAAAAAATAGCTTCACTATATAGCCGGCTTAGAGAAATGTAAAATTGATACATAATGCTGCAAGCTATTTACAGATGTAATAGCTTGTTTTATTTTTCCGTTTACACTTATGCTTTAAAGGGAATAGATAAAGGCGACATATTTACCGTCAAAAAATTTAGTTGTTCGGAAACCATTTTAAGGCGTTTTTTGTATACTATATTAATGATAACGCTTACATCGATGCGTGACGTGAGCAGCGAAAAAAATGATAATTACACGGAGAGGGCAAAATAAAGTAGAAATCTTAAATTACTCAAATAAGCAAGAGAGAATCGGGGGGAGACCACAATGGTTAGTATTTTTAGCGGGGCGTTTTCGACAACGTCCATTCAAGATTTATTAATTTCGGCAGATAAAGTGGCCCATGTTCAAATAGGAAACAATTTAGAACATGCGCTTCTTGTCTTAACAAAAACAGGCTATACAGCTGTACCGGTATTAGATCCGACGTTTAAGCTGCATGGCCTAATCAGCACAACAATGATTTTGGATTCCATCTTAGGATTGGAACGTGTTGAATTTGAACGCCTTGAACATATGAAGGTTGAAGAAGTGATGAATAAAGATATCCCGCGTCTGCACTTAGAGGATAATGTATATAAAGGTTTAAATCTAATGATAAATCACCCGTTTGTTTGCGTGGAAGACGAAAATCACGTATTTGAGGGTATTTTGACCCGCCGTGCATTTTTGCAGCAAATCAATCAGCAGTTAAAATTACAGGCAAAAGAGAAAAAAGGAAGCCATACCGACTAGGCGTGAGCACAGAAAAAAAGATTATTTAAAGCGATTGCTTTGTTTCGTTTATGTTGTTGGATGGAAGACATGGACGGAAAGGGCAATTGCTTTTTTAGGATACAGGACGCCGCGTACTCAGTCTTCACCCCTTTCATATGCAAATGTTTCCCAAATAAGCATATTATTTTTCTCTTTGCAGCGCTTTATATTAAGGTTAAGCTATGTTAAAGTCTAGCATGATAAGGAGAACTTATAAGAAAGAAGAGATGTTATGCAGCTGATTGAATGCAAAATGCTTGTTGTGCTGGCACAAGAGTTGAATATGAGGAAAGCATCTGAGCGTTTGTTTGTTTCACAACCCGCTTTATCGCAGCGGTTACAGACAATTGAAAAAGCTTGGAATACACAAATTTTTGTCCGTTCACAAAAGGGGCTATCATTAACGCCAGCAGGAGAGAAAATTATCCAATTTGCCAAGGAAGTAGTGGAGAAAGAAGAGAAAGTACGGGAAGAACTGGAGGCGCTCGATAAAGAAGTATACGGAACCTTAAAGCTTGCTGTTGCCTCTATTATCGGACAGCATTGGCTTCCAAGAGTGTTAAAACAGTTTGTTAAGAGATATCCTTATGCCAAAATCTCGCTTGTGACAGGATGGAGCAGTGAAATGGTGAATTATTTGTACGAAGATGAAGTCCATCTTGGCATTATACGTGGAAACCCTGATTGGAAAGGGGTAAAAGAGCATATCTTGACAGACACTTTATATTTAGTGGATACAGAAATCAGGCGGGTAGAAGATGTGCTCAAGAGCGAAAAGCCTTTTATTCAATTCAAGAGTGATTCTACCTATTATCAAGAGATACAGGACTGGTGGCTTCGACAGTTTCAAACAACTCCAACACGCACCATTGTGGTCGACCAAATTGAAACATGTAAGCAAATGGCGCTCAACGGAATCGGCTTTGCCATTTTGCCTTCCATTGCTTTAACAGAGCATGATCAGGATGTATATAAAATCCCGTTGCTCGATGAGCATCAGCAGCCTCTTTCACGAGATACGTGGTTAATCGGTTATGAATCAGCCTTTCAGCTAAAACAAGTAAAAGCCTTTTTGGAAGTTGTAAAGGAGTTTGAAACAGGAAAAGTCATACAATGATACTTGTCATCAATCAGACATTTTGATACATTAAAGGAATAGCACATAGGGAACCCAAGGAGGATATACATAATGAAAATGATGGATGCTAACGAAATTATTGCATTTATTCAAAACAGCGTTAAAAAAACACCTGTAAAAGTATATGTGAAAGGTCAATTAGAAGGTATTGATTTCGGTGCCGAATCAAAAGCGTTTATTACAGGAAACACTGGCGTAGTGTTTGGTGAATGGACAGATATTCAAGCGGCACTTCAAGCAAACGAAGAAAAAATTGAAGATTATGTGGTAGAAAACGACCGTCGCAACTCAGCGATTCCTTTATTAGATATGAAAGGAATTAAAGCTCGTATCGAGCCGGGTGCCATCATTCGCGATCAAGTAGAAATCGGTGATAATGCCGTTATTATGATGGGTGCTTCTATTAACATCGGGGCAGTAATCGGCGAAGGCACAATGATCGATATGAATGTGGTGCTTGGCGGACGTGCGACAGTGGGGAAAAATTGCCATATCGGTGCCGGATCGGTGTTAGCGGGCGTAATCGAGCCGCCTTCAGCAAAACCGGTTGTTGTGGAAGATGATGTTGTAATCGGTGCAAATGCGGTTGTATTAGAAGGTGTAACAGTAGGTAAAGGTGCGGTTGTCGCAGCAGGAGCTGTTGTAGTGGATGATGTTCCTCCATACACAGTTGTAGCAGGCACGCCAGCTCGTGTGATTAAAGAAATTGATGAAAAAACAAAATCAAAAACAGAGATCAAACAAGAGCTTCGCCAGCTATAAAAGATAGGGCGGGTAGAAAACACCCGTCATATCTTTTATGCAGAAAAATGAGAAGTATCTTTAAAAGCCCTGCTCAACGGCAGGGCTTTATGAGTAGGGAAGAGAAAGAATCACGATAGCATGTAAGGAGGAAACGGCAGATGGAAACATTGCATCCGTTTGTGGCGATTCGCCGGGAGCTCCATAAAATTCCGGAACTGGGGTTTCAGGAATTTAAAACTCAGCGCTTTTTGTTGGGCTATCTTGAAGCTTTGCCGCAGGAGCGTTTAAGTATCAAAACGTGGAGAACGGGCATTTTTGCAAAGATCCATGGAACCAATCCAACGAAGCTGATTGGTTACCGCACAGATATTGACGGGCTTCCGATTACAGAAGAAACCGATTACACGTTTCAATCGGAACATGAAGGGTTTATGCATGCGTGCGGGCATGATGTCCATATGAGTATTGCTTTGGGGGTCCTGACTCACTTTGTTCATCATCCGGTACAAGATGACCTTTTATTCATTTTTCAACCGGCTGAAGAAGGACCAGGCGGGGCAGAACCTATGCTTGCGAGTGATGTTATGCAAAAATGGAAGCCTGATTTGATGATCGCGTTACATATTGCCCCTGAGTATCCCGTTGGAACGATTGCTGTAAAGGAAGGATTGCTGTTTGCCAATACATCGGAATTGTTCATTGATTTAAAAGGAAAAGGCGGTCACGCTGCTTATCCGCATACAACAAATGATATGGTTATTGCGGCATGCTCGCTTGTAGGCCAATTGCAAACCATTATTTCACGGAATGTGGATCCGCTTGACAGCGCGGTGATCACAATCGGGAAAATTACCGGCGGGACAGTGCAAAATATTATCGCAGAGCGCGCAAGGCTGGAGGGCACGATTCGGACTTTATCACCTGAATCGATGATTCGTGTAAAAGAAAGAATCGAATCGCTTGTAAAAGGAATTGAAGTCGGCTACCAATGCGAAACTCAAATTGATTATGGGTGCATGTATCATCAAGTATATAACCACCATGAAATTACCCGAGAATTTATGGACTTTGTCCAAAGCGAGACGGATGTAACTCTGATTGAATGCAGAGAAGCTATGACAGGTGAAGATTTCGGTTATATGCTGAAAGAAATTCCGGGATTCATGTTCTGGCTTGGCGTCCAATCGCCATACGGCCTTCATCACGCGAAACTGCAGCCTGACGAACAGGCTATCGAGACGGCTATTGCACTGTTGACTCAGTATTTGACGAAGAAAGCAAACCGATAAATGGTATAATTCACCTCTTCTGGGGACACATTAGGAAAGTGAGGAGGTGGATGAACCATGGCAAAAATCGGTGTAGAAGGAAGTTTAACAAACGTACAGCAAGCCCTTCAGGAAAGAGGATATGATGTTGTGAAGCTTCGTCAAGAAAGTGATGTCCAAGGCTGTGACTGCTGCGTTATCACAGGTCTGGACTCAAACATTATGGGTATTGCAAACGCGGTGATAGCAGGACCTGTTATCGAGGCGAACGGGTTAACTGCCGAAGAAGTATGTCAACAAATCGAAAGCAAGCTTCGCTAATGAACATGTCGAAAACCGTTTGAGGTTTTTGGCTACATAAAAAAATGCTGGGGAAGAGCCTCCAGCATTTTTTATTGTATTTATAATGGCAGCTTTCATTTATCATACACCAAACCTATTGATTTTTTAGAGAACGTAAAAACAGCTCTTCAAAAAACTGCCTGTTTTAAGAGCACATTAGTTTATTACCTTTTTTGGAAATGTTACACTACTTATTGGAGAGTTTTTTCTCGGGCCGGCCTGCAAATGATTTTTTATATTTTACCGTTTATTCCAATCTTGTTATGGGCATAACATCTATGTAATGTTTTTCAGCGATCGCTTCAAAGGATTTTTATTTAAATTAATTATCATTTAACATTGACTAAAAATAGCGATTGCCTTATAATCAGAAGTGTGAATGGGAACTCTAAATGAGAATTCACATTACATATTCTCATTTAAATTTTAATTTGGAGGGATTTAACTATGCCAGAACGTATGGTAGGTAAACAAGCTCCACGCTTTGAAATGGATGCTGTATTAGCGAACAAGGAATTCGGTAAAGTAAGCCTAGAAGAAAACATGAAGAACGGTAAATGGACGGTTTTATTCTTCTATCCGATGGACTTCACTTTCGTATGTCCAACAGAAATTACAGCATTATCTGACCGTTACGATGAATTCGAAGATTTAGATGCTGAAGTAATCGGTGTTTCTACAGATACAATCCACACACACTTGGCTTGGATTAAAACAGACCGTAAAGACAACGGTTTAGGTGATCTTAAATACCCATTAGCTGCTGATACAAACCATGTTGTATCTCGTGAGTATGGCGTTTTAATTGAAGAAGAAGGTATTGCGCTTCGCGGTTTATTCATCATCAATCCAGAAGGTGAATTAATGTACTCTGTTGTTAACCATAACAACATCGGCCGTGACGTTGATGAAACATTACGCGTTCTTCAAGCGTTACAAACTGGCGGCTTATGCCCGGCTAACTGGAAACCAGGACAAGCTACATTAAGCGTTTAATGATAATCAAAAAGGTCTAACACTATGTTAGACCTTTTTTTGAACGTACGAGGCGATTCCAAAAGAGGCCGACTCTCATTTTGGGGGTCAGCCTCCGCCCTTGGACCGTCTCATAATATTTGGAACATATTATGAGTAGTAGACATTACAAAGCAATGTGAACAAAAACAATATCGATTTAAGGAGGAGACATCGATGAAGTTACGTGAGCAAATGCCTGAATTAACAGGTGCTACTGAATGGTTAAACGGACAAGTAACAAAGGAAGAATTAATTGGTGAAAAGCCAACACTTATCCATTTCTGGTCTATCAGCTGCCATTTATGTAAAGAAGCGATGCCGCAAGTCAATGAGTTTCGCGATCAGTATAAAGATAAATTAAATGTGGTAGCAGTTCATATGCCGCGCTCTGAAAATGACTTAAATATCGAGGAAATCAAGAAAGTGGCGGAAGAGCATAATATTGTGCAACCTATTTTCGTTGACAGCGAGCATAAATTGACAGATGCGTTCGAAAACCAATACGTTCCTGCTTACTATGTATTTGATAAAACAGGTCAGCTTCGCCACTTCCAAGCGGGCGGCAGCGGAATGAAAATGTTAGAAAAACGCGTTAACCGCGTATTAGCTGAAACAGAAGCAGCAGAGTAAAAGAGCGAACCATTCTGAAACAGCGAAAACCTTGCAAAAAAAGAAAAATGAGTCAATAAACGGTTCTCCATCTCACCCTTTTTGGTGTGAGATGGAGGGCCGTTTTTTTCATACTTTGGCAGGATGCTGTCATAGATGCCTGTTCTTGCACAGACTTCAGCTCTTTTCTTGTTTAATTATGTAAATTTAGAGGTAAACTTTTAAGAGAAGGGAAAGAAACATGGCACATTTGTAAAAAAGCACGAAGAAAGACGATTTTTGTCGAATGGTTTATTGTATAATATAACCTAGATGCTTTTTTAGGTATCTTACATAAGAGTTGGAGGTTTTTTAATCATATGAAGTTAGGTATGATCGGTTTAGGAAAAATGGGGGCAAACCTCGTATTGAATTTAATGGATCACCAGCACTCTGTAGTAGCGTATGATGTGAACGCAGAAGCGGTACAAAAAGCAGCAGAACAAGGAGCTTCCCCTGCTTCATCTATTCAAGATTTAATCACTCAATTAGAAAAGCCAAGAATTGTATGGTCAATGGTACCTGCAGGCGAGTTAACAGAAAACGTCATCCATGAGGTAATTGGTCTTTTAGAAGAAGGAGATATCATCATTGAAGGCGGTAACTCTCAATATAAAGATTCTATTCGTCGTGCAAAAGAAGCGAACGAACAAGGCATTTATTACTTTGATGTAGGAACAAGCGGCGGTATGGAAGGGGCCCGTAACGGAGCATGTATGATGATTGGCGGAGACAAAGAAGTATTTGCGGCAATCGAGCCAATCTTCAAAGATATCAACGTGGAAAACGGTTATTTATATTCAGGACCAGCTGGAAGCGGCCACTTCTTAAAAATGGTTCATAACGGAATCGAATACGGGATGATGCAAGCGATTGCTGAAGGATTTGAAGTGCTTGAGAAAAGTGAGTTTGACTATGACTACGAAGCAGTTGCACGCGTTTGGAACAACGGATCGGTTATTCGTTCTTGGTTAATTGAGCTGACAGAGCGAGCTTTCTCTAAAGATGCAAAACTTGATGCGATTAAAGGTATCATGCATTCTTCAGGAGAAGGAAAATGGACAGTGGAGACAGCACTTGATCTTCAAGTACCGACACCGGTTATCACATTGTCTTTATTAATGCGTTATCGTTCTTTACAAGAAGATACGTTCACCGGTAAAGTAGTAGCGGCTCTCCGCAACGAATTCGGCGGCCACGCTGTAGAGAAAAAATAAAAGAGAATGTTCTAAGACGGCCAAAAGCAGGCCGTTTCAGAACATTCCTTCAAATGAAGCGTCATGGAGAATCCAGTAAAACAAAGGGTTTTCCTGACGCTTTATTTGATTTGAAACATGTTTTATATTGCTGGAAGGAATTTGGAAGTTAACCTCCTTAACATTCTGAAATGGCTGCTCTATGAATAGATAAGAAGGAATAAATGTACAAACAACCAAATACGATATAGAGAAAACCTTCTTGGACAGTCAAGCTTACAGGAAGGTTTTTTCTTTTAGAAAGAGTTAGTCACAAAAAATTGTGAAATTACTCACAAAATATTCAAAGCTTCTCAACAAAGCCCTTTTAACCAGTTTTAAACTATCACTATAGTGAAATTAAAAAAGTAATGATTTGAAAAATGAGGTGGGGAAAAGATGGAATTTGATAGCGTTATGTTGAGCCGCATGCTAACGACATTAACATTGGCTTTCCATATTATTTTTGCAACTGTCGGTGTCGGTGTGCCTGTTATGATCGCGGTGGCTGAATGGATTGGGATTAAAAAGAATGATTCGCATTATATGTTATTGGCCAGGCGGTGGACACGCGGTTTTACGATCATGGTAGCGATTGGAGTCGTAACCGGCACGTGTATCGGATTGCAGTTGTCCCTTTTATGGCCAAGTTTTATGAAAATTGCAGGGCAGGCCATTGCGCTGCCATTGTTTATGGAAACATTCGCATTCTTCTTTGAAGCGATTTTCCTGGGGATTTACTTATATACGTGGGATCGATTTAAAAAGCCGATTTATCACTGGCTCCTTTCAATTTCAGTCATTATCGGTTCATCATTATCGGCATTTTTCATTACAACAGTGAATGCGTTTATGAACACACCGCAAGGATTTGAATTAGTGGATGGTGTCATTAAAACGGTCGATCCGATCCAGGCGATGTTTAACCCTGCTACACCAACAAAAACATTCCATGTGCTTACAACCGCCTATTTAACATCTGCATTTGTTCTTGCGATGATTGCAGCCTTCCAAATACTTTGCGGCAAAGCGACGGATTATACGAAAAAAGCACTGCGTTTAACGGTCACATCCGCCTTTGTCTTTGTGATTTTAACAGGGATTGCCGGTGACTTATCAGCGAAGTTTCTTGCTGAATATCAACCTGAAAAATTAGCGGCGCTGGAGTGGCATTTTGAAACGGAAGAAGGAGCCGATCTGATTTTATTCGGTACGCTTGATGAAGCATCACAAGAAGTGAAATATGCCATTCATTTGCCGAAAATGCTGAGCTTTTTATCATTGAGCGATTTTAATGGAGAAGTTACAGGGTTAAACGAGTTTCCGAAAGACGAGATACCGCCTTTGTACATTCATTATCTATTTGATTTTAAAGTATCGTTTGCGGGATTCATGACTCTTGTCTCATTATTATTCGTCATGTTTTCAAGATGGAAAAAAGAGTGGATGCATAATAAATGGTTATTGCGGGCCATTGTGCTCTGCGGGCCGCTTGCAATGATCTCCATTGAATTAGGGTGGATATTAGCTGAAGTGGGGCGTCAGCCTTGGATTTTAAGAGGATATATGAAAGTGCCGGAAGCGGCGACAACATCAGACGGTGTAGAGGCTATACTATGGCTGTTCCTTGGACTTTATATTGTCCTGGGTATCGTTTGTACGGTTGTCCTTCGAAAAATGTTTCTCAATAATCCGGCAGAAGCAGAACTTGAATATCGTTTTAAAGATTAACAGTTAAAGGAGGGCGTATCGGATGGAAATTCAACTGCTGGGAATGACTGTGCTTTGGTTATTCCTATATGGGTATTTAATTGTTGCTTCCATCGATTTTGGAGCAGGATTTTTTGCTTACTACGGAAAAGTCACAAAACAGGATCATATTATTAATCGGCTTATTAGCCGCTACTTGTCCCCGGTATGGGAAGTGACAAATGTTTTCTTTGTCTTTTTCTTCGTTGGTATTGTAGGCTTTTTTCCTGATACGGCATATTATTACGGCACAGCTTTATTGATTCCGGGGAGTATTTCTCTTGTATTGCTGGCCATTCGGGGCTCGTTCTATGCCTTCGGGAATTATGGATCAAAAGATAATAATCTTTACTTATTTTTGTATGGGGCAACAGGGTTGTTAATTCCTGCTTCACTTTCAACGGCCCTTACCATTTCAGAAGGTGGATTCATTGAAAAACGAGGGGAGAATGTTGTCTTTTTAGCAAAGGAACTGTTCACGAACTTTTACTCCTGGAGTGTCGTCATTTTAGCGATTGTATCAGTGCTCTTTATCAGTGCCAGTTTTTTAACATACTACGCGCATCGGGCAGATGACCAAAAAGCACTTGAATTGCTTCGCCGCTTCGCCTTGTTCTGGAGTCCGCCGACCATTTTGGCGAGCTTTTTAGTATTTGTTTCGTTAAAACAGCATAACGTCCGTCATTTTGAAAATATTTTGGATCGTTACTGGTGGATGTTTATGTTGTCGCTTCTTTGTTTCTTAATTGCGTCTGTTCTTATTTGGATGCGTTGTCGTTACGGTACAGCGTTTATCTTTGTCATGTTCCAATTTTTCTTTGCATTCTTTGGATATGGGGCATCCCATTTACCATATATTTTAGATCCGTATATTACGATTTACAGCGGCTATACAAACGATACGATGGGGATAACCTTAGTGGCGGCCTTTATTTTAGGTTTACTGCTGCTCATCCCATCTCTATTTTTACTTATGCGTTTATTTTTATTTGATGCAGATTACGTTAAGGGTAAAAAATTATGATAAAATCATTCTATACTAACTATTATATACTCAATAGAGTTACTATTGGAGGAGTTTTTTGTGAAAAAAGAGTTTGCTGTAATTGGACTGGGCCGCTTCGGTGGAAGCATTTGCAAAACATTGAGTGAGCAAGGAATGGAAGTACTGGCAATCGATATGGATGAAGATAAAGTAAATGAGTTTGCGAATATTGCTTCACATGCAGTAGTCGGGGATTCTACAGATGAGTCCGTATTGAAAAGTTTGGGAATCCGTAACTTTGATCATGTCATTGTGGCTATCGGTGCCAATATTCAGGCAAGCATTTTAACAACCTTAATTTTAAAAGAACTGGGTGTAGATAATATTACTGTTAAAGCGCAAAACGACTATCACGAAAAGGTGTTAACGAAAATCGGAGCGAATCGAATTGTTCATCCAGAACGAGATATGGGGCGCCGTATTGCAACAAACATAGTGTCAAATAATGTGTTGGATTATTTAGAGCTATCGGATGAACACAGCATCGTGGAGATTGTAGCGAACAACCGCGTGAATGGTCACTCGTTGATTGATTTGGATATCCGCGCAAAATATGGAATTAATATCGTGGCGATTAAAAGAGGGAAAGAAATTATCGTTTCTCCTCAGGCTTCGGAGATCATTCGTGAAGGCGATATTTTGATTGTTATTGGAGCGGATGTTGATATTAATCGTTTTGAGAAAAAAGTGGTGGGGTAAAAAAAGAAGGTCTTCCTCGAGTGAGGAAGACCTTCTTTTTTTATATAAGTATAAATTATACTTTGGGATTGTCCAGCTGCACAAGCCAGCTCCTACGGTCATTTCACTCCTGCCTTCCGAAGCAAAAAGCGCTTCTTTGTCAGGAGTTCCAATGCCCTATGGAGCTAAGCGGGCTTGTTTCGCTTTTCTCATTACACTTCCATGATAATTGGAAGAATCATCGGACGACGTTTTGTTTTTTCATATAAGAACGGAGCCAATGTGTCTGTAATTTCGTTTTTGATTTCAGACCATTGTGTGGTGCGTCGTTCCATGACCTTATTTAGATGCTTTGTAATAAGCGATTGTGCGTCATTAATTAAATCGCCTGATTCACGCATGTAGACGAAACCGCGTGAAATGATATCTGGACCTGCAGCAATTTTAAAGTCTTTCATGTTGATGCTTACGACAACGATAACAAGGCCTTCTTCTGATAAAATGCGGCGGTCACGAAGAACGATGTTTCCGATATCTCCGACACCATTTCCATCAATATAAACAGATCCCGAAGGAATTTTGCCGGTTATCCCGACTTCTTCATCACCTAATGCCAACACTTCACCATTATCCATAATGAAGCAATTTTCTTCAGGAACACCACAATCAATCGCCAGTTTAGCATGCATCTTTTGCATGCGATACTCGCCATGAATCGGCATGAAATATTTTGGTTTCATTAAACGAATCATTAATTTTTGTTCTTCTTGTCCACCATGGCCTGATGTATGGATGTCATTTAATGCACCGTGGATGACATCGGCACCGGCACGATACAGCATGTTAATCGTACGGCTGACACTTACTGTATTTCCTGGGATTGGGGAAGAAGAGAAGACGACCGTGTCACCAGGAATGATTTGAATTTGACGATGTGTACCATTTGCAATACGTGACAGTGCAGCCATCGGCTCGCCTTGGCTTCCCGTACACAAAATCGTTACTCGGTTGGCCGGGAGACGATTGATCTGTGATGCATCAACAAATGTATCTTTCGGACAACGAATGTAGCCCAAGTCTTGTCCAATTTCAATCGCTGCTTCCATACTGCGTCCGAATACCGCGATCTTACGATTGTTTAATACGGCCGCTTCTGTTACTTGCTGCAGGCGGTGGATGTTTGATGCGAATGTGGCAAAAATGATACGACCGTCTACTTTACGGAAAATATCATGAATGCTTTCACCTACACGTCGCTCTGACATGGTGAAGTGAGGAATCTCACTGTTTGTACTGTCAGAAAGTAAGCAAAGAACGCCTTCTTTTCCGATTTCGGCCATTTTCGTTAAGTTTGCAGGTTCACCAACAGGTGTAAAATCAAACTTGAAGTCACCCGTATGTACGATTTGACCGTTCGGTGTTTTTACCACGATACCATAGGAATCAGGAATACTATGTGTTGTACGGAAGAACGTGATAGACGTTTTACGGAATTTAATGACGTCGTCCTCTTTAATCTCGATAAATTTAGTTTTACGTAAAAGGCCGTGTTCTTCCAATTTATTTTTGATTAAGCCAAGCGCTAACTTTCCGCCGTAAATAGGAATATTAAGTTCTCTTAGTAAATAAGGAATCCCGCCAATGTGGTCTTCATGGCCGTGCGTAATAAAAAGACCCCGAATTTTATCCTCATTTTTTACTAAATACGAGTAGTCAGGAATAACATAATCGATTCCTAATAGCTCATCTTCAGGAAATTTGATACCGGCATCAATTAAAATAATTTCATCTTGAAATTGTACAGCGTACGTGTTTTTACCGATTTCGCCAAGACCACCCAGGGCAAAAACAGCTGTTTGATTGTTTTTCACAAATTTCATATTTATCCAATCTCCAATACTTTAAAATCTTCACTTTGTTGTTCATATTCTAAATATGCACCCGTAAGCGCTTGAACAAATTCAATATTTATAAGGCGTTCTTTTAATTTTAAGCGTACATCGCGCTCCGATTCTCCCTCAATGTAAAGAACATTTGTCTTTTCACGTACAGGTACCTCATATAAACTTTCTTGATAATATACTTTAAAAATCATGCTAATTCTCTCCTTACTACCGAAATTCAAGTAACTTTTTATATTATATTATAAAATGGTTATGTATTTCATGTACTTTTTACTAAGAAACGTCATCTTTCACATATTTTAGTCATCCAACCAGAACAAGTCAATGTGGTAAAAGATATAAATCTTCTTATAAGGCGGCAGAATGTGCAAAATTTGATTATGTTTATATACGAAATAGACCTTATGTTAAAAAATCGGTTTTAAACGATTAACGAAAAGGTCCATTTCTAGTGTTTGTCCACAAACTGCGTATTTTGCAGTTGGGGACATTGGTATTTTTTTATTATGCAATAGTTTTTTTACGAAACAAGTCGTTCCACCGCTGTAACAGTTTTTTTCGCAAACGTTTCAGCATGACAATCTCATCTCCTTATTGAAATGCTGTCTCTTTTTTTCTACTTGTAGTATGTGTTTTTTTTAAAAAAGCTTTTCATGGATATATATGGTATAAAAAATATCTTTCATTTGACAATATTTTGTATTTTCTTTATATTGAAATAGAATATACAGCATAGGAGAGTAACCGATGGCAAAGCTATATAGTGCCTTATTTTTATTAAGTGCGATATGGGGAACGTCTTTTTTATTTATTAAATTATTAGTGGCAGAGCTGAGCCCTGTCGGATTGGTGTTTTGGCGCTGTTTGTTTGGAGCGGTAACATTATTGGTTATCATTTTGCTAAAACGAGAAACAAGCTCCATGAAGGATTTTCCGTTTATTCCTGTTTTTTTTGTAGGTTTGTTTAATAATGCTTTGCCCTTTATGCTTATCTCATATAGTGAATTAACCATCACAAGCAGCATGGCATCTATTATTAATGCCACAACTCCAATATATACGGTGCTCATCGGCTTTTTCTTTTTTTCGCAAAAGCTGCGTCGTGAACAATGGGTTGGGATTATTGTTGGCTTTATCGGAATCATCATTTTGGTAGATTTCCAATTGGGGGATTTGATGAATCAAAATACGACCGGGATACTTGGGATGACGGCAGCGGCTTTGTGCTATGGATTAGGCGCACAATTGTCTAAACGCTATCTCCAGCATATAAGTGTTACATACACTTCGTTCAGTACATTAGCGATAGCTTCTTTGATCACCTTTGTTCTATTATTGTTCACGAAGCCGTCTGAACTTATTTTCTCCTATTCATCTACTGTTGTTTTATCTCTGGTTGGATTGGGGATTCTTGGTTCGGGCTTTGCATATTTGTTATACTATTTTATGGTGAAAGAAGGGGGACCGGAATTTGCTTCGATTGTCACATATATTGTTCCCGGAATGGCTATTATGTGGGGATATGTACTGCTGGGAGAGCCGGTGACAGGGCAAATGGTGATTGGCTTAGTTTTTATTTTGTCAGGTATTTATTTAGCTTCACGCGCCAAAAAGGCTTCTTCACCGAGGGGGATCATGTTTGAAAAAAACATACGATGAGCAGGTGATGAACAATGGAAAAGCGCAGTATGATTTTCTTTGATATTGACGGAACATTATTGGATCATGACAAAAAGCTACCTGCTTCTACAAAAGAGGCAATCCGAGCTTTGAAAGAAGCTGGCCATGAAGTGGCGATCGCTACAGGTCGTGCACCATTTATGTTTCCGGAGTTGCGCAAGGAACTGGAGATTGAATCATTTATCAGCTTTAACGGGCAATATGTCGTATTTAATGGAGAAGTCATTTACAAAAACCCATTAAAACGTGATGTCTTACAATCATTAACGGATGCGGCTCTTCAAAGCGGACATCCACTTGTCTACATGGACCATGAAACGATGAAGGCAAGCGTTGAGCACCACCCGCACATTGAAGAAAGCATCGGTACATTGAAGTTTGTCCACCCTGAGCATGATCCTCATTATTTTAAAGATCGCGAAATCTATCAGTCCCTGCTGTTTTGTACAGGTGGGGAAGAAACACCATATAAAGAAGGTTTTAAAGACTTCCATTTTATCCGCTGGCATCAATATTCAACAGATGTTCTTCCATTTGGCGGATCAAAGGCACGAGGAATCGAAAGAGCGATCGAAAAAATGGGCTTCACTAAAGATCAAGTATATGCATTCGGTGATGGATTAAACGATATGGAAATGCTTCAATATGTCGGCAACGGGATCGCAATGGGGAATGCCCATGATTCGGTTAAGAAAGTTGCAAAGCATGTGACGAAAAATGTGGACGAAGACGGAATTCTACATGGGCTGCAATTAGTCGGACTACTAAAATAACAAAAAAAGGATGACTCAAGGTGAAGAGAATGCTGATGAGTCATCGCCTTAAAAATGAACCGTCATGGAAGTCCGGTATAACCAAGGTTTTCTTTGACGGTTCATTTCAGCTGAAAACATAATAGCGATCGATTGGGAGCTTATGGGAGGGCTCCTTTTTATTTTGTGAAAATAAGGAAATATCCTTGCGACATTCTTGGGGTTTACAGGATAAAAGTTGAAAAATGATAGAAAATGTTTTCGTTTCTTTAGACGCAGCCCGCAGTAACCCTTTCACCGGCGAAGAGGAAATAGGAACCCTCATTCAAGCGACATTCTGACAAATCGAATGAGAACATGACAGAACGATCAAAAAGTCTTCATCGTTTGTTAGAATGAAATCAAAAGCAATATAAGGTGATGAAAATGAAAGCAATGCTTGGAATGGCAGGTATCTTCATCTGCATAGCCGCCCTTGTGCACTTCTTCCAAACTGCACGAGTGAGCTCTCCGCTTTTACCCGTTCATCCGACCCTGGTGATCCATGGGTTCCGCGGGACTGAGCGCTCCATGGCCACTATGATTGAGCGTTTTGAATCCAACGGGTGGGGATCTCATGTGAAAACATGTGTCGTGAAAGAAACAGGACAGATTCAATGTCGAAACGTAAGAAACGCCAAACAAGGATCCATCCCGCTGATTCACGTAGTGTTTCAAAATAATACAGCGAATCTGCAGCAACAGGGAGAATGGGTTTCAAAAGTCGCCAGGAAAATAGGTGAAGAGTACGAAACAGAAAAAATCAACATCATCGGACATAGTATGGGAGGCCTCGCAGCGTTAAAGTATTTGACTGGCTATCATTCTCCATCTTATCCAACAGTTGAGAAATTAGTTACGGTGGGCACTCCGGTGGCAGGCTTACGTATGGAGGATCTTGTGAAGCAATATCCGATGGCGAAGAAAGATGTACATACGCCTGCAGCTATCGATTTACACATCGAATCCGATGCGTTAAACGATCTCCATCAGCAATTGAGACGTTTAAATCAATATGATACTTCCATCTTTTCAATTGCCGGAAATGTACAAGAAATGGGAAAAACGAGAGGGGATGGCTCGGTAACGGTAGAGAGCGCATTATATTTGCGCACATTTTCAGAAAAGGTAAAAACGGCTTCGTTTTCCGCTTCCCATTTTGACCTACATGAAAGCGCCGGGGTTGATTGCGCCGTTTATGAGTTTATAAGAGAGGATAAAGGAAATTTCCATCAGTGCGGGATGGACCGAAGACTAACTACGCGGCGTCCTGTCGTAACGTCTTGACTAGCACATCCTGTGCGTCGCCGATGGTTAGTTGATCTTATCGCGGGATAAATAGAAGAAAGAGGCCGCTTGCTTGCAGCCCCTTTCTCCTATCCTACCGCTCGAGCGGGGAGGCATCTGCCGGCGCTTCAAAGGGATTTTGCTCATTGATATGGTCATAAAACATGATGCCGTTTAAGTGATCGATTTCATGCTGAAACACGATGGCGGGCAAACCTTTCAAACGCAGCTTGACTTCTTCGCCTTCCAGTGTCGTTCCCGTGACGGTTACACGTGCGTAGCGCGGAACATAACCCGGTACATCACGGTCAACAGAAAGACAGCCTTCGCCGCTTGATAAATAAGTCTTTTCAACCGAGTGGCTCACAATTTTTGGATTAAATAAAGCATAACTGTATAGCTTGCCTTTTTCATCCGTAACATGGACGGCAATCATCCGTTTAGACACATTAATTTGTGGTGCAGCAAGACCAATCCCTGGACGGAGTCCGTACTTCTCGGCTATTTCAGGGTTTTGGCTATTGATTACATATTCAATCAGGCTTTGCAAAGTTTCTTTATCCTCTTCAGAAGCGGGCAGTACCACTTCTTCTGCAACCGCTCGTAGTGTCGGATGACCTTCTTTAATGACATCTTTCATTGTAATCATGTTTCTTACCTCCTCATACAAACGGATAAACTAAGTCTAACAAAAGCATATGTAAAAGTCATTATGAAAAGCGAAGAGAGAAGGGGAAAAGACAAGAAAGCGGCCTGAGGCGGCCGCTTTCTGTTAAGTGTAAATAACCGCGCCAATGATGATGAGTAAAATGAATAGAATAACCACTAATACAAAAGTGTTGCGGTACCCGCAACCATAACCGAATCCGTATCCGTACATGCTGAATTCCTCCTTATCATTGTACCTGTAAGGTTATGACTAAGGTTATACAGGCTAATATAAGGTATGTAAGGTAAGAAGTTTTGGTGAAGGGGAAAATGAAGTGCTAAAAAGGGAATGAAGATAAATGATGGTAAAAATCACAAATTTCCCTTGTTTTGTAGTATAATGTGTTACATATATAAGGGAGGCATTTTACTGTGCGTTATGTTTTAAAAATAAAAAAAATTGGTTTATTTATGGCGTTTGGGCTGGTTTTTTCCGCTTGTTCTAATTCTTCTTCCCCTCAAATCGATATCTACAAATCGCTTGAGCAGATTGTAGCGGCAGAAAAAACCTTTTCGAAGCAACAACAGCCGCTGGTTGATCTGGAAAAACAAGAGAAAGAAAAGTATGATCAAATCATCTCGCTTGGCATGAAGGAACAAGAACAAATTCGCAAGCTTTCTAATGATGCGCTTGACATAGTGGGGAAAAGAGAAAAGCGCATTCAGCAAGAAAAAAAGAGCATGGATGAATCAAAGAAGAAATTCCAAGAAGCAGTTGAACTGATTGATTCACTTGATGAAGAGGAACATAAAAAAGAAGCAGAATCACTCATTAAGCTGATGAATAAGCGGTATACCAGCTACGATAAACTGCATGATCACTATGAAAAAGCTGTTCAGTTAGATCGGGAACTATACCAAATGTTCAAAAAGGAAGATGTCGCGTTGGACGAGCTTGAAAAGCAAATTGCCAGCATCAATGCTACATATGATCAAATTCTGAAAGCGAATGAAGAATTCAACAACCTGACAAAACAGTATAATGAAGCAAAAGCTGCTTTCTATAAGAAAGCAGGGCTTGAAGTGGTAGAGAAAAACAAAGATGATAAGAAAGAGTCGGTGCAATAAGAGCATCGGCTCTTTCTGTGCTGCTAGTTTCTTGTTTCAAAGTACGGACGGGAATGAAACATATTAAAAATTACATCCTTTTCTCTTATCCGGATATATACAATCTTGCTTTTTCAATTAAAATGTCGGAGGGGTATGAACAGAATATTATTTCAATTCTGTAAATTAGAAATTTAGAACTAAAGAGAATTGTCGGAATTCATTACAATCCCTTTCGTGAGAAGAGGTGAACCTTTTATTGATTAATGGAAAAAGAGCGATGGTGATTATTATAAAACATATAGTACAGAATTGATTGTTGTAATAGTACAGATGAGAATTTGTTGAGATTTTGATTTGCGCTTACAAAATGAAAAGAAATATTGATACAAAAGCGTTGACGAATCATTTTATAATAGTGTAAACTTATCCGTGAAATCAGAAGTTGTATTAATCATTTTCATAAGATAATTAATACAGTTGTTCTGTAACATGATTTTCATAAGCATTCCTTTTACTCAATGTTTTCTTCGGAATCGTGAGGGAATACATAACACTGTAGTCCGAAATCGGCTCCTTTTCAAATGCTAGTCGACAAAGTATGACTTTTAATAATTCAAATTGGTTATTCTAACAATGTATGTGTAAGTATGGCTAGCAACAAGAAATTACCCAACCGTAAATGAAAGGAAGAGGTGACTTAGATGGCTGCTAAAACAAAAAAAGCTATTGTTGATGTAAAGAAGCAATTTGAGAAAATTGCAGAGCAGTTCCAAACATTCCAAATTTTAAATGAAGAGGGCGAAGTTGTTAACGAAGCGGCAATGCCTGATTTAACTGATGATCAATTAAAAGAATTAATGCGTCGTATGGTATATACTCGCATTCTTGACCAACGTTCCATTTCGTTAAACCGCCAAGGACGTTTAGGATTCTATGCACCAACTGCTGGACAAGAAGCTTCTCAAATTGCTTCTCACTTCGCATTAGAAAAAGAAGACTTTGTATTACCTGGTTACCGTGATGTACCACAATTAATCTGGCACGGACTTCCATTATACCAAGCATTCTTATTCTCCCGCGGACATTTCCATGGAAACCAATTCCCTGAAGATATGAATGCACTTTCTCCGCAAATTATCATTGGTGCACAATATGTCCAAACTGCCGGCGTTGCATTAGGTATCAAAAAACGCGGTGAAAAGTCAGTTGCAATTACGTACACTGGTGACGGTGGTGCGTCTCAAGGTGACTTCTACGAAGGTATCAACTTTGCGGGTGCATTTAAGGCTCCGGCAATCTTCATCGTACAAAACAACCGTTTTGCGATTTCTACACCAGTTGAAAAGCAATCTGCTGCTCGTACAATCGCTCAAAAAGCAGTGGCTGCAGGTATTCCTGGTATCCAAGTGGACGGTATGGATGCTTTAGCGGTTTATGCAGCGGTACGTGAAGCCCGTGAACGTGCAGTGAACGGTGAAGGTCCTACATTAATCGAAACATTAACATTCCGTTATGGTCCACATACAATGGCGGGTGACGATCCGACTCGTTACCGTGCGAAAGAAGAAGAAAACGAGTGGGAGAAAAAGGATCCACTTGTACGCTTCCGCAAGTTCTTAGAAGCAAAAGGCATCTGGAACGAAGAAGAAGAAAACAAAGCAATTGAACAAGCAAAAGAAGATATTAAAGAAGCAATCAAGAAAGCTGATGAGTATCCAAAACAAAAAGTAACGGACCTAATGAATAATATGTATGAAACAATGCCGTACAACTTACAAGAACAATACGAAATTTATACAGAGAAGGAGTCGAAGTAAGCCATGGCGCAAATGACAATGATTCAAGCAATCACTGATGCGTTACGCACAGAACTAAAAAATGACCCTAATGTGTTAATCTTCGGTGAAGACGTTGGTGTTAACGGCGGTGTATTCCGTGCAACTGAAGGTTTACAAGCTGAGTTCGGCGAAGATCGTGTATTCGATACACCGCTTGCTGAATCAGGTATTGGCGGTCTTGCAGTAGGCCTTGGCTTAAAAGGTTTCCGCCCGGTTCCTGAAATTCAATTCTTTGGCTTCGTTTATGAAGTGATGGATTCAATCAATGGACAAGCTGCTCGTATGCGCTACCGTTCCGGCGGCCGTTGGAATGCACCTATCACATTCCGTTCACCGTTTGGCGGCGGGGTTCACACGCCAGAACTTCACGCAGACAGCTTAGAAAACTTAGTAGCATCACAACCTGGTCTAAAAGTTGTTATTCCTTCAACACCATATGATGCGAAAGGTCTTTTAATTTCTGCAATCCGTGACAATGATCCGGTTATTTTCTTAGAGCACATGAAACTATACCGTTCTTTCCGCCAAGAAGTACCTGAAGGTGACTACACAATCGAACTCGGTAAAGCTGATGTAAAACGCGAAGGTAAAGACTTAACAATCATCTCTTATGGCGCAATGGTTCATGCTTCATTAAAAGCTGCCGAAGAATTAGAGAAAGAAGGTCACTCTGTAGAAGTTGTTGACTTACGTACAGTTCAACCGTTAGATATCGACACAATCATCGCTTCTGTAGAGAAAACTGGACGTGCAATCGTTGTTCAAGAAGCGCAAAAGCAAGCCGGTATTGCAGCAAATGTTGTGGCTGAAATCAATGACCGCGCGATTCTTAGCCTTGAAGCTCCAGTATTGCGTGTAACTGCACCTGATACTGTATTCCCATTCTCAGAAGCTGAAGGTGTATGGTTACCAAATCATAAAGACATCGTTGAAACAGCGAAGAAAGTATTATCATTCTAATTCAGTTTCTTTCCCTCCGGCCGGAGGGAAAGAAACTGATCAACAGGCTTTTCAGCCGGTTGATTATTAGCATCAGTAAGAAAAATCAGTCCTATACTGATTTCTTTTACAAGAATCTATACAGCCAAGTCAGTAGATGACTAGAAAGAATTCTTAGGAGGTTGAATCTCATGGCAACTGAAGTAGGCGCATTATTTGAATTTAAACTGCCAGATATCGGTGAAGGTATCCATGAAGGTGAAATCGTAAAATGGTTTGTTAAACCTGGCGATGAAGTAAACGAAGATGACGTACTTGCTGAAGTACAAAACGACAAAGCGGTTGTAGAAATCCCATCCCCGGTTAAAGGGAAAGTATTAGAGCTTAAAGTTGATGAAGGTACAGTAGCGACTGTTGGTCAAGTTATCGTTACATTCGACGCACCTGGTTACGAAAACTTAAAGTTCAAAGGTGACCATGGCGACGAAGCCCCGGCTGCTGAAGCAAAAACAGAAGCTCAAGTACAAGCTACTGCTGAAGCTGGACAAGATGTCAAAAAAGAAGAAGCTCCTGCAGCTGAAGCACAAGGTGCAACTGGGGCAGGTGCGGCTCCTCAAGCAGAAGTTGATCCTAACCGTAAAGTGGTTGCAATGCCATCTGTACGTAAATATGCTCGTGAAAAAGGTATCGACATTAAAGCTGTTCCTGGTTCAGGCAAAAATGGCCGTATCACTAAAGCGGACATCGACAACTTCTTAGCTGGAGGCGCTCAAGCTCAAGCTCCTGCAAAAGCGGAAGCAAAAGAGGAAGCTCCAAAAGCGGCTGCTGCAACAACAATTCCTGAAGGCGAATTCCCAGAAACTCGCGAGAAAATGAGCGGTATCCGCCGTGCAATCGCAAAAGCGATGGTTAACTCTAAACATACTGCTCCACACGTTACATTAATGGATGAAATCGATGTAACAAAACTTGTTGCACACCGTAAGAAATTCAAAAACATTGCAGCTGAACAAGGCATCAAGCTAACGTTCTTACCATACGTTGTAAAAGCGTTAACGTCTGCTCTTAAGAAGTACCCTGTATTCAACACATCGATCGATGATGCAACGGATGAAGTAATTCACAAACATTACTATAACATCGGTATCGCTGCTGACACAGAAAAAGGCTTGCTAGTACCAGTTGTGAAAAATGCTGACCGTAAATCTGTCTTCGCAATTTCTAATGAAATTAACGAACTTGCAACAAAAGCTCGTGAAGGCAAATTAGCTCCAGCGGAAATGAAAGGCGCTTCTTGCACAATCACTAACATCGGTTCTGCCGGCGGTCAATGGTTTACTCCAGTTATCAACCATCCGGAAGTAGCAATCTTAGGTATCGGCCGTATTGCTGAAAAAGCAATTGTGCGTGACGGGGAAATCGTCATTGCTCCGGTATTGGCGTTATCATTAAGCTTTGACCACCGTATGATTGACGGCGCGACAGCTCAAAATGCTCTTAACCACATTAAGCGTTTATTGAACGATCCAGAATTATTATTAATGGAGGCGTAATTCAAATGGTAGTAGGAGATTTCCCAATTGAAGTAGATACTCTTGTCATTGGTGCAGGTCCTGGCGGATATGTTGCGGCAATCCGTGCAGCTCAATTAGGACAAAAAGTAACAGTTGTAGAAAAAGCAACTCTCGGCGGGGTTTGCTTGAACGTAGGATGTATTCCTTCAAAAGCCCTTATTACTGCAGGACATCGCTTTGAAACAGCGAAACATTCTGAAGACATGGGAATAAAAGCAGAGAACGTAACCGTTGACTTCTCAAAAGTTCAAGAGTTCAAAAACGGCGTTGTGAAGAAGCTTACTGGCGGTGTTGCCGGCCTTCTTAAAGGAAACAAAGTAGACGTCGTAACCGGCGAAGCTTATTTTGTTGATTCAAATACAGTACGTGTTATGGACGAAAACTCTGCTCAAACTTATAAATTCAACAATGCGATCATCGCTACAGGATCTCGTCCGATCGAAATTCCTGGTTTCAAATTCTCTAAACGTGTATTAGATTCTACTGGCGCATTAGCACTACAAGAAGTTCCGAAGAAAATGGTTGTAATCGGTGCTGGTTATATCGGTACAGAGCTTGGTACGGCTTATGCAAACTTCGGCACAGAAGTAACATTCATTGAAGCCGGCGACGAAATCCTAGCTGGTTTTGAAAAACAAATGAGTGCCATTGTAAAACGTAACTTAAAGAAAAAAGGCAACGTTGAAATCTACACAAAAGCAATGGCTAAAGGTGTAGAAGAGACAGAAAACGGCGTACACGTTACATTCGAAGCAGGCGGCGAAACAAAAACAATTGAAGCTGATTATGTTCTTGTAACAGTCGGCCGTCGTCCTAACACTGATGAAATGGGCTTGGAGCAAGTTGGTGTGAAATTGACTGAGCGCGGCTTAATCGAAATCGATAAGCAATGCCGTACAAGCGTTTCAAACATTTATGCGATCGGTGATATCGTAGCTGGTCCTCCACTTGCACATAAAGCTTCTTATGAAGGTAAAATTGCAGCTGAAGCAATCAGCGGTCATCCTGCTGAAATTGATTACCTTGGTATTCCAGCGGTTGTATTCGCTGAGCCAGAACTTGCATCTGTTGGTTATACAGAAGCACAAGCAAAAGCAGAAGGCATTGAAGTGATTGCTGCGAAATTCCCATTTGCCGCAAACGGACGTGCTCTTGCACTTAATGAATCTGACGGTTTCTTAAAACTTGTTGCACGTAAAGAAGATGGTGTCCTAATCGGTGGACAAATTGCCGGTGCAAATGCTTCTGATATGATCGCTGAAATCGGTCTTGCAATCGAAGCTGGCATGACAGCTGAAGATGTGGCCATGACAATCCATGCTCACCCAACTCTTGGCGAGATTACAATGGAAGCAGCAGAAGTGGTAATCGGCAGCCCGATTCATATTGTGAAATAATAACTTGTTTTTTACGCCTGTAAAAACGGTAAAGGGTTGGAGAGTGATTCTCCAACCCTTTTTATATCGCTTAATATCGAAAGTTCCCGCTTTTTATTTCAAAAAAGCGGGAAGCTTTATTTTACGCTTAATGTACGCTGTAATTGTTCAATGATTTGTTGTTTTGGAACAGAGCCTTCAATCTTGGTCAAAATCTTGTTATTTTCAATCATAATGAGAGCTGGATAGCTTTGCAATTCAATCAGGTCATTGTTAATCCGAATCGATGATTGATGAACGATTCTAATGTTTTTTAATTCTTCGGGGAATTTCCCTCTTAAGTCCAATAAAGCATCATAATACCTTTCTTCTGCTCCTATATTTTCTTCGTTGGAAAACAGCAAAACTTGTTTTTCGGAAGATTGAATTTTAAGGCCTTCCTGTTTGATGATACTGCAGCCGGAGAGCAACATTACAGATATCACTAAAACAGCAGGGAGTTTTAATGCCATCCAAGTCACTTCTTTCATTGAAAATTTGTCTTTATTGTATCACGCCCCCCTCCCGGTTTTTGATGTTGTCAAACATTTGTTACAAAAATGAAAAATAAACTTGAATGAAGCGCATATCTATATTTATGTATAAGCAGTTGACAAGTTCTTTTTCGGGTTCTTGTCAACTGCTTATACGAAGACCAAAATCATACGAATAAAAGCAGTATGAGCGGAACAAAGAAGGAAACGATCCAAATTAACTCATCTCTACAAAGTAATATATGTATGTCTAATTTTTGTTACGGCTCCCGTCCGAAGGAAATGAGGGATAATCATTACGATTTTATTATGGCTCATTCAATTTTTGATTTGGACAGGTTATGTTGTAGTTGAACATCTTTCACGTCGGGATGAACTAACGGCAAAAACCATTTTATTTTTCATTTTTCTATATTTGGCTTATGTGGTGGCGGAATATGTATTGGAAAAGAGAAAAACAGCCGCATTCACGACAGTTTTTTCATTATGTATCTTCACCTTTGTCCAGCAAATAGTACGATGGTTCTATTAATGGAGGACTCGTGTAGATAACTAAATTTTTCATCGGCAACAATCTTTTTTATTTAAATCAAAGAAGCCCGTTTATAAAAAACGGGCTTCTTTGATTGTGAGATCTATTATCTTCTCTTGGTTAAAACAGCCAAGAATAAACTGTTTCCCCATAATATCCTCCTGTCTATTCTCCGTTGATTAGTTCACGAAATACCTGTCCATACTGATAAAAAAGGGAGGAGTGGACAGGTGAAAAAAACAGTATGGGCAGCGGCGGTTATCATGCTTATTATACCTTTTATTTTTCTTGGGTTAAAAGACAAGCAAGAAAAAATAGTTCCTGCCAAACAAGAAGGGATTACTCTCCCTTCTGTAATGGAAGGAAATGAGCTATATATTGAAGCAAAGGTACTCGCTAATCACTTAAATGGAAATTACTCATTTAATGAGATTGACCGGGCTCTCACATTAACCCTGAATCATCAACGGTTTCTTTTCATTGAGGGGGTACCGGTAGTAGAGGTAAACGGACAATACAAACCGATTAAACAGAATGATTTTTTTATAAAAGGGAACCAAGTCTACCTTTCGGCTTTATGGCTGCGACGCTTTTTTCCGACAGATATTTTGATCCATCATGAAAAAGTGAGGCTGTTAAACGAGGTGAAAAGAGAAGAGAATGTCGAACCTGTTCAAGCACCTCCACAAAATATTGAACATATGATTGGGCAATTGCAAATCTTATCCTCTCCATTAAAAAGAGTAAAACCGGATCTATATCCATCTCATGTCCCGGGAGCAAAACGGAATTACCGAGGAGGCAGGCATGAGGGGTTGGATTGGTATAGCTATTCAACTGGAGCGGTTATTAATGAACAAACTCCCGTGTATGCAATGGGGAAAGGAACGATTGTACGAGTCGATCATGTGTATAATGGGTATCAATCGGAAAAAGAGAGAGAACAGGATCTGCAAGTTTGTCGTTTGCATGGAAAAACGCCTCTTTACATATTAGATCGGCTGCGAGGCAGACAAGTCTGGGTTCAGTATGAAAATGGTGTTCAAGCAAGGTTCGCGCATCTAAGCAAAACAGCAAAAGAACTTCAAGTCGGGGGCAAGGTCGATGAACATACTCTTATTGGGTTTGTGGGCAATTCCGGGACGAGTGGAGAAGTAAAAAAAGATGGAACAGAACTTCACTTGCATGTCGATTTGCTGTTGAACGGCCGTCTATTTTGGGAGGGCTTCACAAAAGAAGAGGTAGTAAGCATCATTCAAGCCATATTTTAAGCTGCCTAAAACGATGAGGAGCAGACTAATCAGCGGAGAATTCCGTGATTAATCTGCTCTTTTGTCCGGGCTCTATCCGGGGCAGTAAGCGTCTTATTTCAAGCAACAATATGCGGGGAGAACTACCCGTAACAGCTTGATAAGTTTAACTAACAAAGGAGCAAAGACTAAAATCACGACGTCCTGTGCATTGGAAGTTTCTTTTATCTTTTATAAAAATACATCACCCGTCCGTTGAATAAATGCAGCTCACCGGCCAGTTTCTTGGCGATGAACTTGCAAAATTCATTGGCTTTTCCTTTGTCGCCGTTTGTGGCTCCGTTTGGAAGGATAAGTTGGATATAAGTTTGTTCTTTTGTTTCCTCTGTTTCCTCGTCTAAAATCGTTTCTTTCCCAATCTTTAAAATCATCGCAAAGTATTTATTGTTCGTTCCCTTTAAGTAAAACATCTCTTGTTTGGCATCCACTACATTATGGATTTCATAAGGAAAAGCACTATAATCGTAGTTCCAGCCAAGTTGTTGTCCTGTTTTTGCGGTAATTTCTTTATAATAATGAAATAAGCCTTTGAGTTCTTCTAATGTAATATCTTGCTGATCGGATTTTGGAACCAATTTTATCAATGCATTTGAAGCCACATTATTCCCCCTCAACAGATGGACATCCAAATCAGGAAACAGTTTCCATACTTTTTATTATCATTCTAGCATTATCAAAATTAGCGGACAAGAATAATTGGAAAGTAATTGACAAATAATCGCGGCATATTGTAATATGTTAAATAGTAAATTATAATAAAATTCAGATTTTTATGAAGGGGGAATAGTATGGATTTATTTGAAAAATTGTATGATGAAATGGAAGGGGTTAAAGTCAGGTTTGTAGGTTTTACTACAAATGACACCCGCTACGATTTTGGCATTGTGTACACAAATATGTTCTTTGGAAAACCCCTTGTCGTCTGTATGCAAACTGGCCGCTCCACTCTCCTCGATTCAAAAGATATTGAAGACTTAGATCATCTCCAAACTGTATTCCGTATTCGCACAAAAGAAGAAGCTGCTGACTTAGCGGAATTTTTCCGTGATAATATTCCAAGTTCTCCATTTGAAACGCAATATGAATAGAAAAGAAGACAGGTTGCATACCTGTCTTCTTTTCTATTAAAGTGTAGTGTTAAGGTGCGGGCAACAAATGTTGTACCTATACACTTTAAAAACGAGTTTAGATGGATAAACACACACATTAAAAAATAAACATATTTTTAATGTGTTATACTAATTAACCATTGACAATTTAAATGTGACATAATATTATAATTATAGATAGAAAATCAAACGCTTACATTTTGAAAAACATCGATTTATATTATTAAACTCAAACAAAGGGGAGTTTATAGATGGGAACTATCGTATGTCAAACTTGCAATAACACAATTGATTATTTCGAAGATGAGAAAGTAACAATATTGTACGGGCAATGCAATTGCTCAAGTTGTGAACAGACAGAAGATCTAGATTAATTGTTAATAAGAGGAGAAGATTAGGAGATAATCCATTCTCGGCCAGCCGGGAATGGATTTTTTTACTATATGAATCCACATAAATAATGTAACATGGACAAAAGCGGTCCATGTTACATCATTTACGCATAAGGCTTCGCCCATTTCCCTTACGGGCCCTTGCCGAAGCCTTATACGAGAACCTTTGTAAGCTCATTCAAGATGAGAGAACGGAAAGGCGCGAATAGAAGAAAGCCCGGTGACAGAGGTTAAAAAATTTAATTGGACTTATATATAAGCATAAGTTGCGCGTTGAAATTCAAGTTATGCTCTAACAACACCGCTTCATTTACCTGAAAAACGAGCGGGTAGATGAAACGGTGTTAATTTCCAAAGACTGAATGTGTCTCTTTTTATTTATCCTAATTGTAAGAGACCCATTATTTAATAGCGCGATGTTCCTTGATGACACGGAATGAGTTTAGCTCGTAATCTTCTGCGCCTTGAACAGGAAGTCCGGCTTCTAAGTTCTTTTTAATGTATGTCAAATTTTCTTCTGTAATGATTTCACCAGGGATGAAGATGGGGATTCCTGGTGGATACACCATAACAAACTCCGCAATGATTCGACCTGCTGATTGGTCGAACGGTACAACTTCCGTTTCCGCATAAAAAGCATCACGAGGTGTAAGGGCAAGTACTGGAATATCCGGAAGCAGTACGGAAGTATCTACATTCATATCGGCTTGATCCTTGAATTCATTCGCCAATTCTTGTAAAGCAGATACAAGTTTTTGGAGATCTTCTTCTGTATCACCAGGTGTCACGATACAAAGAATGTTATAAAGATCTGACATTTCAACTTCGATATTGAACTTTTCACGAAGCCATTTCTCTACGTCATAACCCGTAATCCCAAGATCTTTTACAGATATGATTATCTTCGTAGGGTCCATGTCATACGTAGCACTTGTTCCCAAAATTTCACGCCCCACGCATCGAAGGTGTTCAATTTCATTGATTTGATCACGTGTTTGTTCGGCGAGACGAATTGTATGTTCAATCAATGCTTTTCCTTCTGTTGCCAAGCGTTTTCGGGCTACATCCAAAGAAGCAAGTAACAAATATGATGTAGAAGTTGTTGTTAGCATACTTAAAATAGCCTGAACACGTTTAGGAGATACAAGCCCTTCCCGTACATTTAAAACAGAACTTTGGGTCATTGAACCACCAAGCTTATGCACACTTGTTGCCGCCATATCTGCTCCTGCCTGCATGGCGGAGAGAGGAAGTTCCTCATGGAAATGAATGTGAACGCCGTGAGCTTCATCCACAAGTACAGGGATACTGTGGGAATGGGCAATTTCCACAATTTTTCGCAGGTCACCGGCAATACCAAAATAAGTAGGGTTAATGACAAGTACAGCCTTCGCATCTGGATGCTGTTCTAAGGCTTTCTCAACGGACTCTGGTGTAATACCATGTGAGATGCCCAACACAGGATCGATTTCAGGATGAATAAATACAGGGGTTGCACCTGAAAATACGATGGCACTCATGACCGATTTATGCACATTGCGAGGAATTAAAATTTTATCCCCGGGGCCACAAACGGACATGACCATTGTCATAATTGCGCCGCTTGTACCTTGAACAGAGAAAAATGTATGGTCAGCACCGAATGCTTGAGCGGCCAAATCTTGAGCCTGTTTGATCATCCCTTTAGGCTGATGTAAATCATCTAAAGGACCAATGTTGATTAAATCTATAGAAAGCGCATTTTCGCCAATGAACTCTCTGAATTCAGGATCCATTCCGCTTCCTTTTTTATGTCCCGGAATATGAAATTGAGTCGGATTCTTTTTGGCATGTTCTACTAGACCAGTAAATAACGGAGTTTCAAATTGTGAAGACAACTTTGCTATCCACCTCTTTATCTATTCAATATTTTTATCATAAACAGCGGTTAAAGTAACCGTGTTATTCGTTTTCAGTTTATTATCGCCTATTTCAAACATAAAACAAATGAATTATAGCATCTATTGAGTCCTTTGCAAAGCAAATTTTGCATATGTATGAATTTACATTGACAGTTGGGCGCAAATAAAGAACACATGTCCCGAATTGCCAAAAAACTTTTTGGTTTATCAGAGATGAATGGCATGATGATCAAATTGCGGCTAAAAACATTTAAGTCTTGTAAGCAATGTTGCAGCCCTAACAATCCTGCGGGAATATCTTTGTAAACACACTCTGCGCGATGAAAGAAAATACATAAACCATATATATTTATATAGAACAATATTGATCTTTCAATTTTTAGCTCCTTTGCGCGAAATGGCCATTTTGCCCGCTTTCAGCTTCAATTGGAAGGAAAAAACAAATATTAACATTAGACTTTAGAATTGCCCTGCATTAAAGAAGGAATTCAAAGATGAAACAAGAAGGTTTTATATATAGATTCAATTTAATGGTTCACTATTAGTCGTCGTTTTGTGCGTAAATAATTCGACATGGGGGGTTTTTAGTCATGTCCGATTATTTATGTGGATTTGTATCGTAAGGGGGAATGAAAGGTGAAGTGGAAGACAAGAATTACAGAAATGTTAAATATTGATTATCCGATTATCCAAGGCGGTCTGGCTCATTTAGCCTATTCAGAACTGGCTGCTGCAGTTTCTAACGCGGGAGGATTGGGGCAAATAACCGCTATGTCCTTGGAAACGCCTGAACAGCTGAGGGAGGAGATAAGAAGGGTACGTCAAAGAACTTCTAAACCATTTGGTGTCAATTTTGCGATTGGACAACATGGCCGCCCGTTTTCACATATGCTTGAAGTAGCGATCGAGGAAAATGTTCCTGTTGTGACAATGACGGGGGGAAACCCGACCCCGCTGTTTGAGCAGCTAAAAGGAACAGACATCAAAAAATTGGTACTCGTGGCAGCGAGAAGGCAGGCCGAAAAAGCAGAAGAACTTGGGGCAGATGCTGTCATGGTTGTGGGTCAAGAAGGGGGCGGACATCTTGGACGTCATGATACGGGCACTTTTGTTTTGGTACCGCAAGTAGTCGATGCTGTATCAATTCCTGTTGTGGCGTCAGGCGGCATCGGTGATGGCAGAGGAATGATGGCGGCATTAAGCCTTGGGGCAGAAGGTATTGAGATGGGAACGAGATTCATTGCCACAAAGGAATGCGTTCATGCTCATGAGCTTTACAAGCAAGCTCTTGTCAATGGAACGGAATATGATACAGTAGTGATTAAGCGTACGCTTGGAGCACCTGCCAGGGTCATCGCCAATGATTGGACAGACCGGATCCTTCAATTAGAGCAAGAACAAGCCGGTTATGAGGGGCTAAAATCGTACATAAGTGGAGAAGCGAACAAGCGCTACATTTATGAAGGAAAAGAAGGAGAAGGATTTGGATGGGCCGGACAAGTGATGGGAATGATTAGAGATATCCCGTCTGTCAATGAATTAATAACGAGAATGATGGAAGAAGGAGAAGCGATTCGCCGGCGATGGAGCATGTAAAAGCGAATGTGTGATACATAAAAGAAAGTGGAGTGATCAACATGGAATATCAATATCCGATTTCATTGGATTGGAATACTCAAGAAATCATCGAGGTCATCAAATTTTTTGAAATGGTCGAAATGGCTTACGAAAGAGGAATTGACCGCGATCAATTGATGGCAGCGTATCGCCGCTTTAAAGAAATTGTACCAAGCAAATCGGAAGAAAAAAAGATTGGCAATGAATTTGAAGAGATAAGCGGTTACTCCATATATCGTACGATGAAAGCAGCTAAAGAATCACCAGCCGGTGCTACCGTTAAAATGTGAAAAAAGGATGCCCTATGGCTACATGCCTGTCCATCCCCATCTGATGAATTGTCATGGGAAATCCAGTGAAAACAAGGGTTTCCATGACGATTCATTCGATTGAAAAATGTTTGTAATAGTGAGGGATAGACTTTTGAGTCAGCCCCTATAATGAACCGTCATTTGAGTCCGGTTAAATCAAGGACTCTAGTGACGGTTCTCTTTGTGTACATCTTTTCAGTATGATTTTTTTAGGTGAGTATCATACAAACTAGATTAGAGAATAAACTAAATATACACTATTTTAAATCATCAGGATGATGCCTGGGCCAGTTTGTACAATGGCAAGACCGTTTTGAACGTGTCTTCGATCGTCGTCAACCATTCTTCTCCGCTCAAGGCGATCGCTTTTTCTCTTGGGATGTTTATCCCGCATAAAATTTCAGCTTTCTTGACGGTTTGTAGTCGGGTAAACAGCTCTTTTAAATCTCCGGTTTGTAAACTGCCCATCCGTAAAGCTTCCGGTTGTGTATGGTCTTTAGACCAAACAAAATGAGAAGGGATGATTTGTTCTACTTCGTTTAGCTGCTGAAGAAGTGCTTGTCCAAAGGATTCTTTAATCGGCGATTCATATATAACGGCAAACCAGACAAATACATGCGATTTCCATAAACCGATTTGAAAGTGGGGCATCATTTTATAACCTCTTTTATTATTAGCAAAAGCAACCCACGTATCCTTTGGAGGATTTTTCGTACGACGTGCATGTTTTGCTACATGATAAAACATTTCATCTCCGGAAAGAGCCGAAAGGGTAGGAGTGAAATGTTGCCCTAATGCCTCGAGTTTTGGCCGAATTGTCGTTTTAATTCCTTCCATCCGGTCATCTAGTCCTTCGATATCAAATACATTAAAATCTTTTTGAGAAAATCCTGTAAACAGCATATGTCCCCTCCACTTAATTTATCAATATAGTCACTGAATGTATGATAACCATAGCATACACAGGCTTGTCAAACGATGTCTATCGATTTTTCTAGGTAAACACACAATTTAGTTACATGTAGCCTTTGATTATCATAGAATGTATCAATTAAAAATATCTGAAAATTTAGTTTTTTGGAGATGGAAATATTACGGGAAAATGGAGAGGAGGTCTTATCATGAAACAAGTAGTCAACATGTATAAGAAAATGGACGGTCAAAAGCGGCTTGCAGTGCTTCGGTTAGAATTAGATTATGAGTTGGCGACTTTATATGAAGCAATGGTGGAAAATGATGAAACAAAGAAAACAGAGTGCAAGCAAAAATTAGAAAAATTGCGTCAGGAAATGGTGAGATTACAAAGTGTAAATTAGGGGAAATTCGTTTGTAGGGAGCAAATGCCGCGAACCTTGCGTAAGGGTTCGTTTTTTCTGTGAGTTGAATACTTGATTTACCGGTTATGTTTTTTTAAGCTTAGTTTACATACGAATACATTAAAAACCTGGAAGGGGTTTAGGAAATGGAACATATTTGGAAACAAATTGATACATATGCGAAACAATGGATAAAGCAAGCGGGCACTCTTATTAAACAATCATTTAGCAAAGAGCTGCTCATACAAGCAAAATCAAATCCGAACGATTTAGTCACCAATATGGATCGAGAAGTTGAACGCTTTCTCGTAGGTAAAATTCGTGAAACGTTTCCATCGCACCATATTATAGGGGAAGAGGGGTTTGGAGAAGATCTTGAATCAAAAGAAGGGGTTATCTGGGTCATCGATCCGATTGATGGAACGATGAATTTTGTACATCAACAACGTAATTTTGCCATTTCCATCGGCGTTTTTGAAAATGGGATCGGTCGCATTGGTTTAATATATGATGTTATGCACGATGAGTTATATCATGCCTTCAAGGGACATGGTGCATTCATGAATGACATCGAATTGCCGAAGCTGGAGCCAGTACAGGTAAAAGAGGCTGTTATCGGTCTGAATTCAACATGGGTCACTCCGAATAAACGCATTGACAAGGAAGTATTAACACCGCTTGTACGCGATGTCAGGGGAACGCGTTCTTACGGGTCGGCAGCAATCGAAATGGCTTATGTCGCGGCGGGACGCCTTGACGCCTATATCACGATGCGCTTATCACCATGGGATTTTGCAGGCGGAAAAGTAATTGTAGAGGAAGTTGGAGGTACAACAACGACGTTAGACGGAGCTCCACTAGATATTTTGACAAAAAGCAGTGTGCTCATTGCCAACCCTATCTTACACTCAGAAATCTTAAATAACTACGTGAAGCGTGATCAATAATGCTGCTGTCTTCTAAGAAGTATGAAGAGAAAGATCAACCCTTTTTTCTCAAGTTAATAGAGGAAAGTCCGTTGTGGCAGCAGGAAGAAGGTTTTCCATCCGAGTTATTAGAATATAGGAGAAAATATGAAATGATGAACGGGCAATGGGAGGTCTGGTATGAAGGGCCGTGTCGGATTGGCTTAACATTCACGGTTGACTGGGCACCTTCAAATGAGAAGGCATGGCTCGGCACCATTTTAGTGGATGGACAAGCCCGAAAAAGAGGATACGGAAAAGCAATTGTTCATGACATTGCACGTCGGTACGAAAAGGAAGGCCATGATGTCTTATTTACTGCTGTACCGCTTCAGCGATTGGAGTGGATGCAGTTTTTTGCCGCTTGTGAATTTGAACAGCTTAAAGTGGAAGAGGATGAGCAGAAAAAACCTTATATGATCATGACGAGACCTCTTGCATAAAAATAGATTATTGTCATTCCCTGAAGGCTTTTGAGTCAGCCCCCTCTTTTTTGAGGCCGTGTTGCCCTTTATGATTGGATATTTGAGAGAAACCGGTATGAGACAAGAGCCGTATATATGAGCGTGATGTTCAGGAGTTATGGAGAAAGTACTACGGAACCCTCATTTTAAAAGGAAGTGCCCTTTTCATTTTGATAAATTGTTTAATCGTATTAACAGCAAGCTGCTTTTTTGAAGCAAATAGGCTTCCCGCCGATCGGAACATATCCGGCGGGAAGCCTATTGAATTTAATGTGCTGTCGGGTCATATAATGGTCTCTCATGGAAGCGGAGCACAAAAACTTTTTATTTTGAGAAATCCAGCCAAAACGGACTATGTTTTATAGTTCTCCTCGTTCGCGCCTTTTCTTTTTCGTCGAAAATCCTAGGCCCATAATGATAAATAAAACGATAATGGATACAATAATACCGATTAAACTTTGTTCGCCAATAAAAACTCCAATTGACATGATGGAAGTGGCGGCCAAAATTGAGTAAACAAGAAAAATCCACTTTATTTCTTTCATAAAAATCCCTCCCAAAAACCAGATATCATAAGTGTACATAAAAGTATTCTTCATTTCTAGATGTAGTATGATATAATATCCTAGTTATTATGAACATTAGGAGTGAAAATGTGAAGATTCGTCAAGACTTACGCAATATTGCGATTATTGCCCACGTAGACCATGGAAAAACGACTTTAGTAGACCAGCTTTTACGTCAATCTGGTACGTTTCGTGTAAACGAGCAAGTGGAGGAACGTGCGATGGATTCAAACGATCTTGAGCGCGAGCGCGGTATTACCATTTTGGCTAAAAATACAGCCATTAATTATAAAGATACACGCATCAATATTTTAGATACGCCCGGACATGCCGATTTTGGCGGTGAAGTAGAGCGTATTATGAAAATGGTAGACGGTGTGTTGTTGGTTGTCGATGCATACGAAGGATGTATGCCGCAAACACGCTTCGTTTTGAAAAAGGCGTTAGAACAAAATTTAACACCGATTGTTGTTGTAAACAAGATTGACCGGGACTTTGCCCGTCCGGAAGAGGTAGTAGACGAGGTTATCGATTTATTCATTGAATTGGATGCAAGCGAAGAACAATTAGAATTCCCTGTCATTTATGCTTCTGCCATTAACGGTACGGCAAGCACAAGTCCGGACCCGGCAGAACAAGAAGAAAACATGGCTTCATTATTTGATGCAATTGTAGAGCATATTCCTGCTCCTGTGGATAACAGCGACGAACCTCTTCAATTCCAAGTAGCGATGTTAGACTATAATGATTATGTCGGCCGTATCGGAATTGGACGCGTGTTCCGCGGAACGATGAAAGTAGGGCAGCAAGTAGCGCTCATGAAGCTGGACGGCTCTGTCAAACAGTTCCGTGTTACTAAGATGTTTGGTTTCTTAGGGTTGAAACGTGTAGAAATCGAAGAAGCCAAAGCGGGCGATTTGATTGCTGTTTCCGGTATGGAAGACATTAACGTCGGGGAAACGGTTTGCCCTATCGAACATCAAGAAGCACTGCCGGTTTTACGCATCGATGAGCCGACATTGCAAATGACATTCCTTGTAAACAACAGCCCATTTGCAGGCCGTGAAGGAAAATATGTAACCGCACGTAAAATTGAAGAGCGTCTTCGCTCTCAACTTGAGACAGATGTCAGCTTACGTGTAGAAAACACAGACTCGCCGGATGCATGGATCGTTTCAGGACGCGGAGAGCTTCACCTTTCCATTTTAATTGAGAACATGCGCCGTGAAGGATATGAGCTTCAAGTATCCAAGCCGGAAGTTATCGTAAAAGAAATTGACGGAGTCAGATGTGAGCCGGTTGAGCGTGTACAAATTGACGTTCCTGAAGAGCATACTGGTGCGATTATGGAATCAATGGGTGCCCGTAAAGGTGAAATGACGGATATGATCAACAATGGTAACGGGCAAGTTCGTTTGATCTTTATGGTACCGGCACGCGGCTTGATTGGTTATACGACAGAATTCTTATCATTAACAAGAGGGTTTGGCATCATCAACCACTCCTTCGACAGCTACCAGCCGATGCAGCCTGGTCAAGTCGGCGGACGCCGCCAAGGTGTATTGGTTTCCATGGAGACTGGTAAAGCGTCCACCTATGGTATTACAGGTGTAGAAGATCGGGGTACAATTTTTGTGGAACCCGGAACAGAAGTATATGAAGGCATGATTGTCGGAGAACATACTCGTGACAATGATATTGTCGTCAACATTTGTAAAGTGAAACAGGCGACAAATGTTCGTTCTGCAACAAAAGAACAAACAGTCGGTATGAAAAAACCGCGCATTATGTCATTGGAGCAATCACTCGAGTACTTAAATGACGATGAATACTGTGAAATTACACCTGAATCGATTCGTTTACGCAAGAAAATTTTAGATAAAAATGAGCGTGAAAGAATAGCTAAGAAAAAGAAATACGCTGAAATGCAGTAATGTTTAGAGATACTTGGGGAGGGGGAAATAAAATGGATGTCAAAGAGCACTTGTCATTTTTTGCAGCTCTTTATAAGGTAGGCGATAATCCGGACGTCGGAATGTGGTTATTGTATTTAACCATCTTTGCCCTGTCTGTAGTCGTCTATAAATTAGGCTTTGCAAGGAGACTTCCGATTTTAAAGTCGGTGATCATCTATACATTTCTAGCCCTGGGGTGTACCATTTTAACCTTTTTGGGTATCTTTTTACCTGTTGCAGAAGGATTAGTCGTCGCAGCCCTCGTATTAATTATATATAAAGTTCGCTTATACCAATCCAAAAAGCAGGAAGCGAAGATGAATTAATCAAGTTCTTATGGAAGGGGCCTCCCTTGAACGAGAAGAGGATCATCCCAACCGTTAGAACAACAAGTAAAGGGGCTGCCAACATGAAATCAGTTCAAGACGCTATATACAATTGGTTAACGATCAAGGTTGTGGCTGACGCACGGCCTGATGACCATGCAGCACAAGAAACGCTTGCATTTTTTGATTTACTGTTAAAAGAGGATCATGGAGTAGAGAGTTTGACGTTTACAAAAGATGACGTAATGTATCTTGTGACATATGTGGTGCATGGGGAAGCAAAGGCAGCACGCTTTCCTGTTGAGTTAATTGATGTAATGTATGAGCAAATCGAACGAGAACCCCATAAATATGTGAACTATTCCGAATGAAAAGAGGGTGTCCCAGAAGCTGGGATACCCTCTTGCAATGAACCGTCATGAAAAATCCAAGAAAATCATGGATTTTAGTGGCGGTTCATCGCAGAAAAATAGGTTATTGTCCTTCCCCGAAGGCTTTTATCACAATTACCAGTCCTCCTCCACTTTTCGCGGTTCATATAAACGAAATTTTCCTGTCTCCATTCTTTCTTTTGTGCGCTTCTCGATTCGATCCCGACAATCTGCACACATATATGTATGAATAGGACGATTACGCAAACGCTTTGCCAATAACGTCTCATCTTCAATGGATTCAATCTTGTCGCATAAAACACATTTTACTCTCATGCCCTCACCTCAAAAGCTTAAAATTGATTACATAACACTCGGTTTGCATAAAGTGAAACCTCATTCGTCATGAGTCTTTGAATACACAAGGCGTTTTGTTTTTCCTTAATGCCCAGTGTCAGTTGATATGGATGTTGAAAAATTAAGGCTACATTGATTATGAGCGGAAAGTAAGAAAGATGTCAATTTATTTTCGTTTTAGGATGGATGCTCAGAAATAAAATGCGGGAAAAATTTAATATAATGAAATTTTTGCGTTTCCTTTGTTAGAAAAAATAGGTAATATTAATAGTAAAGCAATCAAGAAACCAGGAGGGGATAAAATTGGCTAATCAAGTAGAACAAACATTGATTGATCCTTTATTCGAAAGTTTACAAAAAGAAAGATTTGTTACAATCGCTACAGTAGACTTCGAAACAAAAGCACCAAATGTGAGTGCCATTTCATGGGTATTGGCCAAAGATTCTTCACGCCTTTATTTTGCGGTAGATAACCGTTCAAGAATTGTAACAAATATTCAAAACCATAGCGGTGTAGTGATTAATATCATTGCAAACGAATCTTGTTATTCCATCAGCGGTACCGCTTCTGTTAAACGGGAAAAATTGGAAGGCGTTCCTTTGAAATTAGCATTAATAGAAGTAAACATAAATGAAGTGCGCGATGTTATGTTTTACGGATCAAAAATTTCAGTGGAACCTGCTTACGAAAAAACATATGATCCTCAAGCAGCAGCGAAACTCGACAAACAAGTAATGGATGCGATGAGAGAAGCCTAATATATGGATTCACATAAAGCATCAAGCAGAATTTAAATAAAAAGATGGGTCCTGTATTGGGACCCATCTTTTTATTTATTCAAGTTATTTTTAGACTGATCTTGTTGTTCTTGCTTCAGCTCTTTTTGTTTATCAGAAGGGAGGTTATCATCATTGGTTTGGGTTCCAGACGGATTTCTTCTGATGTCCTCCGCTGCTTCTGGGACAACACGACCGGCTATGTCAGCTAATTCTTCTAAAAAGCCGGTGATGGGCCTCCCATTTTGAATGTCGCGGCCAATTTCTCTTAAACGCGCATAAGTGTCAGGGTCAGCGATGACAATCGCATTGGCTCCAAACGGATCTTCTTTAAGGCTCTCTGCTACAGAATATTTAATGGAGCCTACTTCGGAGCGCTCTAATTTTGCATCTACGTCAATTCCTACAATCGCGTATTTGCCGACAACGACTGCTGTTGCGTCATTGACGTTTGGGATATTTGTGGCAAGTTGGACAAGATGGCGTGAAATCTCCTGTGCTGACCGATTCTGAACATGCTCAGGAACACTGTTTTTCACTTTGATTAACTGTTGTGGATTTTGATTTTCTTCAACAGGTTCTCGATTTATTGCACAAGCGGATAAAGTAAAGGAAAAAAGGACTCCGGTAAGAAGCAACCATTTTTTCATGTTGAAAAAATCCCCCTTTTGGCTTGAGATTCTTGTCTTTATTGTTTAATAAACCTTCTATCTTTATGCGTCCATTCATATATTTAAGACAAACGGTCCGTCCATGAATGATCATTTACATAATTAATGCAGAAAGGGGAGCCATCAAGTAATGGGTGGATCCAGCATTTACTACTTCGCGAAAAACTACTCAGAGTAGGAGGCGGAAGATTGGGGAAAATTTACGTATTAGATACGAATGTTTTATTGCAAGATCCATATTCAATTTTTTCTTTTGAAGATAATGAAGTTGTCATACCGGCTGTTGTGCTGGAGGAAGTAGATTCCAAAAAGAGAAACATGGATGAAGTAGGAAGAAATGCCCGGCATGTATCTAAACTAATTGATGGTCTGAGACAAATAGGAAAGCTTCATGAAAAAATCCCATTGAAAACAGGAGGTTTTTTACGAATTGAACTGAATCATCGTTCATTTCATCAACTCCAGGAAATTTTTGTGGAGAAAACAAATGATAATCGAATATTGGCTGTAGCCAAAAATTTGTCGCTTGAAGAAGAAACGAAAGAAGACGGAAGGCAAGTAATTTTGGTGAGTAAAGATGTCCTTGTGCGTGTAAAGGCGGATGCGATCGGGTTGATGGCTGAAGATTTTTTAAGTGACAGGGTAGTGGAGGACGACAGTATCTATAAAGGTTTTTTGGAAGTATACATTCAGAAAGATTCGCTGGGCCTGTTCTATGAGAAAGGGGAACTGCCGCTTTCCCAAATGGCTCATCACCCTTTTTACCCGAATCAGTTTGTGATTATGAAGGATGCGTTTGGAAGTAAAGGTTCTGCAGTAGGGATTGTTGACCAAGCAGGGAATAAGGTTCGAAAACTTCTATATGAATACGATCATATTTGGGGAATCAAACCGAGGAACGTCCAGCAAATTATGGCACTGGAGCTTCTTTTGCGGGATGATATACCGCTTGTAACATTAATTGGGAAAGCGGGGACAGGAAAGACGCTCCTTGCTTTGGCAGCAGGTCTAATGCAAACAGAGGATTTAGGCTATTTTAAAAAGCTGTTGGTTGCAAGGCCTATCGTTCCGGTCGGAAAGGATCTTGGGTTTTTACCGGGTGAAAAACAAGAGAAATTAAGACCGTGGGTGCAGCCGATTTATGATAATTTAGAGTATTTATTCAACACGAAAAAACCGGGAGAGCTTGATGCGATATTAGCGGGAATGGGGTCTATTGAGGTAGAAGCCCTAACGTACATTCGCGGAAGAAGCATCCCGGACCAGTTTATCATTATCGATGAAGCCCAAAATTTAACCAAGCATGAAGCAAAGACAATCTTAACGAGGGTAGGGGAGCGAAGTAAAATTGTTCTCATGGGTGATCCTGCCCAAATTGATCACCCTTATTTGGATGAGTATAACAACGGCCTCACATATGTAGTGGAAAAATTTAAGGAGCAAAAAATTTCCGGACATGTTAACTTGATTAAAGGAGAGCGCTCAGCTCTTGCTCAGCTGGCAGCGGATTTACTTTAATTAATGCGGAGGATGTCCAGCACCTTTAAAAGACGGGCATGTCGGACATCCTCTTCTGAAGAATATCCTCCATTAATTGGCGGAGGCGCCATGACTTTTAATTAGCTTCTTTATTTGATCGTAAATCCCCGGACATGTGTAATCGGTTCATTTACGTTGGAACCGTCACCAAAATAAACGCAGACAGGACCATCTTCCTTAAGGGGCTTGCCGTTTTTGGAAAATCCTATGATAAACGTGTATGCCTCTTGCAGCGGTACTTCCAAGGTATTGTACTCAGTTTCTATGATACACATAGACGCATCCTCTTTCGGTTCAGCGTTCTTTAAAAAGTGTTTAAATGGAATGCCAAACGAACCGTTAATGATTTTTTCTTTTTCAAACTTCTTTTCCGTTTTTAATGTCGGAGGGAAGACTGCCCCTTCTCGAATTTCCCGATCCCAGTGAGCTGAAATGCTTTTTGTATAGGCGGACAGTTCATCCTCTTTTTCCGTATTTGACGAAAAATATGTGTCCAAATCCACTTTACGGTCATCAAAAATCCAAACCCCTGGATCTAGTGTAATGGTAAATTTTACATTGCCTTTGATGTGTAGAATATTTTCCATGTTTGTCACCATTCCCTTTCCCCGAATCACTATTAAGTATAAAGACTTTATAGAGAGATGTCACCATTTGAGTGTCCGTTTTTTTCTTGCAATTTCAACAGTTTAACGATATTATTTAAAGATAGAATCAGGAATTTGCTCGGGAACGGAGGGACTGATTTTGACGCCTGAGATTACAATAGATCATCGTGACAAAGCATATGCACTCCTAAAGGCAGATGCTGATAAAATTTTAAAGCTTATTCGAGTTCAAATGGATAATCTGACGATGCCTCAATGTCCGTTATATGAAGAAGTATTAGATACGCAAATGTTCGGATTATCGAGGGAGATTGATTTTGCTGTACGCTTAGGGCTAATTGAAGAGCAGGCAGGCAAAGCATTGCTTGATCGTCTTGAACGGGAATTATCCGCTTTACATGAAGCGTTTACAAAAAAATGAACTCGCACATGCATTTAGTTTAACTCAAACTATACATTTATTAGTTTGAGTTTTTTCATAAGGTTGAATGTGGAAGGAACATGCATTTAACCTTATGAGGAGGCCTGCCATGTTTAGTGTGGATGCTCCCCTTTTATGTATCTCTGTTCTAGCAGCGAAGCTTAAATAAATAGGTTTTATGCACCTTCATATACATAAAAAATATTTTATGCGCTTTTATTTATAATTATAACAAGATTATCAACAAAAAATAGAGAAAATATAGTAAGATAGAAGTGGCAGTCTTGTTGCTTCATACCTTCCAAAATGGATGTGTAAAGGAAGAGGTAAGATGTTTAAAAGAATGTTCCGCTACTACGATTATTCAATTATTATTGCGATTTTGTGTTTGTGTGCCATTGGGCTTGTCATGATTTACAGTGCTAGTATGGTTACAAGTGTGACGCGATACGATGTACCGTACGACTATTTTTACAATCGTCAAAAAGCGTGGCTTGTTGTTGCCTTTTTGTTTTTTTTCTTGACAATGATCCTTCCTTATAGAATCTATCTGAAAATTATTCCATACGGCATCGTCACAATAGTAGCTGCTTTAATCTTTCTATTTGTACTGGGCCATACCGCAGGTAACGCCAAAAGTTGGTTTCAGCTTGGACCTGCTAATTTGCAGCCTGCGGAATTTGCCAAACTTGGCATCACCATGTATTTAGCAATGGTTTTATCCAAAAGGCAGGAATACATAAACAATTTCCGGCAAGCTTTTTTGGGACCGATTGGATTAACGCTATTCATTCTCGGCCTTGTTCTCGCGCAGCCGGACTTTGGAACAGCTATGCTGATTGGCGTGATTGCAGCTGCAGTTATGTCCTGTTCGGGAATCAATCTAAAGAGTTTTTTTAAACTCGTCCGCTTTGGACTGGCCCTGGTTCTTGTAGGATTGCCAATCGGCAAGTTAACAGGCTATGTTTCCGAAGAACGGTTGTCCCGTTTTACAGGGGCAAGCGATCCTTTTAAGCATGCCGAAGATGCGGGATATCAGCTCGTTAATTCCTATTTAGCCATTGGTTCTGGAGGAGTGAAAGGATTGGGGCTTGGAGAAAGTATTCAAAAATACGGCTATCTCCCTGAATCCCATACGGACTTCATCATGGCTGTTATTGCTGAAGAACTAGGCTTCTTCGGAGTAGCTGTTGTTTTGCTGTTGTTGTTCTTTATTGTGGCTAAAACGCTTTTGTTAGCTAAAAAATGTGATGACCCGTTCGGCAGCTTAATTTGCGTTGGGATTGGAACCATGATTGGCATTCAAGCGTTTGTCAATTTAGGTGGATTAACAGGTTTAATCCCTATTACGGGTGTTCCGCTTCCATTCATCAGTTACGGGGGTTCTTCCCTTGTTTTATTAATGATTTCCATGGGAATGGTGGTCAATATTTCGATGTTTGTCAATTATCGAAAAGACAAGAAACAAACAAACTCGCAGCAACAAAAATTGACTGCTACAAAAGGGAATTCTGTTCCTTTGAATCCAAACGTGTAAAACGATGGGGATTTTCCCCATCGTTCTATATATATTATTAAGGTTATAATAGAGTTGGAAAGGGGATGCATAGCATGAGCTTTGTGACAAAGAAAATCAAAAAAGTACTTGTTGCTAACCGCGGCGAGATTGCCATTCGTGTGTTTCGGGCTTGTACAGAATTAAATATTCGGACAGTTGCTATCTACTCAAAAGAGGATTCAGGCTCCTATCATCGCTATAAAGCGGATGAAGCTTACTTAGTAGGAGAAGGGAAAAAGCCGATTGAAGCTTATTTGGATATCGAAAGCATCATTGAGATTGCAAAAGCGCATGATGTCGATGCCATACATCCGGGCTATGGTTTTTTGTCAGAAAATATCCAATTCGCAAAACGTTGCGAAGATGAAGGAATCATTTTTATCGGCCCACAATCAAAGCACCTGGATGTGTTCGGGGATAAGGTAAAAGCGCGTCATCAAGCTATTCAAGCGCATATCCCCGTCATTCCAGGCAGTGACGGCCCTATTTCAAGCCTTGAAGAGGCGGAAGCTTTTGGACAGGAGCATGGTTACCCGATCATCATTAAAGCGGCTCTTGGCGGGGGCGGACGAGGTATGCGCATCGTTCGCAGCGAGGCTGGTTTAAGAGAGTCGTATGAACGTGCCAAATCAGAAGCGAAGGCTGCATTTGGCAGTGATGAAGTATATGTAGAGAAGTTTGTGGAAAATCCAAAGCATATTGAAGTACAGATTTTGGGGGACCAGGATGGAAACATTGTTCATTTGTATGAACGCGACTGCTCCGTACAACGACGTCATCAAAAAGTAGTGGAAGTAGCTCCGAGTGTCTCTCTATCTGAAAAGCTGCGCCTAGAAATTTGCGCAGCAGCCGTTCACCTGATGAAAAATGTAGATTACATAAATGCAGGAACGGTAGAATTCCTTGTGGCTGACAATAAATTTTACTTCATTGAAGTGAACCCTCGTGTGCAGGTAGAACATACGATCACTGAGATGATTACAGGCATCGACATTGTACAATCCCAAATCTTAATTGCTGATGGTCATTCTTTACATAGCGATGAAGTGGGAATTCCTAAGCAAGAAGATATTGTTGTTCATGGTTATGCCATTCAATCACGTGTAACGACAGAAGATCCGCAAAATAATTTTATGCCTGATACAGGAAAAATCATGGCTTACCGTTCAGGCGGCGGATTCGGTGTACGTCTTGATACAGGAAACAGTTTTCAGGGAGCGGTTATTACACCGTATTATGATTCACTGCTTGTTAAAGTGACAACGTGGGCATTGACGTTTGATCAAGCAGCAGCAAAAATGGTAAGAAACTTAAAAGAGTTCCGTGTTCGCGGTATTAAAACAAACATCCCGTTCCTTGAAAATGTTGTAAAGCATGAGAAGTTCTTAAAAGGGGAGTATGACACATCATTCATCGATTCCTCACCAGAGCTGTTTGTATTTCCGAAACGCAAGGACCGTGGTACGAAAATGCTCACATACATTGGAAACGTAACGGTGAATGGATTCCCCGGCATCGGCAAAAAGAAAAAGCCTGTATGGAACAAACCTTATTTGCCGAAAGTGAAACACTCTGAACCAATCCCAAACGGCACGAAACAAATTTTAGATGCAGAAGGTGCCGAAGGGCTTGTAAAATGGGTGAAAGAGCAAAAAGAGGTGCTATTAACGGACACAACATTCCGGGATGCCCACCAATCATTGTTAGCGACGCGGGTGCGTACAAATGATCTCATGCACATCGCAGAACCAACGGCGCGCATATTGCCGAACTTATTCTCAATGGAGATGTGGGGCGGAGCAACATTTGATGTGTCTTATCGCTTCTTGAAGGAAAATCCTTGGGACCGCCTGATAAAATTACGCAAAGAAATGCCAAATGTATTGTTCCAAATGCTTCTTCGTGCCTCGAATGCAGTTGGTTATAAAAACTATCCGGACAATGTGATCAAAGAGTTTGTGGAAAAATCGTCACAAGCAGGGATTGATGTCTTCCGGATTTTTGATAGTTTAAACTGGGTAAAAGGCATGGCGCTGGCCATCGATTCAGTACGGGAAAACGGCAAGATTGCAGAAGCGGCAATGTGTTATACAGGGGACATTCTAGATCCGACAAGAAGAAAATACGATTTAAATTACTATAAAGAGCTGGCCAAAGAATTAGAAGCATCAGGTGCTCATATTTTAGGAATCAAGGATATGGCCGGTTTATTAAAACCACAGGCTGCTTATGACCTGATTTCTGCTTTAAAAGAAACGGTTGACATTCCGATTCATTTACACAGCCATGATACAAGCGGCAACGGTTTGTTCATGTATGCAAAAGCGATTGAAGCGGGAGTAGATATTGTAGATGTAGCTGTGAGTTCAATGGCGGGATTAACATCACAGCCAAGTGCTAACTCGCTCTACTATGCATTAGAAGGAAATGAACGCAAGCCGCAAGTGAACATTCAGGGATTAGAACAGCTTTCCCAATACTGGGAAGATGTCCGCAAGTATTATCACAATTTCGAAAGCGGCATGAATGCCCCCCATACGGAAGTGTACGTTCATGAGATGCCGGGAGGTCAGTACAGTAACCTGCAGCAGCAAGCGAAAGCTGTCGGATTAGGAGATCGCTGGGAAGAAGTAAAAGATATGTATTCGCGTGTGAACCATTTATTTGGTGACATTGTGAAAGTAACACCGTCTTCGAAAGTAGTAGGAGATATGGCGTTGTATATGGTTCAAAATAATTTGACTGAAGACGATATTTATGAGCGCGGGGACACATTGAATTTTCCTGATTCTGTCGTCGAATTGTTTGAAGGCTATTTAGGTCAGCCGCATGGCGGATTCCCGAAAGAGCTTCAGCGCATTATTTTAAAAGGAAAAGAACCAATTACTGTTCGTCCTGGAGAGCTGCTAGAACCAACAGATTTCCAAGAAATTAAAGAAACGCTTTACCACACGTTGAATCGTCCGGTTACAAGTCATGAAGTTATTGCCTACGCCCTCTATCCAAAGGTATTTATGGAATATCAAAAAACGGTAGAGCAGTATGGAGACATTTCAGTACTTGATACACCAACATTCTTATATGGAATGCGTCTTGGAGAAGAAATCGAAGTAGAGATTGAAAAAGGAAAAACGCTAATCGTCAAACTTGTTTCGATCGGTGAACCACAAGCAGATGGTACACGTATCGTTTACTTTGAATTGAACGGCCAACCACGTGAAGTCATGATTAAAGATGAAAGTATTAAAACAACCGTTCAGGCAAGAACAAAGGCTGACGGCAGCAACCCGAATCATATTGGTGCCTCAATGCCTGGAACAGTATTGAAATTGCTTGTGGAAAAAGGAGAGAAGGTATCTAAGGGAGACCACCTCATGATTACGGAAGCAATGAAAATGGAAACAACTGTTCAAGCGCCTTTTTCAGGTGTCGTAAAAGATATCTTTGTGAAAAACGGAGATGCGATTCAAACAGGGGACTTGCTGGTTGAGCTAACGAAATAATAAAAAGATTTCTTTTTAACTGCACATTGCATTGATGGAAAAAGGACCTTGGCTTTCGTCTTTTATGCTATCGAGGGCTTTTCAATTCTGGTATAGCTTGGATAAGTTTATAAATAAAGGGACATGGCTCACAAAGCCATGTCCCTTTATTTATTATGAAGCTTGTGTTTTTGTTTTACGTTCGCTTTGTCCAGCTGTTTTTTTGCTCCGTGTTGAAAGGAGTGTCAAGTAGCTTAACACGCCAAATAAACAAGAAATAATAAGAGCATGTAAGAGAGCGACAAATAAATTTAAACGCGTAAACACGACAGATGCCCCAGAAACAACTTGTAAAGATATAAGGATGAAAGCGATCATCCAACCGTAATAAACGACCTTTTGATTACGGTAGTGTTTATATGCATGAATAAAGGCAATCAAAATCCAGAAAAATATCAAACTAGCTGCCAAGCGATGTCCCATTTGAATCCATTCATGCAATTGAACTGGGAAGAAACGGGTTTTTGCGCAAAACGGCCAATCCGGACAAGCAAGGCTTGCGTTTGTGTGGCGTACTAATGCACCCGTATATACGACGATATAGCTGTAAATAATGATACCGTAAATATGAAATTTCATTTTTTTATCAAGTACCATGGAGTGAGCATCGAACTTTTTATCAACTTCAAAAATTAGTAGAGTTAACAGAAAAACCGATGCAAATGAAATAAGGGAAATACCAAAGTGTAAAGCCAATACAGCGTCTGATTGTCCCCATACAACAGCGGCTGCGCCTATTAATGCCTGAAGAAGCAAAAAGAAAAACGAAATAAAGGATAAAAACTTAGCTTCCTTCACATGTTTTATTGCGATCCATGACCAAACAGACAAGGCTAAAACAAGCAGGCCACCAGCACCTGATACGAGGCGGTGGCTTAATTCAATAATAAGTTCCGGAGTAATCTCGCTCGGCACGATTTCACCGTGACAGAGCGGCCAGGATTTTCCACAACCCATTCCAGAACCTGTTTTAGTAACAAGCGCACCTCCTAACAAAATGAGGAGCATGACGATTGATGTAGCAACTGCTAACAATTTTAATCCACGCTGCAATCTATTTCACCATCCTATATGACCATTCAATTTATTTTATAAAAACCAAAAAAATTGGTTGTACGAACCATTCTTATTATATCAATAAATATAAAGGGACAAATGAGAAAAAAATTAATATTTTTTGAAATATACACTCAGAAAGAGAATTTTTTGATATTATAGTAAAAAATGGAATCACGACACATCAAAATATGTCAGAATTGATTGCTCCGAGTAGAAAAAAGTCCATTTAAAGTTTCTGCTTATAGAAATAATATAAATACGGCCAACTCTCCGCATTTCATTATTTTAAATTTAAAATATCGAAAGAAGCAAGCAATAAAAGGTCTTTTCAGAGAAGGGACAAAAAAAATACATATATTTTTCATATTTTATTCACAAAATTGCCGAAAAATGTGTTTTAATATACACGAGAAACATGTTCTAATATTGTATAGTAGTATACAATTTTTGGTACTGCTTTTTTATGAGATAACCTTGGAAACGCCTTCATCCAGCGGGATGTAAAAACGTATTTCAAATTAATCTTAAACTATGATAATATGAGTAAATGATTAGAGAGATGACTAAAGGATGAAGGGTAAAGGAGGAAATACGATGAATGACACGAGGGCATTAGAGGAAACAACATTAGCCGCTTCAGACAATGGTCCTCATTCAATAGAACAAACAAGTGTATGGAAAGATTTTTTGGCAACAATAAAAATAGGGATTGTAAACTCTAATTTAATTACAGCGTTCACCGGTTTCTGGCTCGCGTTATATTTCAACGGGAAAGGTTTTTTAGATTCGTTGGATCTTGTTTTCTTTGCCATGGTCGGTACTGCACTTATCATTGCGGGATCTTGCAGTTTAAACAACTATGTGGACCGTGATATTGACCATTTGATGGAACGCACGAAAGGAAGACCGACAGTAACAGGAAGATTCAATCCGATAACAGTTCTTCTAATGGGAATAGGTTTTACTTTAACCGGCTTATTGATGCTTATGATTACGAGTGTAACAGCTGCACTTATTGGTTTAGTTGGTGTAGTTACATATGTTTTCTTTTACACCATGTGGTCTAAGCGTTTATATACTATCAACACTGTAGTAGGAAGTGTATCTGGTGCTGTTCCTCCATTAATTGGCTGGGCAGCTGTTGACAGCAATCTTCATATTGTTGCTTGGGTACTATTTTTAATCATGTTTATTTGGCAGCCACCACATTTCTTGGCACTCGCTATGAGACGATGTGAGGAATATCGAGCAGCAGGGATTCCAATGTTGCCGGTTGTTCACGGCTTTGAAATAACAAAGCGACAAATTTTAGTCTGGATTGCTTGCTTAATGCCGCTTCCATTTTATCTGCATGCTTTAGGTCCGATCTTTTTAGTATTGGCTACAGCCCTTAATGCAGGCTGGTTAGGGCTTGGGATACTAAAATACAAAAAAATGGAAGATACAAAATGGGCGACAATGATGTTTGTATACTCATTGAATTACTTAACCATTATGTTTGTCGCGATGGTGATTGCTACTTTAATTTAGGCTTTGTTAAATGACATAATTTACTTGCCGCTCATTTTCAGCACTTGTTGAAAATGGGCGAAATACATAATTTCTAACATTGCCTTGCCTTAATTTAAGGAATTTCTTCTAAGTAGAATTAATATAGAAGGAATTTACACATCAATGAAAGAGGGGTTTGGATAAGCTATGAAAAACTGGCTACCGAAATGGCGAGTCATGTCTTTATTTAGCATGATAGCGCTTTTATTAGCCGGCTGTGGTAAACCGTTTTTATCAACGTTACAGCCAGCTGGTGAAGTAGCAAGCATGCAGTACGACTTACTGTTGCTGAGCACTGCGATCATGGTACTCGTTATTATTGTCGTTACCATTATCTTTATTTATGTAGTAGTGCGGTTCCGTCGTCGCAAAGGGGACGAAAACTTCATTCCAAAGCAAGTGGAAGGAAGTCACAAGCTAGAACTAATTTGGACTGTTATTCCTATTCTCTTATTAATTATTTTGGCAGTTCCAACGGTAGCTTATACGTTTAAACTTGCAGATGTAAAAGAGATGGATGCCAAAAAAAGCGATGCACTTGTGATCAATGTACGTTCCAATGCATATTGGTGGGAGTTTGAGTATCCTAATCAGAAAATTATAACATCTCAAGATTTAGTCGTACCAACAGATCAAAAAGTTTACTTCAAACTTAAGGCTTCCGATGTAAAACACTCATTCTGGATTCCGGCCGTGGGAGGAAAGATGGATACCAACACAGAGGGTGAAAACAAATTCTGGTTAGTCTTCGATTCCAAAAAAGCTGAAGAAGTAGACGACGTGTTTTATGGTAAGTGTGCTGAATTATGCGGTCCATCACACGCTTTAATGGACTTTAAAGTAAAAGCGCTACCAAAAGATGAATTTGATGCTTGGGTGAAGGATATGAAGGCCGCGAAGCCTGAAGTAGCTGATGCGGATGCAAAAGCAGGTGAAGAGGTTTTCAAGCAAAGCTGTATCGGCTGTCATGCTGTAGAAGCGCAGGATCAGCGCCCAGAACAAGCCCGTCAAGCACCTAACTTAGCTGGATTCGCTGATCGTGAGCGCGTTGCCGGTGTTTTAGAACACAACGAAGAGAACATTAAAGCTTGGATAAAAGATCCTGAAGCCATTAAGCCAGGGAACAAAATGACTGGGACTTATAAAGTGTCAGATGAGCAGATCGATCAATTAGCAAAGTATTTAGAGTCTCTTAAACTTCAGTAATCTGTCAGCTTGGGGAGCTTTATAAAAGGGAGGTAAAACCGTGAGTACGTTAACTCAGAAAAAGGGAGCTGGAGCTGTAATATGGGACTACTTAACAACAGTAGACCATAAAAAAATCGCCATCCTTTACTTAATTGCCGGAGGATTTTTCTTCCTCCTAGGTGGTCTTGAAGCTTTATTCATACGTATCCAGCTTGCGGTTCCGAATAATGATTTCGTTAGCGGAGGTCTGTATAACGAAATTTTGACAATGCACGGAACAACAATGATTTTCTTGGCTGCGATGCCACTTTTATTTGCTTTAATGAACGCGGTCATGCCACTTCAAATAGGCGCGCGTGACGTAGCGTTTCCATTTGTAAACGCCTTAGGTTTTTGGTTATTCTTTTTCGGTGGTGTTTTCTTAAACTTATCATGGTTTTTGGGTGGAGCGCCTGATGCTGGTTGGACATCTTATGCATCCTTATCATTAAATTCACCTGGTCATGGTATTGATTTTTATGCATTAGGACTGCAAATTTCCGGTGCGGGTACGTTAATCGGAGGGATTAACTTCCTTGTAACGATCATTAACATGCGTGCACCCGGTATGACCTACATGCGCATGCCGCTTTTCACTTGGTCAACATTTGTTGCTTCGGCGTTAATTTTATTTGCATTCCCGCCATTAACAGTTGGCTTATTCTTAATGATTTTTGATCGCCTATTCGGTTCAAACTTCTTTGACCCGACTCTAGGTGGTAACACGATTATTTGGGAACACTTATTCTGGATTTTTGGACACCCTGAAGTATACATACTTGTACTTCCTGCGTTCGGAGTTTTCTCTGAAATTTTTGCAACATTCTCAAGAAAGCGTCTTTTCGGATATTCATCCATGGTATTTGCGACAGTGTTAATCGGTTTCCTAGGTTTCATGGTATGGGCCCACCACATGTTTACAACAGGTTTAGGACCGATTGCAAACGCGATTTTCGCAGTTGCTACAATGGCGATTGCCGTACCGACTGGTATTAAAATCTTTAACTGGTTATTAACACTTTGGGGCGGCAGCATTCAATTTACATCCCCAATGCTGTATGCTGTAGCCTTCATTCCTTCATTCGTTATGGGTGGAGTAACAGGTGTCATGAACGCAGCAGCTCCTGCTGACTATCAATTCCATGACAGCTATTTCGTTGTTGCCCATTTTCACTACGTAATTGTAGGCGGGGTAGTATTTGGGATCTTGGCTGGTGTGACATATTGGTGGCCAAAAATGTTCGGCCGCATGTTAAATGAAACACTTAGTAAAATGACATTCTGGTTATTCTTAATCGGTTTCCACTTAACATTCTTTATTCAACATTTCCTTGGTTTAATGGGTATGCCCCGCCGCATTTGGAAGTTTTTGCCTGGCCAAGGATTAGAAACAGGAAACTTAATCAGTTCCATCGGTGCTTTCTTTATGGCAGCTGCTGTCATTATATTACTCATCAATGTAATTAAAACAAGCATTAACGGACCAAAAGCACAAGCAGATGCTTGGGGAGACGGACGTACATTAGAGTGGGCAATCGCTTCTCCGCCACCTGAATACAACTTCAAGCAAACTCCGCTTGTTCGCGGTTTAGATGCTTTATGGGTAGAAAAAATGGAGGGCAAAAAAGGCATGACTCCTGCAGAACCAATTGGAGATATTCACATGCCAAACAATTCATTTATACCTTTCGTCATGTCATTAGGATTGTTTGTAGCTGCATATGGTTTCTTACATCGCAACGATGCCGCATGGGGCGATGTTGTAGGTGTAATTGGTTTATTCATTACTTTATTATCCATGTTCTTGCGTTCTTGGATTGATGACTTAGGATATCATATTCATAAAGAAGATTTATTAAAAGACGATGACAAGGGGGTTAAGGCATAATGGAATTAAATGAAAAATTAACAGCTGAAACATTTCCGGCATCGCCTGAAAAAGCAACCCTCGAAGGTAAAAATAAGTTTCTAGGATTTTGGCTGTTCCTTGGCGGCGAGACTGTATTATTCTCCTCTTTGTTTGCTACGTATTTAGCGTTGAAAGACCATACGGCAAACGGTCCGACAACTCAAGACTTGTTTGAGCTGCCGCTTACATTTGTTGCAACGATGCTTTTATTAACGAGCAGTTTAACAAGCGTGTATGCAATGTATCATATGAAAAACTTCAACTTCTCTAAAATGATGCTTTGGCTCGGGGTTACTGTGTTACTGGGGGCTGGCTTCCTGGGGTTAGAGATTTACGAGTTCAATCATTATGTACATGAGTATAAGCATACATTTAAAAGCAGTGCGTTTGGCTCGGCATTCTATACGTTAGTCGGTTTCCATGGAGGACACGTGGCATTAGGTCTATTATGGATTTTGACCTTAATGATCCGAAATGCTAGACGCGGTCTAAACCTATATAATGCACCTAAATTTTACGTAGCGAGCCTTTACTGGCATTTTATCGACGTTGTTTGGGTATTTATCTTTACAGTTGTATATTTAATGGGAATGGTGGGATAAACTGATGGCGGCAAATCATTCAAATTCAGCGAACCCAAAAGTTGATTTAGAGTATCGCAGAAAAAAGAATGCTGAAGACATGAAAATGCAAGTAATCGCCTTTGCGCTCATGATTTTCCTCACGCTTGTTGCGTTCTTTGCAGTATGGAACGAAGATTTCAGCGGCTGGTTCACAGTACCGTTTATCGTACTTCTTGCTGTCGTTCAATTACTGTTCCAACTTTATTACTTCATGCATATGAGCCACAAAGGCCATGAAGTTCCATCGCTATTCTTATATTCAGGTGTACTTGTTGGATTATTAACAGTGTTAACGTTCGTCACAATCGTATGGTGATAAAAATCATGGAGTTGGCATTTTTGCCAGCTCCATTAAATTTATTTCCGTGGTGGGCTTTAGCATATAGATTAACGGTGTTCCGATAAAAATGGAAAAGTCAGCTTCGGAAGAATTTGTGTAGCGGGTGTCTTTTTACCCGTTCTACAAATTCTTTTAATGTTTCATTGCCGCTCTTAAAGCTTTTTATGTATAATAAAATCAATCGGTCACTGACAATTTGGGGTGATGTTTTTATGGGAAATCTACAAATTTTCGGTTTTCAAGCTTTATGGAGTCCTTTGTTTCTTATTTTTGTCGTTGGACTTATAGCTCTTTATTTTAATGTAATCGGATACTTGCGATCATATTTTAAAAACAGTGCACCGGTTGAAACAAAAACGAAAATATTTTTTGTCACGAGTATGGTTCTTTTATATGTTGTGAAAGGATCGCCAATTGACCTTTTGTCCCATATCATGTTTAGTGCACATATGACACAAATGGCCGTTTTATATTTAGTGATAACACCATTGATGATTTTAGGATTGCCGGATTGGCTTTTACGTTATGTAATCGATAACAATGTGATAAAGCCAATATTTTCTTTTTTTACAAAGCCATTGATAGCCTTATTGGTTTTTAATGGAGTATTTTCTCTTTACCATGTTCCTTTGATTTTTGATGTGATGAAAACAAATACCTTTTTCCATTCACTTGCTACAATTGTGATTTTCATTGCTTCCTTTTTCATGTGGTGGCCGCTTCTCAACCAATTTCCGGAGCATCAAACATTGACGCCTATTAAGAAAGTAGGCTACATTTTCGGTGATGGCATTCTGCTAACCCCTGCCTGTGCCCTTATTATTTTTGCCAAGGCTCCATTATATGCAACATATACAGATCCACAAGCCTGGGTAAACGCATTAGCACTGTGCGTATCCCCTGATATGTTATCTAATTTGGGCTTAATTGGGCCTGAAATGTTTAATATGCTTCCATTAGTGGAAGATCAACAGCTTGGCGGCATCGTCATGAAAGTTATTCAGGAGCTAGTGTACGGAACCATGTTGGCGTATATTTTCTTTCAATGGGCAAAGCAAGAGCGTGAAAAAGATGATATGGAATTGCAAAGAAATGAGATTTCTCCACGTCTAAAAGTATAAGAAATCCATATAAAAAGAAAGGATGCAGCGATGATACCAATTTTACCAACGATTAGTACAAGCTTCATAGTGTTAAGCGCCATCACTGTCGCAATTGGATGGTATTTAATAAAGCAAGGGAAAATTGAAGCTCACCAAAAAACGATGTTTTGGGCTGCTATTTTTGCTCTTATTTTCTTTATTATTTATGCTTCTAGAACAGTTTTCATTGGGAACACAAGTTTTGGCGGACCAAATCATCTAAAAATTTATTATACACTGTTTTTGATTTTCCATATTTTCCTTGCAACAATAGGCGCCGTTTTTGGAATTGTCACACTATTGACAGGATATAAAAATCAGTTAATTAAGCATAAGAAAATAGGACCAATCACAAGTATTATTTGGTTTTTTACAGCTATCACAGGCATAGCTGTTTATTTACTGCTTTATATCTTCTATCGCGGCGGTGAAACCACTTCTGTTATTAAAGCTATTTTAGGGTTTTAATGTATATCCATTGCTCTTGATTCTGTTCTGGCGGATTCAGGGGCGTTTTTTATTGTTGCGTTGTTTATGCTGGATTAGAACTGCTAAGTCGTATTAATATGGAAAAAAGATGAAAAGGGGGATGGAAATTGACATTGAGGCAAATAGCGGGTGAAGAGGGCTATGAAGATACATTAAAGTTATCTCAATATGCTTTTCAGTATACTCTAACCGAGGAAGAACGGGAAAAGAAAAAGCGGTCATTGGCGAGGCAGCAAATTTGGGCTATCTATGATGATCAAAACCAACTGGAATCAAAGCTGCATATTCTTCCGCATAAAGTATGGATTGAAGGACAATCCATCCCAATGGGAGGTATTGCCGGGGTGGCGACATGGCCGGAACACCGAAGGAACGGAAATGTTGCCACACTAGTAAAACACGCATTACAGCAAATGAAAGAGGATGGCTATGTCATTTCCTATCTACATCCTTTTAAAGTAAGCTTTTATCGTAAGTATGGATGGGAGTTAATCGCAGATAGACACACATATGAACTGTCTAAGGATGATTTAGTCATGTTTCCATCTATCAATGGACGAATTAAAAGGATGGACATCGAGAGAGAGTGGAATATCCTTAATGATACGTATGAAGCGTTTAGTGCACATTATAATGGCATGCTGAAACGGGATAAATTTTGGTGGCTTCATCATGTTAACAATCCGGGATATCATTTTGCGGCGGCTTTCGGTGATCAGGATGAAATGATTGGATATTTAATGTACAAAATTCACTTCTTCTATCAGCTGCATAAGCTAATAAAAAAGGATCGTTGAATGGAAAAGGAGGGGTTTTTTGTGTCGAAGCAGAGGAAGGAATTTCCGGTACATCATTCCATTGCCGAGATGATCTTGAATATTTGCTTCGAGGAGTATAAACGCAAATTTGACCGCCGTATGTCCTTATTGCATTATAACCTTAACATGCCTGCTAAACAACGCCACCATATTGATCAATCGGCCATCAATCTTGATGTGAGTGTGGCTGTACCGTTAACTCGATCATTATTAATAAAATGCGAAGAACTACAACAGATGCTCAAACAAGAATTTCAGCTATTGACCGGACTGAATGTACAAGATGTAAGAATTCGCATTCAAAGGGTTTTGGTGGAATAATGTAAACAAAAAGAGGCCCCGTCATGGAAATCCATCAAAATCAGAGGATTCCGTGACGGGGCCTTTCAGTAAAGATGAACTTTTGTCATTGATTAGAGACTTGTGGAACAGCCTCTCCAATATTATATGTTAACCGCTTCCACTTTTGCTTTTACATCAATAAGTATTTTTTTGCACTGCTCTACAAGGGATTTTGGAAAATTTTCACCTTCGCCATATTCTACCCCATGGGGATAATAATGCTTACCAAGTAATGGAGTTATTAGTTTGATGACAGCACGGTGTGCCCCAACATCTCCCTCAACGGCGTATCCTTGAATACGCAGATAGTATACGTCATTTTGAATTTCAAATTTACGATCATATGTAACACGCTCATAATCCCATTGGCCGGCACGTACTAATCCAAGGTCTTCCATTATTTCATCTAAGCGATTTAAATCAGCTGTTAAATTTTCAATTCCGGTGTTTTCAAATTTCATCCGTATTCCCTCCTAAAACATATACTCCCTTGCTTAATAATAGTATGAATGGAAAGAAGTTGCAATGGAATGATGGGTAATATTCACGAAATTCAAGAAAATTCTTATTGAAGAGGAACGAATTCCCTCGAAGAAATTGAACCTTTTTGACTAAACTATAGAATGAAAAGGCATATTGCCTTTTTAGTGGAAGGGAAAAAAGGAGGAGTTCACCGAATGCAGACAGTTCGCGATGTAATGACGACAAACGTAGAAGCGTGTACAACTCTAGATAATGTATATGAAGTTGCATCCAAAATGAAAGAACTTAATGTAGGAGCAATTCCGATTGTAGAAAACGGTCAAGTAATGGGCATGATTACAGACCGCGATTTAGTCATCCGCGGTATTGCTGAGCGAAAGCCGAACTCCCAAAAAGTAACAGATGTAATGAGCGGGCATTTAGTCACTGTTTCAGCGGATGCATCTGTGGAGCAAGCAGCGCAATTAATGGCACAGCATCAGGTTCGTCGCCTACCAGTCGTAGAAAATGGACAGCTCGTGGGGATTGTGGCACTGGGGGATTTGGCAACCAATAAATATTCCGATCAAAAAGCAGGCTCAGCATTAACTCAAATTTCGGAGCCTCTTCATCAATAGTCAAAAAAGATCATCCATCTGTTTTGGATGATCTTTTTTTGAAGCTAGACGAAACCCAATTGCTTTATATTACGTATAAGTAGGTACTCAGGTTCCTTATATGTATAAGAATGGAAAAATCGTGTTAAAAAAGTAAGGAAGAAGTTGTGGTGATGGTGAATATAGATTAGATACAATGAGTAATAAGGAGTGACCAAAAGCTGAAACAGATTTTGTTTGTGTTAGTAGTAACTGCCCTTTTTTTATATATTTATAATTCTCTTCCTGTGTTTCAATCTAAAGAAGCGAATTTTTCTCTCGAACAGCAGCAAGAGCGTGTCGAACAGAAAGTAAATAAATCCATTGAAGGGGAAAATATCTTTCAATTTATGGGGAAAAACCAAGAAGAGATCATTGGCATGCTTGGCGAGCCGGAACGAATTGATCCATCGGCTTATGATTATGAGTGGTGGATTTATAAAAATGGTGTAAGTTCTTATATGCAAATTGGAATAGCAGACAGCAGGGTCGTCACCGTATATGCGACTGGTGACGAATTGGATGCAGCCCCGTTCCAAATCGGAGAGCAGCGGGACGACTTAGAGAAGAAAGTTTCAATGGACTCGGAGGTCCAGCTGGATTATAACGGTGGAGACTACCGATTTGAGCTTTCCGGTGAAGATCAGCAAAAAAGCCCTCTCGTTCGTTATAATCAAGTGTTTGTCCAGTTATATTTCGATCATTTTTTAAACACATTATCAAGTATACGAATCATGGATGAAGAAACATTACTAAAGCAGCGTCCGTATGAGCTCTCTTATCGAGGTCCGCTGGTGAATCCGAAGCCATTGGATGATCAACAATGGCATCAAGTGGAGGAAGGGGCAGAAAAGCAAATCCTGGATATTACAAACGTGATAAGAGCCCATCATGAACTAAAACCTCTTCTATGGAACGAGAAAGCGGCGAATGTTGCTTATAAACATAGTAAAGATATGAGTGATCATCGATATTTTTCCCATGTGTCCCCGATAGAAGGTGACCTGGGAAACCGGCTAAAAGAGGGGAATGTTCCATTTACAATGGCCAGGGAAAACATTGCGGCACAATATCAGGACGGCGCAGCCGCCGTTGAAGGGTGGCTTAACAGCGAGGGGCATCGAAAGGCATTGTTAAATAAGGATTTCACTTATTTAGGGGTCGGCGTGTACCAAAAATATTACACTCAAAACTTTATCCGAACATTGCCGTAATCGAAAAAGAAACAGGTCTACTCTTGTCCACCTCTACATAAAGTTTATTAGAACTTAGAGGAGGGACAAGAATGAAAGGGAAAATCGTCGTGATGGTGTTGCTTATTTTATTGAGCCTCCAACCGCTGGCATATGCAAAAACAACAAGTTGGGATTCGCTCAATAATTTATCTGATGAGGCATTGCAGCTTACAAAACAGGAACGCTATGAAGAAGCGGCGGCTTTGTTAGAACAGTTTCCTCAAAAACTTGAGCAATCCCGTCATGATACGGTTAATTTGTCACCGGAAAATATTCGAATGTTAACCGCCATTCATCAAGAAGCGGTTGGTGCTTTGGCAAATGACGGATTGGAGAAAGTGGAAAAGGTAAGAAAGATTATTCGTTTCCGTCTTTTGGTTGATGCACTTCAAAGTGAACACCAGCCCCTATGGACAGAAATGGAAGGAAGCATTATGGGGGCATTCAGCCAATTGAAAACAGCAGCTGCGGATGGGGACTCGCTTGCTTTCCAAAATGATTTCCATTCCTTTTTAGACCAATATGAAACCATTTTGCCCAGCGTTCAAGTTGATATAAGACGAGAATATGTGCAGCGCATGGATGCGCATTTAGCTTTTTTAAATCAGACGGAAGCAGTCAATGAAGAATCGCGTTTGAAACAGTTGGATCAGATGGAACAGGACTTGCAGAATTTGTTTCATAAGATGAAAGAAGAAGAAGTGAATCCTTCCCTTATATGGATGATGGTAACAACAGGCAGTGTTATTATCTTTACATTATCGTATGTTGCTTGGAGAAAATATAGGGGAGATAAAATACAATATACGACTCCTTAAAGGCTTATAAATTGACAGAAAATGAATGGATTGACTAAAATGATAGTAAGAAAATTTTAATGCTGGAGGCTTTATAATGGGTTATTTGCTTTACTTTATTCTTATCATCCTATTGCCGATTTGGGCGCAAATGAAAGTAAGAGGTGCTTATAAAAAGTACTCTCGCGTTGCTAACACATCGGGAGTAACCGGTGCAGAAGTAGCTAGACGTATTTTAGACGAAAATGGCCTTTATAATGTACAGGTAGAAGCGGTTGGAGGCTTTCTATCCGATCACTATGATCCTCGCTCTAAGACGGTTCGTTTATCACAGGAAAACTATTATGGTCATTCTGTAGCCGGTGCTGCCGTAGCAGCCCATGAAGTCGGCCATGCAATCCAGGACGCACAAGGGTATGCGTTTTTACGTTTTCGGCATGCATTAGTACCGGTTGCAAACTTCGGTTCTAACTTATCATGGATTTTTATTATGATCGGGATTTTCGCTCAATTAAGCGGTATGCTGCTGCTTGGGATTTTATTTATGGCAGCAGCCGTGCTGTTCCAAGTTGTGACATTGCCGGTTGAGTTTAATGCATCCAGCCGTGCAATGGATCAATTAGTAGCATCAGGCATCATTCGCAACGAAGAAGAGCGTCGTACACGTAAAGTGTTGAATGCGGCTGCCTTAACTTATGTAGCCGCTGCAGCAGTAGCAGTACTAGAACTGGTTCGTCTTGTATTGATTTATACAGGTATGGCAAATAACGAAGATTAACGCAAAAAGCCGCTGTTTAAAAAGACAGCGGCTTTTTCACTCTGCAAGAAAGTATAAGGTGCATGTTGAAATTGTCTAGCTCCGGCTCCTAATCTTTCGGTCGTTTCACTTCTGCCCATGAAACCAAAGAACGGTTTCCCGGTCAGAAGTTCCAACGTCTCTCAAGATTGAACAGTCGCCTCCGCTTTTCTTGATTGTCCAGCTGCAAAAGCCAAACCGTACGGCTGTTTCGCTTCTTCCTGCGGAGTCAAAAAGCGACTCCTTCTCAGAAGCTCCAACATCCTATCGGTTTAAGCCGGCTTTCTCCGCCTTTCGTTTTACCTTTCAATGGGCATTTTGTTTTCGTCCAGTGTAAAGCCTTCACCCATTACGTCATGTACATCGCTAACGGCTACGAATGCATGGGGATCAATCGAGGTAATGACTTGCTTTAAGCGAAAGATTTCATTTCTGCTTACAACACAGTATAAGACATTCAAATCTTGCCTTGAGAAAGAACCTTGACCTTTTAAAACTGTGACTCCACGATCCATCTCTTTCATGATTTTTTGGGAGATTTCCTCATTGCGATTCGAGATGATGGTAGCTCCTCTGGCCGAATAAGCCCCTTCTTGCATAAAATCAATCACTCTTGCTGCTACAAAAACAGCTACAAGTGTATACATTGCTTCTTTATAATCTAGATATAGCAGCCAGGAAAGAGTGATGACGACAAGGTCGAATAAAAACATCGTCTTTCCCATGTTCCACCCGACATATTTTTGAACAAGACGGGCAATGATATCGACTCCGCCGGTCGTGCCTCCGTTTCGGAATATAATTCCCAGGCCGACCCCGATAAAAACACCGGCAAACAATGCTGCAAGTGTCATGTCGTCTTTTAGCGGCATCTCAACGGGATATCGCTGGAATATTGATAAAAACAAAGACAAGCTGACTACGCCAAGCATTGTATAGAAAAAGGATGTACGTCCAAGCAGCTTCCACCCCACAAAAAAGAGCGGAATGTTTAGAACTAAGTTTGTAATGGAAGGATCAATATTAAATAGAAAATATAAAAGCAGCGTAATTCCTGTAAACCCGCCTTCTGCTAAGTTATTCTGCATGTTAAAATTAACTAGTCCGAAAGCGAAAATGGCTGAGCCAAGCAAAATAAAAAAGATGTTTGGTATCTTTAGCCCTTTTAACATATGTACCTCCTGCATTTGGTGATATTGGCTACTATTTCATAATAGTTGAAAGTTTTAATACTTACAAACGAATGCGTCAAAAATGAAAGCTTCAACACTATCTTTTCACCAATGTAAAAGAATAAAACCAATTTAAATGTTTGTCAAAAATGCTTCATTTGGCTAACATGTAAAGAGAATGTAAATGAGGTGAATATCGATGGCAGAAAAGACAATGAAGGAAATGCAGCAAGAAGTGGATCAATACATAAGCCAGTTTAAAGAAGGCTACTTCAGCCCGTTGGCGATGCTTGCCCGCATGACGGAAGAGCTCGGCGAATTAGCACGTGAAATTAACCATTATTACGGAGAAAAACCAAAGAAAAAAACAGAAAAAGAACGTACAGTTGAGGAAGAGCTGGGCGATCTTTTATTTGTTCTCATTTGCTTTGCCAATTCGTTGGACATTGATTTGCGGCAAGCACATGATATGGTTATGCATAAATTTAATACAAGAGATAAAGATCGCTGGACAAAAAAAGAAAATGAAACAGAAAAGGAGCAAGCATAATGAAACAGATACGTATTGTATTAGCAGGACCTCGCGGAAGAATGGGACAAGAAGCGTTGAAATTAATCCAGGAAACGGACCATTTTGAGCTAGCCGCAGCTGTCGACCGTATTCATGATGGAAAATACATAAGTGATATCGAAGGGCTACCTTCTTTAAAAGCACCGATTTACACGGATATCGAAAAATGCTTTCAAGAAGTGGAGGCCGATGTGTTAGTGGATTTAACCACTCCTGAAATTGGACGCTTCCATACGAAAAAAGCGCTGGAGTACGGTATGCGGGCAGTTGTAGGGACAACCGGCTTTTCGGAAGAAGATTTGCAGGAGTTGAGACAAGCAGCCGAAGAAAAAGGGATTGGCTGTATCATTGCACCGAATTTCGCCATTGGAGCCATTCTCATGATGAAGTTCTCACAAATGGCCGCCAAATACTTCAGTGATGTCGAAATCATTGAGCTTCATCATGACCAAAAGCTGGACGCTCCGTCAGGAACAGGCCTAAAAACAGCGGAACTTATTGCACAAGTACGTGAGACAAAACAACAAGGACATCCGGAAGAAACGGAACTGTTACCAGGTGCTCGCGGTGCCAATTACGATGGTATTCATCTTCATAGCGTCCGCCTTCCGGGCTTAATTGCGCACCAAGAAGTGTTGTTCGGCGGATTTGGTCAGTCATTAACAATACGTCACGATTCATACAACCGCGCTTCCTTCATGTCGGGAGTAAAATTAGCCGTTGATACGGTAATGGCCGTTGACACGCTTATTTACGGCTTAGAAAATATCATTGAATAGGGGAGAGAACCAAACAATGAAAATCGCCTTAATTGCACATGATAAAAAGAAAAACGATATGGTTCAGTTTACGACGGCATATAAATATGTTCTGGAAAAACATGCGCTTTATGCCACCGGAACAACAGGATTGAAAATCATGGAGGCAACAGGACTTCGCGTACATCGCTTCCAATCAGGCCCTTTAGGCGGCGATCAGGAAATTGGAGCACTCATTGCCCAAAATAAGATGGACATGGTCATTTTCTTCCGTGACCCGCTCACTGCTCAGCCGCATGAGCCAGATGTTTCAGCATTAATGCGCCTTTGCGATGTGTATGCAGTGCCGCTTGCTACGAACATGGGGACAGCCGAAATTTTAATCCATGGGCTTGAGCGCGGCGATTTGAAATGGCGCTCCATTATTCATGGACAGCAAGGAGAATAAGCTATGCAACTAGACGTATTAGCATTCGGGGCTCATGCCGATGATGTAGAAATCGGTATGGGCGGAACCATTGCCAAATTTGCGGAGGAAGGGCTGAAGGTAGGCGTTTGCGATCTTACCCATGCGGAGCTTTCTTCAAACGGGACGGTAGAACGACGAAAGCAAGAAGCGGAAAAAGCGTCACATATTTTAGGCATCCATAAACGCGTTCACCTTTCCATCCCGGACAGGGGGCTTTTTTTAACGGAAGATCACATTCGAAAGGTTGTCTCGATCATTCGTACATATCGGCCAAAACTTATTTTTGCCCCGTATTATGAGGATCGGCACCCTGATCATGGGAACTGCGCCAAAATCGTAGAAGAGGCTATGTTTTCTGCAGGAATCCGAAATTATGAAGATGAAGAAAAACAGCCTGCTCACCGTCCCGCTGCTCTTCATTATTATATGATAAACGGCTTTCATAAACCGCATTTTTTCGTTGATGTTTCAAACACTTTCCAAAAGAAATTAGCGAGCTTGCAGGCGTATGAAAGCCAGTTTGTCAAAGGAGAAGGCAGTTTTAATACTCCTTTAGTGAACGGATATATTGAGACGGTGGAAAGACGGGAGCGATTGTTTGGGAAGGAAGCGGGCGTTTTATATGCCGAAGGCTTCTTAACGAAAAAACCATTGCTTTTGTTTCAGGATCTACTAGGAGGCATTAAATGAAATTAAAGATTGGAATTGTTTGCTATCCTTCTGTTGGAGGTTCAGGTGTTGTTGCCACAGAACTCGGGAAAATTTTAGCGGAAAAGGGCCATGAAATTCATTTTATTTCATCGAGTATGCCATTTCGTTTAAATAAAGTTTATCACAATATTTATTTCCATGAAGTGGACGTTAATCAATATTCCGTATTTAAATACCCTCCTTATGATTTGGCGTTATCGAGTAAAATTGCCGAGGTAGCCAAGCGCGAGAAGCTCGATCTTATTCACGTCCATTATGCCATTCCACATGCGATTTGTGCCTTTTTGGCTAAACAAATGACAGGGGAGCACTTGAAAATTGTCACCACGCTTCATGGGACAGACATTACGGTGTTGGGTTCAGATCTTTCCATGAAGGATTTAATCAAGTTTGGGATTGAAAAATCAGATGCCGTTACGGCGGTTTCACATGCACTTGCTCAGCAAACCTATGATTTAATCGCTCCAAATCAAAAGATTGAAATGGTTCATAACTTTATCGATGATCGTGTATATCATAAAAAAGAAGTCGATCATTTACGAAAAGAGTATGGTATTTTGCCTGATGAAAAAGTAATCATTCACGTTTCGAATTTCCGGCATGTTAAACGTGTTCCTGATGTTGTGAAAGCATTTCATCTCATTCAAAAAGAAATTCCCGCCAAGCTTTTATTAGTCGGCGACGGCCCTGAAATGACAATTGTCTGTCAGCAGGTTCGGCAGCTTGGGTTAGGAGATCGAGTGTTGTTTTTAGGAAAACAGGAAAACGTGGAAGAGTTATACTCCATCAGTGATTTAACACTGCTGTTATCGGAAAAAGAAAGCTTTGGACTTGTGCTTTTAGAAGCAATGGCGTGCGGGGTCCCTTGTATCGGTACAAACATTGGCGGTATTCCTGAAGTGATCATTGATGGCGAAACAGGGTACGTTTGTGAAGTGGGGAATATCGAGGATATTGCATCTAAATCATTATATATTTTAAAAGACGAGCAACGGCTGCAAACTATGTCTGAAAGGTCGCTTGCGGTTGTGCTGGAAAAGTTCCATTCCCAAAAAATTGTGAATCAATATGAAAAAATCTATTATGACGTGATTCGGTCATAATGGGAGGGTTATGATGGAGAAGCCTTTTATTGATGCACTTCCGATTATTGAGAAGTTAGAACAAACCGGTTATGAGGCCTATTTTGTAGGCGGAGCCGTTCGTGATTCCATTATTGGCCGACCAATAGGAGATGTTGATATTGCGACATCGGCCAAGCCGGATCAGGTCATGAGGCTATTTGAAAAAACCATTCTTGTAGGAATTGAACATGGGACGGTGGTTGTTGTCTATAATGAGATACCATACGAGGTGACAACGTTTCGAACAGAGGGAACATATGAGGATTTCCGTCGCCCTTCCTCTGTCACGTTCGTTTCTTCCTTAAAAGAAGATTTGCAGCGCCGTGATTTTACGGTAAATGCCATCGCGATGAACAAAGAGGGACACATCATGGATCCCTTTGGAGGACGGTCAGCTATTGAACGGAGAGTCATTGAAACAGTCGGGCAAGCTGCCGAACGGTTTCATGAAGATGCATTAAGAATGATGCGAGCTATCCGCTTTGTCAGTCAGCTCGGCTTTTTATTAGAAGAAGAGACCAAGACGGCCATTATAGAGCATGGTCATTTGTTAAAGCACGTTTCGATTGAAAGGATAGCGGTTGAGTTTGAAAAAATGATGGGAGGTCAAAAGCCGCAAACAGCTTTAGCGTTATTGATTGAAACAAACCTGTATCAACATTTGCCGGGATTCTCTCTTACAGATGAGATGAAAAGAACCATCTCTATCTGCAAATGGCAAAGAGCCAAAGATATAACGGAAAGCTGGGCTATGATGCTCATTCTTTTAAAAGTAAAAGAGACGGCTTCCTTTCTAAGGCAATGGAAGCTTCCGAATAAACGGATAAAAGATGTTCAGGCGGTTGTGGACGGCTACTATGAAATGAAGAAGCGAAATTGGGATAGACAAGCCGTTTACCAGTATGGGCTTGAAACAGCACTTCATATCAACCAAGTAAACATGATGCTAAGTGAACGCCCAAACGAAGAACAATCGATTCAAGCATTATATAAAGAACTTCCGATTCATTCTTTGAAAGAATTGGCCGTAAATGGAAAAGATCTTATGGCGATTTGCAAACGGAAAGGCGGACCATGGCTTTCATTATTACTGCAAACGATTGAAAGAAAAGTCGTAGACAAAGAACTGCCAAACAATCGAGAGGCAATAAAGGAGTGGCTGCAATCTTGCAATCAGATATTAGACGAACCTTGTTAGAGATGTTTACTAATTCGGAAGATGAATATGTATCAGGACAAAAAATCAGCGATATGCTTGGCTGTTCGCGTACAGCTGTTTGGAAACACATTGAGGATTTGCGCAAAGAGGGTTATGAGCTGGAGGCGGTTCGAAAAAAAGGGTATCGAATTGTCCAAAAGCCCAATAAAGTGAGTGAAACCGAGTTGAGGCTCGGATTGCACACGGACCGTATCGGTCAATCTATCCATTATGAAGAAACCGTCGATTCTACGCAAAAAATTGCTCATCGCCTCGCTCAAGAAGGGGCAAAAGAAGGAACGGTCGTGGTGGCTGAGGAGCAAATAGCGGGAAGAGGGAGATTAGACCGCGTGTGGTACTCTCCAAAGCATACCGGTGTGTGGATGAGCATTATTTTACGTCCCCCGCTTCCTCCGCAGCGTGCTCCCCAACTCACGTTATTGACGGCAGTAGCCGTTGTGCAGGCCATTCAAGAAGTAACAGGTATTTCCCCGGATATTAAATGGCCCAATGATGTGCTAATCAATGGGAAAAAGGCAGTCGGTATTTTAACGGAAATGCAGGCGGATGCTGACCGCATTCATTCTGTTATTATCGGAATTGGGATTAATGTCAACCAGAACAGCGGACATTTTGATTCTGCGATTCAGGATATCGCTACATCATTGAAGATAGAGAGCGGGGAAGACATTAATCGGGCGTTATTGATGCAAACGATTTTTGCCAAACTAGAGCAGCTGTATGATGAATATTTAACAAATGGTTTTAAGCTAATCAAGCTGTTATGGGAAGCGCATGCGGTAAGTATCGGCAAACATATTGTTGCCAGAACATTGACGGGTTCCATTGAAGGATTCGCAAAAGGAATTACAGATGAGGGCATCTTATTACTTGAAGATGCTTATGGACAAATGCATCAAATTCATTCAGCTGACATCGAATTGATGAATCGTTGAAAAATTTTACTGGCCATCGAGGGGCAGATTTTTTATAATACGGAGGAAAGGGTAGTATCGCGCGAACTGCACCTTTCATCCGTTTTTTATTTTAGTGAGTAAGAAAGATTCAACCATTCCTTACTTACGTGCATAAGTGTTTAACTAAATTGGATTCTGCCTTGATCCAAAAGTAGGATAGGACTGGGACAGAGGGATGATCATGACCGAATAACAGGGTATTCGTTTACTTCCTTCTTTCTGCCGGAAAGAAGGTTTTTTACAAGACCTGACACAGTCTTTAGTGTTGATGTTTAGCTTATTATTCGGGACGTTCATTTCCTCTTCGAAAAAGGAGGAAGAATGAATGAAAACAAAGTCAGATTTTCTGAAAATGAAAGAACAAGGTGAACCGATTGTTATGCTGACAGCTTATGATTTTCCATCAGCGAAGCTGGCAGAACAAGCGGGGGTAGACATGATTTTAGTCGGGGACTCATTAGGAATGGTCGTGTTAGGATATGAGTCTACCATTCCAGTCACCGTTGACGATATGATTCATCATACAAAAGCGGTTAAGCGCGGAGCAAAGGAAACCTTTATTGTAACAGACATGCCGTTTATGTCTTATCATGTATCAAGAGAAGAAACGATGAAAAATGCGGCTCGTCTTATGCAAGAAGGAGGAGCGCATGCGTTGAAGGTAGAAGGAGCGGACGATGTTCTATTCGCCATCGCTGATTTAACACGGGCTGGTGTGCCGGTTGTCGCGCATTTAGGATTAACACCGCAATCTGTGGGAGTATTAGGCGGATATAAAGTGCAGGGAAAAGATGCACAAGCAGCTAAGAAATTGATCCAGGATGCCAAAAGATGTGAGCAGGCAGGTGCCATTGCCCTTGTTTTAGAATGTGTCCCTCATCAGCTTGCAGAAGAAATAAGCAAGCAGCTTTCCATTCCGACCATCGGCATTGGAGCGGGAGCGGAAACAGATGGACAGGTATTGGTTTATCATGATGTCCTCACATACGGGGTGGAGCGCGTGCCAAAGTTCGTGAAACAATATGGGCAGCTTAATGAACCGATTGTGAGCGGAATCAGCCGGTTCGTGCAAGAAGTGAAAACAAGAGCGTTCCCGGAACAGCAGCATTCGTTTACAATGAAAGAAGAAGAGCTGGAAGCCTTATATGGAGGAAAGTAAGATGAAAGTGATCAGCAAGATTTCACAGATGCAAGCAATCATGAAGCAAGAGAGAATGAACGGACGAACGATTGGTTTCGTGCCGACAATGGGCTATTTGCATGAAGGACATCTAACGCTGCTCCAAAGGGCGCGCCAGGAAAATGATATAGTCGTTTTAAGCATCTTTGTCAATCCGACACAATTTGGTCCAAATGAAGATTTTGATGCTTATCCTCGGAATTTTGAGCGCGATGAACAGTTGGCGAAGAAAGCTGGTGCAGATTACGTGTTCTACCCGGATGTTGAGGAAATGTATCCGCGAAAGATGTCGGTTGCCGTAACAGTGACAGAACGGGTAAATGTGCTATGCGGTAAACAGCGCGAAGGGCATTTTGACGGGGTGGCAACCGTTTTAATCAAATTGTTTCATATCGTGACACCTGACCGGGCTTATTTTGGGATGAAGGATGCCCAGCAAGTAGCGGTCGTGGATGGACTTGTCCATGATTACAATTTCCCGATTGAGCTTGTGCCGGTTGAGACAGTGCGAGAAAAAGATGGTCTTGCCAAAAGTTCGCGGAATGTGTATTTGACAGAAACGGAAAGAGAAGAAGCTCCAGCTTTGTATAAAAGCCTAAAGCTGGCAAAAGAGCGAATTGATTCCGGAGAACGAAACCCTGAAGCCATTTTGTCCTTTATGAAAGACTATATTCAAACCCATACATCAGGCATTATCGATTATATTGAAATATATTCCTACCCTGAACTAAAAGAGATCGACACACTAGAAGGCAGGATCATTATCGCTCTTGCGGTTAAATTTTCAAAGGCTCGCTTAATAGATAATATGACATGGACTGTATAATGGAGGATTTCAAATGTTTCGAACAATGATGAATGCAAAAATACACCGTGCAACCGTAACAGAAGCAAATTTAAATTATGTCGGCAGCATTACGATTGATCAAGATATCATCGATGCTGTCGGGATTGCAGAAAACGAGAAAGTGCAAATTGTAAATAACAATAATGGAGCCCGGTTGGAAACGTACGTTATTCCGGGTGAACGCGGAAGCGGCGTCATTTGTTTAAATGGGGCCGCTGCCCGCCTCGTTCAGCCAGGCGATATCGTCATTATTATCTCTTATGCTGTTGTGGCAGAAGAACGGGTGGCCGATCATCAGCCTACAGTAGCCATCATGGATGAAAACAACCGTATTCAGCAATTGATTAAAAGAGAACCAGCTGGTACAATTCTATAAGACGAATGCTGACCGGGGGACATAAAAAACATGCTACCCGGTCGGCATCAAGCAATGGACCGTTCCGTTTATTTCGTTGGTTTAACCACGATTTCACGAAACGGTCCATTGCTTATGAATATGTTTTTAACGAATAACCGGGCTTTAAAGACAGGCTCTTTCTTTTTTTTTAGGAATGTCTATAGGTGAGATTGCCAGGCTTTCTCTCTTTTTTTACATACACTCCCCATGCTGATTTATACTAAAATAGAGAGACAAGTGAGGTGTTAATCGTGAACAGGCGATTTGTTGTGGTAGATTTAGAAACAACCGGCCATTCACCGAAACAGGGAGATAAAATTATTCAGGTGGCTGCTGTTGTAGTAGAGAAAGGAAAAATTGTCGAACGGTTTGCCAGTTTTGTCAATCCCAAGACCCATATTCCTTCTTTTATTGAACAATTGACTAATATCAATGACGAAATGGTAAAAGATTCGCCATTATTCGAACATATCGCACCGGATGTATTAAAGCTATTGGACGATGCTTATTTTGTCGCGCACAACGTTGCATTCGATTTGTCTTTTTTGCAGGCAGAGCTTCATGAATGCGGGTACGATACGTTGTATAATTCAACGATCGATACGGTCGAATTAGCTCGTATTTTATTGCCTGCAGCCGAAGGGTATAAGCTTAGTCAGTTGGCAGAAACCTTACATATAAAACATGAAAATCCGCACCAGGCGGACAGTGATGCAGAAGTGACAGCCTATGTTCTCTTGTCGCTCCTTGAAAAGTTACATTCGTTACCGCTTGTAACCTTAAAACAGCTTTATGCGTTTTCTCTTCATTTAAAAAGTGAAATTAGTGAACTCATTGAAGAGATTATGGAAACCAAACAAGAGCTTCTAAAGGAAAACGAGCAGCTTTTCCACCTTGTCCATGGCGTTGCTTTAAAAAAGAAGCAGCCTATTGAGGAAGAGCTTCCCCAACCGCCGCGATCATTTGAAGAATTTAATGAAACGAAAGAAGAAGTGTTTTCGCGAGTGCTCCCTCATTATGAGAACCGCCCTGCCCAATGGAATATGATGAGCATGGTGCATGAGGCCCTTTCTACGCATCAACATGCTTTAATTGAAGCGGGAACCGGGACAGGAAAAACACTCGGATACTTAATTCCATCTGTTTTCTATGCCAAGCAGTCTGAAAAGCCGGTAGTTGTTTCTACCCATACAGTCTCGCTTCAGCAGCAGATTATGGACCGTGATATTCCCATATTGCGCCAATTGATGCCTTTTAGTTTCAAGGTGGCCATCTTAAAAGGACGTCATCATTATTTAAATCTAAGAAAATTTATAAACTGGATTAAAGAGAGAGAAACTAATTATGATGCTATCTTAACAAAAGCTAAAATTCTCGTTTGGCTGACAGAAACTGAAACAGGGGACATTGATGAAATCAATTTGCCTTCCGGAGGAAAACTGTTCTGGGAACGAATTAACGATGGACACCCTTCTCCCTTGGATTTTCGCTATCCTTGGGTAAAACTTTCATTCTACCAGCGGGCAAGAAAACGATCAAATGAGGCCGATATTGTCGTCACGAATCATCGTTTATTGTTTATGGACTTGATGAGCGACCAGGACTTGCTCCCGGATTATGACAACGTCATTCTCGATGAAGCTCATCGCATCGAAGCCATTGCAGGTGAACAGTTCGGGATTCAAGTCGATTATTTTCAAACCCACTCTCTCTTTTCTCGAATCGGTACATTAGATTGTGACGGTCTATTAGCGGACATAAAGGAGATATTGGAGCAGGCTCGCCTGTCAGGAAAGCCTGATGTTTGGCAGTTTCATCTGATTATAAAGGAACTGAAAACAGAGCTGGATGATATGTTTCGCTTAATTCATGCGTTTGTTTCAAAAAGGATAAACGATGGAGAGGGAGGCCGGGTTAGTTTCCGTTATGATGAAAAGGTAGCGTATGATGCTGGATGGATCGGCATTCGTGAGCTGGCTTCCAGAGTACAATTTTTATTTTGTGACTATTTAAGAGAATTTGATCAATTAAAAGCATCCATTGAGCAGTCAGGTGTCCAATGGACACGGAAAGAGCAAGGGGTTTTTTCGGATTTTTACGAAGCCTGTGAGGAAGTCGGACAAATAAAATTGAAACTTCAGCATTTATTATTAGAGGAGAAGGAAGAGGAAGTGGCCTGGTTTGAGATTGAACCAAAAGGAGCCGCAAATGCTACTTTCTTATACAGTCAGCCTATTGATGTAAGTGAGCAGCTCGCGGATTGCTTTTTTGCCCAAAAACGAAGTGCTGTTTTAACCTCGGCTACATTGACAGTCAATGGTTCATTTGATTACATGATCCGGGAGTTAGGACTTTATGATTTTCAACCGCTTCAGCTCACTGTCCCTTCGCCATTTGATTACAATAAACAAGCTAAGGTTTTAATACCAAAGGATATGCCGTCCATCAACTCGATTTCATTGGAAGAGTACAGCATGATTCTGGCCCAGCGAATCATTGATATTGCATCGGTTACGGAGGGAAGAATGCTCGTCTTATTTACTTCGAATGAAATGCTGAAAGAAACGTATCACTATGTGAAGGAATTAAATCAATTAGACGAATACGTACTCTTTGGGCAAGGGATCTCAAGCCGAAATCGAACAAGGCTTTTGAAGGATTTTATTCAATTTGAAAAATCCATTTTGTTTGGTACAAGCAGCTTTTGGGAAGGAATTGATATACCAGGACAACATTTATCTTGTTTAGTTATGGTTCGCCTGCCGTTTTCTCCGCCGAATGAACCAATAACGGCGGCTAAAACGGCTAAACTTAAGCAAGACGGCTTGAATCCATTTATGGAGTACTCGCTGCCTCAGGCGATTATTCGATTTAAACAGGGATTTGGCCGTTTGATCCGGACAAAAAAGGATCAAGGAGTCATGTTCGTCTTTGATAACCGCATTTCAACAACGCAATACGGAAAATACTTTTTACGTTCTCTTCCTTCCATGGATGTAAGGGAGCAACCATTTGATCAGTTGCTGAAAGAGTTAGAAGATTGGTGGACAAATTCTGGTAATATGGAGCGATGAAGATGTTAAAGAAGCTTTGTGTAATCTTCTTAGCTTGTTTCGTTTTCCTGGATCTTCGAGTTGTACAGGCGAGTAAAATTGAAAATATTGAGTTTGAGCTGGGGGAAGATGAAGCCGTTTTGACTTTTTTTCATCTTTCAAAAGGGGAAGCGGCACTGCTGCAGGACGGCTTCGGACATTCCATCTTGATTAATACCGGGCACGCCGCCTCTAAGCGGGAAGTATTAGCGATGTTGGATTTGTTTCAAGTGAAAAAGCTGGATGCCATTATCGTTACAAGACAAGAAGCAGGATACAATGATAACATCCGGCCGCTTTCAGAACGGTTTTCTCCTGAAGTGATTTATGTGCCCGCCCTCTATACGGGTGCTCTGCCGCCCGTCCAAATCGTGGAATGGGACAAGGGGGATCACAAGCTGTTTGGAAAGGCATTAATGATAACCGCTTTAAGGGAGGAAAAAGAACCTGTTCCTTCCATGAATTTATCGATTAAGTACTGCGAAAATCACATTTTTTATATGACCAATTATTCGGCTTACACTGAGCAGCATCTTCTGGAGGAAAAGCTGGAGGATGTGAATGTCATTAAAATGCCGAGCCTTTCAAAAGGGGATAGGCTGGAAGAAAAAGTGGTTGAGCATTTAGACCCGCAAACAGCCATTTTCCCAGCTTCGAATGAATATCATCTTAATAAGCAGTTTATCGAATACTTGTATGAACTGTGGATCGATATTTACTTTGTTCAGAAAATGGGAACCGTCTCGATGAAGATGAATGAAACACACTATGAAATCATTACGCTCCCAGCGCCTGAAGGCAAGTAAGATTATGTTTTAAAACAAAAAAAAGCAGCTGTCAAAAGCTGCAAATAGATGGTGTAGGCCAGGAAATCTATATGATAGTTTAAAAAAAGCCATGGATGTTGTTAAAATAGTTATTGAAATCTTTGCTTTGTTTCGGTTGTAATGATATTGTTGCCGAAGCAAGGAGCATTATGAATAACAAATTTGGGAAGGAAATAGGAGGGGATTTATTATGGAGAGCAAAATTCAAGTCTTATCAACGGTTCGAGTCCAAAATTCTCCTGATTTATACAAACTTGTCGATAGTTTGAATCGTACATTGAAGAAGCAGGACTTAATGTTTGGCTTGGCTCTTGATGAAAACGACAAAGATGTAGCAATTTTTACGATTTATCGTACATAAAGAAGTAGGGATCGATAAGTATGAAAAAATGGGGAATAATCATTATTGTATTTATTATTTTAGCCGGATTGGGAATGACGAACGTTTACTTTAAATCGGTCGAATCCAAAAGGGACGCGGAAGGGCAAGCGGTACAAAAAGCAAAGAAAGTTTACGATTTAAATGAAATCATCAGCACGCAAACATACTACGGTTCCCATACGTATTATATTATTAAAGCAAAAAACAAGAAAAATGAAAAAGTTATCATTTGGGTGCCTAAAAATGATAAAAAACGTGATATGATAGTAAAGAAAGAAAATAGTGGAATGTCACGGGAAGAAGTGATATCCCTTGTACAAAAAGAGCGCCACCCTGAAAAAATCAAGTCGGTTCGCCTGGGAATGGAAAATGATCTTCCATTATGGGAGATCACATATGTGAACCAAGATAACAGCTTTACATATTATTATGTGAATTTCCAAACAGGTGAATTTCTGAAACGATACAGCATTTATCAAACATCCTAACTATTTCAGCGGTTAATTGTGCTCATTTGTATTATTTTTTGTATTATGAAAAAAGTTATCCGTTAATGCCTTTAGGGGGAAGTCAAGATGAAATTAGCAAAACGTGTATCAGCTTTAACACCTTCATCCACACTCGCTATTACAGCAAAAGCAAAAGAATTAAAAGCGGCAGGCCACGATGTAATCGGTTTGGGAGCAGGAGAACCTGACTTCAATACACCTGAGCATATTTTGGAAGCTGCAGTAAAAGCAATGAATGAAGGTCACACAAAATATACGCCATCCGGCGGTTTAGCATCTTTAAAGAAATCGATCATTCAGAAATTCCAGCAAGATCAGGGGTTAGAGTATACACTTGCTGAGGTGATCGTTTGTTCAGGTGCCAAGCATGCTCTTTATACTCTGTTCCAAGTATTGTTGGACGAAGGGGACGAAGTCATCATCCCAACACCTTACTGGGTGAGTTATCCTGAGCAGGTAAAACTGGCCCAAGGTATTCCGGTATACGTGGAAGGTCGTGAAGAAAACAGCTTTAAAATTACACCACAACAACTGGAAGCGGTCATTACAGATAAGACAAAAGCTGTCATTATCAACTCACCAAGCAATCCGACAGGAATGATTTATACTCGTGAAGAACTTGAAGCACTCGGTCAGGTATGTGTCAAACATGATATTCTGATTGTTTCTGATGAGATTTATGAGAAGCTTGTATATGATGGAAACGAGCATGTATCAATTGCCCAGCTTTCTCCTGAATTAAAAGAGAGAACTATTATCATTAACGGTGTGTCTAAATCGCACTCCATGACAGGCTGGCGTATTGGCTATGCAGCCGGGAATAAAGAAATCATTAAAGCAATGACTAACCTGGCAAGCCACAGCACTTCCAATCCAACTTCTGTTGCCCAATATGCTTCCATCGCAGCTTACAACGGAACACAAGAGCCGGTTGAAACGATGCGCCAAGCATTTGAGGATCGTTTAAATATCATTTATGAAAAATTAATTCAAATTCCAGGCTTTTCTTGTATTAAACCGCAGGGAGCATTCTATCTGTTCCCAAATGCCATCGAAGCGGCAAAATTAACAGGATTTGATACGGTGGATGCATGGGTGGAGGCCATTTTAGAAGAAGAAAAAGTGGCGCTTGTACCAGGATCAGGCTTTGGGGCTCCTGAAAATGTACGCTTATCTTATGCAACATCACTGGAGCTGTTGGAAAAAGCTGTAGACCGCATTCAACATTTTATGAACAACCATATGAAATAAAGCAGTATATAAATGAAAAGGCGCAAAGAACGCGCCTTTTCATTTATAAAAGCAATGGACCTTTATGGCAAATTAACATTGCATAAAAGCATTAATTATGAACGGAAAGGTCTATTGGCTTACCTCGAAATGAAAGCGCTTTAATAATTTTTAGCCTGCTCCGCTT
>NZ_JBHRZT010000052.1:0-173720 GCF_042649685.1 Bacillus songklensis | reverse complement strand
CCCTTCAACGATCCTTTAACAGAAGCAAAAAGCGCTTCTTTGTCAGGAGTTCCAACGCCCTATAAGGCTAAACGGGCTCATTCCGCTTTTCCTTTTTGTCTAGTTTCGCAAGCTATGCTCTACGGCCACTTCACCACCTCCCACGAAGTCAAAAAGCGACTTCTCGTCGGCGGTTCCAGGGTCCTATGAGCATGAGCGAGCTTGCTCCACTTTTCTGGATTCGACAAGTTTTGTCAAAAACTGATTCTCACTTGTGATTATAAGTGGTGAATTGTATAATGAATAAGGATTATACATACTAAGCAAGGTTTATGTAAGTTTTGGAGGGGTAATGATCGTGAAAATTACGATTTCGGAAGCAAGCAAATACGTCGGTCAGGAAGTGACGATCGGCGCATGGATTGCGAATAAACGTTCAAGCGGTAAAATTGCATTCTTACAATTGCGTGATGGTTCTGGTTTTATGCAGGGTGTTGTCGTAAAGGCAGAAGTATCAGAAGAAGTATTTCAATTAGCGAAAAGTGTTACACAAGAGTCATCTCTTTATGTAACAGGGATCATTCGCGAAGATGAGCGTTCACCGTTCGGATATGAATTAACGGTGACAAACTTGGAATTGATTCATGCTTCCGTCGATTATCCGATTACACCGAAAGAGCATGGAACAGAATTTTTAATGGATCATCGTCATTTATGGCTGCGTTCTAAGCGTCAGCATGCGGTGATGAAAATTCGTAATGAAATTATTCGTGCAACGTATGAGTTCTTTAACGAAAACGGCTTTACAAAAGTAGATCCGCCCATTTTAACAGGAAGTGCTCCTGAAGGAACAACGGAGTTATTTCATACAAAATACTTTGATGAGGATGCATATCTTTCTCAAAGCGGTCAGCTTTACATGGAAGCGGCGGCCATGGCATTAGGGAAAGTATTTTCATTCGGTCCGACATTTCGTGCCGAAAAGTCGAAAACACGCCGCCATTTAATTGAATTTTGGATGATTGAGCCGGAAATGGCATTCTATGAGTTTGAGGATAACTTAAAAGTACAGGAGGAATATGTTTCTCATATTGTCCAATCTGTCGTGAAAAACTGCTCATTAGAATTAAAAACATTAGGACGTGACGTATCGAAGCTTGAAAATATTAAAGCTCCGTTCCCGCGTGTTACGTATGATGAAGCAATCAAATTTTTACATGAAAAAGGCTTTGAGGATATTCAGTGGGGTGACGATTTTGGTGCGCCGCATGAAACAGCTATTGCAGAAAGCTACGATAAGCCGGTCTTCATTACGCACTACCCAACATCACTAAAACCATTCTACATGCAACCACATCCTGAGCGTGCTGATGTTGTATTATGTGCAGACTTAATTGCACCAGAAGGCTATGGTGAAATTATCGGCGGTTCTGAACGTATCCATGATTACAATTTATTAAAACAACGCTTAGAAGATCATGGTTTATCATCAGACGCTTACAAATGGTATTTAGAGCTCCGTCAATACGGTTCTGTACCTCATTCCGGTTTTGGTTTAGGATTGGAGCGTACAGTGGCATGGATCAGCGGTGTTGAACACGTTCGTGAAACCATTCCGTTCCCCCGTCTGTTAAACCGTTTATATCCTTAATAAATAATGTCCCAATAACAATTTTAAAGTTATTGGGACATTGTCGTGAAAAGGAACCGTCGTTGAAATTCTTGATTTTAACAAATTTCATTAGACGGTTCATTTCATTTTAGGTTGGGAGAACATCATACGCCATGATATACTGAATTGTGAGGTGTTCAATTATGGATAAAGAAAGATTTATCGAGTGGATGGAGCAAGGGACGGTTTCCATTCCGAAATTATTAATGACCCATTATGCTAAACTGGGTTTAAATGAAATAGAGCTGATGACACTTCTTCATATTCATATGTCGCTCGAGGGCGGGAACTCTTTTCCGACCCCTGAGGAAATTTCTAGTCATATGAGCATCTCAACAGGGACATGCATGGAAGTATTAAGAAGTCTTCTGCAAAGGGGCTTTCTAGCGATTGAACAACAGCACCAAGCCTCTTTTATTACGGAACGTTATACATTAAAGCCATTATGGGAAAAATTGCTCCACAGTCTGTTTAAAGAGAGTCAGCAAGATAAACAGGAACAACAAGTACAGCTTGAAGTGAATTTGTATACAGTATTTGAAAAGGAATTCGGCCGCCCGCTTTCGCCATTTGAATGTGAAACATTAACGATGTGGCAAGACCAAGACCATCATGATGCCATGATTATTAAGGCTGCTTTGCGTGAAGCTGTCATGTCTGGCAAGCTTAATTTCCGTTACATTGATCGCATTTTATTCGAATGGAAAAAGAACGGGATCAAAACAATTGAACAAGCCAGAAGCTATGGACGCAAATTTCGCCAGCATCAACAAACAAAGAAAAACACGAGTGAAAAGACGGCCGCAAACTCTACCGTTCCATTCTTCAATTGGCTTGAACAGTAAAAATCAGTCTGAAAATAAGAGGGACGAGAGGAAAACAAACCTCTCGTTTTTTAATGTTTATATTTGTTATAATCATGAAGAATTATAAAGAGTAAGGTGAGATGAAGAATGCTAACATTAAAAGAGATTCGCCATTGCTTGGATACAATGGGAGAGATGTTTCCGGATGCTCATTGTGAACTGATTCACGACAATCCATTTGAATTGGTCATTGCTGTTTTGTTATCTGCACAATGTACCGATGCTCTCGTTAATAGGGTAACGAAAAATCTTTTTCAAAAGTATAAAAAACCTGAGGACTATCTGGCGGTAACAGAAGAAGAGCTGCAACAAGACATTCGTTCCATCGGTTTATATCGAAACAAAGCCAAAAACATTCGCAAGCTTTGTCAAATTTTACTGGACCAATATGGCGGTGAAGTACCGGCAAACAGAGATGAACTCACAAAACTCCCGGGGGTAGGGCGCAAAACAGCCAATGTGGTCGTGTCTGTAGCATTTGGCATCCCTGCCATTGCCGTGGATACACATGTAGAAAGGGTAAGTAAACGGTTAGGCTTTTGCCGCTGGAAAGACTCTGTCCTTGAGGTGGAAAAAACATTGATGCGAAAAGTGCCTCAAGATGAGTGGTCCATCACCCATCATCGCATGATTTTCTTTGGACGTTATCACTGTAAAGCGCAGTCCCCGCAGTGCCATGTATGTCCATTGCTGGAATTATGCCGGGAAGGGAAAAAAAGGATGAAGGAGAATCAGAGAAATGAATAAGAAGATTACGATTCCGGCTTCCTTCCAACATCCTCTTTTTTTTGAACAAGGTGAAATAGAGCTTGCGGAAAAACAAAGCTTTGAAGAAGTGTTAGGAGGCATCCCCTTTTTCTATGACTTCATGTTGGAAGCAGGAGAAGGGGAGATCACACAACCGTGGGAGGAGCAAGAAATATATGTCCCGAAACTGTTCAATTACTGGAAGGATAATAAAGACAGCATAGGGGAATATTTTAAAAAGCGCGACCGAATAGGGGCACTGCGGCCTATGATCCTTTCATTGGGACATTTTATCAGTGCTTTATTTTGGACAAACGGGACACGTGTCCAATCTCTTTTTCATTTGAAAGAAGAGATAAAGAAGCTGCAATATAAGCCGATCAATACAGAGGGGCGCGTCACCTTTTTACTTGAGCAGCCGAACCAATATCACTCTTACATCCAGCTGGGGGAGCTGTATCAAGAATTAACAAAGATTTATCATAAAATGTTGATCATGAAAAAAAGAGGGTGATGGAACAGCATGTTCTTCATGCTGTTCCATCACCCTCCTACATGAACCGTCATGAGAAATCCGGTAGAAATCAGGGTTTTTCTGACGGTTCATTTTAATTTGAAAATAGGATGGCTATTTTAGATTTTAGGTCAACCTGGCCCGTTATGATTAATTAACAGGCGCTGGATTTGCTCCTACATTGTCCAGAGGGTTAGGCTGATCGTTTTGTCCCTGGTCCGGTGCAGGAGGCTGCTGTGGTTCTTGTGGAGGCTGCTGTCCATCTGGAGTAGGGGAAGGGGTTATTTCGCCTCCATTATTTTCTTCATTACCTTCACCTGGTTTATTGCCGTTTTCTTTCCCTGTATCTTTTTCCTTGTCTTTCCCTTTATCTTTTTCCGGCTCTGGTTGCTGTCCTGGCGGTAACGTTTCGTTACCTTCATCTTGGTCTTCTCCATGATTTGCTTGATCGTCTTGGTCTATCCCTTGATCATCTTGGTCTGTCCCTTGATCATCTTCCGTTGGCTCTGTTGTCTGTCCTCCCGGAATCGTTACAGAAGTAGAAGAAGAACTGTTCGCACCTTCACCAAGAGCTGTGACGGTAAACGTGTAAGTCGATCCAGGATTTGGATTTGGAATCGTTACGGATGTATCATTCGTTGTGGCAATGACTTGTGAGCCGCCGCCGTCAATAGATAAAGATACCTGGAAGCTGACTTCATTACGTTTATCTTCTGGATAAGACCAATTTACGTAAATATGGTTCGTTGTTGAATCGAAATTGGCGGATAGGCCTCTTGGCTTGGAAATTTCTTTCTTTTTATAGCGTGTAGATACTTGTGTCGGTTTTTTGCCTTTTACAAAGTATTCAGTTGAAACAAGCTCGTCCGGTGTATACTTACTTGCTAATCGAAGCGGGTGTGAGCCCTTTTCAATTCTAGCCGTTACAACACTATCAGGGCGTTCAAAGTCACCGGATCGTTTTCCTTCGGAAACATGGGCCATAACCTTTTTGAAAATTTCCTTGGCCATTCCTTTTTCACGATCACTGTAAATGAAGTTCTTTGAGTTCGTTTGCTCATAACCTGTCCATACGGCTAACGTATATTTTGGCGTAAACCCTGCAAACCAAATATCCGGAACTCCGCCGCTTGGAATATCATATTTTAGTTTCGCTTCTTTTGAGAAGTTCGTTGTTCCAGTTTTACCTGCAATGTTTAATCCCGGAATGTCCGCGGAACGACCGGTGCCGCCAGGTTCAAGAACAGACTCCATCAAAGATGTTACCATGAAGGCTGTATAATCCTTCATTGCCACTTTTGGCTTCGGTGTTAAATCCATTTCTGTTCCGTCGGTAAATTTCACTTTTGTTACTGTATGAGGTTTATTGTAAACGCCATTGTTGCCAAATGCACTGTACGCGCCTGCAAGCTGCATCGGTGTGACACCATTTTCGAAACCACCGATGGAATAGGATTCTGGGATCTCTTTTTCCAACGGGATGCCTAAACCGACTGCAAAGTCACGCGCACGGTCAGCGCCGGCTTCCTGGAACGCTTTTAGCGCCGGAATGTTTCTTGATTCTGCCAATGCCTGGCGAGCGGTGATCCATCCTTTATGACGGTGGTCATAGTTGTTGATTGGTGTTCCGTTTGAATACGTATATGGCTCGTCATTGATTGGCTCAGCTGTAGACCATTTTAAATATTCGACTGCCGGACCGTAGTCTAAAATTGGCTTGATGGTAGAACCAGGTTGTCTCGGAAAGTCAGATGCAAAGCTTAAGCCGCGGGCCACACGATTGCGTCCACCGCCGACCGCTTGTACCTCACCGGTTTTCGTATCCAATAGGACAAATCCTGTTTGGAATTCATCGTTTGGCCAATTGATAATGTCGTCACTGTTTAGCAGCTTGTCGACATATTCCTGTGCGTCCGGATCGAGAGTCGTATGAATCTCTAGGCCCGCAGAGAATACATCCATATCTGTTTTCTTCTTGACTTCTTCAATGACTTCATCAACGAAAGCACTGTACTTTTCACCGTCTTCCTTTACATTTTTACGCAATGTAGATTGAACAGGAACTTGTTTGGCTTTATCGGCTTCTTCTTGTGTAATAAAGCCGTGTTGCGCCATTAAATTCAATACGGTGTTACGGCGTTTTGTCGCCTCTTCAGGGTTTTTATAAGGATTGTACGTACTTGGCGCTTTCGGCATTCCTGCGAGCATGGCTGCTTCATGCAATTCTAATTCATTTACTTTTTTTCCATAAAAATATTCAGCAGCTTTTGCTACACCGTGTGCTTGCTGGGCAAAGAAAATTTTATTCAAGTACATTTCTAAAATCTTCTGTTTTGAATATTTTTGCTCTAGTTGGAATGCCAACCACATTTCCTGAACTTTACGTTTGACCGTTTTATCAGGTGTTAAGAAAGAGTTTTTTACGACTTGCTGTGTAATCGTACTAGCTCCTTCAGATCCGAAGCCTTCCTTAAAGTTGGCAACGACGGCACCACCGATACGGTATAAATCAATGCCATGATGTTTATAAAAGCGGACATCTTCCGTTGCGATAAATGCGTCTTTCACCACTTGCGGAATCTCCTCGTATGTTACAAGGGTTCGTTTTTCGGCACCTAATTCGGCAATCAGATCACCATTTTTATCGTATACTTTTGATGAAACAGGGTCTTTTAATAAAGACTCATCAATTTTGGGGGCATCGCTTACGAAAGCGAAAAACGTGGCTCCCCCTGTCACCATGCCTACAATTCCGAGAAGAAGAACGGCAACGATAATTTTGCGGAACAATCCGCCTTTTCTCTTTTTCTCCTTCGGTTGTCTTTCTCTCCGTTTATTTTGAGGTTGTTGTTGTCTTCGTCGTTCTTCACGAGAAGTATAATTCTCTGGCATAAAACACTCCTACCTTTCAACAAGATGTAAGAGAATGATTCCGTAAACATATATATCATACTCTTAAAAGTACAATTTATCTATAATTTTGATGTAATCAATTCGAGGATGTAAGCCAAATTGGATGAAATGTCCCTGTTTTTCGACATCAGTTTTTGGGATAGACTTACGCCCGCCTGTTGTTATCTGATCCCAATACGGAAATAAAAATTTTGCTTCAAACAAGTATATTTCTTGTAAAGTGGAGAACATTAATATGACGAAGCAGATTCCGTTTTGTTTCACGACTTGTTTCATATGGTCGATTTGATGTTCATGAAAGTTTTGAAGCGGAAATGATGTTTTGTTTTTTGTTTCTTTCGCCTCGAAATCCAAATAACGCCCTTTGTAAACACCGTTATAGTCAGTAGTAGAGGCTTGCTTGAAATAAGCTTCTTTAATGACAGCTGCGCTCCGTTTCGGATAGTCTACATTTACGATTTGAACCGGTGTAGGCTTTTTATGAACGACTGCAATCCCATGTATTCGATAAAATTCATTCGTTTCATTTAAATCTTCTTCAAGCGTCATGCCGCGATTGCTGTAAATGCTCTTTTGGTGTGACATGCCCCCGTTTGTTTGTTTTGACTGGTATGTTTTTCCGTTAGGATAACGAATCACCGGCACCCACCTCCTTTTGTTGGCGGCTCATCAAAAATATATATTATATAATAGCAAAAATCATAAGGAAATAGACGGATAAAATGAAGTCAGAAAAAACTGACTTCGTAAGAAAATGAGTGTACAGACCCATTGTATAGATGGATTTTACCATTTTTACAAGAAAGTGACTGTCACAAGCAAGAGATGAAGAGAATCGTTTTTGAAGTATAGCCGCTTAGCAGCATAAAAATAACCTCAAAGAAAAACGGAGCAAGCTCGTTCATGCTCATAGGGAATTGGAACAGCCGACAAGAAGTCGCTCTTTGACTTCGTCGGAGGTCGTGAAATGACCGTAGAGCATAGCTTGCAAAGCTAGACAATTCCTTTGAAAAAGATTTGATTATGAAAGAAGGAAGTGAGCTAAGGTGGACTCAGTACATTCACATTTAACAACAGGTGAACAGGCTATCCTTCAAGAAATTAAACGTAACACGGAAAGCGCAAACCTTGATAATATTTCCCGCACAGAGGCCTACGCCAACTTTTACAGACGCCATCCGGAAATTAGATGGTCTTTTTTAGCAAGCATGGTATCAAGAAATGCCGGTTGGAATATGTGTGATTTAGAAGGACGGTGGATGCCGCTTACATTGGATGTATACACAAGAACGATGTTATTTTTTACATATGAACGGGCTAACTGGCTTATCTTTGCAGATGCTTATCCACAACTTTTGATTTATGAATACTCGAAGTTGAACGGCAGACCTTACTTTGATTTGCTTTCCCATTTCGGGGTTTCTTCTTTCATAAAAAAGGAATGGGCCCTGTTTTGGCAGGAAAAAAATAAAGAAAGGCTGTTAACGTCCCTTATCATTAATGAACAAAATATCATTCAAAAACCTGTTATCGATCATCCTTTTTACAAAAAGAAAGTGTTCCATTCATTTGTCTTTAAGCTTCAAGATTGGTTGCATTTCAGCTCTGTTATATTCCCAACTCTGCATGGGGAATTATACGGATGCTCTGTCCACGATTTCTGGAATAAGACAAAACGGATTGAACTAGGGAAAAAATTAAGCCAATTGCTTTTCGAACCGTCATTATATCCTCATTTTGTACAATTTTCAAATCAAACTACCCATACGGGATCCCGTCATGATTATGAACAATTTCTAGCCATGGATAAGAGGAGGGACACTCCCTTTTTACGGATGACATTTCCTGTTATCCATCACCATCAATCTGAGTCGAATGAGTGGAAAGCATCGAGCCGTCAGGTTAAGCGGTGGCTTGGGCCTGTTCCTTTTCCAAAAAAAATCAACATCACCAGATGGTATGAAAAAAAAAGAATGCAGTTGCGGTTGTTAATTCAGATGGAACAGTATGTACGTCACTTTTATTGAAGGCAGAAAGAAGAAAAAGGCCTTATCTAAATCCAGAAACGAATTCAAGAAAAAGGCCTTTTTCTTTCCACTGGTTTTATTAAGTTGAAGGACGATTCGGTCCGTTTAGTTTTTTATCCATGTATTCTTTTGTTTCTGTTGGCTGTTGATTTTGTTTGACCTGCGCCTTTTGTGCTGGATTGCTGTTTTTACGCATTTTACCACACCTCCTAGTCATTATTGTTCGCTGACATCCTCTTTTCATTCTTAACAGAAAATGTCGTGCAAAAAATTTTTTATGGCGTATCGTCACTTTCTTTGACGAAATGAAGCTAGTTTTGTCAATGCTGCAGGGAGAAGGAAAGGGGGGAAAGAATGAGTATATAACGAAATAAAAGGTGGAGGGGATTTTCATGAAAGAGCAATGGGTCGGGAAGATGGAAATGCTAAATTTATTGGATGCTGTTTTGGGGGAGCTCACAGCAGTAGAGAAAGAAATTTCCACTAAAGTTGATGAAATTGTCTCTTCATATGAACATAGCCAGAAAGAAGCCCTTCAGTCGATCGAACATGCCATCTTGGAAATTGAAAAAGTCGCGATGGAGCTGCAACAGGAGACGAACGGAAATGATTGGAAAAATCCTGCAGGAGAAGTGTTTCTTCGTACCGTTTAATCTTTTTCATGTTAAAATAGCTCCTTAGAGGTGACAAAAATGGGTGAATATAAGCAAGAATTGCGTTCGTTAACGAAAAAAATGAGGCAATACAATGAAGAAGCATTGTATCGATTAACAAATGACCATGAACAGGATGGCCATTATTTTTATGAGGAAGTCAAACCATATATGGATGCTTTCGATCAGGACGTGGCTGAATGGAGCAGGGTATGCGAACACTGGATCAAGGAAGCTAAGCCAAAATATATTCATAAGAAGCAAATTGAAACCGCAACAGAAAATCTTCACCAAGTGGTTTTGCAGTCTTTTTACGAGAGTTCACGGCGAGTAAGAGTAAAAGAAATGATTTCTGCCAATCGATATATCCTTGATTCTATTCTAGAGTTGTTACAATAAATGGATCAGAAGTTGTCACATAAGTTTTGAAATGACAGCAACGGTGTTTTTAAACAGAAATGAACCGTCTGGAAAATTCTCGATTTTACTCCATTTTTCATTCAGGTTCATTTCTAGGGGCTGACTTACAAACATGTTCTTTATGTTTGTAAGTCAGCCCCTTTTGGCTATTCCTTCACTACTTGAATGGTTACAGGGCGGCTGCCTTCGCTCGCAACCTGCTCAATATCGTACACGGCCTGCTCATGACGTTTTGCTTGAACTTGATGACCATGCTTTGGAATTTCCGGTTCATGGCCTTTTTTCATATGATTGAAATTTTTTCCGCGTCCCATTGAAATCAACCTCCATAAAATAATGTACCTACCTTTTTAATATGATGCATTTTTGCCATATTATCGCTGAGGGTTAATGGAAAACAAAATAAAAAAAAGGCGGTCCAATGGGAGAGAACTTCCTCATTGACCGCCTGCATTCTCATATAAAACTTATGCTTTTTCTTCAAGGATTGAAAAATAAGGTTTTTGAGCACCACTTAGCTCCAATTCGCGAACTAACTGCTTGTACTCCATAATTGAAATTTCACCTTTTAAATATTTCTGTTGTGCAAAGTCTAGTAGTTCATTTCCATTTTCTGGCTCATATTGCTTAATAGTAATAAAGTTATTATGAAGTTCGTTTATATTCATGGAAATCCCCCCTAATCCCCCAATTACTTTCATCTTAACATGGATTTAAGAATAAACATTTATTTGAAAAATTTAGACTTCCGACAAAATGTGACAAAATTGTGACGAATATTTGAAGGAGAGCCTCCATTCCCCAGCAGATGAGAAAGAGGATGGTCACGTTCCGATATTCCCTATGTACCGTCATCAAAAAATGACTTTTTCCGCATACACCTATTTTTTCATTCATCATACACTATAGGAGAAATGTAAGAGCAGGGAGGTAAATGATGATGCAGGCACCATATTACGGCCCTCATCGTATGAATTATCCGTATGCTTACCCATTTGCTTCATATCAACAGGCAGCTCCCATGCAGCCTTATTGGCCAATGCATACAAACAATCAACCAAGCATGGGGAATATGATGAACTTTCCACCTAATATGCAATTTATGCCGCCAATGCCGCCAATGCCGCCATCCATGTACCCGACACCATATCCAACCTCTTCATCAAAAACTCCTCAAGCACAGATGCCATCGATTATGTCACAATTCAAAGCATCTGATGGAAGTATCGACATAAACAAAATGATGAATACTGCCGGGCAAATGATGGGTGCTGTTAACCAATTGACCGGGATGGTGAAGGGACTCTCGGGGATCTTTAAAGCATGAGGATTTGAAGGGGGTAAGCCCCTTCTTTTTTAGTCATTGACCACATTCATTTCACGAAGTTATTATCTTTATAAGTTCCTTTTCCTGTAGTGATATTTATCACTACAGGAAAAGGAGTTATTGTGAACACTCGATGGCTTTGAAGACAGATCCAACGTTATTTGTTAGTCGGTTCTTCAGAATCCGTTTCCCCACCTGCAGGCTCTTCCGTACTCGTATCACCATTTGCAGGCTTTTCTGGATCCACTTTCCCATCAGCAGGTTCTTCTGTATTTATCTCTCCGCTTGTAGGTTCCTCCGTATTCGTATCACCATTTGCAGGCTTTTCTGGATCCACTTCCCCACCAGCGGGTTCTTCTGTATTTATCTCTCCGCTTGTAGGTTCCTCCGTATTCGTATCACCATTTGCAGGCTTTTCTGGATCCACTTCCCCACCAGCGGGTTCTTCTGTATTTATCTCTCCGTTAGTTGGCTCTTCTTGAGGATCCATGTTTTCCCTTGTGTCTTGACCATTGTTGCAGGCCGCAGCAAGCATGAGGGCAAGTACAGGAGTCGACAGTTTCAAAAGGGTTTTAAATACCATTTCTATTCCTCCTCATTATTTTTTAGTAATCCTTCCAGACATTTGATTACAGGGGATTTTCAACTCCCTTCCTTCAAAGATACAGTCATTATAAACAAGCTATCCTTAAAAATTTGTCGATAAGTCCAATATTTACCTATTTTTAAATGAACTGTTAACTTCCTTTAATAAAAGAAAAAATTTTTTCATTTATTACCTTATGTCTAAAGAAAACATCCCTTGTAGAGTCGTAGTATCGGTATAAGCCACCATCTATGCTTTTGGTGATAAATGGGGAACAGAGGATGAGGATCATAATGGTCATGGGACCCATGTGTGCGGAACTATTGCTGCGCTCGAAAATGATCAAGGAGTTGTCGGGGTAGCCCCTAAGGTGAAGCTATTATGAGTATTATAGCCAAGTGTTACCGTTGTATTACGATGAACTTTTAGAGTATGTATCCAATGTGATAAAAAAGGTGGAAGGATGAGATAAAAGGAGAAAATGCTTCCTTTGGACCATTGGACAAGTAAATGCTTGCCCTGTCACGGTTTGACGTGACATTTTTCAGGACGATCAATGCTTCTGTGACAAATTCATTTGCCCTTGCGCGTCTTTCGTTCTGAAAAAAATGGTCCGGTAACAACAAGGTTTGTGAAAACAGCCTTAAATTTAAAGGAGGGATTTATTCTCACTTTTATATTTTTCAGCCAATAGTTTGAATACCTGGTTATAGGTTAATCCCGATTGAGCGTTTAAACGCTTTACTTCTTCTATGTCTGTGTTGCTTTTTGGGATTTGAAAGGATGAATACTTCACAATCAGCACCTCGTGTAAGTTATTTAAAATATTGCTCGAACTTTTCATCACGCTTATGAGTATAATACGGATTCTCTTCTGTCGCATTTTCCGGGTCCAAATTGGTTTTGATTACAAGCGAAGGAGAAGAAGAAGGTTCAACATATAATCGTTTTCCCTTATCATGTTTATCGGTCATGTTATCACCTCCATACCTTTAAAATAAGTAGATTTGAAATAATTTATGTAATGCTTCATTTGATTCTAGCCGCTTCCTTTACTGGGAGTAATTATTAAGAAGGGAGGAAACATATTTTCTCTCAGATGACAAAAGATAATGATGCCAGCAAGTAAAAAGAAGCGTTTTCTGATTTCACAAAAAACGAACATGGAATTCGGAAAAGAGTTTACGGGTAAACCAACGAAAAAAGAAACAGGAAATAAACAAAAAATAAGCAGGTGACAACGATGACAAACCGTAATGACAACCGTGAACGGAAAAATAAATATCCAAATAACAAATCTCAATCGGAGTTTTCAAAAGAGTTTTCTATTCAAAATGATCCAACACCGGAAGAAAATCCAAAATACGGAAGCAAGTATCACAAAAACTAATCGTAAAGGGGTATGCCAAGAGAGGCATATCCCTTTTTATATGGACAAAATGGAAATCGAGTCTTCTTTTTCTATCCGCAACCCGAATGAAAACATATTAATAGCAAGTTGGACATAAGATGAGGGGATATATGTTTTAAACGATAAAAATAAGAGAATGAATCGTTGTTATGGATAAAGGAGTGTGATAAAAGATGATAAGATGCGGGAAATGAATTATAAAGCGAAGGTAGAAGGGCAGCCTGCAAATGGCGTGGCAAAACAATAAATGAAAAAACAGAGGCTGATTCAGTAAAGAGACAAAAAAGCAGCGTTAAATCAACGCTGCTTTTTTAGTGCGTGGGGAAATCTTACAATTAGAAGCGCAGTTCCTCTTGGTTACCATCACGAAAAATTTTTATGCAACGAGATCGTGGACTGATGCAACGGCGAGTGCCGCGAGTGGTGCGTCGGCGAGTAGTACGGCGGGTAGTGCGTCGGCGAGTAGTACGGCGGGTAGTGCGTCGGCGAGTAGTACGGCGGGTAGTGCGTCGGCGAGTAGTACGGCGGGTAGTACGTCGGCGAGTAGTACGGCGGGTAGTGCGTCGGCGAGTGCCGCGGGTAGTGCGTCGGCGAGTGCCGCGGGTAGTACGACGGCGAGTGCCGCGAGTACGGCAGCTAGATGTTGGTTCCTGGAACATGAAATCTGCTAATTCGCCGGAAAGTACATCTTCTGCAGCTCTTTTAATTTCATCCGCTTGAATATGCAATTAAAAAACCTCCTTCGTAATAGGGTGATATATCTTCTTTTACTTTAAGATACGTAAAGCATGTTCCCTTTGATATAAGACAAGTGTGTATTTTTTGAAAAAATAGGAAATTGACTATAGTGACAAATATACAGGGCTCTTCATAATCTTTAGTAAGATTGAAAGGTGGTTATGGAGAGTGGAAGAAAAAAGTCAAATCCCTATTTATCAACTCATAGTGCATCCCAAAAATTTGCATGAATTAAAAAGCGATATATGGACAGAAGAACCCATACCGGCCGTATTAAAGATCGGAAAAAAACGATATGATATCGATTTTTCATTTCGGGGTTCTCATACACGAAAAATGAAGAAAAAATCATATAATATTCAATTTATTTCTCCGCAAAAATTTTATGGAGCAAAAGAAATTCACTTGAATGCCGAATATAAAGATCCTTCGCTGCTTCGGAATAAATTATCACTTGATTTTTTTTCTATGCTTGGCGCGCTATCCCCCGTGTCCAGGTTTGTATTCATAACTATTAATGCTAAAAATCAAGGTGTTTATTTACAACTGGAATCTGTGGATGAGCAGTTTTTACAAAAGCGGCAACTGCCGAAAGGGTCTATCTTTTACGCTGTAGACGGAGATGCAAATTTTTCATTAATGAGCGACTTGGACAAGAAGGTAAAAAACTCTTTGCTGGCGGGGTACGAAGCAAAAGTATTACAAGAGGGGGACGATGCAAAGCTTGAAGAACTAATTTATAAAATCAACACGTTATCCAATCATGAATTCTCTTCAGAAATAAAAAAATATTTGGATGTGGAAAAATATCTCTGTTGGCTAATTGGTATCATATGTACACAAAATTACGATGGATTTGTGCATAATTATGCCCTTTATCGAAATAGCGAATCAGGACAATTTGAAATCATTCCATGGGATTATGATGCAACATGGGGAAGAGATGTGAACGGGCGAGTGATGGAGCACGATTATGTAAGAGTGGAGGGATTCAATACATTAACAGCACGTTTGTTAAATGTTCCTGATATCAGAAAAGGTTATGTACAAAAGTTTGAGAAAGTACTGCAGGAAGCTTTCGCAACAGAAATATTGCAGCCAATTGTGTATAAACATTATGAACAGATCAGACCGCATGTACTAAAAGATCCTTATATGACCGAAAAGGTTAAACAATTCGATGCAGAACCGGAATTTATATTGAAGTTTGTACAAAAAAGAGGTGACTACATTAAGGAATTCATAAGCAGCCTAGAATAGTTTAAGTTTATCGTCTAATAGGCAGTTGTTGATTTTGAAAGAATTAGGCATTTGTAGCGAGTCAATATGTTTCTATGATACGTATATATACAGTATAAATAGCCACTATGGATAAAAGACAAGGAGGAAACAATTTATGTCAACTTATGATGTGAACAAGCAGACACGCTCATCTGCCTATCATTCATTTTTTACGCCCCTAGTCGGGAAAGTAGTAACAGTTTATCGCGGGGGGCCAGAATCAAAAACAGGTATTTTACTTGATGTGAATTCAGACTATCTTACACTTGCGGCACAAGATAACAACAACAATAACAACAATAAGAACAACAACAATAACAACAATAAGAACAACAACAATAACAATAATCAAGATAACCAGCAGCAGCAATACACAATCGTGTATTACAATCTCAGACATGTGAAGAGCGTTACAGAGGATTCTATGTCAAATTCTACACAAAACTATGTGCAAAACTCCATGAATTCAGGAATTATTCCCTTATTTGTGAAAGATAAAAGTTTTGCAGGAGTGATGTCAAAATTAAAGAACAAAGCCGTCCAAATCAATCAGGGTGGTCCTGAAAAGAAACAAGGAACGCTGTTAGATGTATTAGGCTCCCAGTATATTGTACTTATGACAGAAGACGATGGTGTTGTTTATTTTAACATTCAACACATAAAGAGTATATGTGAGAGCAACCAAGGATCCAATAATGGCAACCAAGCATTTAATAATGGCAACCAAGCATTTAATAATGGCTATCAAGCATTTAATAATGACATGAATGATAATATGATGTTGAATCAAACTCCTGAATATATGAAAGCGAAAAGCTTCAGTCAATTGTTCAGAAATTTATCCCATAAGTGGGTATCTGTAAATACAGGAGGTCCAGAAGCAGTAGAGGGAATTCTGGTAGAAACTAAACCAGATAGCTTCACACTTGTTCAAAACCAGGAAGTGTTGCGCTTGCAACCGTTTCACGTAAAAAGCATATGCTTAGGGCCTAAAGGTGCTTTAAAGCAAAATCAGCAAAACGATCAGCAAGATGATCAGCAAGATGATCAGCAGCAAGATCAACAGCAAGATCAACAGGAAGCGATGGTAGGTATGCAAGCAACGGATGGGATGGACTCAAGGGGTTCAGGCGGCTCAAACGACTCAAGAAGATCAAGAAGATCAAGACACTCTAATAGAGACTATAGAGAAATTCCGCGTGAGCAAGTCTTAAAAACAAAGGATTATCGCTGGAAAGGGTAAGTCAAATCAGCTCCATATTTTCCTTAATTGGGGTGCTCTTTGCACCCTTTTTGTTAGCACGAAAGGAAGGAGGAAAATGTAATGTTACAAAGATATATTGGAAAATATGTAGAGATGGAGATTACGGGGAAAACCTTCTTTACAGGCAAATTAATAGATGTGGGATTAGACATTCTTGTTTTATATGATGGAACACAGTTCATGTATATACCATTGCTGCATGTGCATAGTGTTAAGGAGGCATATACAGACGAATTAGATTTAGAGAATCATGATCCACCACCTTTAGTGCATGAGTCAGAAAGCATTTCTTATCGAAAAACGCTGCAATATGCTAAGGGACGCTTTGTAGAAATTTACGTTACAGGAAATAAGTCTCTACACGGCTATGTGACAAGCGTCTTAAATGATTATTTTGTTTTTTACTCACCTGTATATAAAACGATTTTTATTTCTTTACACCATTTAAAATGGTTAACCCCATACAGCCATAACTCAACTCCTTACACACTAAGCAATGAAGATCTTCCTGTCAATCCTTCAAATATTCCATTATCGCGTACATTTGAAGAGCAATTGAAGAAAAATGAAGGACGGCTTGTTGTATTCGATTTAGGGGATCAGCCAAACAAAATTGGTCTGATCAAAAATATTTCAAATAATATTGTAGAGCTGGCAAATGCAAACGGGGAGACTGTGTTTTGGAAGCTAATGCATTTAAAATCCATTCACTTGCCATAATAAAAGGTCGATGAGTTTACACTCATTGACCTTTTTTGGCTACAGATGAAAAAATCGGTTCCAGTTTATTGCTATAGTTCGTAAGAGCCGCAATTATTAAATGTATACGAGCAATACCCAGTAATATAATACAATGAGGGTAAATATAACAGTGATTGGTATAATAGTCAGGGTCGTTTTTAAATAGTGACTCCATTTTACATGAACTTTTGCCTGGTGTAACATGTGCATCCAAATGAGTGTGGCTAATGTGCCAATTGGGAGTAGAAGAGCTCCTATATCGCTTCCGATAATCATAGCTAAGTAGATTGTTTTCATTACTGGTGCGTCAAGGTTCATTTCTGTTAACGTAATTGTTCCGATCATTAGGGCAGGATGATTATTGAATAAATTGGATAAAAAGGTTAACAGCCATCCCATAATCATTGTGGCACTAAATAAATCTTCGGCTAACAAAGGATTGAGCTGCTCAACTAGGAAAACTGTCAAGCCAATATTATTCAATCCATAAATGACAATATACATACAAACAGCAAAAACGAAAATGTGCCAAGGTGTCTTCTTTAAGATATCGAGCGGAGACACCTTTAAATAAATCCATCTCCAAAAAAGAAGAGATAAGGAACACGTTACGGCTACCAATGAGACAGAGATATGGAGAAAGGAAGCGACAAACAAGCTTAACCGGACCGCCATTACAAAGAGCAAGACGTTTCTCATCAATTTTGTTTGATGAGCACGATTACTGGCTTTTAATGGATGGTAATAAGGGTCATTTATTTTCTCATAAGAATCTTTTGATGCCGAAAGGGTTTTAGGAAGAGTCTTTCGATAATAAAGAAATAACAGGTAGGACATAAACGAAAGACCCGCCATTCCCGGAACAATCATGAGGGCTGTATGCTCATACAAGTCCATATCAATAATTTTCAGCGCGATTAAATTTACGATGTTGCTGACACCAATTGGGGCGCTCGAAGCGGTTGCGACCAGTGCACCGCTTAACAAGTAAGGGATTTGATGATGGGGTTTTAGTTTAAGGTTTTTTAATAATATAAGCAGGATGGGGGTTGTGATAAGAATACTTCCATCATTGTTAAAAAAAAGTGTCATGAAAAAACATAATAAATTTGTCAGCCAAAATAAACGAATTCCTGACCCTTTTGAAAAAAGAAAAAGTTTAGCCGACATCCATCTGAAAAATCCAATGCTTTCCAACACGATAGCCATGATAATAGTAGAAATAATCGTGATGGCAGCTCCACTTACTTTCAATCCGATTTCTATTAAATTGTCTATTGTAACCGTGCCGGAAATGAGAACAATCATTGCCCCCATAAAAGCGGCTGTCGCTTCATTCATGCCTTTTGGACGGATAAAGATAAGAGACATAGTGAAAAGAAAAGCAGTAATGGTTAATAAAACTGAGGGCTCCATATTTACGTTATCACCTCTTTAGTTGCTATTCATTCGCTGCCCCCTCGATTGTCTCTATTATGCTTTTATACTTTATGTATACGAGCCTCCAGGTAAAAACGTACTAAACGGGTTTACTATTTTATAGTAATTCCGCAATCATCTCTATCATACAAACGACTATAAAACATAATTTCGATTTTTGAGAAAATTCTTATTGACAAATAAAGGTTTCTTGATTAAAGTTTATAACAAGAAGCAAATGACCGATAATGAATTTAATATTTATATTGCTCTTATCCAGAGAGGCAGAGGGACTGGCCCTATGACGCCCGGCAACCATCAAATCAAATCATTTGATTTGAACGGTGCTAATTCCTGTAGAACGGTGATGTTCTAGCAGATGAGAGTTTCCGTTAGTGACATAACCGAAACGAACACTCTTCCATCTGCAGAAGGGTGTTTTTTTCATGAGTTGACGATTCATTCCGCATTGGAAATAAAAGACATTTGCTTTTTAACTTGAGGATCACCTTCAAAATATCTCTTTTCGAAAAATTCAAAACTTTTGGTGCAGAGAAAGAGCTGTTTCGTGGGTGGATGAAAAATGTTTTTGCGAGAGAAATTCTTACGACAAGGAGAGAACGAGAAATGCATATTGAGACATTGTTAGTTCGATCCGGGGTAGGGAAAGATCCTTCAACCGGATCCATTACCACCCCGATCTATCAATCATCAACTTTCCAGCATCCGCGTTTAGGAGAGAGCACCGGGTATGACTATTCACGAACAGCCAACCCGACAAGAACGGCTCTTGAAGATGCTATTGCGGTACTGGAAAGCGGAGCGGCAGGGTTTGCTTTTTCTTCAGGAATGGCAGCCATTGCAGCTGTTTTCAATTTATTTAAAAATGGCGATCATTTAATAGTGTCAGAAGATTTATATGGAGGAACCTATCGACTGTTAAGCGATATTTTACAAGACATAGGTGTAAGTGTCAGTTATGTAAATACAGCGAACATTGATGCAGTGAAGGAAGGAGTTCAATCAAATACAAAGGCAATCTTCATTGAAACGCCGACAAATCCGTTAATGCAAGTGACAGACATAGCGGCGATGGTGGAAATTTCTCAACAGCATCAATTACTTACCATTGTGGATAACACGTTTTTGTCTCCTTATTGTCAGCGGCCAATCGAGCTGGGAGCAGATATTGTGGTACATAGCGCCAGCAAATATATTGGAGGGCATAATGATGTGATTGCAGGTTTGGTTGTCACTCGATGTAGCGAGCTAGGAGAGAAAGTCAAATTTTATCAAAATGCAATCGGAGCCATTTTAGGACCGCAGGATAGCTGGTTGTTGCTGCGGGGAGTGAAGACCCTGGGCCTTCGAATGGAAAAACACCAGGAAAATGCCTTGAAAATTGCCCATTGGCTAGTGGAACAGCCTGATGTGGAACACGTATATTACCCAGGACTGGAAACGCATCCGGGTTATGAAATTATGAAAAAGCAATCAAGCGGATTTGGCGGCATGCTCTCCTTTTCCGTTCGGGATGAAAATCTTGTTCCATATTTATTGGAGAATTTGAAACTAATCACGTTTGCAGAAAGTTTAGGGGGAGTAGAGAGTTTAATTACGTTCCCGGCAAGACAAACACATGCGGATATTCCGGAAGAGATTCGCAATGCCATTGGGGTAACAAATCGCTTGCTGCGTTTTTCCGTTGGAATTGAACATGCAGATGATATCATTCAAGATTTAAAGGAGGTATTCGATGCTTACCGAAAATGAACGCAGTCTCCAATTTGGTACAAAGCTGATCCATGCTAAAACAGATATCGGCGAACATTACGGAGCGGTTTCAGTTCCGATTTATCAAGTGTCTACCTTTCATCAAGATGTAGAAGAAACCAACCGTTACGATTATTCTCGTTCCGGAAACCCAACCAGGGAAGCACTTGAACAAACAGTGGCACAGTTGGAAGGAGGAAACGCCGGGTTTGCCTTCTCTACCGGAATGGCTGCTATTTCCTCTGTGCTTTGTCTATTCCAAAGCGGTGATGAAATTATTGTTTCTCATGATATTTACGGAGGAACATACCGCGTATTAACGCAACTTTTCTCAAAGTTTGGCATCAAAACGGTGTTCGTTGATACAACAAAGGTCGAGGAAATTGAAAAAGCAGTAACATCCCAAACAAAGGCATTGTATATTGAAAGCCCGTCTAATCCGTTTTTAAATGTCACAGATATTCGAAAGGCTTCCGAGGCCGCAAAAAAACATGGTCTTATAACGATTGTTGATAATACATTTATGACACCGTACTTGCAGCAGCCATTGGCATTAGGAGCGGATATTGTCATTCACAGTGCGACAAAGTATATTGGAGGGCACAGCGATGTAGTGGCAGGAGTAGTCATCACTTCATCGGAGGCATTGGCAAAAGAAGTGAAATTCGTGCAAAATGCCTTTGGAGCCGTTTTAGGGCCCCAGGACAGCTGGTTATTGCTCCGTGGCCTTAAAACATTAAAGGTTCGGCTGGCACAGCAGCAACAAACAGCAGAAAAGCTGGCTTATTGGCTGAAAAATCACCCATTAGTAGAAAAAGTATATTATCCGGGGTTAACCGAACATCCTCACCATGAGCTGTCAAAGCGGCAAGCTTCGGGATTCGGAGCCATTATTTCCTTTAAAGTAAAGGACGAGCAGTTAGCTCATCACTTTTTAAAAACTGTTACTTTACCAGCTGTCGGTGTAAGCCTTGGAGGAGTAGAATCGATTTTGACACATCCGGCTACAATGTCCCATGCCAGTATACCGAAAGAAGCGAGAGAAGAAATAGGCATTACCGGTTCGCTTTTGCGTTTATCTGTTGGTTTAGAAGAAGCAGAGGATTTACAAGAAGACTTTGCACACGCTCTTGAAAGCGGCTTGTTGTCCAATACAGTGTTGAAATAAAGAAAAGATATGCGTAAATAAATTAGCATGGATGGTTTTTTATCCATGCTAATTTATTTACGTGGATTTAACTTCATCATAAATAAAATCGTATAAAGAAATAAGCTCTCTTTTCATATGATCCTCTATATTTGATTCTTCAATTCTCCTCTTGGCCAATTGAAGCTTTCTGTCAGCAGGCTGGCGTACACGAGGATGAGTCATTTCATCAAGCAAATCTTTTTTTATTGCTTCATATAAAATCTCTTTTTCGTGATAATTTTTCCCCTCATCGGTTTTAAGTTTTAATGAACGGTTTACCCATAGTTCACGGTAGGCATTTAAAAGTTGAAGATAATCCGTTTCCCGGTAAGTCATCGTAAAGCCTCCTTTTCCTTCACTATATCAATTGAAGGAAAAGGAGGCAACCATCATCCATATGAGAAAACAACTTTGAGTTGTGCCTGCAGCCGCTGTTCCCCCGGCTGGATAGGAGGAACGGATTGGGCAGCCAGAACGGTTGCTTTTGGACTGACAGCACTTTCGTAAACCGGATAGAGGGTTTCCTCAATTATCTCAACAGGGGGTTCGTGTAAGGTAGCTTTCAAAGAACGGGCAATCGTATAGGCTTTTTCTTTTGCGTTTTGGACGGCGAGCTTTAATGCTTCCTGATAATAAAGATCTGCATTTTGAAGTTGAAACTGTAGATTCCTGGCAATGTTCGCTCCGCTGTCGACAGCTGTTTTGTACACTTCTCCTGCCTGCTTGACATCTTTCACCGTAAGTGTAAACAAATGTTGAACTTCATAACCGATCAACGTTGCTTTACCATCGCTATAATCATATTTTGGATTGATGGTAAATGAAGCGGTCTCAATTTGTTCATCACGTATACCCATTTGATTCAGTGCCTGAATTAATTGAGTTGACTTTGCAGAATTTTCCTTTAACGCTTCCTGCACATTAAGGTTTTCCGTCATTACGCCGATCGTCATCGAAATCGTATCGGGTATCGCTTTGACAGTGCCTTGTCCGTGAACGGTAATGGTGTTAGGTGCATGGGACAGGGATGGAGGCGAATGCGGATAATAAGTGTGGGGGTAAAAGGATGGGTTCATCATTCTTTCTCCTTTCTTTTAATTCAAAAATAGGAAAAATACACATCATTTTTTAACAAATGATTACTAAAAGATATGTAGGAGAAAAGGGTTTATTCTTGAACACATTTTATATGAAGAAAAGAGGTTGTCCCAAAAGTACAAAGAACATACTTTAGGGACAACCTCCTGCAATGGACCGTCACTGAAAATCCAGGAAAATCAAGCATGGCGGTGGCGGCCCACCACAGAAAAAAACGATGATTACCGTCATCAGGAGGCTTTTGAATCAGCCCCTTTTTTTGTCAATTATTTGGTTTCTTCAATCATGGTTTCTTCAATCATGGTTTCTTCCATCTCTTCAAATGTATCTTGTACTTTTTCGGACGGTTCCTTCGTTAATAAGCTGACAATAATAACAGCAAGTAAGCTTAAGAAGAACCCTGGAATCATTTCATACATAAGATCTTTTAAAGCCGGAACATTGACCCATGTAAGAACGGTTACTGCACCTACAACCATACCGGCGAGGGCCCCCCATTTCGTCATGCGTTTCCAGTATAAGCTTAGCAAAATTGCTGGTCCAAACGCTGAACCAAAACCTGCCCATGCATAACCAACAAGGTTTAAAATGGTGCCACTTGGTGTAATAGAAAGGAAAATACCAATAACAGCCACTAGCAATACGGCTAGGCACCCAATCAATACCAATTCTTTGTCAGTTGCCTTACGACGGAAGAATGCCTTATAAAAGTCTTCTGTCATAGCACTTGATGTAACAAGCAATTGTGAAGAAATCGTACTCATGATCGCTGCTAAGATAGCCGCCAATAAAAATCCTGTAATATATGGGTGGAACAAGATATTTGAAAATACAATGAATACAGTTTCGGGATCAGCAAGCTTTTCGTTGTGAATAGAATAATAAGCAATACCGACTAAGCCTGTTAACATGGCACCGATAATGGAAATCCCCATCCAGCCGATACCAATGCGGCGGGCTGTTTTTAAATCCTTAATCGATGAAATGGCCATAACTTGAAATGAACCGAATCGTACAACCAGCAAATAGAAATTGTAAAAATAGAGCCAAATTCTTGCAGAATGAAACTCTGCCCTATTGAATAAACCAAGCCATTAGAATAACACTAACACTGAAACGGACTCATCAATGAATAAAAAGTATTTTGCTTTGAATTCATCCGAAGTAATTTTTATTGTGTATTTTCGTTTTATGGAGAAGGAGGATAGAAAGTGACGATCGACAAAATTTGTACAATTGGGCCGGCAAGCCAGGAAAGGGAAGTACTAAAAGAACTCATTGATCACGGAATGACAATCGTTCGTTTAAACTTATCACATGGTACTCACGATCAACATAAAAAGGTCATTCAAACGGTATATGAATTAAATAGCAACATCAAAATCTTAGGAGATATTCAGGGACCGAAAATTCGTCTTGGAGAGATAGGAGCAAAGGAGATTCAATTAAAAGAAAATGAAACTTTTACTCTCCATACGACACCCATAGTCGGAAATGAGACTGAGGCAAGCGTCGATTACGAAGGAATAACAAAGGACATAAAAGAGGGAGCCCGCCTTTTAATTAATGACGGCCAAGTGGAGTTGTTTGTAGAAAAGGCGGAAGAGGACAAGTTGGTGACAAAAGTAGTAAGAGGAGGCGCCATCAGCAGCCATAAAGGGGTCAACCTTCCCGGCACCTCTGTAAGTCTGCCTGCTATGACTGAAAAAGATAAGGAGGATTTACTGTTTTTACAGAAAGAAAAAGTCGATTATATTGCATGCTCTTTCATTCGGAAATCTGCCCATCTCCAAGAAATACGCTCATTTTTAGGAGTGAAGAAAGGAGAAGGGCCATCTCTGATTGCCAAGATTGAAACGATGGAGGGAGTCCGACATTTTTCTGCCATTCGCGAGGAGGCAGATGGCGTGATGATCGCTAGAGGCGATCTGGGAGTTGAACTGCCTTTTGAGTGGGTTCCGCTGCTGCAAAAAGCAATGATGTATGAATGCAGGGAACATGGTACATATGTCATTACAGCTACCCAGATGCTGCAATCAATGGTCAATCACTCCGTTGCGACAAGAGCAGAAGTAACCGATGTCTTTCAGGCAGTTCTAGATGGAACGAACGCCGTCATGTTGTCGCAAGAGAGTGCCACTGGAGAATATCCAGTTGAGAGTGTAAATACATTGAAAGTCGTTTCCAGCTTTGCTGAATATGTTGCCAATGATGCCCCGTTTACACTATCAGATATGATGGATCTGTTAAAAAGCGGGCTTCATTAAAAAATATGAGAAATCCAAAACATAAAAAGACGCCTGTCTTGTTCGAGGGACAGGTGGCTTTTTATGCTGCTTTAATCATCGGATACTTCTTCGGCGAAAATGTCCTGCAGTACGGGAGAATTGAGGAAGTTAACAACGGCAAACTTTTTCTGCTGCAAAATAGAATGACGAAATGACGCCAGCTTTTTTAGGTTGGCTGGCAATGTCCGATGAGGAACTAGGACATGATTATGATTCCATATCAGTGTCCGATTGGATGCGATATGAAATCCCCAATCTCCAAAAGAGGGGATGTTTGTATGATAACTAATGGTATGAAACCCAGCGCTTTCAATTGTTTTGGCAATGCTCCAAAAAACGACAGGAGTATCTCTTGGAGAGGTAGCTTGACAAACAAAAATCCCGTCTTTAGTGAGAAAGTCTTTTAAAAAAAGATATAATTCATTTGTATAAAGAGAACTGATGGACTTGTCGGTTGGATCGGGAAAATCGATGATAACAACATCATATCGAGATTGATCTTCTTTTAAGAAAACTAATGCGTCTTTACAATGGATAGTGACACGGGAATCACAAAAAGAATCATGATTCAACTCCGTTAAAGCAGGGATGTTTTGGGCGGCATACAATACGACAGGGTCCAAATCAACGAGATTCACGTGCTTCACGTCTTTATATTTTAATACTTCCCGAAGAGCAAGACCGTCTCCTCCTCCTAAAATAAGAACATGATCATGTTTGGGCGTAAAAGTAAAAGCGGGATGCACGAGTGCTTCATGATAAAAACGTTCGTCCAAAGAGCTGAATTGTAATTGATGATTTAAATACAATCTTACATCTGTGGCTTCGATAAGATGGATATCCTGATAGTCGCTTTTTTCATGAAACAATGTGTGGTGTTTGAGATTCAGCAGTTCCTGCAGCCCTTCCTGATCCCACTTATTGCTGTCAACCGTTTTAACTGTTTCTTTTTGTTTTGGAGTGTCGAGAGAAGATGAACACTGAAATGCACTTGCTGACCAAGAGTTTATTTTCTTATTATTCTTCTTCATTCCTCATTTTCTCCTTTTAAATAATGATAGGTTTTTAAAAAAATGGTCTGGGTCTTCTCGATTCCCCTTTCAATCGGATACACCGTCGCTTTCTTGGACTCAAGTTTCTCTAATAAATATTCGACTTGAAAGATGGGGTCTGTCGTTCCGCACGTGTAAAAATCCAGTGAAGCATAAGCTCGTTCCGGCCATGTATGAATAGACAGATGGGAAGTAGAAAGGATAAGCATACCCGTCACTCCATATGGTTGAAACTGATGAAAGTAGGAATACAAAATTTCCATATTGGCCGCTGCAGCTGCTTTGATGAGCAATCGTTCTAGAAAAAAACGATCGTTTAAAAGGGAAGGATTACAATAAAAAGCATCAATAATGATGTGCCTTCCTTCAATATCCACTAATTATTCACTCCCTATATAGTATGCATAACATATCCTATGAAAGTATTAAATAACAATTTGTATATATGTCTTGTGTTGACAGGAAATGGGCAAAGTGACTAAACATGGACATGTATATGAATCCACATAAATGATTTGACATGAGCAAAAAACGCCCATGTCAAATCATTTACGCCTAATCGGCTGACAAGCGACATTAAGGGTTCTTGTCAGCCAATTATACGGGAACCTTTGTCCAGCTCATTCAAGATGAAAAAGCATTTATTCTTCTTGTATGGAATGGACATCATAAAATAGAAATGAATGTGAAAGGAGAAACGAAAATGGAATTCTCAAAAAGAGAAGAACTGATGGCCGCTATGACCCAATCATTGGAACCAATGCTGAATGAACATAACTTGGATGAGATTGAAGTTTACGAAGAAGAGGGGGCTAACGAACTTTATTATATGGGTTACACGATTAAAAAGGGAGAAAATGTATACATGATTCATCAGCCGTATGTAAAAAACGAAACGGGTAAACTTGCTTTAAAAGAACACGGCTGGACCATTCAGTCTAAACAGGGGGAAACAAAAGGTTATCAATCGTTAGAAGAAGTATTCAATCAAATACAGTAAACCTCCGTCAGCCGGCAGAGTTTTATTTATAAGGCCTTGTTAAAGAACAATACTGATTTACTACTTCTAATAAAAAACTGTGAGAACATTATTTGCCAAAATAAAGGAGGAGTTTCTCTTTGACAAGTTGTAGTAGAAAAAGAAAATATAACGGCTTTTCGGAAAAATATTGACACCGCTTACAATATGACCTATAGTTAGGTCAACAAGTTAATAAGTTGTGATGGAGAAAACGGAGACTCACACAAAAGTTCCTATATTCATATAGGTCACTTTGTGTTGAGTCTTTGTTTTTTTTGCATCGCTTATCTAATTCCCAAAAAATGAGTGCTTATAAAAAGAAGAGGGGGGAAACGAAATGACACCGTTTTTAGGAGAAGTATTAGGAACTGCCATTTTAATTATTTTAGGCGGAGGTGTATGTGCAGGAGTTTCGTTAAAAAACTCTTTTGCCGCTAATTCTGGTTGGATTGTCATTACATGGGGATGGGGATTGGCGGTAGCGATTGCTGTATATGCGGTGGGGCAGTTTAGCGGTGCTCACTTAAACCCGGCTGTTACATTAGCATTGGCGTTTAAAGGAGATTTTCCTTGGAACGATGTGCCGCCTTACATTTTAGCTCAATTCATCGGAGCGATTATTGGGGCTAGTATTGTTTATTTACACTATTTACCGCATTGGAAAGAAACAGAAGACCCTGGTACAAAGCTTAGTGTATTTTCAACAGGACCGGCTATTAGTCATGCATTTTCTAATTTACTGAGTGAGATTATCGGAACGTTTATTTTAGTTGTGGGGATTCTTTCAATTGGAGCGAATAAATTTACCGACGGTTTAAATCCCTTGATTGTCGGGTTCTTAATCTTAAGCTTAGGTCTTTCGTTAGGCGGAACAACTGGTTATGCGTTAAATCCGGCCCGTGATTTGGGGCCAAGAATTGCCCATTTCTTTCTTCCGATTCCGGGCAAGGGAAGCTCTAACTGGGGGTATGCCTGGATTCCGGTATTAGGTCCAATTCTTGGCGGGTCTTTTGGCGGGTTGTTTTATAAAGCAGTCTTTTTAGGAAAAGTGACATTACACTTTTGGATTGTATTAGGCATTATGGTTTTCATTTTACTCATATTATATTTCTTAAGCAAAAAATCTCCATTGAGTTCATCAAATCAAAATTTGGCCGCGTAACCCCAAAAATATGGTTGAGGGGTTAATATGGAAAAAATATATTTTATCTTTGGATGAAAGAACGACCAGCTCCCGTACCATCATTTCAATAAAAAGGAGAAATCGTTCATGCAGCTCAACGAGAGTTTACTCAATATTTTCCCAAGATCGGCCATCACACGCGTAGATTCAAGAGTAACGGTCGTCCCGGAGCATGTTTTTTATGTCTTCCGGGACAGCGTCGTTTAGATTTTTCCCTGCTTTTTCAAAATGCGTTCCATTTCCATGACAAGTGAATGGAAGTATTCTAAAACATGATCGACCGGCTCAGGGGAAATCATGTCGACACCTGCATTTTTCAACAGTTCAATCGGGTAGTCAGATGTCCCTGCGGCTAAAAAGTTAAGATAGCGTTCCGTTGCCGCTCCGCTTGGGTCTTCTTTCATTTGTTTAACAAGTTCAAAAGCTGCTGACATAGAGGTAGCGTACTTATAAACATAATATTGGGAGTAAAAATGGGAGATACGTGACCACCCCACGCTGGATAGCTCATCTACTTGATAAGATGGACCATGATATTTTTGAAGTACTTTTGCCCACAACTCATTTAATGTTTGAGCGGTTAAGTTTTCTTTGTTACGAACTTTTTCATGGATGGCTTTTTCAAATTCGGAATACATCGTTTGAAAATAAACGGTTCCACGAATAGCATCAATTTGTTTATTGATTAAATACAGCTTTTCGTCATCTGTTGCAGCTTTATTGATTAAATAATCCATCATGATCAATTCATTGGCGGTTGAGGCGACCTCAGCTGTAAAAATGGATTGACCTGCGTTATGGTAAGGTTGATTATCATTTGTATACACTGAATTCATCGCATGTCCCATTTCATGAGCAATTGTAAGCATGTCATTTAACGTTTCATCGTAATTCAGTAAAACAAATGGGTGGGTATCATATGTGTCCCAATTATAGGCACCGGTCGCTTTTTTCTTCTTCGGATAAACATCAAGCCAGCGGCTGTTAAAACCTTGCTCTACTTTTTTGACATAGTCCTTTCCGAGTGGCTGCAAACCCTGTAAAATAGTTGCTTTCGCCTTTTCGACCGGGAACTTCATTTTATGAACAACAGCCTGATCGACAAGAGGGGCGTACATGTCATATCCATGCACTTTATCAAGCTTCATTACTTTTTTCCTCAAGTCGATGTATTCATGTAAATATTGCAGCTTGGAATCGACCGACGAAAGAAGGTTATTAAATACACTTTCAGGTATATAATCCTTTGAAAGACTTGCATCAAGACCGGAATTGTAATTCCTTGCGTCTGCGAGCAGTTCATCTGTTTTGACCGATCCGAATAAAGCGGCAGCAGTTGTATGTTTAATTCGGTCATAGCTCGTAAAAAAAGATTGAAACACTTTTTTGCGATATTCACGATTTGGGTTTTCCAGCTCTGTCAAATAGGTACTTTCTGAAACCTCCACTTTTTTCCCATTCCACTTTTTGATTGTTTCATACTGGATATCTCCTACAGATGCATTGTCATAAACGCTTTCGGGTACACCTGTAAGTGGAGAAAGCTGGGCCAGTAGAGCTTCTTCTTTTTTGGAAAGTGTATGTTCTTTTTGTTTGTACAATGCCCTTAAAGTGTGAGCATAGTCTTTTAGAAGAGGGTCCTTTATAATGGATTGCGCTTTTTTGTCAGGAAGAGAAAGCAACTCGGGTTCCATAAACGAAACGGCAGATCCATAGTCGGCATAAAGCTGTTCAGTGGTGGAGCATAGATTTGCTGCATGTTCATCTTCAATATTTAAATCTTTCATGAGATGGGCGTACAGATAAAGCTTTTCGACCTTCCGTGCCGTTTCTTCGCTTAACTTAAAGAGTTGCAAAATCGTTTTGGAGCTGTTCAGTTTCCCCTCGTATTTCTGGAGCTTTGGCAGCAGCGTCTGTTTAACTGTTTCTATATCGTCATTGAAGGCTTCCCTTGAGGGGTAAATATCTCCCAAGTTCCACGTATAATGCCCTGCCGCCTGCTCGGCAAATGCAGGTGTTTCTGTAGATTGGACAGATAAGGGAGAGAATACGAACAGAGATGTCAGCGATATAGAAACAACAGATGTTTTGATTAGGCCAGAATATTTGCCCATATAAAAATCCCCTTTCAAACGAGGCTTCCGCTGATGGAAGCTTCCCTTTATTATTACATCTTTCCTCTATTGTCAATTTTTTATCCCGATCTAACGGGCAGTAAAAACCCAGCTTCTGTGCTAAGCAGGGAGGCCAACTTGCCCATTCTAATCGGCTCGACGAATGCAACGGCATAAGATGTTTTCGAATGCAACATTTAGGGTAAACGTTTATACGAGTATCCTGGAGGCAGGCTTTATGGATTTAGAATAGACGATCATTCCGGTTTTTAATGGTATATGTCTGTGAGGAATTATCGAAAAAACACTTGCATTTGTTATCGGAAATATATATAATAGAAAAGTTGCTCCCAAAAAAACATCTTCTTTATATTCCTCGGAACAAGTTAGTCCACCGCTTTCTTAAACCCAATGATGGAAATGTGGATTTTTGTGAACTTGATTCACACTGGCGCGGTCTCGGAGCCGTGAGGACGAAAGAGAGGTAGGGCTTTCGTTGTTTTAAGTTACAAAAATCATAAATGAATGCTGATTATGTTTTATATATAAAGATATTGAGGGGATGATTCTAAAAGGTAAGAAACCATACCTTTCGAATCACCCCTTAAAAGAACCCGGTATGAGAAATCCGATAAAATGAAGGATTTTTCTGCCGGGTTTTTTCAGTAAAAATGTTTCCAGCCGTCTATCGTAAACTTATAGCGGGCTCCTTTTTTGAGGGCGAGGCTGGTTAAGATATTTTACATTCATTCGTTCGGATGAACCAAAATCAACATTAAATTTCAAAATGTTTTTTTAAAAGTTATTGACATATGATTGAAAATCAATCTATAATACAAAGCATAAAGTTACAAAATATTAACAAAAATTGGTTTGCATATATGGTTCGGCGACGAAAGGAAACAAGTAGTGTCTTATCTCCCTGTTATAGAGAGCTGATGGTTGGTGGGAATCAGTACAAAGATAAACATGAATTACAGTCCTGGAGCTTCTTTTTCGTAGTAAAGAGAAATCTTTATGAAGGGAAAGACGGTCATTTGATCGTTAACAATGTCAAGTGGTGAACAATATGGTTCACAACTAGGGTGGTACCGCGATTATAATCGTCCCTACTGGTAAAACAGTAGGGACTTTTTTATTGTCTGGTATAATTGAATAAATCATAAGCAACGAAAGGAAACGAGTAGTGTCTTATCTCCCTGTTATAGAGAGCTGATGGTTGGTGGGAATCAGTACAAAGATAAACATGAATTACAGTCCTGGAGCTTCTTTTTCGTAGTGAAGAGAAATCTTTATGAAGGGAAAGACGGTCATTTGATCGTTAACAATGCCAAGTGGTGAACAGGTGTTCACAATAAGGGTGGTACCGCGGTGAGAATCGTCCCTGTCGTTTAACAAGATACGACAGGGACGATTTTTTATTATTTGAAGGAGGTGATGCCTTTTATATTGGTTTAGAACGGCATTGACACCAGCTTATCTCCCTTTATGTCAGAAACTTGGAAATATTAAAATTAAAATGTTTAATGCAGAAATCTGTATTTAACTATAAAAACTATAACAAATACAATCCCAGGAGGAATAAAACATGGCTACAAACGAATTAACACAATTACGCAACAAAATAGATGAGATTAACTTGCAAATTTTAAAGTTATTAAACGAACGGGGGGAAATCGTTCAGGAAATCGGAAAGCAAAAGAAAAAGCAAGGAGTTAACCGATTTGACCCGGTTCGTGAGCGCCAAGCACTTGATTTAATTATCGAGCATCATGACGGACCTTTTGAAACATCAACGATTCAGCACATTTTCAAAGAAATCTTTAAAGCAAGCCTCGAGCTGCAGGAAGACGATCATCGCAAGGCATTGCTCGTTTCACGTAAAGCACGCCCGGAAAATACGATTGTTGATATAAACGGAGAAACGATCGGGGATGGCACGCAGCGATTCATTATGGGACCATGTGCGGTTGAAAGTTACGAGCAAGTAAAAGCTGTGGCTTTAGCCATGAAAGAGCAAGGTCTTACATTAATGCGGGGCGGTGCATTCAAGCCTCGAACTTCTCCATATGATTTTCAGGGATTGGGCGTAGAAGGATTGCAGATCTTAAGAGAAGTGGCAAACGAAGTCGGCATGTCAATCATCAGTGAAATTGTTACACCACATGATGTGGAAATAGCGGTAGATTATGTTGATGTTATTCAGGTGGGCGCCCGTAACATGCAAAATTTCGAATTACTTAAAACAGTCGGAAAAGTGAAGAAGCCTGTATTATTAAAACGTGGTCTTGCTGCAACGATTGAAGAATTCATCAATGCGGCGGAATACATTATTTCACAAGGAAACGACCAAATCATTTTATGTGAGCGAGGCATTCGCACATATGAAAAAGCGACAAGAAACACATTGGATATTTCAGCTGTTCCAATTTTGAAGAAAGAAACACACTTGCCGGTTATAGTCGACGTAACCCACTCTACGGGAAGAAGAGATTTGCTTCTTCCAACGGCTAAAGCTGCACTAGCGATCGGAGCGGATGCCGTCATGGCGGAGGTTCATCCAGATCCTGCGGTTGCATTATCTGATGCAGCCCAGCAAATGAACATCCCTCAATTCAATGAGTTCATGAACGAATTAAAAGCATTTAAAGAAAAATTGGCGTAAAACCGAATAATAACAAGCTTTGAAAGGAACAAAGTAATGCTTATTTCCCTGTTACAGAGAGCTGATGGATGGTGCAAGTCAGTACAAAAATTAGCATGAATTACAGTCCTGGAGCTTCTTTTTCGTAGTAACATCCGTTATGAAGGAAAAGACGGTTATCAACCGTTATTAAAATGAAGAGATGGACCATGTTGTCCATAAATAGGGTGGTACCGCGGTGTAAATCGTCCCTGCTGAACAATCAGCAGGGATTTTTTCGCTCTAACGGGCAGTTCAACTAACACTCGGTGGAGGAAAATCTCCACTAAGTGAAGTTTCACTTTATGGTGAAAAGATAAGGAGGAGACAAAGGATGAGATATTTAACAGCAGGAGAATCACACGGACCACAGCTTACAGTTATTATAGAAGGAGTACCGGCAGGCCTTCACTTAACTGTTGAAGATATCAATGAGGAGCTTACAAGGAGACAAAAAGGGCATGGACGCGGCAGGCGAATGCAAATTGAAAAAGATGAAGTCCAAATTTTAAGCGGTGTCCGGCATGGTTACACGCTGGGTTCACCGATTACCCTTGTTGTTGTCAATGATGATTTCAAGCATTGGACGAAAATTATGGGAGCCGCTCCGCCGGAAGAAGATTCCAATGAAATCAAACGAAAAATCACGAGACCCCGCCCCGGTCATGCGGATTTAAATGGAGCCATCAAATATGGACATCGCGATATGAGAAATGTTTTGGAACGTTCCTCGGCAAGGGAAACGACAGTAAGGGTGGCTGTCGGGGCCGTAGCGAAAAAAATTCTTTCCATGCTTGGTGTTCAGATGGCTGGACACGTGTTGGAAATTGGCGGGATTCGGGCAAAAATTCAATCTCATCCATCCGTAAAAGAAATGAGAGAAAGAGCAGAAGGATCTCCGGTGCGCTGTTTAGATCCTGAAGCGGAACCTTTTATGATGAAAGTGATCGATGAAGCGAAGGAAAACGGGGATTCTGTTGGAGGCATAGTAGAAGTTATTGCAGAAGGGATGCCAATCGGTGTAGGGAGCTATGTGCATTACGATTGCAAATTGGATGCCAAAATAGCGGCAGGCATGATGAGCATCAATGCCTTTAAAGGTGTAGAAATAGGGGTTGGATTCGAAGCGGCCAGAAACCCGGGAAGCGTGGTACATGACGAAATAATGTGGACCGAAGAGAAAGGATATACAAGAAAAACAAACCGAGCAGGCGGCATCGAAGGCGGGATGACAACAGGGATGCCGATTGTTGTAAGAGGCGTGATGAAGCCCATTCCGACACTTTACAAGCCGCTTGAAAGCGTCGATATTGACACGAAACAGCCGTTTCAAGCGAGTATTGAACGATCCGATAGCTGTGCAGTTCCGGCAGCAAGTGTTGTCGCAGAATCGGTAGTAGCTTGGGAACTGGCCAATTCATTAGTAGAGCAGTTTGGCCAAGATCGAATGGAATTGATCCAGCAAAATATCCTCAAACATAACGAATATGCAAGAGGGTTTTAATAGAATGAATGCTGATTGTTTCGGGAACTAAACAAATTAATAAAAGTGAGGGATATTAAGAGTGAAAGCGCAGATTTTAATGCTTCAACCATACAAACCAGGAAAATCTCCTGAACAAATAAAAAAGGAATACAACGTCGATAAAGTAATCAAACTGGCCTCAAATGAAAATCCGTTTGGTTGTTCTCCTAAAGTGGAGAGCGCTTTACAAAATTCGTTACAGCTTTGTGCAACATATCCGGATGGTGCCGCAACGGAATTGCGTAAAAAGCTTTCCGAACATCTACAGGTAAAAGAAAACCAGCTTTTGTTTGGAAGCGGACTTGATGAGGTCATACAAACGATTAGCCGAGTCATGCTGTGTGAAGGAGATAACATTGTTACCGCTTTAGAGACATTTCCTCAGTATAAACATCATGCGATCATAGAAGGATGCGAGGTTCGGGAAATCCCATTAATAAACGGGAGGTACGATTTAGATACAATGTCCAAAGCCATCGATCTTCGAACAAGAGTGGTGTGGATTTGTAATCCTAATAATCCGACGGGCACATACGTGAAAGAAGAAGCTCTCATCCGCTTTTTACGAACGATCCCGAGACAGACAATCGTCGTGTTGGATGAAGCTTACTATGAATATGTGAACGCGAAAGATTTCCCGCAAACTATTCCTTTATTAAATGAATTTGAAAATCTATTAGTTTTACGAACATTTTCAAAGGCATACGGCCTGGCAGCATTTCGTATCGGCTATGCCATCGGAAATGAACAGTTGATTGAAAAAATCAATATTGCAAGGCTTCCGTTCAATACATCAACATTTGCCCAAGCCGCTGCCATTGCAGCCCTGGAAGATCATCCATTTCTGGACTTTTGTGTAGAACAAAATAAACAGGGACTGCAACAATACGAAGAATGTTTGGAAGAGTTGGGAATTGAATATTGTCCTTCCCAGACAAACTTTATCTTCATTCGTACTGATGATTCAAATGCCTGGTTTGAACATCTCATTGAAAAGGGATACATTGTTCGTCCGTTTCCGACTGGAATTCGCATTACCATTGGAACGAAAGAACAAAATGAAGGGGTTCTTTCTATTATAAGAAATCATGTAACGGATCAAACACTTGTAAAGATAGGTGATCGATGATGAAAAAGCGGGTGCTGTTAATTGGCACAGGTCTTATCGGCGGTTCTATTGCTTTAGCCATCAAAAAAGAAGCAGATGCCATTGTCGTCGGATATGACATTAATAAAGAACAAGTAAACAAAGCAAAACAGCGTAAAGTGATTGATGAAGTCGCTTCAAGTTTGCAGGAAGAGGCGGAATTGGCTCACCTGATCATTTTGGCATCTCCTGTAGAGGCGACAACAAAGCTGATGAGACGGCTGGCTGCTTTCCATTTACGTGAAGATGTCATCATTACAGATGCAGGAAGCACAAAGGGAGATATCATGGCGCTTGCTAATGATTTATGGCAAGGGGAGGTAACGTTTATTGGCGGGCATCCGATGGCAGGGTCGCATAAAGCGGGGGTTGAAAGTGCAAAGGCCCACTTATTTGAAAATGCCTTTTATGTGTTAACTCCTCATTCGTCCACCTCTTTTGAAAAAATAGAAGAGTTAAAGCAATGGTTGAAAGGAACAAACTCTCATTTTCTTGTATTGGATACGGAAGAACATGACTACATTACAGGCGTGATTAGTCACTTTCCGCATATCATAGCGGCGGGTTTGGTCAAACAAGCGAAAAAGCATGCTGATAAAAATCCCCTCATCAGCCTGTTGGCGGCAGGAGGTTTCCGGGACATTACCCGGATTGCATCCAGCAGCCCAAACATGTGGAAAGATATCGTGAAGCAAAACCGGCATAATATTTTGCATCTTTTGGAGGATTGGATGATGGAAATGCAGAATATTCAACACATTTTAATGTCAGAAGACGATCAGGCGCTTACTCGTTTCTTTGAGGATTCGAAAGATTATCGGGACGCTTTGCCTGTCCATTCCAAAGGGGCCATTCCTTCCTACTATGATTTGTATGTCGATGTGATGGATGTGCCTGGAGCTATAGCCCGTATTACTTCCTTATTAGCGGAACAAGAAATTAGTATTACAAATCTTCATATTATCGAATCCAGAGAAGGATTATTGGGAGTGCTGCGAATTAGCTTTCAAACGGACGAGGATCGGTCGCAAGCACAAATCTTGCTTCAAAATAATGAATATAAAACATATGAAGCCGCTTAAGGAGGAGGAAATTTGACGTTAAAAAGGCAGATAACTAATTTTTCTTATGTAAAGAAATTTGATTAATCAGTTTAAAACATTTTAATGGAATATTGAATATTATGAAATTGCTATCTGTGAATGGTGCTTTTGCAAGAAGTGGGTTCTGGTGTAAAGAAAATCAGACAGCTAACCCAACATGAATATTATCTGCTCCACGAGCGATTATCTTATCCGCCTTTGCCTTTTCCCCTATAACTATATGAATCCACGTAAATCATTTGACGTGGATAAAAAACATCCACGCAAATGATTTACGCATAAGCGGCCGCCAATCTCCCTTACGGGTTCTTGTCAGCCGCTCATACGAAGACCTTTGTAAGCCTGCTCAAGGTGAGAGAACAGAAAGGCGCAAATAAAAGAAGGCCCGGTGACAAAGTTTAAAAATTAAGTAGGACTTATATATTTAAGAACAGAGTTATAGAAAGGTTACTTAATCCAACTTTTGGAGGGAAGATGATGAAAAGAGTGTTATATTTAGGTTGGATTGGTCATAATAACCTTGGTGATGAGTTATTATGGAATTTATTTAATAGACTTAGTAATCTTTACTTTGGTCAAGAAGAAATAGAAATAATTCCCTCTTTAAAAAGAAAAGATCTGGACTTGAATAAATATGATTCAATTGTTTTAGGCGGAGGTTCAGTACTGTTACCCAAATATATACATCTACTCCACAAGGGAATTCAACAAGAGAAAAAAGTTTTAATTTGGGGCAGTGGCTTAGACTGGATTAAAAAAAACGACTTGGATCTTATGATTTCTAACGGAAAGCCTTTACTACATGAACCTATCAACAAGGAGTATGCGGATATCTTAAAAGAAATTTTTGCCCGTGCTTCATTTGCAGGGGTACGAGGCCCATTGACTAAAAAAGCCTTGGAGTTTCTTGGAGTAAGTGGTGATCACATACGTATAATTGGCGATCCAGGGATGTTGTTAAAGCAAAACAATGCCTCGAAAACAAAAGAATCAGAAAAACGAATTGGGTTAAATTGGGGAACATCACACAACAAAATTTATGGAAACAATGAAACAAAAGTAGAAGATGGTTTAGTGGAAGTTTCCAAGAATCTAATAAAACGTGGATACAAGATATTAATTTATGGAGTTTGGACTAACGATTTGGAACCTTGCCAAAGATTATTCGATAAAATTAATGATTCAAGTAATGTTATTTTAGATAAAACCCTCTATGAAGAACAACAACTTATTACGGTTTTGTCTTCTTGTACTTTAACAATTAACTTTAAACTTCATGCTAATTTATTATCCTTAGCCGCTAATGTTCCTAGTGTATTACTGGGATACCGCTTTAAAATTTTCGATCTGGCTTATTTACTCGGATTAGAAAAGTATATTGTATCAACAAATTCTTCTGATTTAGAAACAGAGATATTAAAAAGAGTCCATTTAATTGAGCAAAATCACTCAGACATTATTAAGGATTATAAAGAGAGACAAAAAGCTTTTAATCCTTTAATGATTGAACCATTTAATAGAGGTCTTATAACATAAGTTCTTTATATACTTTACACATTTTTGAAGAGCTGAGAAGGTGACTCCGGCAAATACAAAATATGCAATATTTAAGCTGAATAACACTTATTAACTATTTCTAAAATGGTAATAGCATAGTAATTATGGGTGCCTGCTAATATAGAAAATAAATGTTAAATAAAAGCCGAAATTTTAGTTTATGTTACTATTTTTTTACTAAAACAGGCAAATGTACGAAATGCTCTGTGTCCTTTCTATCAACTATTACATATTCTATATTATATTTTTTTCTCAACAAACGGTAAACCAAAAACGGAAATGAACCATTTTGTATTTTCTGAATATGGTGATGGGAGATACGGCGTTATGATCATTATATATGAGCCTGAAATTAAAAAAAACGATAAAGAAGTAAGATTGCAAGCAGTATTTGAAGTTGATGGACAGAAAGATGTTCTTTGGTTTGAGGTGGAGGAGAAGTATAGTGTATACCTGACTAATGAAAGAGCAGATGCCTTTTTAGTTGGATTATTATGGTATGCATTGAAAAATGGACACGATATAAAAGTGTTATCACCAATGTCTGAAAGACTTTACTATACGGTAAATAAATATCTCATCCCCTTAATCGCTGAGATCCATGGATACAAGATGATAAAGGTTATGTGTAATCAGCTTGCGGCAAAACCGATATCAAATGCTGGTGCAGTGGGAACTGGATTGTCATGTGGAATAGACTCTTTCAGCACTATTTGTGATCATATGGGAGGTGGTGTCCCTGAAAAATATAAAATTACCCATTTTACTTTTTTTAATGTCGGGTCAAACGGGGATTCTGCTGACAAACGGACGTTAACACTTTTTAAAGAAAGGGCAAAAATCGCAAAAGCTTGTGCCGATGAACTTGGTAAAGAATTAATAATGGTTAACAGCAACTTAAGCGAGATATTGCATATGGATTTCGAACAAACACATACGCTCAGGAGTATGTCTGCGGTTTTGGCTCTTCAAAAATTATTTAAAGTTTATTATTATTCCTCATCTGTTCATATAAAATATTCCTCCTCTGTTTATATAAAAAATTTCGGACTAAGCAGAAAACATCCAGATGATTATGATATTTTTAGTTTGAGCATGTTATCTACTGAAAATACCAGTTTGTTTTCATCTTGCGCTAATTACACCAGGGTCGATAAAATTCGTATGGTGGCAAAATTTGAGCCATCATATAAATACCTTAATGTTTGTGTAAAGGATAAATTTAATTGCGGTAAATGTTCTAAATGTTTAAGAACTTTATTAACGTTAGAAATAATAGGAGCACTTGATAAGTATGCATCCATTTTTAATCTTAATGCTTATTATAAGAAAAGATCTAACTATATAACTAAAGTTCTGGATTCTCCAGATAATGATATTTATATGAGGGAGATTTATAATGAGATGGTGCGTACTAATTTATTTAAAAGCTAAATTTTAAAGTCAAAGTATGAGAATCTAAAAATTTATTTAAGTTAAAAAAGGATCCCTCAACAAGTGGCAGGATGAATTTAGTAAAGACATTTGCAAGGATATTGAAGAAATTGTCGGATATAGTCCTGATTATTATATCATGTAATGAATTATACAAGGGGTCTCGCCACATGCCCATCAAGCTAAAACAAAATTGTATCCTTAAACCCCAAAAACGCTATTCTTTCTGTAGAGCTATGAGAAAGGATGGCGTTTCTTTCTGACACTATATAACATTTATATAACTATATGTTTAAAAAGTGCGTACTTTTAAAATGAAGGCCTTAGAGCGGTAAAGGAAATCAAAGAAGAATTTCCGAATTTAAAAGTATTGGCGGACTTAAAGATCATGGATGCGGCAGGATATGAAGTCATGAAAGCATCCGAGGCCGGCGCTGATATCATCACTATTCTGGGTGCCGCGGAAGATATGTCCATAAAGGGTGCCGTTGAAGAAGCAAAAAAACAAGGCAAAAAAATTCTGGTTGATATGATCGCTGTGAAGGATCTTGAAGGACGAGCCAAAGAAGTGGATGAGTTTGGCGTAGACTACATCTGTGTGCACACAGGCTACGATCTTCAAGCAGTTGGAAAAAATTCTTTTGAAGATCTTCAAACCATTAAACGTGTCGTGAAAAATGCGAAAACTGCAGTCGCGGGAGGCATTAAATTAGACACGCTGCCGGAAGTTGTTAAAGCACAACTGGATCTTGTCATTGTTGGCGGCGGTATTACCGGACAAGAAGATAAAAAAGCTGTAGCTGCCCAAATGCAAAAAATGGTCAAACAAGGGTAATGGCCGTTATGCAGACGACTCAATACTTAGCTGAAATCATAAAAGAGTTAAACCGAACAGTAGACTTGATCGCCGATGAAGAAGCTGAAAAACTGGTAAACGGGATTCTTGAATCAAAGAAAATTTTTGTGGCTGGCGCAGGTCGATCTGGATTTATGGCCAAGTCCTTTGCAATGCGAATGATGCAAATGGGTTTCGAAGTCTATGTAGTAGGTGAAACCGTCACCCCCCCCAATCTGGAAAAAGATGACATATTGATCGTCGGATCTGGTTCAGGAGAGACAAAAGGTTTAGTTTCCATGGCTGAGAAAGCGAAAAGTTTAGATGGAACTGTCGCGGCTGTCACGATTTTCCCTGAATCGACGATTGGACAATTAGCGGATTTTGCTGTTAAATTACCTGGCTCACCTAAAGACCAATCGGACAGTGGCTACAAAACGATACAGCCAATGGGGGCACTATTTGAGCAAACCCTCTTATTGTTCTTCGATGCTGTCATATTGAGATTGATGGAGAAAAAAGGAATGAACGGCACTACAATGTTTGGCAGACATGCCAATCTTGAGTAGAGCAAAGAGTTCGATTTAGAATCTTAAACTGACAACAAGTAATCGATGAGACTAGGGCATACTGAATGTTCACCTAAGAAAATAAGGGACAAGAAGACCGCAAAGCGTTTCTTAAGGGAAGCTTTGCGGTTTTTTATATTTCCTACTCTTCGCAATGTGCAAGAGTGAGATCCATTGGTTGATCATCAAAAAAGGGGGGAAGGGCGTGTATGATATGATCATCATCGGCGTAGGATCAGCTGGAGGTAGTGCGGCCATTCTTGCTGCACGAGCAAAAAAGAAAACGATATTTTCGTTATACAAACAGAAAGGAGAAGAAATCACCATTCGTAGTTCTGTCATTGTTGGTACGGATGGGAGCCAACGATACGACCGACCATGATTAACGATAATCAGCTTGCTTTATTTACCCAGGCCGGCGATTTTATTCAAATTGGCTGGAACATTGAAGAAGGTTCTTATCCTATCTTAAGGAAACAGTCATTGGTAAATAATTAACCCGGTCCATCGTTTACTTATTAAGTGCATACCTTTTCAAATTTTGGACAAAGTGATGATTGTTCCATATAAACACCTCACTATACGGCCAAAACTGCTTTTAAATGTATTTTTTACTTTTTTAATATAAGTACTTGACGTATATTATTTATTATAATAAACTTAGTTACAAAAAGTAAGCATTGATGTTTATCAATTAGGAGGTCGATAAAAAATGGTGCCATCTTTGTTTTTAGCGCATGGTTCGCCGATGCTGGCTATTGAAGATAATGAATATACCCAATTTCTTGCAAGTATTGGTCAAAATATAAAGCCAAAGGCCATTGTCATTTTTACAGCTCATTGGGAAAGCGATATAACGACTATTTCTTTTACGGATGAGGTTTATGAAACGATTTATGATTTTTATGGTTTTCCGGATGAACTGTATGCCATCAAGTATCCGGCCAAAGGGTCAAAGGAAATAGCCACTATGATCAAAGACCGGTTCCCAAAACAAGGAATAAAAGTAAGGATGAATATGACAAGGGGATTAGATCATGGCTCCTGGACACTTTTATCTCGTATTTATCCAAAAGCTGATATACCTGTGATTCAACTCTCGGTCAATCCATATCTTCCCGCAGAAGAACAGTTTAAAATTGGTCAGTCTCTTCGCGGGCTTGGAGAGGAAGAGATTTTAGTGATTGGCAGCGGCGTGACAGTCCATAACTTGAGAGCTGTCAAATGGGAGCAAACTACTCCGGAACCTTGGGCAGTCGAATTTGACAATTGGCTGATTGATAAGGTTCAACAAATGGATTTGGATTCACTTTTTAAATGGGAACATTTAGCCCCTCATGCTCGCCTGGCTGTTCCAAGAGCTGAACACTTTGTGCCGCTCTTTATTGCGATGGGAAGTGGAGATTCGCAAACAAAAGCACAAGTTATTTATCGAGGTTATGAGTTTGGGACATTAAGCTATCTTTGCCTTCAATTTTAATAGATAAAACAACCTACAATATCTTTCAAAAGGAGAGGGTAAAATATGAATAAGAAATATGAAGTAACTTCACTCATTTTACGATTGATTTTAGGTATTACCTTTTTCGTTCACGGACTTTCTAAGTTCCAGGATGGAATTAGCAATATTGCTGCATGGTTTGATAGCATCGGCCTTATGGGTTCTCTAGCCTATGTAATAGCTATTATTGAGGTGGCAGGAGGTATAGCTATGATCTTGGGGATTGGGACACGCCTTGTATCCATTTTATTTGCATTAGTGATGATTGGGGCAATCTTCACCGTTAAAATTTCTGTTGGGTTTATGGGGAATGGACAAATGGCTGGATATGAATTCGACTTGGCTTTGTTGGTCATGGCCATTCATCTTGCCGTTAATGGAAGCCGATTGTGGTCTTTTGATTCAATGCTGCGTAAAAATGAAAACAACGAAACGTTTATAAGTGGATAAAGGGAACTTTCATCAGTGGGGGTCTTACTGCTCGTTAATGCGGGATAAATAGTATTTTGTCAAATGATAAAATATCAATATCGCTCATCGATATATGGAGGGGGGGCGAAAGTTTTCTAGATTGACGATAAGATAGAGGAGGAGAAGGCATGTATCGAAAGGAGTTTTACGTGTTTGATCAAGATCGGCCTGTGCCGGCGGTGATCCGAAATTATGAGGAAAAGGATTTTCCTGGTTTGATTTGCGTTCAACAGGAAAGTTTTCCTCCCCCATTTCCATCTGAATTATGGTGGAATGCGGAACAATTGCATAACCATGTTACCTTGTTTCCGGAGGGAGCCTTATGTATTGAGGTGAATGGGGAAATTGCGGGATCCATGACGGGTTTGCTTGTTGATGCTGATCCCAACCATCCCGATCATACATGGGAGGATATTACAGATAATGGCTATATTCGCAATCATAACCCGAACGGAAATACACTCTATGTCGTCGATATTAGCGTGCGTCCCACCTATCGAAAATTAGGATTGGGAAAATGGCTGATGTTATCCATGTATGACGTCGTTGTGCATAAGGGATTGGAACGACTGCTAGGCGGCGGAAGAATGCCTGGCTATCATAAAAAAGCGAATGAGATGACGCCGGAACAATACCTTGAAGCTGTTGTAAAAGGTGAACTGAAAGATCCTGTCATCACCTTCCTGCTTCGTTGTGGCCGTACCCCTGTTCAAGTAGTGCCCAATTATTTAGAGGATGAAGAATCCTGCAATTACGGGACGCTTATGGAGTGGAAAAATCCTTTCTGCCTATCAATAACTGAACAAGGAGAATGCTAAAAATGGAATATCGCAGAATTTCGAGTATACAAGATTCTTTGTTTAAACAAATGCATCATTAATGCAAGACGCATTCCCGCCCGAAGAAGTATTAGAATTCGATCTTTGGAAAGAACCTTTGGAAGACCCGGGAACTCGTGTCTTTGTCGCCGTTCACAATGGGAAGGTAGTTGGTGCGACGGAATACCGCTATTATGAAGATTTTGATGTCGCCATGACAGATTTTACCATCATTGGCCAAGCCGGGCTTGGTATCGGTCCGTTTTTAGCTCAGAAGAGAGCGGAAGATTTACATTCCTTAGCTTTAGCAAATAGAAGATAATCTAACCGATTTATTTATATATTAGGAGGTTAATAAACGTGTGTCTCATATTGGTTGCTTATCATGTTCACCCTGTTTATCCCCTTATCATAGCCGCCAACCGCGATGAGTTTTACGAACGGGCTACCGCTCCTGCGGCATTCTGGGAAGATGCACCTGCTGTGCTGGCTGGGCGCGATTTGGAGAAAGGGGGGACGTGGATGGGAGTTACCCGCACCGGACGCTTCGCTGCCATTACAAATTACCGCGCTCCTGGACAAGCCCGTTCGGACGTCAAATCCCGCGGTTTTCTTGTTAGTGACTACTTAACCGGAACAGATAAACCGAAGGAATATCTCGAAAAAGTACAGCAAGTTCATGAGCTTTACAACGGTTTCAACTTGCTGGCGGGGGATACTGAATCACTCTATTATTATACTCCAGTCTGTAATGAAATTAAAAAAGTTAGCCCTGGTGTCCACGGGCTCAGCAACCACGTGATGGACACGCCATGGCCCAAAGTAAGAAGAGGTACAGAAAAACTAAAACAAGCCCTTTGGAATAAAACAATAGACGAAACACTTTTGTTATCGATTTTGTCCGACTCGGAGGAAGCATCTGAGGAAGAGCTGCCAGACACGGGGATAGGAAAAGAATGGGAGAAATTGTTATCTCCGCTATTTATCCGAAGCGACAAATACGGAACAAGATCTTCTACCATTTTTACCTTAGATAATGATAATAATATCGCATTTACTGAAAAATTTCTTCTAACTGATTTACAGCAATGGAAAAAATCCCGTTATACGTTTTTCGTTGAATAACAAAGAAAGGATAAGAGATAGTAAGTGAAAGTAAGATGGCAACACAATATTAATTATAGGAGGAGTCAATGATTGTCTATGAAGGAGTACCGCTTTTAAGACTCCTCTCTCATTCTTTTCCCGCATTTAGTTCCTTTAAAAATATGTCTGATATCATTTCGAAATCTTGACAAGTCTAACTGTAATATTTATTATTGCAATTAGAAGGTAGGTTTTCTTATGAATAGTGATTTTTCCATCGCAGTACACTGTATTGCTTTTTTAGCTACAAAGCCGGATCAAAGAGCTACAAGTGAAGAAATTGCGCATAGTGTTACAATACACCCTGCCCGTTTAAGAAAAATCTTAAGTCTTTTAAGAAAAGAAGGACTCCTTTCTTCGAAAGAAGGAATAGGTGGAGGATTTTTGCTTAAAGAGGAACCTGGAAATATTACACTTGATAAAATATTTTTCTTGACGAGTGAAGGTGTATTAAAACCAAAATGTCCAGAGGCAAATGAAAACTGTATGGTAGGGAAGAACTTGTCTGTAGTACTTTATCACATATTTGATGGTGCAGAGGCATATTTAATGAATTATTTAAAGACCATCTCTATTTTAGATATAATAAATGAGATTAAGCGTAAGTAATTTTTTTTTAAAACTGTAATAAATTTTATTACAGAAAGAAAGGTTTCAATGTCCAATTCGAAAAGAGTGGTTGCTGGAATGTCAGGTGGAGTCGATTCGTCTGTAGGAGCGTACCTTTTAAAGAAAGAGGGATATGACGTTAATGGACAGGAAACAAAGGGGTTTATGGGCCAATGCAGATATTGACCATTATTTTTTATTGCTCTCATTTTGGTATTTTGATAAATTTCGCTGCGAATCATTTGTCCATTGTTCTTCCCATTTGTTTAAATAAGGCAAAATCGTTTATGATAGGAAGGAAAACTAACGAGGAGTGAGCGTATGAAATCATTTACTGTCAATTTTCATCAAGAAGATGCAGTACAAGTTATGAATGTCCACAAATTAAGTGAAGAGGACTTTAACAAAGTGACAGAAGGCGGAACAAGACAACTGTTTGAACTCGATACAAATGTAGGATTTTTCATCTTTTTTGATGGGCACGATGCGGAGGGAGCGGAATCCTATTTGGTTCTCCATTTTGAAGGTGAGAACGAAGAACCGAGTGCTTGCTATGAATTTGAGTTAAAAGACTTTTATCAATTCATGGCATTGTATTTAAATGATATCCAGCTGGATGTCGAAGCGGATGAAGAAGAGTATGGACCGATTCACCATCTTGCTCACCTAATGTTCCACATCATTGAAGAAGGAAGCAAAATCGAGGTATAAGTATGAGAAACAGAGAGTTCAATCTCTGCTTCTTTAGTCAACCGTACAGCTGTAAAAAAGCATTGCCCCCCTCTGTCATTCTTATATCTTTTTCAAATATGTGTTAAAAAATAGGAAGTTCATCATGAGCAACGAGAATATACAATATGTAAAAAGTGTGACAGTAGATCCTTCAGTATATTATTCCCTCTAGGTAGACAGTGTAGAAAGGAGGTTGTCCCAAGTACAAAAAACATACTTTTGGGACAACCTCCCGCGATGGACCGTCATTAAAAATCCAGGAAAATCAAGCATGGCGGTGACGGCCCATCACAGCAAAAATGGATGATTACCGTCATCTGGAGGCTTTTGAGTCAGCCCCTGCACTATACGTGTAGGGGATTTTCTTTGGCTAAAAAAGGGCAAACATTTCAACATTGTCCAGAAGATTTTAAATGGCGGAACACCCAGAAAGCTCGAATGGAACGGCAACAACACAAATCAGGTCTTAAAGAAGCATAAGTAAACGTACGATATAAATAATTTTCCTACATGACAAATCCTTACTTGGTTATTTTAAAAATTGTAAGCTTCTTGAGGAGGGATATGAATGAAAAAAATGAAAATTCTTATCGTAGCTTATCTGGTCGTTTTTTCGTTGTTGGGATGTACTGCTAATCAAGACGATGAAGCAATGAACGGTCGTGACAATAACAATGAAGTACGAAATGTTGGATATCAGCGTGACAATGGGGACGTACGAGAAATTAGAGATAATCGGAATGATGGCAATCAAGCACGAGTACAAGGCACTAATGAGGCCCGGTCTCGAATTGCTGAAGCACCAGACACTCAAGCCCAAATCAAAAACGTGATTTTTCTAATTGGTGACGGGATGGGTGTTACTTACACGTCTGCTTATCGTTACTGGAAAGATAATCCTGACACTGCAACTGTAGAACGAACAGAATTTGATAAGAATCTTGTCGGTAATCAGATGACTTATCCGGAAGATCCAGAGCAAAACGTAACAGACTCAGCCGCTTCGGGAACTGCTATGTCAACAGGTCATAAAACATACAATGCGGCAATTGCGGTCGAAAACGATCGAACAGAAATAAAAACGGTGCTTGAAGCTGCAAAAGGAAAAGGAAAAGCAACTGGTCTTGTTGTCACATCTGAGCTTACTCACGCAACTCCAGCTTCATTTGGTGCTCATGATGTAGATAGAAAGAATATGGATTCTATGGCAAATGACTACTATGATGAAATGATTAACGGACAACATAAGATCGATGTTATGCTAGGTGGAGGAAGGAACAACTTTGTTCGTAGTGACCGCAATTTACCAGAAGAATTTAAGAAAGCCGGATACAGCTATGTCACAAACCGCCAAGAATTATTAAATAATAAAAACAATCGAATTCTTGGTATATTCGCCCCTGCAGGGCTTCCTAAAATGATTGATCGCACGGAAGAGATTCCTTCACTAGAAGAGATGACAAATGCAGCTATTTCACGCCTAAGCAAAGATAAAGACGGCTTCTTCTTGATGATTGAAGGAAGTCAGATTGACTGGGCAGGGCATGACAATGATGTTGTAAGTGCAATGAGCGAAATGCAAGACTTCGAAAAATCTTATAAAGCAGCCATTGAGTTTGCGAAAAAGGACAAGCATACATTGGTTGTAGCGACTGCTGACCACTCTACGGGCGGATTTTCTATTGGTGCTAATGGAATCTATAACTGGTTTCCTGCACCGATTAAAGCAGCAAAACGTACGCCGGACTTTATGGCAAATGAAATCGTTAATAAAGGTGCGGATATAGAAGCAACATTAAAACAGTATATCGGCTTAGAATTAACGGCTGAGGAAGTGAAGTCTGTTAAAGATGCGGCTGAGCAAGGAAAAGCAGATAAAGATAAAGGACTTGTAAAAGTCGATAATGCAATTGAGAGCATTTTTAACAAACGTTCCAATACAGGTTGGACAACAGGCGGACATACGGGTGAAGACGTTGCGGTATTCGCATTTGGGCCAGGTAAAGAAAGATTTGCAGGACAAAAAGATAACACTGACCACCCGAAAGTTATTTTTGACATTCTCAAATAAGGCGAAAATTGATTAAAAAATAATAAAAACTTCCACTACTTAAAAGATGGGCAGTGGAAGTTTTTATTCTGTTTACCTATTGTGAAGATAGAGTAAATACCTTGTAGATAAGCATGATTCCAAAAGCAGATACATTTGCGTTTGGGGCATACTTCTTTATCATGATCATAAACAGAGAAGAAAGGATGTCATGGTTATGAAAATCATCGTCGTATCGGATACTCATATGCCAAAAAGGGCGAAAAAACTCCCCGCGCGGTTTGTAAAGGATTTGGAATTGGCAGATTTAATCATTCATGCAGGTGATTGGCAAACGATGGGCGTGTACGAAGAACTTTCACGCTATGCGAGAGTGGAAGGGGTTATTGGAAATGTAGATGGCCCTGACATGCAGCAGCGCTTTGGGGAAAAGCTTATCCTTGATGTAAATGGATTCAAGATCGGTGTAGTTCATGGTCACGGCCAAAAACTGACTACAGAGAGAAGGGCGTTGGCCGCATTTGAAAATGAAGAGATTGATTGTCTTATTTTTGGGCACTCCCATATTCCGGTTTTAAAAGAAACAGACGGGGTTTTGCTTTTTAACCCCGGTTCGCCTACAGATAAACGGAGGCAGCCTCATTTTTCCTATGGCATTTTAACGATTGAAGAAACGATTCATGCAGAGCATGTTTTCTATGAAAACAAAGAGTAGGACAAGAAAGCATCTTCTTATTAGCAGGAAAAGGAATTAAGGGATGTTGGATAGAAATAATAAACGAACATAGAAATCATAATAACTGCTCATCTTAGACCTTGCTTAAAAGAATAATCTAAGCAAAGGGAAGGTGCTGGAAATGCTGCTGGCAAGCAAACCGAAAAAATGTCACCTTTGTGGGGCAAAAGAAAATTTGAGGATATTTCCAAGCTTGTATGTGAAGGGAGCCTATATTTGCAAAAACGGCTGCAACGATATTCGGGAGAAGGTAAGGAAAAGCTAAAAGGGCACTTTTATTAACTATCCGAATCATTGGGTAGTTTTTTTTGCTGCATTAAAGTCTAGTGTTGATGTTCGAAGGATAAATAATTCAAATGTGCCAGTGGACTAAACAGGAGACATGAATTAAAAGACGGATTTTATAAAAGGGATAGCCAGTAAGAGGCTATCCCTTTTTGTTTGGATTCTGAAACAATCCCATTTCCTCATTTCCCTAGTAAATACTCAGAATTCAAAACATATTTACGAATGATTATGTTTAGCAACAATGTTAAAAATAAGGCTGCGAGACATTTGATTGTAAGGTAAAAGAACAGGGAGGTTTCATTCATAAACGGATCGAATACTCCTAGACCAATTAAAACAAAAGGATGAATGAGAAATATCCCAAACGAATGTATTCCAAAGATATGCAAAATTCGAACAAACAAGTTCTGTTTCAAATCAAGAAGTTGGGGAAAAAAAGAATAACGAGATTGTCCCGAACGAAGCATACAAAATGTTTATAAAATGGAATAGCAAAGGGTGGATATGCCATTGTCCAATAATCTTGTAATAATAAAATTGTTGGACATATATTGTTCCTAAGTACATAAAAGCGATAAATAGCAACCATTTAGTAACTGAAGATTTAAAATGTACAAATTCTTTTGCATAGATGGCGAGTGTTGCTCCTAAAGCCAAGTAAAATAAATAAAAGATAAAGATTGTTCCCTGTCAAACAATATAAGGGATTATGATATATTTTAATCTCTTCTTATAAAAAAGTACCCAGTCGCTTATCTCCATTTTTCGTCCGTAATAGTTATAAAACAACACGAAAGCGCTTAAAAAGATAAATGCCAGTACAGCAAATCTAGAAAACCGGTTGATAAATAAATAAAAGTAAAAAGAATGAGAATTCTGAGGAACAATGGTTAATGCTGCCCCAAAAGTATGGATAATCACAATAAAAAAAACACAAACTCCTCTGTATATATTGAGGTAATTTAAATAACGCCTATCTTTCATTTTTAACCCCTTACTAAAATCTAAGATTGTAGATTCATATATTATAGCAAACCGAACTTTATCCTGCATTATGCTCGTTCATTTTGTAACATTCTTTTCAAGTGAAACCGGTTTATCAAAGAATAATCACTCTCTTTAGAGTTTTTTATTTTAAAAGGGAAGCTGTTCTTTTGGGGAATCTTCTTTATTTTATTGATCATGAATGAATGCAACTTTATTCTAAGCAAAATTAGTTTGTTTATCTTTTCTTGTATCCACTAACCAGTTATTAATTTTATCCTCATTTTTTCCTTTTTACGTTTCTGATTTTGATAATGTAAAACCTAGAATGAGTTATCCGATCAAACCTTATGTTAAAATAAAGCGATACTTCAAAGGGTGGAAAGTAATCAAATGGAGCCAAAGATTTACTCTCCACTTTCTAATGCCAGCATTTTATAACTCTGTGACTTTCAAAAGTATAATAGCAGATCGAAACAGCTTAGGAGTGGGAATAGATATGAACCAAAAAGACATAGCAAGCATTCGAAAACAATTTAAAGTAGATAATGAATTACTCAAAATCACCGAAATCTTTAATGTTTATATCATGAAGGAAACAAGTGAAATCTATCATCATCAAAGTCAACCATTTGAAATGTTGGACCAAGATCAGCAAGAGTTGTTTATGAATAACTTTAAAAAATTACTTACAGGACAATTGGATGAAAAGTTATTTGAATTAAAATTTCAGCGTAATGCTAAAAATAACAGTCAGCTTATTTTGCATCAAGGATTATTAAGCAGTGATGTGGAAGGATGGAAAGAACAAATGCTTCTCATCGTTGAAAAAATGCTTAAAGACCGGCAATATGAAATGGATATTGTCGTAACATTCATTCGAGGAGAATATTTGAAGCCAATGAAACGCCCAAGCAAAGAGGCTGGGGAGAGTGAACGAGATGCCGTTTATTCCCATTCATTTATTCTATGCAGTATAAATAAAACACAGGAACCAAAAAAAGAATTGCTTTTTGACTATGTCGAGAAGGAATTCAAGTACAATGTTATGATAGATCCTGTCATCAACCTCAACGCTCCAGTAGCAGGGTTTCTTTTTCCTTGTTTCACAGATAATGCTGCGGATGTCAACCACATTTTATATTCAGCAGGCAAAGCACATGAGCCTGATCATCAGTTCGTAGAGGAAGTATTAAATGGTGAAGAGACGATGACTGCAAAAGACGATAAAATGGCTTTTGAGGAAATTGTAAAAGACGTAACAGGAGATCAACTAAACACGTCAACACTCTCCAATGTATATGAAGAAATTAACCGTGTGATCGAAGAAAATGAAGATGAAGAAACACCAAAACTAGACTACAAAGACGTAGAACGTATTTTAAAGATGAGCGGACTAGAAGATGTAAATACAGAAAAGGTAGAAACAGCTTTCCAAAGAGTCCTCGATGACGAAAAATATGAGCTAAAAGCAAGTAGCATCGTACCAAAGTATAATTCAAAATCTATCAAAATCAACACGAAAGTAGCTAACATTTCTATTAGTCCACAAGATTTAAGATACGTGAGACAGGTCAATTTTAACGGTAAACGTTACATTATGATCGAAGTGGAAGAAGATACCGTGATTGAAGGGTTCACTATGATTCCAGAAGCTTTTAACGGTAATATAGTCAATAGTTAAATATCAAGCGAATGAAAAGCTTTTAAATGGCTTTCTTTTACAAAACCTTAATTGAACTGTTTAAATAAATAATCCTTCTGCGTTACTATAAACGTAATGCAGAAGGATTTTAAAGTATATAACGGGGCAGGTTACTTAAATAAAAACTCCATAGTAAATCAAAAGAAATAAATATAATTTATCAATGCAAAAGGTAATTTCCCTCTATATAAAATTTACCTTTTGAGAAAAATTAAGATAACATTATAAACACTGAATGAAATAATTTTCCTCTTGAAAGGCTTCCTTTGTTTCAGCAAAGCGGATCCGGTGAAACAGATTGTAGTTTGGGTTGGAATCAAGGGAATGCCCCGGTTCTACGATAAAGCGGCCGATTTTCGTGGGTACTTGATCTGTTTTTGGATGACGATTGACTTTTCGTTTAACGATTTTTGTCAGCTCTCCATCCAAGAATTCTTTTAGAGCACTATTTTCATAGGTATCTTCGTCCAACGTTTGGAAGTGTTTATAGTGACTGTTTATCTGTTCTCCTTTTCCTTCTACTTGTACCACGTAAAAAGATAAAAACTTTATTGGAAGTCCATTATATATAAATCCAATTTAATTTTTTAACCTTTGTCACCGGGTTTTCTTCTATTCGCGCCTTTCTGTTTTTTCATCTTGAATGAGCTTACAAAGGTCTTCGTATAAGCGGCTGGCAAGAACCCGTAAGGGAGATTGGCAGCCGCTTATGCATAAATCATTTGACATAAATGCTTTTTATTTATGTCAAATGATTTATGTGGATTTATATATTACCTTGTTCTCTTTTTTTAACTTTTCGCAGTATAAGAAACGGCAAGGCATCCGTCAATTGAAAGTGGCCGGGAAGGCGGCGGAAATGCAGCTGCTCTCAAAAGGAAAACATCCATAAAAAGGAGAAAAAAGAAGAAGGAGACAGTAGTGGAAGAGTCTAATAAAAGAGTTATAGAAGCAAAGCTGAATTTTTGGAGCGGCTCCATGAACAAGTTGAAGAGGAGGATGGGGGAATGGAGAAAGAAAAGAAAAAGCTAGATAAAAAGCTTGTTGGAATGATTGCAGGGCTATGTATAATTGGGGTATTCACTGCAGGATATATCATGATATCCCTGTTTTCAGGAGCTGAGGAAACGGCAAAGCAATCCACCAAAGCACTCGCTGCAACTGAAGAAATCAAAGAGTTTACGAACGTTGGCGACTTCATTTCTTATTTCCACGACTTTTATAATGAGACGGCCTGTTATGGAAGATTGGATTCGCTGAATTGGGAAGAACAAAAAGCGGCAGCGGAAAATATGCTTTATTCCCTCGGAAGTCTAAAAGTGGACAATAAAGATCTATCAAAAGACTTTAAGGAAATAGCCAAGATGGCAAGTGAAATAAAAAATGACGGAAAGAAGAAAGCCACAATCAAGAAGCTTCACCGCTATTTTCATGATTTAGATATTCATTATAACGATTATCAAGGCTCCACAGAGGTGTTTAAGATAACGGAATTTAAATAAAGAGGTTGTCCTAAAAGTACAAAGAACATACTTTAGGGACAACCTCCTGCGATGGATCGTCATGAAAAATCCAGGAAAATCAAGCATGGGGGTGACGGCCCATCACAGAAAAAATGGATGATTACCGTCATCCGGAGGCTTTTGAGTCATCCTTTTTACAGGTAGAGTCCCGTTGTGTAAATAGCCGTAATGGTTTTGGCAATGTCTTCGACGGATGCCTGGTGTTCATTTCGAACGATTTCCCAGAGGTACATTTCATTGGCGAAAAACCAGCCGCGGGCAACAAGTTCATGATTTAACGCCGCTCTGGCCAATCCATTTTGCTGTGAATAGGCGATATCCTTTGAAATTCGTTGAATGAACCTTTCTCTGATTTCTTTCCATTTATCGGAGACAACCGGTGAAATCCCAATTGCCTGTTCAAACACTTGCATCATGCCTCGTTCTGCTTCAGCCATCTTTAAAAATGCGTACGCCTGCTTTTCGATGACTTGTTCCGCTTCTTCTTTTGACGTTGGAAAGAAGGGAGTTTCTGCAATATGATAAAATTGATCCATCACACCTTCCATTAACACAATTAAGATATCGTCTTTTCCTTCAAAATGGACGTATGCTGTACCGTATCCCACATTTGCCTTCTTGATAATTTGAGAAATAGTTGCTCTTTGAAATCCTTCCTCAAGAAACACTTCTTTTGCCGCTTCTAATAGTTTTTGACGTGTCATGATTGAGCGCATGTGACGTTTATCCGCCACTTTACTAGTTTCCACCACTATTTCTCCTCCATTCGTTGCCTTTTTTACTAGCATATATGGAAAGTAATGAAAACTAAAGGGTTATTTGTGAAGAATTTTCAACGATTTTCAAGATTTTTAGAATGTTTTGATTTGTTATTGACGCCATGTCATATTCTTTGATACGATTTCCCTAGCATAATCGCAAAAACGAAGTTAAGGAGGATTATGATGGTTTCTTATTCTTTTGAGCCAACTCTAGAATTTGCCAGGAAACTTGATCAGGAAGATGGACTATCGCATTTCCGCCATGAATTTTATTTAAAGGCAGACTCCATTTATATGGACGGAAATTCATTGGGCCTCCTTTCTAAAAGAGCCGAAAAAACACTATTAGAGTCTGTAGATGATTGGAAAGAACTGGGGATTGACGGATGGACACAAGGAAACCATCCATGGTTTTACATGTCAGAGAGACTAGGTGAAATGATGGCGCCATTAGTGGGAGCTTCTTCTGAGGAAGTTATTGTAACCGGGTCCACGACAGTGAACTTACATCAGCTTGTTGCTACTTTTTACAAACCTGAAGGAACACGTACAAAGATTTTAGCCGATGAATTGACATTCCCATCTGATATTTATGCTCTTCAAAGCCAGCTCCGCATCCGCGACTATGATCCGGACACCCATCTTATCCGTGTAAAAAGCCGTGATGGGCGCTTTTTGGAAGAGGACGACATTATCGCTGCCATGACAGACGACATCGCGTTAATTATTTTACCAACCGTTCTTTATCGCAGCGGTCAAGTATTGGATATGAAACGTTTAACAGAGGAAGCAAACAAGCGTGGTATTTTAATCGGGTTTGATGGATGTCATTCTGTGGGTTCCATTCCTCATTCATTCAGCGGGTGGGGGGTTGATTTTGCGTATTGGTGCAACTACAAGCATTTAAATGGGGGGCCTGGATGTGTCGGCGGCCTATATGTGAATCGTAAACACTTCGGGGCGCATCCTGGTCTGGCTGGATGGTTTGGTTCCAAAAAAGATAAACAATTCGACATGGAACATACATTAACACCGTCTGAAACGGCAGGGGCTTATCAAATTGGAACGCCTCACGTGTTGAGCCTTGCGCCTTTAATTGGCTCTTTAGAAATTTTTGCAGAAGCCGGAATTGAAAACATTCGCCAAAAGTCACTTCACATCAATCAATATTTAATGGACTTAATTGAACACGAGCTGGCAGATATGGATTTTACAATTGGCAATCCTAGAGATGATGTACGTCGAGGGGGACATGTAAGTCTCGAACATGATGAAGCTGCTCGTATTTGTAAATCATTAAAAGAAAACGGAGTGATTCCAGACTTCCGTGCACCAAACATCATTCGTTTAGCACCGGTCGCACTGTATTCTTCTTATGAAGAGGTATGGAAGGTCGTACAAAATCTAAAAAAAATTATGACGGAAAAACAATATGAGAAATTGCGATCGCCGTCTATATGAAATACTGGTTTCCGGACGTTCCGGGAATGGTATGGATCTTGTTGTTTGCCGCTGTGTTGATTTATGTAAATGCGACTGGTGTCAATACATTTGCCACATTTGAGTATTGGTTCTCCATGATTAAGGTAAGCGCGATTGTGCTTTTCATTCTCCTTGGTGCATATGTTCTATTTGGAGCGTCTGAACAGCCGGGAATAGGAAGCGAAAATCTTGTAAACCATGGCGGGTTTCTGCCGTTTGGCCGGTGGGGAATGTGGGTAGCAATCTTTATCTCTCTATTCAGCTTTTTAGGGACAGAAATGATAGCGGTTACATCTGGTGAAGCGAAAGATCCGGATGTAGCTGTGCCAAAAGCGCTGAAAGCAACCGTCTTCCGTTTGGCCACTTTCTATGTTTTGACAATGGCCATCATGTTAATGATCGTTCCCTGGAAATCTGCCGGTGTCGATAAAAGCCCTTTTGTCAAAGTAATGGAAATTTTGAACATCCCGGCTGCTTCGGGTGTTGTAAACTTTATTGTCTTAACGGCTGCTTTATCGGCCATGAATAGCCAGTTATATGCATCAACGCGGATGATATTTTCCTTATCTCGCGGAAAATATGCGCCTGCTTTCTTTGGAAAAGTAAGTAAAAAAGGTGTTCCGGCAAACGCTCTTATGGTCTCTACACTTGGTATTATCGTTGCTGCAGTCGTTTCGGCCCTGGTTCCTGATTCATCTTACGCGGTCATGATGGGGATTTCCATGTTCGGTGCCATGTTCACATGGTTGATGGTCTTCGTTTCTCATTTATTTTTCCGTCGCAAGTGGGAGCAAGTGGGGGGACGCAAATTACCAGTAAGAATGATCGGTTTTCCTTATTTGACGATTTTAGGGGCCGTTTTGCTGTTCTGCTTGATGATTACGACATGGTTTACGAACTTTAAAATCATGCTTCAACTTGGAATTCCGTGGTTAATCTTTCTTTCGATTGCTTATGTTATTTGGAAAAAAACAAATGGAGTCCATCATACAACAAAAGACGCCCCTGGCTTTCTGGAAGAGAAGTCAAGATAGATTAATAGCGTGATAGCCAATTTAATGTCTCCTTGATATATGAATCCACATAAAGAATGTAACACGAGCAAAAAACGCCCATGTTACATTCTTTACGCATAAGCCTCCGCCAATTTCCCTTGCAGGCCCTTGACGAAGGCTTATACGGGAACCTTTTTGAGCGGATTCAAGATGTAAGAACAGAAGAGTCGTGAATAGTATAAAAAGCGAAAGCTAATGTTGGAAAATTTAGTGGGCCTTATATAGAAAGCAGCAATATGTATAAATAAAAAAAGGAGGGTGACGGTATGGTAAACGTCAATAATAATGAAACAAACGCCAAGTCGGGATTGGAGAAAGAGATTCATACAGATTTCCAAAAAGAAATGTCGTATGGAAGTTATCTTCATCTCGATAAGATTTTATCCAGCCAACATCGATTATCCGATCATCATGATGAAATGCTTTTCATCATCATTCATCAGGCAAGTGAGCTATGGATGAAGCTCATATTACACGAGATAAACGCAGCCATTCAATGTATTCGGCGCAACGATTTGGAACCGTCTTTTAAAATGCTCTCACGTGTATCGAGAATTCAGCAGCAATTGATCCAATCATGGAGTGTCCTGTCCACGTTGACTCCTGCCGAATACATGGAGTTTCGGGACAAATTGGGTCATTCATCCGGGTTTCAATCTTATCAGAACCGTTTAATCGAATTTGCGTTGGGAAACAAAAATGCTCATACTTTATTAGTCTATCAACATCAGTCCGACCTTTACAAAATGCTGACGGACGCGCTTCATGAACCAAGCATCTATGACGCAGCGATTCAAGCTCTCGCAGTCCGTGGATTGCCGATTGACCAGGATGCTCTTGACAGGGACTGGTCCCAAAACTATCAGCCGAATGCGAGTGTAGAGGAAGCATGGCTGACGGTTTATCGCGATGTTGATCAATATTGGAATTTATACGAGCTGGCAGAAAAATTGGTGGACATCGGCAGCCAACAGCAGTTATGGCGCTTTAACCATATGAGCACTGTCGAACGGATCATTGGCCATAAGCAGGGAACAGGAGGTTCATCAGGTGTAACTTATTTAAAGAGAGCGCTTGATCAGCATTTCTTCCCTGAATTATGGTCCTTAAGAACGAAGCTTTAACGGGATAGCATGAAGCAAATTTTGTATGTAAGGGGCTGGATAATAGGCCCTTTTCCTTTCTTAGAAACAAGATACGGAGGAAAGCATCATGAACGCATGGATTGATATATCACAAAGGCTGGATGAAAAAGTTGCTGTATGGCCCGGGGATACTCCTTTCTCTTACCATATAAATTGGAGTAAAGAGGACAGCGGGTCAGTCAATGTAGGTCAAATCACAATGAGCATCCACACAGGTACACATATTGATGCCCCTTTTCATTTTGATGATGAAGGAAAAAGAGTAATTGATTTAGATATCAATTTATACATTGGTCCTGCCCGCGTCATCCATCTATCAAACAAGACAAAGATCGGAGCAGATGAATTGCAAAGCGTAAATCTTGAAGCAGTAACACGCCTATTAATCTATACAGGAGCATGGCAAAATCGCTCTGTTTTTCCGGAAACCATCCCTCATATTGAACCAGAATTGGCTTCTTATCTTTCACAACGCGGTATTCGGCTCATCGGCCTTGATTTACCGTCTGTGGATCCTTTGGATAGTAAAGAGCTGTCAGCCCATCACGAATTGGCCCGACACGGGGTTCATATTTTAGAAGGGATTGTCCTTGATGATGTGGCCCCGGGGGATTATGACCTATCAGCCCTTCCGCTTCCGCTTGCACAAGCTGATGGAAGTCCAGTAAGGGCTGTATTAAAAAAGATAGAGTAACATTTAGTTAAAAGCGTGGGAACGGTTTATTTCGTACGAATGAGCCAAGTACTCGAAATCAAGGTTGTGTTTCAATGAAGCCATACAATGAATGCAATCCAAGCATGAAAATGATGATATAAGGAGACTGACAGGATTTCTGCCGGTCTTTTGCTATGTATAGGGAAAAATGTACAGATACCTTATCGTTTTGTCTTTATGGAACAATAAGGCTTCCTAAAAAAATTCTTGTATCAAAAGCTGATGCTCCCTAGGCCAGTGATTACGAGTCACTATTTTCTAAAAAAAGTTTTTTTTCATCAAACACTATCCCGCACTTTCTCATAAACTTTAATGATCGTATTAAGGAGTGGTAGATGCATGAAAGGAGTTATATTAGCGGGAGGAACGGGTAAGCGGTTGAGGCCTTTAACGCGTATTATCAATAAGCATTTGCTTCCCGTCGGTCCATATCCGATGATTTATTGGCCAATTCAAAAATTGAGGGAAGCTGGTATTGACGATATTTTAATCATTACAAACCAGCACGATCTCGGATCTTTTATTTCTTTGCTGGGACTTGGCGAAGAACTGGGCGTTCGTTTAACATACAAGATTCAGCCTGCCGCAGGCGGTATTGCTGAGGCCTTGGGTATTGCAAGTACATTTGTGAAAGGCGAAAAGTTTGTTGCGCTGCTTGGAGATAATATTTTCCAGGACAGCTTAGTTCCATATATCCAAGCTTTTGAACAGCAGTCTGAAGGAGCAAGGATTTTACTCAAGCGTGTGAGTGATCCACATCGATTTGGAATTGCAACATTAGATTTGGCCCATAATCGTATCCTAGATATCATGGAAAAACCAAAAAATCCATCATCTGATTACTGCGTAACAGGCATCTATATGTATGGCCCGGAAGTATTCGAATATATTATGCTTCTTGAACCTTCCAATAGGGGAGAATTTGAGATTACAGATGTCAATAATTTGTACATTAAAACCAATAGCTTGCAGTTCGATTTTTTAAAGGGATGGTGGATCGATGCCGGTACTCCGGAATCGCTGCATCAATCCAATCAATTTGTTTTCAGGGACTTATGCAATGATTAAGTTCAAGATAGATGTTAATAGGCTGGCCAAAAGACAAGAGACTCACTTCCATTGAACCGGCTTCATGAAATGGTCCGTCCTGTGAAATTCAGTAAAACCAAGACGGACCATTTCGCATAAAATCAAGGGAGTTCTTTTTAGCCACCAGGCTTTACTTGTTCCATCCCGTTTGCTGGCTATATCGTGGATGAAATGTTGAAAAAGTAGAAAGGAGATGGGGAAAGTGAAAAAAATTAGAACAAAGCTGGACGGCGTATATATTATAGAACCGCATGTGTATGGTGATCATCGCGGATTTTTCATGGAAAGCTACAATCTGCAAGAATTCAAAGAACTGGGAATCGAACACCATTTTGTTCAAGATAACCATTCACTGTCGGTGCAGGCAGGAACGATCAGGGGGCTTCATTATCAGTTGAATCCAAAAGCTCAAACAAAACTTGTCAGGGTACTATCAGGCGCTGTATATGATGTTGTGGTAGATATCAGGATAGGCTCCCCTACATTCGGGGAATGGGCAGGAGTTATATTGAGCGAAGAAAATAAACGGCAGATCCTCATACCGCAAGGATTTGCCCATGGTATTTGCACATTGGTAAACAATACACAGATTATGTATAAGGTTGATGAATTTTATTCACCTAAGCATGATCGAGGAATTTATTGGAATGATCCTCTATTAGAAATTGCTTGGCCGGTTGCCGATCCGATCTTATCGGAGAAAGATAAAAACCTTCCATTGCTTGAAAACGCCGAAAATAATTTTCTTTTTAAGGAGGGGCTGTGGTGAAACAAGTTCTTGTGACTGGTGCCGGCGGATATATAGGAAGTGCGTTAGTTCCGAAACTTTTGGAAAAAGGCTATAAGGTAAAAGCTGTAGACCGGTATTTTTTCGGACACGATAAATTAAACTCTCATGAGAATTTAAGGATCATTCAAGAAGATACACGCAGGCTGAAGCCAGAACATTTTGCAGAAGTAGATGCCGTCATCGATCTCGTTGCGATTTCAAATGATTCAAGTGGAGAGTTATTTAAAAAAGCTACGTATGAAATTAACCATATCTCCCGGGTTCATACAGCCGTGACAGCGAAACAAATGGGCGTTAAAAGATATATATTGTCATCATCTTGCAGTTTATATGGATTTCAGGATCAAGATGCCATAGTAGACGAATCTTCACTGACTAACCCTCTTACAGTATACGCAAAGGCAAATGAGAAAGCCGAATTAGGCGTACTCCCTCTAGCAGACCAAACCTTCATTGTTACCGTCATCAGACAGGCGACTGCCTTTGGATATTCACCAAGAATGAGGTTTGACTTAGCGATTAATGGAATGACATACGGTGCATGGGAAAATGGGGTGATTCCATTAATGCGGGACGGCACGCAATGGAGACCGTTTGTTCATGTCGATGATACGACTGATGTGATGTGCCTGCTTCTTGAAGCGGAGCGCAGCCTGATCAATGGCCAGATTTTTAATGTAGGGTCCAATGAAAACAATTATCAGCTGGGGGAACTAGCGGAAGAAATTGTGAGCGCCCTCCCGAAAACAGTCAAAATCGAGTGGTACGGAGACCCAGACCACCGATCGTACCGAGTGAATTTTGATAAAATCGAACAAACACTAAATTGGAAAGCAAAATGGTCCGGTGCAGATGGGGCACTTGAAGTATACAGGAAGCTGGAAAGCGGGAAACTGACTAAATCAGAGCATACCATTACATTGAATTGGTATAAGGACTTAATGAAATGGCACCAAATCATAAAAGAGGTGGAAAAGTACGGCGGAATTTTGGATATTGAAACTTAACACATATGGTTGGACTTTGAATTCTCACTAAAAACGTGTAAAAAAGCAAAATAAAACAGATTAAAAGAATGACACACCGGTGGAGAGAATATTAGGAGGATGATAAATGAAAAGGATACTTCTTTTAGGAGCGAACGGTCAGCTTGGAACGGACATTCATTTTGTTTTTTCCTCTTTTCCGCAATATGAGCTAATCGATGTTTACCGAAAAGACTTAGATGTAGAAAAAGATGATATCCGCCAATTTTTTTCTCAAGTTGAATTTGACATACTTATCAATTGTACGTCCTACCATAAAACAGATGAGTGTGAGGACTTTCCATCCAAATCTCTTGTGGTGAACAGTCTTGCTGTATCGGAGATGGCAAAATATTGTCACGAGCATGATAAAGTATTGTATCACTTTACAACGAATTATATTTTTGACGGAAAGAAAAACCGGCCTTACAAAGAAGACGATTGTGCAAACCCGCTTAACGTTTACGGCATTTCCAAGCTTGCGGGTGAACATTTCATCAGCAACTTTCATGATAAATATTTCATTTTCCGGGTCTCCTCTCTATTCGGAAAAGCTGGAGCGAGCGGAAAAGGCGGAAATTTTGTGGAAACAATGATCCAGTTGGGAAAACAGGGAAAGACAATCAGAGTTGTCGACGATCAAGTAATGTCTCCAACGCATACACTAGAGATTGCAAAAGCTGTATTCACCTTTATTGATAAGAAAATAGATGCTTATGGTATTTATCATTGTTCAGGGGAAGGAGAATGCAGCTGGTACGAGTTTGCAAAGGAAATTTTTGTCCAATTAAATATGGACGTGGATTTAATCCCTATTCTGCACACAGGCTATCCAACAAAGGCTAAAAGGCCGGTATATAGTGTACTCGACAATACAAAGATCAATGAAATCTATCAAATGGTAAATTGGAAAAACTCGTTAACTGAGTATTTGTATCGAAAAGGGCACTTAACTTTTTAACATCAACCCTTGCCTTTTATCTTCTTCATGGCTCTTCTGTTCTCTCATCTTGAATAAACTTACAAAGGTTCTTGTATAAGCAGCTGGCAAGAACCCGCAAGGGAGCTTGCCAACTGCTTATGCGTAAAGAATTTAGCATGAGCGTTTTTTGCTCATATCAAATTCTTTATGTGGATTTATATAAAATAAGAAAAAATTGGAGAATTACAAGATAAGAGTTTCCATGCAAAACAAAGAGGAGGGAAGTATGGATGACAGCAGAGAAACGTTTGCTTATCTATATGCATATTCCCAAAACCGGGGGAACAACATTAAAAAACATTATTAAAAAGCAATATCATTCTAAGGAAGTATGGTTTCATATGGAGAAAGATATGATTCCTAAATTAAAAGAGAAAAGGAAAATCGATCAATTAAAGTGTGTGGGCGGTCATTGTTGGTATGGTCTTCACGAGTACTTTAAGCGGCCATACCAATATTTTACGATACTAAGAAATCCGATTGATCGGATTGTGTCAGAATATTATTACATTTTAAGAAGGCCTCATCATAAAGCATATCCTCAAGTCCAGAACATGTCTCTTATGGAGTTTATCCACCATTTCCCGCTAAAATCATCCAACCAGCAAACGAGGCGAATCTCAGGATGCATTCATGAACCAGATCTGGATCTTGCCAAAAAGAACCTCCAAAATAATTTTACCGTTGCGGGCCTTTCAGAAATGTTCGATGAATCCATTTTCTTGATGAAAAAAACGTTTAATTGGGGAGATATCTCTTATTCAAAAGAAAATGTCACAAATAATCGTCCTTCCGTTACTGACATGCCTAAAGACATTTTAAGTGAGCTAGAGAAGAGAAATGAAATGGATTTAGAACTTTATACGTTCACTAAGGAATTGCTGGCAGTAAAACTTGAGAGTCTAGATTCCGACTCTAAACAAGAATTAGAAATGTTTAAAGCCGGCAAACAAGATTAGGCTCTGATTTTTCATTTTTATCAAAGGTCTTCTCAGTTGTGCTTTATATATTTGACGTTCATGGGGTAAAGCACGATGCACAATCCAAAATAAGACAACAATTTGGAAAGCATATAACTTTGCTTTTCCAGTAAAAGAGGGTGATTCATTTGAAACCGGTGGTATCTATTGTCATGACAAGTTACAACAAGCCAGACACTGTAGGAGAGGCTATTCAAAGTGTACTTGACCAAACGTATACAAACTGGGAACTGTTTATTATGGACGATGCTTCAAATGCCAAAACGCAAAAAGTGATTGAAAAATATTTGGAAGACCCGCGCATTCGTTTTTATAACAGCTATGTAAAAGATGAAGAACGCTATAAAAAGACAAGATATGCGGTTTTAATCAATAAGGCACTCCCCTTAACACAAGGAAAGTACATTTCTTATTTAACGGACGATAATTTTTATTTGCGGAATCGATTAGAAGTGATGGTTGACTATTTTTGGGAACATTCGGACATTGATATTGTTTATTCTGCGCAAAGAGTGAAGAATGTCGACACAGAGTTAGATATTGTTTCAGAATTTATTCGAAAAACAAATGGAATCTTAACAAAGGCTTCGAATTTGGTCGATCACTGCTCGGTCATGCATACAAGATCAATTGCAGAAAAAATATACAGAAAATACGGAAGCTATTGGGATGAAGATGCAAAGTATTGGCATAACGGGGATGCGGCCTTTTGGAAAAGGCTGAACGAATGGGAGCCTTTTTATCCAATTGATAAGGTCCTGGATGTTTGTCTGAAAAATGAAGTGTCCTTTCAAAAATTAAATATCCATCTGCCCGACCACCTGCCTGACGGGATTCTTGTAACGGGAGTAGACACGGACATCTATTTTATTGACCGGCAAAAGCGCAGAAAAATCGATCATAACATGCTAAGAAAGCTGAAGCTGGATCGCAGGAAAATAATTCGAATTCATAATCCGCTTTTATTTAAATACAGAGAAGGACCCCCTATTAATGAGACAATTTATACCGACGTAAGCCTTTTTCCGAATCTTCTATTAGTCAAAGACACACATACACGCGCTGTTTATTATATTCAAGATCAAAAGAAACGGCTGATCAAGAATGAAGCTACGCTAAATAAGTTTCATTTCAATATGAAAGAGATCATTCACTGCGACCGGGATTTTCTCAATCAATGGCAGGATGGCGAACCTATTACAGATCGAATTACTGATAAGGTCTTGCTTCCGGACAGAATTTTATTTAACAAACGCGATAAGTACTATTTGAGCTGCAATAATCATCTTCACCCCATTGAAAAGAGAATTGTCGGGAGATTGGGTTTTTCATACAATCAGGCCGTGTCCATAACCAATGAACAAATTTCTTTTTTTGAACAAGGAAAACCGTATGTATGGGAAGTGGCCTTATTTTAATCTTTAATCTAATAGGGCTCTTATATGCAATCAACCCCCATTTAACACTACGTGAAGCGGGGGAAATCGGCAGTCTATTTTTTTGAGAGGAGATAAAGGAATGGATTTACAGGAAATTGTAAAGTCTGGTTTGTTTGATTTACATTTGCACACAACGGCATCGGATGGAGATTATTCTCCACAAGAGGTTGTGCAAAAAGCCTATGATAAAGAGCTGAAAACCATTGCGATTACAGATCACGATACATTGGATGGAGTAAACGAGGCGGTTAAAGCGGGACTTAATCTCGGTATACGGGTGATTGCCGGAATTGAATTAAGCACAAAGTACAAAGGAAAAACAGTCGATATTTTAGGTTACAACATCAAACCTGCGGGTGAATTGACCAAAGTGTTACAAGCAATGCGACATGAAAGAGAAACCCGTGCGGTACAGATTATCCGTAAGTTTCGAGACATCGGCATGGTTATCTCAATGGATGATGTCCTCAAGTACAGCCAGGGTGAAGTCATCTCAAGACCGCATATTGCGAAAGCGATTGTAGAAAAAGGGTATGTCAACGATTTTCAGACAGTCTTTGACATGTATTTAGCGGATGGCCGGCCTTGTGCAGTTGACAAAATGATCATTACACCAGAAGAAGGAATCCGTCTCATCCACAATGCTGGAGGGCTCGCTGTATTGGCACATCCGATTGTACTGGAAGATCATTTAGTCAACGAGTTACTTCAATTCCCGTTCGACGGTATTGAAGTATGGCATCGGAAACATGGGAGAGAGGATAACGAACGCTATAAGGCATATGCTCAGCAATATCACCTCATTATGACCGGTGGATCTGACTTTCATTCAGATGCCCATCGGCTGGGTGAATTCGGCTGTGACTTTTTTGACGGAACTTATTAGCAAAGAACATATTTCATCAAAATGGCCATTTAGCTTAGTCCCTCTTTTTCAGAGTGAATATATTATGTTATCGGGAAAGGGAGATAGAAAAATAGAAGAAAGTAAAGTAAAAGACAACAAAAAGAAGGAAAGAAAGCAAAAGAAGAGAAAATGAATAACCTTGCTGCCAGAAAAGAAGAACAAGCGACAGAAACAGTATACGAAGAAGTTCAAGAAGGAACAAATGAAGAAGAACATTGGTTATATTTTCATTTCAGTCATAAGAAGAGGCTGTCTTCTTGGAAGACAGCTCGCTTCACTGTGTAAGAATTTTCCCATTTTAAGTCTACACATATGTGGATATTCGGAACAGACCTTCCCATACAAGCATAAATAGTATATCAGAGGATCAATTATGAGTGCAATGTATCTCTAAAAAAGTAGGGTTAAGTATCGTTGACCATAATTTATGTATGAAAGGATGGAGCAGATGGAACGACAAGACAAATATATTGTCTGGCATCAAAGTACCGTTACGAAGAAAGATAGACAAGCGCTAAACAAGCATAAAAGCATGATGATTTGGTTCACCGGGTTATCAGGTTCGGGCAAGTCAACCTTGGCCGATGCACTTGAGAGGGTATTGTACACTGAGGGAGTACGGACATATTTACTTGATGGAGACAACTTGCGGCATGGGGTGAATCAAAATCTCGGATTCAGTCCGGAAGATCGGAAGGAAAATATTCGAAGAACGGCTGAAGTAGGAAAGTTATTTGTTGATGCGGGAGTGGTGGTTTTAGCGGCTGTTATTTCACCTTTTGAAGCTGACAGGAAAGCGGCAAGAAACATTTTTGAAGAAGGTGAATTTATTGAAGTGTATGTAAAATGTCCGCTCGAAGAATGTGAATTGCGTGATCCAAAAGGGCTGTACAAAAAGGCGCGTGCAGGAGAAATTCAAAACTTCACAGGTGTAACCCAACCATACGAAGAGCCAAAGAATCCAGAGATAGTTCTGGATACATCTGTCCTTTCAGTGGATGAAGCGCTAAAAAAACTGTTGGATTTTATTAGAGAAAGCCTGTAAAGCTGTCGAGTTCATGACTCTTATTGAATCTTGATGGCAAAAGGAATGATTGCTTTGTATACGAAGGAACCACACGGCGGGAGACTAGTCAACCAAATGAATTGATTTTATGATTATTCGCGACGGCCAAACACCGCCTCCTGAATTTAGTCGCCCCGAAGTGGTTAATATCCTGATAAAGGGAATGAAAAAGGAATGGGTAAGATGACTAAAAAGATGTGGATACCATACCCTTTAGTCATCTTACTAAAAGAACCTTTCATGAGGAATCCGTGCAGCATCAAGGATTTTAATGAAGGGTTTCTTCAGTGGAAAATGGCTTTCCTAGCTATCTCAGACTGATGCATCCCTTTATTCATTTTCTTTTGGATCTTCCTGGTAATGCTCATTCAAATAAGCATTTTCGGTTGTCGCAAAATGGACGGATTGAAGGCTTGTTTCAGGATCCAGTCCATAATATCCTTTTAATTCATTTTTTGCTAAGTTGCCGCTTTGAAAGAGAGGTTCTCCTTTCTTTTCCTTCATCTTCTATCCTTCCTTCCTATTCGTGTATGTTCTTGTATTAGTATGCTCGAAATTTAACGCTTCTTATTAAAGAATTGGAAGTAAGGAGTATACGGAGTACCTTACAGAGTTTTTTTTCGGGTAATTAGTCTTTTTATCGAGGAGGCAGCGGCGCCGGTCTGAGATTTTCGAAAGAAGCTCTTAAAACTGTGTTGACAATACGAATTTGTGATGCAGGGGATACGCTGTAAATTCTCATGATATCAAAAATCCATGGTTCTCGCCTTTGCAATTGCCGTGATGCTTGCTCTATTTTTTGATCGATGTTGCCAGTATAATTGTTGTAATTTTCATCTGCGAACGTCACCGTTGATCTAAATAAATAATCAGCAAGCTTTCGGTCCATCCCGCCCCTTTGAATCTCCGTATAAATGGTTCCATACTGTTGATTCAAAACTCGCATCACCCGGTTTACATCTTCCGGTGTTCTCATTGTCTCTTCATCATAATATTCGAATCCATCATATGCCTGCTGCACATAGCCGTTTGGCTGCCCGTAAAAGGAAGGATAAACCGCCCGCGCAGTATACAGGTTTTGATAAATGGGCGGATTTGCCATCCCCATATGCGGATTAAACCATTGATTGTATTGCATGTTGTCACCACCTAATTGTTATCACCCTATCATATGTGGGCATTGGAGAAATGGCACTAAGCATTCGATACATACTTTCATCAATTAGACTCACCCTGTAGGGACATAAAAAGCTATATAGGAAATAGAAAGAAAGGAAACGAAAAGGGGACCATATTATGGGGGGCCCCAAAGCCATCGTTTTTTTCATGGTTTTGGGGCATTTTTCACTTTTTAAATCATTTTGTCGCACTTAAAAATTATTGGAAGAAATGAAAGTAAAGAATTGGGTTTTTATTGTCTGGAATTTTGACGCTTCGTAGGATGAATGGCCTTTTCAAGCTCTTCAGCAGCCATTACGTTATTAACAGTATCTGCATTCGGCTTTCCTTTTTGAGACCCTTGTTTTGCCTTTGCCATCTTAATCACTCCATTTCTCAGTCGAGATAACAACGGATAGTTTGTGAAAAACCTTCCTGGAATATGCGTCCTGAAAGAAGTCAATCTACCCATTCAAGCTTGTACAAGAGAACGGCAAAAACGCTTGGCCGTAAATATTGCCAATAAAAAATAAAAACAAAGGGGTAAAATCCGCAAATATAATCTAAATAAACTATGTTCTAAAAGAAAATATAATATTAAATCATAGCCATTAAGACAGTCCCAAACCACATCCTATATATAGGAATTCTATTTATTTTTTTTAGCATCAATCCTCACCCTTAATAAGGCTAAAAGCAATGGTTTGTTGGCACTGGACTAAAATCTTCTTGACTTAGCAAGTTAAAGCATTATACAATACAAAACGTAATTATTACGGTTTAATCAAAGGAGGATATTACATAATGAGAGTAAAAGTAACACTACAATGTACGGAAACAGGTGATCGTAATTACATAACAACGAAAAACAAACGCAACAATCCTGATCGATTAGAGTTAAAAAAATACTCACCACGTTTAAAGCGTTATACTCTGCACCGTGAAACCAAATAGCGAGGAGAAAAAGAGATACAAATACTTAATCGTGTTACATGATCAAGATAGGCGAATTAAATTGGTGCCTTTATCAAAACCAAAATCGGCCTGTTCAGAAAATATCAATACCAGAAGAAAAGGGCTAAAAATGAATTTTTTATCGCCATAAAATCGTAATAATAACGATTTGTGATTAATAGGAGGATAACATGAATAAGATTCCAGTGACTGTATTGAGTGGTTTTCTTGGCTCTGGAAAAACGACTCTCTTAAATCATCTTCTTGCGAACCGGGAAGGCAGGAAGATAGCTGTTATCGTCAATGATATGAGTGAAGTGAACATTGATGCAGCATTAATTGAACAAGGCGGTTTTTCACGAACGGAGGAAAAATTTGTTCAACTGCAAAATGGCTGCATTTGCTGTACATTGCGAGAAGATCTGATGATTGAAGTTGAAAAATTAGCGCAAAATGGTCAGGTCGATGCTATTGTCATTGAATCAACAGGTATCAGTGAGCCCATCCCTGTGGCCCAAACATTCGTATATATGGATGAGGAGCTTGGGATTGACTTAACAAAAACATGCCGACTTGATACGATGGTGACGGTTGTGGACGGTTATCGCTTTTGGAGTGATTTTTCATCGGGTGAAAGCCTATTGGACCGAAAACAAGCAACAGATGAACAAGATACAAGGGAAGTAGTCGATTTGTTAATCGATCAAATTGAATTTGCCAATGTGATCGTTTTGAATAAGCTAGATATGGTGGACAGAGAGACCGCTGACATATTAAAAGGATTTATTCGAAAATTGAACCCTGGGGCAAAGCTGATTGAAACATCCTTTGGGAATGTTCCACTTTCTGAAGTGCTCGATACGGGGTTGTTTGATTTTGAACAGGCAAGTCAAAGTGCGGGCTGGCTAAAGGAATTGAATGAAGAACATATCCCCGAAACAGATGAATACGGTATTTCTTCTTTTGTCTACCGAAGAAAGCGCCCGTTCCATCCGGATAGATTCAACCGATTGTTGGAAGAATGGCCGATTGAAGTTGTCCGTTCCAAAGGCTTCTTGTGGATTGCCAGCCGTAGTTGTATAGCCACTTTACTGTCCCAAGCCGGTCCTTCCATTATGCTGGAACAAGCAGGTTACTGGGTAGCAGACCTTCCGGAAGATGAACGAAATGAAGTACTGAATGAAGAACCGGAGCTTCTCGAAAGATGGGATAATGAAACAGGTGACCGAATGACGGAGCTTGTATTCATTGGGATTGATATGGATCAAGAAGAAGTGGAGCGCCTTCTGGATGAATGTTTACTGTCCAGCGAAGAAATGGAGATGAATTGGGGGGATTTCTATGATCCCCTGCCGAATTTAAGTGGAGAAGGGATCGTACAATTCTGATAGAGGAAGCAGGAATTTCAAATAGCGTGTTGAATATCGTGATGGATAAGTCAGGAGAAATTGAAGTGGCTTCATATAAAAATTACGACATGAAAAAATGAACATATAACAGAGAAGTTTAACCATTTGACAAAAAGAGAAGTGGACATCATATGTGTCCACTTTCATTTTTTGTTATGCGGAAGTTTTATAGTTGGACACAGGGGCTTTGCCAGGTTGAGGCTTCCAGTTTTTTAACTTGTTTTTCAAGTAGTCCTTCAAAAAATCACGCTTCTTTTTCCGCTTTTTATCACGATTTTTCACAGGAACATCACCCCCTTTAAGTTTTACCGGAAAAAATCCGGTTATCTTTATTATAACTTTATCAGCAAACTCAATCTATCCCTTCCGGAGAAGGTAAAAGTATCCAATCATCTATTGCATTATATTCAAATAGCAACATAAAAAAACCCTTATAACAACCCAAACGACAGATTTATATAAGGGATTTTCTTATTAGCTATTATTGATGGGTTTTAGTCTCATCCTATAGATGCTCTAAAATGGCTTCCTGGTACAACCTTCTTAAAAGATCATTTTGAAAATCATCGAATAACCTCATAGGCAATCCTAACTCTTTTCGTTTTTGTATATCCATTCGAAGGGTGTTGCGCACTTCTGAGGCAGCGATTTTGGCCGCATCCTCTTTTTCCATGGACAGGTTTTTCTTCAGTTCATAAACCTCTAGGCAATAATGTTCGAAATTTTCTTGTAATTCAAATCGTTTGAGATAGGAAGAGAGTTTTTCATCCTCCGTTGTTTCCTTCATAAATGACGGAATCATCTCTTTTCTGATGACACCACGTCTTTTTGGCGCCCAACCTTTTTTGACAGCGGATAATAAATAACCGGGAACGTTATCAATTTCCTTTGTTTGCAATCGCTGCTCTGTGTATTCAAGGGCGTTTTTTATACGCTCAATCTCGTATTGTTCCAGTAAAGACGCAGCTGTTGATTCCTCCATGTTATATTTTAAAAGTTTGCGGAGTAATGCGGCTTGCTCCTCGCCCCATTTTTTCACAGAGACTTCTTCTACAGGTACAACAGAGTTTTCCTCTATAACCTTCTCCTTTGCTGGAAGTAAAGTTGGTTCCTCATGATCTTTTGGAATGATACGGAACTCTATGGCGACCACTTTTCTCCCGCTCTTTACTTCTTGAAACTCAAACTTCATATCTGTGACCTCATTGATATCTTCTTGGGCTTTTAACAAGATTCGATTCTTGAAGTGACCGTATTGTTTATATGTATTAGGTTCCAGCCCTATCCATTCCCTTAAGGTTTCAAGAGGAATCGTACGGGTTTTATGCCGTAAAAATTGATACTGCTTTAGCAATTCATAAATTCGAATCGAATAGAAAGAACTGAGTTGCAATATATATTTGAGCTGATAGGAAGTAAAGCGTTTCTTCATATTGAGCAAAAATGGTTTTAGCTTGGAAGAAATCTCTAATTCCACATAGCCTTCACCCGGAAAATATTCAGCGCTGGCTAACCAATTCACAACAAGAGTTGATTTGTCCTGTTTGATTGGAATGGTTTTTTCCTGCAACCCTGTGATGATCTCACGAATGTATTGATAAATATTGCCCTTAATTCCAACCATGTTAGCAAACTCTTTAACAGTAAACTTATAAACCTGGAAATGTTCATCATCAGGTTCAACCATACTAATAAGTGTATGTATAATCCTTGTTTCTTGCAACGATAACTTATAAGCGGTTTCGATTAAATCATTTGACTTGGTTACTTTATGATCGGGGCTAATTTTTTTCTCCTGTTTTATGACTTCCTGCATATGACTGCCTCCTAGCTATCCATCACTAATTTTAATAAATTGTGATAATTACATCAATCAAAATCCTTTTAAAAGTATAAAATCTGTGATAGTTGCTGCTTTTTACTATAAAAAGTGTGATAGTTACAAAGCAAATTCAATATCGAGATAAAAAATGTGATAGTTAATGGGACTGCCGCTTGCAACAAATTTTATAGAATGCCAGGAATACCTCATAATTAAAGGATTTAGCGTGTTTTGAAGACATTCATGGTGCATAAAATCATAAATAAAAAGTGTAATAGCTACAAAATGGAATGCGGAAAGAATGGAGATAAAAAATGTGATGGTTAAAATAAAAAGTGTGATAGTTAACATAAAAAGCATGATGGTTAAAGATAAAATCTGTGATAATTAAGATAAAAAACGTGATGGTTAAAGATAAAATCTGTGATAATTAAGATAAAAAACGTGATGGTTAAAGAAAAAATCTGTGATAGTTAAGATAAAAAGTGTGCTGATTAGGGATAAAACTTGTGATAATTGAGATAAAAAATGTGATGGTTAGAATAAAATATGTGAGAAATTGGATAAAAAGCGTGAGAGTTGGAAAATAAAATGTGTGATTCCTAACATAAAAAGTGTGAGAGTTCAAATAAAAAGCGTGAGATTATGAATAAAAAATGTGATAACTAAAATAAAATCTGTGATATCAAGGATAAAAAATGTGATAGTTACCCTCGATAAAAGTTGATATATCAAGCTTTTTAAAATCTTAAAACATAAAAACAAAAAACAATTAAACAAAGAAAACATAAAAACAAAATATATATAAACAGTATAAACAGATAGAAAAGTATGTTTTGGTTATAATGTTGAAAATACACATTGCTATAACTAAAATGACAAAGATACTGGCTGACTAGGCTGACTGCTTACATCACATTCATATAAATACAAAATCTTTTTTTAAAGAGGTTTAAAATATAAAAATTTAGGTAATTAATCAAGGATAAAGTATATTTAGCTCTAAAACAGGGTAACCGCTTATCCTGCCGTATGCTCCTTAAAGAGCGATTTATAAATAAAAAAGGAAAGTTAGGGGAAAGTTAAAAACAAATGTAATATAGAATTAGAAGGAGAAAGCCTATGAGATCAGAAAAAAGATTGTTGCATAACCATTCGGCCGTTAAAATTGGGGATATGATTAAATGGGAGAGAGAAGTGATTCAACAGCGCCAAAAAGAAAATGTGACCCTAACAGGAGAAGTAATAAAAATCAATGAAAACTCGGTGATTGTAAGACTGCTTGATCCAACTCTTACAAAGTTGTTACGAATTGAAAACGACCTCACCAATGTACATCATAATCGATATAGCATTTTAACCTCATAAAAGCAGCCTGGTTATTGGACCAGCTGTTTTTTTATCTATATAAATCATTTGACATAAATAAAAAGCATTTATGTCAAATGATTTATGCATAAGCGGCTGCCCGCGCACGTTGGAGCTGAACAGTCGGCTTCGCTTTTCTTAGTTGTCCAGCTGCGCCTCCTAGCTCCTCCTACGTTTCACTCCTTCCTGCGGAACCAAAAAGCGGTTCCTTCTCAGGAGTTCCAACGCACGTCGGAGCTGAACAGTCGGCTTCGCTTTTCTCGTCTAAAAATGAAAAAACCCTGTTAACCGCGCAGGATTTCCCATCCTGTTGGCAAAGGGTTTACCGACTAAATTTTCATCCCATCCGATAGTTAAAGCTTCCCGGCTTCATTAGCTAGGATATACGAAAGAGGTTCATCGTGAAACGGACAGAAGCGGAATTTTATCCATCTTTTTTATAAAAAAAGATGGATAAAATTCTAACAGATTCTTTTTATAGAGAATTTTTAAGTAAATATCAATAAAAATTCAGGGGCTACCTGAAGAAAAAACCATCTTATATTCCGAAATTGTTTCGTTAATTTCATTTCCTTTAACGAATTGCTATGGCAGTCATTTTCTATAAACATAGAAAATGGAGAGCACGCTTTTGGCAAAATCCAAATTCGCACTCTCCATACTTTTGTTTAAATTATTTAGCCGGCTGTTCGCCGCTGAACCATTTTTCGATTAATTTGTCTAGTTCGCCGCTTTCTTTCATTTCATTTAATACGCGGTCAAAGTCTGCTTTCAACTTGCTGTCATTAGGAAACGCAACAGCTGATCCCTTTTTCGCTGCATCAGGAACTTCAAAGCCTGTAAGGTTCTTATCTTTTGCAAAGTAGTTTTTCGCTACTACATCTTCGATGATTGCCGCATCAAAGCGGTTTGAATTCATTTCTTGAATAATTTCTGGAATGCGGTTGCGGTTTTCAACCTTCATATCAACAGTTTTCTTAATTTCATTCGCTTTTTCTTCTTGAATCGTGCCTACTTGAACACCAACTGTTTTTCCTTTTAAATCTTCCACTGTTTTAATGCCGCTGTCTTTCTTTATCACAATAAGATTTTTAGTAATGTAATACGGCTCAGAGAAATCGACGCTCTTTTCACGTTCTGGAGTAGGGGTCATGCCTGCCATAACAAAATCCACTTTCCCGGCTTGAATTGCAGGAATTAAACCATTGAAATCCATGTCCACTATTTTCACTTCGTAACCAAGTTCTTTCGTAATGGCTTTTGCTAAATCAGCATCAAAACCGATAATTTCATCACCTTTTGCTGTGTCAATGTACTCAAACGGCGGATAATCTGCAGATGTACCCATCGTTAATACTTTCTTTTCTTCTTTTCCTCCGGCATTTCCTTCAGAAGCATTTTCTTTATCATTGCTTGTCCCGCATGCAGCTAATAAACCAATAACAAGCATGCTGATTAAGGTTAATGAAAACCACTTTTTCTTTACCATACTTTTTCCCCCATTTTTATTTTTTAAAAATTAATAATATTATGAAATAAATTCTTTATTATTTCAAGGGCGTTGAACAAATTAATATTTATTCAACTAATTGTATTTTAACACGTTTTTATGAATATACAACTATTTTATTATAAATTTTTTATTGTATTAATAATATATAAATCCACATGATGAATTTGACATAGGCAAAGACCGCCCATGTCAAATTCATCATGCATAAGCGGTCGGCAATCTCCCTTTCGGGTTCTTCCCGACCGCTTATATGAAGACCTTTGTGAGCTTATTCGAGATGGAAGAACCGAAAGGCATAAATAACCTAAAAATCAGTAGTGAATGTTAAAAAATTAAATTGGATTTATATATATAAATTCACGTAAAGAATTTGACATGAGTCAAAAACGCCCATGTCAAATTCTTTACGCATAAGCGATTGCCAAGCGACATGAAGGGTTCTTGGCAATCGCTTATACGAAGACCTTTGTAAGCTCGTTCAAGATGAAGAAACAGAAAGGCGCAAATAGAAGAAGGAGCGGTGACAGAGGGGAAAATAAGCGGGATTTATATATAAATCGAACTTTAATGTACCACTAGTCTTCGCCTATGATCCTCTTCAGGGTTTTGTGGATTTATATAGACACTTTGCGGATGGATTCATTTTCCTTATTTGATTTAAAAAGTTGTTTTATTAATATGAGAGAGCAAATAAAAAAGACGATTACAACGAATCCGTACAATCCTCTAAAGCCCCCGAGGTGAAACAATATAGTGCCAATCATTGGTCCACATGCCATCCCCATATAACGGAAGAAATTATACACTCCTACTGCCGTTGCCCGATTGGTTTGGAATGCTTGTGTGAGTAAAGTTGTCTGTACAGGTAATGACGTTCCCAAAAATAATCCAACCAGAACAATAACCCCTATTAATAATGGAAGTGACACGGATGAAAGAAATAGAAACAGAAGGATAGAGGCTGCATTTAAAAAGGATGTAGTTACGACTACATTACGTCCTTCAAACCGTTCCTGAATTTTTCCTCCTATGAAACTACCGATCATAATGGAAAGAGACATAGGAAGAAATACCATTCCTTTTTGTTCTGCTGTTAATCCATATCGTTCACTTAGAAGGTGAGGAAGAAAGACAAGAAAGTTATAAAAGGAGTAGTAGTGAACAAATCCCAGAAGAATGATAGATGAACCTATCCGATTTTTTAAGATGATGAAAAAATCGTTTGGTGTAAATCGATTTCCCGTAATAGCTTCTGGTTTCGTTTCCTTAAGAAAAGCAAGATTACAAATAAACACAATCATCCCCACAACAGCTAGAGCGAGAAAGACAGAGTGAAAATCAAATGTTCCACCGAGAAAACCGCCAATGACTGGTCCGATAACCGGCCCGAGGGCTACCATCATCTGAAACGTCGCCATCGCCTTGCCGCGGGACTTTCCTTCAAATAAATCCCCGATCACTGTTACCGCTACAACAGAACCAGCCGCAATCCCGATGGCTTGTAACGCCCGAAAGAACAGTAATACATAAATGGAGTTAGAGAAGAAACAGCCGAGAGAAGCGAAAATATATAGTATAGTGCCGAACAAAATGACAGTTCTTCTTCCTTTTGTATCTGTCAAAGGACCATAAATCATCTGCATCAAGGCCAAGAACAAGGTGAAAATCGAAATTGTTAGGTTGACCAAAAATGGAGAGGTTTGAAAGGAGTGTGTCACTTCCGGGATGATGGGTGCATAAATCGTCTGGGTAAACGGACCTAAAAATGCAGCAAAGGATACAAGGTATACAATAAATTTTCTATTCATAAACAGAGGTCCCTTCCAAAAAATTTGATTTTCTTATTATAACAGGAAAGAAAGAAAAATTCCCTTTTCTTGTATGTTGATTCATTAAATAGTGTTTATTGAGTGATTTTCTTATGGTTTAATAGATTGATAGTAACTAAAAAATGCTATAATTATTTGAAAGTTCGATAAAAAAGAAAGTATTTGAATTATTTACATAGGGGGGCAAGCAATTGGTAGGTGTTCAAGGTCTACTCCTAAATATATTTATTATTTTATGTTCAATTTTTTTGAGCTTTATGATCATCTTAAATCAAAAGAAGAACAGCATTGTTGTGGACAAAAAGAGAAAATTCGCCATTCTCTTCTTGTCAGCTTTTACTATTATATTATGCATGTCTTTTCCGTTGTCGATGTTTCCCGGACACGTGTATGACTTAAGAATCATCCCTTTATTGCTGGGAATGCTATATGGAGGATATGTTACAGGGGGAGTATTAACCGTTGTGTTGTTCGCATATAGATTCTATTTGGGCGGGGATGGATTTTATACAACGATCTACTCTTATGTGATCATCATGTGTATTGCCTGTTTTTTTATGTCTAAATATAGGAGCGGTACAATTCAGAAAAAATTTTTTATTGGATTGGGCCTTTCATTTTTTTCCTCATTTTTGGTTACAATTATTAGTTACATTATAATGATCGATTCAGGAATACGGCTCGATGCAAATATGGGCAGCTTTTTCGTTGTTTATTGTCTCTTGCATGTTCTGGCGATGTGGATGGCCATCTATATCATTGAAATGATGCACGAAAATTTTATTTTTCGGAAGGAAATTGAACGGGCCGAAAAAATGTATGTATTAGGTGAACTGGCTGCATCGATTGCCCATGAAATTCGAAATCCGATGACCGTCATTCGCGGATTTATTCAACTCCTCAATAGTCAAGAAATTGACAAAAGAAATAAGGGTTATATGACTTTAATCATCAGTGAGTTAGATAGAGCTGAATCCATTATTGAAGATTATTTGTCCTATGCCAGGCCCCGGATGGAAAGAAATGAGGCTATTGAGATGGGGGAACTACTGAAGCAAATCATTAATATAATCGAGGGTTTTGCAACGATAGAAAATGTTGAAGTTCTATATCATATGCAGGATTCTTTGTTTGTAATGGGAGACTCAAAAAAGCTTGGGCAAGCATTGATTAATATTCTAAAAAACGGAGTAGAGGCAATGCCGGAGGGAGGAACACTCCAAATACATAGTTACCAAAGAGATCATAAAGTGATAATCGATATCACTGATAATGGGATAGGAATGGGACGCGAAGAAATAGAAAGATTAGGGAATCCGTTTTACTCAACCAAGGAAAAAGGAACTGGCTTAGGGCTAATGGTGACTTATCGAATTATCGAGACGATGGATGGCAAAATTGAAGTTTTTAGCAAGAAGGGAAAGGGGACAAAGTTTTCAATTATATTGCCGGCAATGAAAGAGAACAATTCCGTTTTGCAAACTAACGCGGTGTAAAAATCCCTTTTCACCAATGATGATATCATTCAATTATTACGAAAGCAAGGACGTGAGAAACGGTGGATTCCATTTCAAGTGCTGCTAAATACCTTACTGAAAATGCACAATCATTGGCTATTGAAATCGTTGATGACATTATCCATAGATTTGAATTTGAAGTTCCTAAAGAGGAAATAGAGCAGGCCATCATTGCCTATACTAATTTTTGGGGTTTTTTGGGGGAATCTGTTACTTTCGCTGAGGAGAATAAAGATTGTCAGTTGAATTTTAATGTTAATTTTTTATAAAACAAGCAAAAGGCCGGCCTGAAAATCGGTCCTTTTGCTTGTTTTGTTGAATATAGCCCATAAAAAACTTCTACCCCATAATAATTGGTAAGGCTTGTTGTAAACTGCTATAAGTAGAAATATTACGAAAATCTAACCCTAACTGTATGGTGGTTTGAGCTATCGTAGGGCTTATTCCTGTAATTACCGTACTGATCCCCAATAGGGAAAGTGCCTTATTGATTTGAAAGAGCTCATTAGCCACCATTGTATCCATATATGGAACCCCAGAAAGATCGATAATTAAGTATTCCAGTTTTAATTTGTTGCTCCGAGTAAGCGTTGTTTCTCTAATGATTCTGGCACGGTACGTATCAATATCACCTACCAGAGGTAAAATCCCGACTTTTGAAGTAACAGGGATAATGGGAGTACTCAATTCTAAAATCATTTCTTTGTGGGATGTTAAAAGTTCTTCATTTGCATGGCTTATCAAAAAGTCGTGCAGCCTTTGAATATTTGTCACGGAGAATCACCTTCATTAGAAAGATTTCAGTGTACTATTTTTATTTAACTATATCTTTAAATTTTTCTGCAACCATAACGCTTTATCTATCTTGCGAAGAACCTTTACTCCCTTTTATAGAGAAAGTCTCTCGTCTCTTGTATATGTTTACATCTTCTCTAACGAAATCAAATAGTTTTTGGATGGAAAATTTTCTATTGTAAGGATATTCAAAAATGCAACTATATGAATCCACATAAATCATTTGACGCGGATAAAAAACATCCACGCAAATGATTTAACCTTTGTAAGCTCGTTCAAGATGAAAAAACAGAAAATTTTCTACTTTTTTCAACACACTAAGCTCACCATTTTTGTGGTGGTTAAAGGACTTGATTTTTAGGATAAACCACTTCAGACTGAATATTTTGATAAATCAACTTCATTATTACTTCTTTTTTAACAGCCGGTCGTGTAGTTTTGACAGGATGAGCAACGCCAGGATCGAGCCGACTAAGGCAAACGACATATCCCATTGTGCATCCCAAATATCGCCCTGCGTACCCAAAAAATCTTTAGCCGCTTTTCCTCCCTTTGTTATCTTAGAAACTAACCATTCGGTAATTTCGTACAAGGCAGCGATTGCAAGCGAAATGCCTAGAACGATCACAACTAGCCAAGGGCCTGTAGTTAGTGGAGTTTTCCGTAATAATATTTCTCTTATTACAATGGCAAACGACCCCTTTAGAAAATGTCCAAATCGGTCGTAGTGATTACGTTTAAAATCGAACACATCTTTTATCCAATTAAAAAGGGGAACCTTTGAGTATGTGTAATGACCGCCGATGAACATCATAATGGCTAGAATTGCAATAATGATATAAGAAAGAGCAGTAAGGCGAAACTTGTTGTATGCTGCCATTACAACAATCAGTCCGATAACGGCAGGACTCACTTCCAGTACCCATGTTAAGTATCCTGCCGGCTTGATAACTGACCATATAAAAACGGCGATAACGGCCAATAATAAAAATAAATGAATGGTTGTACTTTTACCTCTTATCATTTTTTTCACTCCTATAAAGAGGTTTCCTGCTTACAGTATTTGAATAAACGCAGGATCGTATACAAAGTAAGTATAAGAAAGAAGGTGTATACTCAATGATTGGTAGACGCTTCTTTCATTATGTTAAAACACGAAACGATCAAACCTTTTATTAGATCAAGGGTTTGATCGTTTTGTGTTATTCATTGAAAATGATAGGGATGAATGTTTATGCCCAGTTGTTTCATTTTAAAAAATTATGTTGAGACATGAGAGTGCATGTTTTTGTGCAGCTCCCGGCGATTTAAGAATCTAAATAAAGGCGGTAAGATAATGCAGACGATCATGATACGAAGCACTTGTACCGCTACCACAAAAGTTGAATCCGCATGTAGAACGGCTGACGTTGTAGCCATTTCTGCAATACCTCCGGGTGCAAAAGCCAAGGCAGCGGTGACAAAAGTAATACCGGTTGCTTTTGAAACGAAAAACGCACATACAAACATGGCGAAGATAAGACCAAGAGTGCTTAACAAAGCTACAAAGATCGTTTTCTTTAATCCTGTTAACATATTTTTATGAAAACGGGAACCAATACTTGAGGCAATGAAAATTTGGGATAAAATCATAACACTGCGGGGCCACCAGGCAATCAGGTCATAACCAACATAAGAAGAACCGAGCGTTTGAACGCTGGCAACACCTAGCATTCCCCCGACTAACCATGGGGCCGGCAATTTTAAATATTTTCCTATATAGTACCCTCCCCATGCTGCCAATGCTAAAACAGCGGTCCAGAAAAGCTGGACTATTTCGAATTCGGGGATGCCGGCAGAAGCGGAATGGCTGGTTAGTGTATAGTCAGCAGGATTGGCGAGCCAAGAAGAAACAATCATTGGGATGGTCAGTACAACTAGAAAAACACGCATTGTTTGAATAATGCTGACGACTGCCGTATTCGCACCTACCTCTTCTGCAATGCCGGGCATTGCGGTTAGTCCTCCTGGTGCTGTTCCAAAAAAGCTTGTTAGCATATCCGTTTGACTAAACTTCCATAGAATGAAACCGGAAAGTACAGAAAACATAATGGACAAAAAAAGCATGACAATAATCGTCATCCAATCCTCTTTAAAGATATGCAAAACAGACAAGTTTATTTTTTGCCCCAACTCAATTGCCAACATACATTGCCCGATACGTAACCAATATGGCGGAATACCCTTTTGATTGATAGGTAACTTTAACGAAGCTGGCTGCCAAAAGGAAAGAAGAGCCCCGATAAGTAATGTTCCAATCATCCAGCCAATGGAAAGGCCTGTTAAAGAGAGAATAAAACCTCCGGTGCTGCTTATTGTGATGAACCCAACATTACGGATGAATAATTTATTTTCTTTCATACAAAGTCCTTCTTTCTTACTTAATACTAGCCGTTGAAAACGAAGGGGAGCATAAAGCCGCCATAGCAGCGTATTGTGAGGTATCCATGTTCTGATAAAAGCCATGGAATACTGTGTAGATAAATATAGTATAATTTTAGAAATAAATAAAATATCGAAATTTTATAGGTAACCATAAATAAAAACGATGGCTGAATAGGAGGGTTTATATGGAGGATCGAGATTGGCTGGTTTTGAAAGCCCTTCACAATGAGAAAAACATTACGAAGGCAGCAAAAAGCTTATACATTTCTCAGCCTGCCTTAACAAACCGTTTGCAACAAATCGAAAAGGAGTTCGGAGTTCAGGTTGTAAACAGAGGGAGACGCGGAGTCCAGTTTACCCCTCAAGGGGAGTATTTGGCAAAGTGTGCGGACAAGATGTTATTGAACATTCAAAAGATCAAAGAGAATGTACTGAATATGGAGCAAAATGTGGCAGGAACATTAAGGCTGGGTGTATCAAATTTTTTTGCCCATTATAAACTTCCTGATCTGCTAAAGCTTTTTAAAGACGAGTACCCTAATATTGAATTCAAAGTAACGACAGGCTGGAGCAGTGATATCACTAATTTGGTCTATAACCAAGACGTACATATCGGATTTGTTAAAGGAGACTACAGTTGGGGAGATCAAAAACGTTTATTATTTGCAGAAACAATATGTATTGCCTCAAAAGAAAAGATAGATATGAACGATCTACCCCGCTTGCCAAGAATTGATTACCGTACAGATTACTTACTAAAGACCTCGATAGAAAATTGGTGGGCCGAAAATTATTCGCAGCCGCCATTGGTCAGTATAGAGGTTGATAAAGCAGATACATGCAAAAAAATGGTTATGAACGGTTTAGGCTATGCCATTATGCCAAGTATGATTTTAAAGGACATAGACGATGTTCATAAAGTCGACATCAAAACAAAAGATGGGGAACCTATATTACGAAAAACTTGGATGTTTTATCATGAAGAATCTTTAAAGTTGAATATGGTCAAAGCGTTTGTTACTTTCATAGAAGGTGTAGATTTATATAATCTAGATACTCTCCCTTAAAGGAACAAGTTGATGCTTCGGAACCAGCAGGGAACTGGCGTGATGAACCTGAAGTGCATTTATTTTATCGAAGTATGGTTTTAAGAGCGGTCTATGCCATTAGCTCTCCCGTACCAGTACATATAGCAGTAAACACTTTGACCTTGTTCATATTATGTGATTATTAGCTGTCCTCGCATAAAAGTGTTCTATTTAAAATAACATGGCCCAACCAAAAAGACATCAACAATCAAGCTGATGTCTTTTTGGTTATTAATCGGGAATAGTAACATAGATGATCAAAAGCTGACCGGAGGGGGATATGAAATGGAAAACAAATACCGTAAAACAAACAGCTAGCTTTGCACCAAATCAAATCATGTGACGATTATTCCGTGTTTTCGAACAAATTTAAAAAAACATATTTTTATATTGATATATTTATTTTGTAGGAGTATAATACAAAACGTTGTTATCTCTTTATTTGATAAATTATTCTGAAAATTAAAAAATGTTATCGATGGATAATAAAGTGTTTTTGCTTGGAGGGTTTGTTGTGTCAACTAAAGTATCATCTTCTTATGTTCTTGTTATTGGACTGATGCTTTTTGCTCTTTTCTTTGGAGCAGGCAATTTAATTTTTCCGGCTATGTTGGGCCAAACAGCCGGAAGTAATGTATGGTTTGCGACTGCTGGATTTTTGATCACAGGGGTTGGACTTCCATTACTTGGAGTATTTGCATTCGGCATTTCTGGAAGTGATGATTTGCAGTCATTAGCAAGCCGCGTTCATCCTTGGTTTAGTGTCGTTTTCAGCTTTGTTCTCTACTTGGCTATTGGGCCTCTGTTTGCTTTACCTAGAGCAGGAAGCGTGTCTTTTGAAATAGGTGTTAAGCCGTTTTTGCCAGAAAACGCAGGGCATATACCTTTGTTTATTTTTACTATCATTTTTTTCGGTATTACATGCTGGTTCTCTCTCAATCCTGCGAAAATTGTCGATGTTGTCGGAAAAATCTTGACGCCAATCAAACTAACGTTTATCGGGGTTTTAGTGATTGCCGCAGTTGTACGTCCGATTGGTGCCATTCAAGCACCAGTACAAGCCTATACGCATAATTCCTTTTTCAAGGGATTTCAAGAAGGCTATTTAACGATGGATACACTTGCTTCGTTTGTTTTCGGGATTATTGTCATTAATGCCATTAAAGCAAAAGGAGCACATGATAAAAAAGAAATCATCAAAATTTGTGCAAAAGCAGCTTCTATCGCAGCTATCGTACTCGTTATGATTTACACGTCGCTTTCCTACATGGGAGCGTCAAGTGTTGAAAAATTAGGGCATTTGGAAAATGGCGGAGCAGTTTTAGCGAAAGTGGCTACTTATTATTTTAGTTCTCTAGGCGGTTTATTATTAGGATTAATGATTACTGTTGCTTGTTTAACAACCAGCGTTGGACTTGTTAGTTCTTGTTCAGCTTACTTCCATAAAGTATTTCCAAAGATTTCATATCAAGCAATAGCTGTCATTTTATCTGTTTTCAGTGCAGTTATCGCCAATTTCGGATTAACACAATTAATTCAAATATCTGTGCCGGTATTAACGGCTATATATCCTTTAGCCATTATGCTTATTTTCTTAACTTTTTTACACCCGGCATTTAAAGGAAGAGCGGAAGTATACCAAGGGAGCTTGTTGTTAACTTTTCTTGTTAGTTTATTTGACGGACTTAACGCTGCTCATTTGCCGATTCAAGCGGTAAATAATTTATTCAATCATATCCTTCCGTTATACAATGTAGGTTTGGGCTGGATTTTACCAGCCGTTGCAGGAGGAGTAATTGGATACGGTGTTAGTTTATTACGAGCTGGATATGCTCCTACTCCTAAGTCGCCTAAATTAAACCATTAAAAGTGTCAATACAAAAAGACATCAACAATCAAGTTGATGTCTTTTTGTTTGTTGGTTGGATAATCGTAACATAGATGAGCAAAAACTGAACAAAGGAGGACGAGGTTATGGAGAATAAAAACCGAAAAACAAACCGACTGATTCATGAGAAACCCCAGTATTTGCTGCAGCATGCGTTTTTATAGTTATTTATCTTTTTATAGATATTTTATAATAATATAGGGAACTTTTGTTTTTAATTGTTGATCTACAATTGTATTTGGAGGTCCTATTACCACAGAGTCATTTATCGGAGCTAATTTTTTATTATTTCTCAAACTCAAGCCGTCCGTTGAACAAGAACCCATCTCTTCTATTACATATCATCTTCGAACTGCACGCCAATTAATCCTTAATCACTACGCACACCAGACTAATTATAAGTGCATAACATGCCTATAAAGTTAATGTAAAGAGGTGAAGAAAATTTATGGTTTCATATATAGATTACACATCTCCATCAACTCAATACACTTTTGATGTAAATAAAAGTCCCTTGTTTAAAAAAGATAACAACAACTATATTAACGTATTAGGTGTGAAACAGCTGAATACATTGGAAAATGTGTCTCTGCTAGACATTTTCCTAAGTGCCAATCATGTCGTAGAACCGCACTATCACCAAAATGCAGCCGAGCTAGTCTATTGTATCTCTGGTGCTGCTGCTGTATCGATGCTGAACCCGTTTACAAAACAAATTCTCAGTTACTCTATTACACCTGGAAAAGTAGCAAACATTCCACAAGGTTGGTGGCATTATGAAGTAGCTACAGTTGATAACACTCATCTTTTGGCAATTTTTGATGCACCAACTCCAGAAGTGATCTTAGGCTCTGACATCTTAAAATTTACTCCTGCAAATATCATGTCGCATACTTATTGCATCGATGAAAATCAATGGAAACAAGCAACTGCATCAGTTAAGCCCACAACATATATAGGTCCATACAAGAACTGCGATAGAGTAAAGGAAAAGATGCCTCATCAATATTTAAATCAATATTATCAACAGCTGCAATATATTCCGCAATACCAACAAATTTCTTACGTTCCTCAGTATCAGTAATATTGGGGCTAATAGATCAACAAATACAACTATCGGCATGGATTTTATCTCTCTTGTTCAACCTGCCCCGTTAGCCAGCCGTGCTTCTGACGCAGCATCACAGATTATGGAAGATGTTTCGTTCTTCCACATGATGAAGAATAGATAATGTAATAAAACAAATGATAAAAAGAGCCTGTATCGATGATTACTTGGTAATTAACGATACAGGCTTATAACCTCAATATCAAACTGTCGGTATATATTTAATTCTTGAGTCGCTCCTTTTCATGAACCATAAATATATATGCTTAAGTTCCACAGATTTTGTGCGGCAGAACAAAAGTATATAGCTACATAGCTTTGCTTACATCAGAAGTTTTTGCCTCTTTTTCTTTATCGGCTATCGATCTGTTGATTTGCTCAGCCTCTTGAGTGTATCCTGTTTTTATTCCGCTTCTCACACCCCAAAAATAGAACATAAGTGACAAACATGCAATGAGGAGCATATCCCAGCCATATGGAATCATATTTCTCCCTCCGAATTTTTCACTTCCGAGGTAAGAAATCAGGATCATACATAATAAATAGACAATCAACCAAATTCCTGAAAAAAATTGTTGTTTAAATCCACGCCAGTTGTTCTTTGCCTGATAATAAAAATATAATGGCAACCCAATAATCATAATGAATAATACTTCTCCTGTCAGCGGCCAACGAGCCCAATATAAAGTAAGAGATGCAAAAATAAATCCGCAAGGCGCAATGAAAGATGCCCCTTTAAGATAGAACGGCCGGTGGAAATGTTCAGCAGTACGCCGCAACGTCATGAGTGCGACAGGTCCCATTATATAAGAAATCAATGTTGCCACAGAAATAATTTCAGCCAGTACCCCCCAACCCCGAAACAAAAACAAAAAGAGAAAGCATATGCCTAAATTCAAAAACATCGCCGCACGCGGAACGCCATAAACAGGGTGGACAGTTCCGAAAACAGGAGGCAAATATCCGTTCTTTTGCATTCCATAAATCATCCGTGCTGTGGTGGCGGTATAAGTCGTTCCTGTACCGGACGGGGAAACAAATGCATCCGCATACAGCAAAATTGCCAGCCAATTGAAAGCAAGTGCAATCGCCAAATCGGCGAATGGAGAATTAAAGTTAAGGTGACTCCATCCTTTTACAAGCAGGAACGGGTCTACTGCACCAATAAAAGCAATTTGCAAAAGAACATATATGACAGTTGCGATGAGAATAGAACCAATGACTGCAATTGGAATAGAACGGTTTGGTGTTTTGGCTTCACCGGCCATATTTACCGGACTTTGAAATCCGTTAAAAGCAAAGACAATTCCAGAGGTTGCGACAGCCGTTAATACACTTGCCCAACCGTATGGAGCCACACCGTTTGTGCTTGTAAAATTCTCTCCGTGGAAACCTGCAAATAGTAAAGCGCCGGCTGCGATGCCTGGAATAATAAGCTTAAATACTGTAATGGATGAATTGGCTTTTGCAAAAAGATTAACAGTCCAATAATTTAAGAAAAAATATACTAGAAGCAGCATAGATGCGATAAGTAAACCTTTGAATGTCAATACATTATTTTTTACGAGTGAATGTGTCCAATTTGCCCATTCCCAAGGCCATGTACTCATATATTGAACGGAAGCGATCGCTTCAACAGGAATAGTGGAAGCGATCGCGATCCAGTTTGCCCACGCTGCCAGAAATCCAACAAATGAGCCGTGTGAATATTGAGGATACTTTACCATTCCTCCGGCTTCTGGAAACATGGTGCCAAGCTCTGCATAAGACAAAGCAATCAATAAGATAACCGCCATACCGATAATCCAAGAAAAGATAGCTGCCGGGCCGGCAATTTGTGCAGCTTTCCAGGCTCCAAATAACCATCCTGAGCCAATGATGGAACCAAGACCAGTCATAGTTAGGGCAAAAGTTCCCATTTTTCTCTGCATATTATTCATGCATATCTACTCCTTTTTTTAAAATTAGGAAAATAAAAAGCACTTGATTAAAAAATCAAGTGCTTGCCCAGGCGCGCGGCTCATGAACCTATATGCTCCCTCATGGTACTCCATGTTGCGCCAGTTACATATAGGATTAATATTTGTGTGATATATCATTTGTTAGTATATAATATTATTTCGCAATTAACAATATTTTATGAAAAATAACATGATTTTACTTGTGAAATCTAAAAAGTGTTATTTAAAAAATGTTTGCATTCAACCAATCGTTATATTGAAATAAATGAAACATAATGCCAAGAAGATGTGTTTGATATTCATGCAGAAGTAAATCACACCTCTGCTTTTTCTTATTTCTCAATGTATGAATAAAAAACTTGTTATTCCCTGATTGATTTTCACCGTTTTTTCATTTTTGAAGATTAAAGTAACAAAGGTACAGGCATGTATATACCGCACGATGACGTGTTAATTCTGGATTGGATGATGCCCAACGGAGACGGAGTGGAAGTATGCCGGCGCTTGCGCAAAGAGGGGTATTCGGGAGCGATTCTTATGTTGACAGCAAAAGATGCCGTTGAAGACCGTATAGAAGGGTTGGATTCGGGAGCGGATGATTATCTCGTCAAACCGTTTGAAATTGATGAGCTGCGTCCACCCCCGGAGCGTCATGAAATTCATCTCATGATAGCCGGCCGTCCAATTTTCTACAAAGGTCAATTCATCGGAATGCTTTATATCGGAAAAGATATTTCATTTGCTTATCGACTATTCAAGTTGCTTCTGATGATTCTGGTGGGATTAGCCGTTCTATTTTTCGGGGTGCCCTGTTTATTAGTTATTTGATGTCGAAAAAGGCGATGATTCCCATTACCCGGGCATTTGCCAGACAACGTGAAATTTGATTTTCGGCCTCCCGTGGAAAAAGCGATTCAATCGGTTGGATCGCTGGCCGCATCGAAGCAAATTAATCTAAAAAGAATTGACGCACAAATCGTCGGTGCCGACCCGTTAACAGACTTAGCTGTATTAAAAATAGATAGCCAGTATGTGACACCGATTGTAGAAGACCTATTACAATACGGCGAAGTAAAAAGACCGTACCTTGGTGTAGGGCTGCAAAATATTAGCGACTTGTCCCAATACATTCAGCAAGGACAGTTAAGTCTGCCCGAGGATCTAACAGAAGGAGTGATCATTACAACTGTAGAGCCATCTTCACCTGCAGCAGAGGCCGGACTTCAAGTAAAGGATGTAATTATATCTATCAATGGCACTAAAGTAAGCACTGTCGGCGAATTAAGAAAATATCTTTATACTCAGACAAAAATCGGAGACGAAATTAAAATGGGACTTTATCGCAACGGGATTTGGAGGGTCTGACCCTGCTTTGCACGCTTGATTGACCGCAAGGTGTGCGGTCAATTAGTGAACATGAAGGAAAGAAGCCGCTTTGTCCGCGGGCTTGTCAGCTGGGTGGGGTTTAAACAAACCGCCATTGAATACGAGCGGGACGAACGCCTGGCGGGAGAGACGAAGTATCCGCTCAAGAAGATGCTCCATTTCTCGATGGATGGGATTACTTCTTTCTCCTATAAGCCGTTAAAAATGGCGAGTCTCTTAGGCGTCCTTCTTTCATTTGCAAGTGTAATCTGGATGTTCGTTGTTTTGTACCTGAAACTATTTACCGACTCGACCGTCACCGGCTGGTCTTCCCTTCTAATGACTATGCTTTTCTTTAATGGGGTGGTTCTCATTATGCTGGGAGTGATCGGTGAGTATATCGGAAGAATTTATGATGAAGCAAAGGGTCGTCCGTTATATATTCTTCAGGACAGCCATAGGGTCGAACGAGAGAGTGAAAAGGTATCTCGTTATGTCCAATATCTTTTAGCGCAGGTTTGTTCTTATGCAGCCGGCATGGTGAACAGCTATGTAAGGAACAAGTTAGTAGACACATTTAAATTAGCTCTTAAAAAATGTATAATGTAAAAAACTCAAAGGAGAATAAACAGTGGAAAGTATTACGCTCATATATGTATATATGGCTATAGCATTGGTTATCAGCCGGATACCTGTTCTAGGAGTTTATATTGCCCTTTGCAACACGCTGCTTCACGAGGTGTTTCATGTAATTTGTGCGGCTTGTTTAAGCGGAAGGATAGCACACAAAATTTCATTACACAGTGATGCTTCAGGGCTAGCGATAACAAGGATCAATTCTCGGTTTGCGAGAGTGCTGGTATTTTATGCTGGTTATACAGGCTCTTCATTAACGGCGATAGGATTGTTTTATTTAGTGGAAAAAGGTTATTTTAATATAATTATTTATTTTTTCATCACTCTGGCAATCATTTCTGTATTATTATGGGTACGCAATTTTTATGGTTTTTTCTGGGCGATTTCTTTTATTTCTTTATTGGGTTTTATTACTTATAAAAAGTATGAAATAGTTATGATGCATACAAGTATCTTCTTATCGTCAGTTGTACTCCTTCAATCTATCTTTACTGCCTTTACGGTGTTTAAACTAAGTTTCATTCAACGCAAAGATGCCGGAGACGCCACAAATCTTGCGCAAGCGACTTTTATTCCGGCACCGGTTTGGGGGACTGTATTCTTTGGTCAATCACTCTATGCCGGGTACTTTATCTTGAACTACCTACCACTTAATTTTCTAACGAAAATTTGAAGTGGGAGTCTTCTCGCCTAAAATGATAAACGGATTACTTGATCGGGGAGGCAAAGGAGTTGATTGCCAAAAGGACCCGGCAGGCTGGACTGGCGGTGGACCGTGGAGAAGAATCTATGGCACATATTTTGATAGACTACATTATCCAGGAAAAAACAGATACCTTCTGGTGTCTGTTTTTTCGTGGGAATGGGTTATGAAAACCAATATAGCGTTCATTTGATAAGCAAGTTTTCTTTATTGCAGCCTGTTATGTTCTGCATGTTTGATAAACATTCTTTCGTCCTCTACTAATCCGCAGGTGGCACACTGAACGCGGCGTTCAGGTCCACGGTATGGGGTATGGAACGGGTCCAAGTTGTCGTTTGTGTACTCTTCCATAATATCACCGGTACGCGGATCCATTTTTACGGGCTTTGCCACTTGTTCAATAATATTGAAACGTGAGCGATTCGTCTTACAGTTTGGACATAAGTAAGCATTTGGCATGCCGAACACCTCCTGTATGTTACCTTTTCCAATTTAAACAAAAACATACGGTTTGAAAACGAACGTTTATTCGTTAAAATAGAAGCTAGGTGATGTTGAATGAAGATACGGAAAAATGTACAGGAAGTTATGAACGTTTTAAAAGAAAATCCTGATTATAACGAAAATATTATCCATTGGCATACAATCGAACCGAAAGAAGCAAAAAACGTTCCGTTTCCTTCTTTTATGGATGAACGGTTAAAACGGGCATTGGAAAAACGGGGGATCGGCTCCCTTTATACCCATCAGGAAACAGCCTTTTTAACTGCTTACAAAGGACGAAGTTTTGTGGCGGTCACCCCGACAGCATCAGGGAAAACGTTGTGCTATAACTTGCCTGTCCTGCAAACGATTTTAGACAATCAACAGGCGCGGGCCCTCTATTTATTCCCGACCAAAGCGCTGGCACAGGACCAAAAGAGTGAAATCAATGAAATTATTGAAGAAATGGGAGCAGCGATCAACAGCTATACATATGACGGGGACACGCCGGCAAACATCCGGCAAAAAGTCAGACAAGCCGGTCATGTTGTCATCACAAACCCGGATATGCTGCACTCGGCGATTTTACCCCATCATACAAAATGGGTCTCGCTCTTTGAAAATCTAAAATATGTCGTCATAGACGAGTTGCATACGTACCGGGGAGTGTTCGGCAGTCATGCAGCAAACGTCATTCGCCGTTTAAAGCGCATTTGCGCCTACTATGGAAGCAACCCGACTTTTATATGTACGTCTGCTACCATTGCGAATCCGAAAGAGCTGGCGGAACAACTGACCGGGGAAAAAATGGTATTGATCGATAATAATGGTGCTCCATCCGGCCGGAAGCATTTCATTTTCTATAATCCGCCCATTGTGAATAAACCCCTTAATATTCGTCGCAGTGCAACATTAGAGGTTCGAAAACTGGCGAGCGAATTTTTGAAAAACAAAATTCAAACGATCGTTTTTGCCCGCAGCCGGGTACGGGTTGAAATCATTTTGACGTATTTACAAGAGTTAGTGAAAAACGAGTTATCAGCCAAATCCATCCGCGGCTATCGAGGCGGTTATTTGCCGAAGCAGCGACGTGAAATTGAAAGAGGTTTGCGCAGCGGAGACATTTATGGGGTCGTGAGCACAAATGCACTGGAGCTTGGAGTCGACATCGGCCAATTGCAAGTGTGCATTATGACGGGTTATCCGGGAAGTATTGCGAGCGCCTGGCAGCAAGCGGGACGAGCCGGAAGAAGACATGGAGAAGCAGTAATTGTGATGGTCGCAAGCTCAGGGCCTCTCGATCAGTACATGATTCAGCATCCGGATTATTTCTTTAACCGCAATCCGGAAACCGCACGCATCAATCCTGATAACCTGGTGATTCTGGTCGATCATGTGAAATGTGCGGCATATGAACTTCCATTTAAAAAAGGCGACATGTTTGGAAATGTGGATGTGGAAGACGTGCTTGAATTTTTAACAGAAGAACGCGTTCTTCACCTGAGTGGAGAAAAATGGTACTGGATGAACGATTCATTTCCGGCCCATAATATTAGCCTGCGTTCTGCTTCGCAAGAAAATGTCGTCATTATTGATCAATCCGATGTAGCGAATGTGAAAGTAATCGGAGAGATGGATCGTTTCAGCGCAATGACACTTTTACATGAAGAAGCGATTTATTTGCATCAAGGCATTCAATACCAAGTCGAAAAGCTGGATTGGGAAGAGAAAAAAGCGTTTGTTAGAGAAGTAGATGTTGATTATTTTACCGATGCTAACCTGGCTGTAAACCTTAAAGTGCTTGAAACAGATAAGTCCAAGCAGACGAAAGACCTTGAAATGGGCTACGGAGATGTAATGGTTACAGCGATGGCGACCATTTTTAAAAAAATTAAGTTTGAGACCCATGAAAACATCGGTTCAGGTCCCATTCATCTTCCGGAAGAGGAACTCCATACGAATGCGGTCTGGTTTAGTTTTGATGATCACTTGTTTGACAACTCGCAAGAAAGATTGGACCAAGCGCTCGTCTCGGTCGCCCATGCCCTGCAATCCGTTGCCCCGTTAATGGTTATGTGCGATCCGTCTGACTTACATGTTGTCCCGCAAGTAAAGGCTGTTCACAATGAGAAACCGACAATTTTCTTATATGACCGGTATCCGGGAGGAATCGGATTGAGTGACAAAGTATACACAATGATGGATAACGTGCTGCAAGAAACATATGAATTGATTGCAGGGTGTTCGTGCGAAAGCGGCTGTCCATCCTGCATAGGGACAGAAACCCAAACAGAAAAAGCGAAACAAGATGCTTTAACATTACTAAAAGCACTTGTACAATAACAGATGGGTGATAGGATATGTCGATGAAAAATAAGCTGCGGAGGATGAAACAACATTTAAATATAGAAAAACAGGATTCAATAAGCGAGAATAGGGAACAAGTAGAGCAGAAGGGGTTTACCTCCATTCCTTTTTGGCAGGAGTGGAAAGACTTCGGAGCCGTTCCATATTATACGGAAGGCGGCTGCTGTTTGATCCGGGAAGTCGTCTATCCACTTCATTATGAACATGGTGTCCATTCTTTTGGGCAGCTGCATGAGGTAGTGGAACAGTGGAATGGAACAACCGCAAGGCATCCGCTTTCCTCTGCAGGATATAAGTCCACGGACTTGTTTTTCTTTGACACCGAAACGACGGGGTTAAGAGGGGGAGCGGGAACAACGATTTTCCTGCTGGGCTACGCCAGGGTTTTTGAGGACAAAGTGGTAGTAAGGCAGCATTTTTTACCGGATCCGAGCGGAGAGATTGCTTTTTATGAAAGCTTTTTAAAGCATGTAGACTACACGACTCTTGTCACATATAACGGAAAGGCATTTGATTGGCCGCAGGTAAAAACACGCCATACGCTGCTGCGTGAACATTTGCCGAAGCTCCCTTCTTTCGGGCATTTCGATTTATTGCATGGGGCAAGACGGCTGTGGAAGCATAAGCTAGAGTCAGTCAAGTTGTCACAAGTAGAAAAAGAAATTTTACAAATTAAACGAATCAAGGACGTACCCGGCTTTTTAGCTCCCATGATTTATTTTGATTTTGTTCAGTCAAAAAATCCCCAGGGTGTCTTTGAGGTCATGAAGCATAACGAGCATGATATTTTGACTCTTATTACATTATATGTCCATATGTCAAAGCATTTGTTGAATTCTTCTTATTCTACTACTAAAGAGGCGTTTGAAGTGGCGCGCTGGTATGAAGCGATTGGTGATAGGAAAACTGCCGTAAAAGGCTATGAATATGTATCCGGTATAAAAGAAGAAGAACATTATAGAGCAAAAATGGCGTTGGCCGCTCAATATAAGAGGGAGCACCAGTGGGAAAAAGCGATCGGGTTTTGGAAAGAAATCGTCAGCCTTGGGGCGGGCGTAATCAGGATAGAGGCAGCTGTCGAACTTGCAAAAGCGTACGAACATCGGGTAAAAGATTTGGACGAAGCTCTTTGCTATGCTTCTATAGCTTATGAATTGCACACACGCCTGTTAACCAACCGTGAAAAACAGGAGCGTGAGTTGGAAAAGCGAATGGAACGGTTGAAACGAAAGCAGCAGAAACGGTAAGATACTTCCAGTAAAACGAGAAAAAAGACACCGAAATAAGACGAACTTTTCAAAATAGTGGAATTTTTGTTTTGAACCATTTTTTTTATTGTTCTACGATTCAGGCATTGATAAAATAATGCATTGTAATGACTAAAAACTTTGAAATATAAAAATAGGTGGAGAGAGGTTTCATGAAAAACATCATTCTCGTTTCGTTTTTTGCCCTTGTTTGTTTAACGATGATTGTATTGAGCAGTCTGAAAAATTCTTATTATACTTTTATGTAAAAGGCGGTAAAAATAGGTGTTTATATCAGTACATGTACACATCCTTTCACATACTGTATTAGTGTAACAAGTACAAGAAAGGGGAAAGATAGATGTATTGTAGACCACCATGTCCGACAGTATGTTGTCCGCCAATTGTTCATCCTACTAAATGTTGTGTGCAGCACACTTGCCAAAACGTCATTCAACCTCATGTTCATCCAACGCACACAACACTCGTGAATCATACGAACGTTCAGCATCAACACTATTTTCCACAAACTCAATCAGTAGCAAATGAAGTAACAAGCCAGCATGTTAATATGGGACCAGGGCCAGGGCCAGCACCATTAGCACCAGCACCAGGAATGCCATTCACTGGTACAATCTCAGGTACACTAGGAATGCCGGGTGCGATGCCAGGTATGATGCCAGGTATGATGCCAGGTATGATGCCAGGTGCAATGCCGGGTGCGATGCCAGGCTCATTCTATCGTTAATGCTTATGATAGGGATCGGATTTTTTTTTTCGGTTCCTATCTACTTATACATAGCAAGGAGTTATGATGTATTGAAAGTAGTGGCCATAACGGGATATAAACCGTTTGAATTAGGGATTTTTCAGGGGAACCACCCGGGAATCGGTTATATTAAGAAGGCGTTAAGTCGACAGCTTGTGACACTATTAGAAGATGGGCTGGAATGGGTCATCATCAGCGGCCAGCTAGGATCGGAACTCTGGGCAGCTGAAGTGGTATTTGACTTACAATTGAAGTATCCGCAGCTTCAACTGGCGGTTATTACGCCTTTTCTGGAACAAGAGGAAAATTGGAATGAAGCGAACCGGGAGCTGTACGAATTCGTCATCAGCCAAGCGGACTTTGTGGACAGTATTACGAAAAAAAAATATGAAAGTCCCGTTCAGTTTCGGTTGAAAAACCAATTTTTTATTACAAAAAGTGACGGATTATTAATGGTATACGATGAGGAACATGCAGGGAGCCCAAAGTACATGTTTGAAGCAGCCAAAAAAAGAGCGGAAACCGAAAATTATCCCATTATTCTAATCACATCGTATGATTTGCAGGCCATTGTAGAGGAAGAGCAATTCAATCAATAATGAAAAAATGTCGAAAATCTTTCGCTTAGATAAATTGACAATTGCTTTTATTTTTGAAAAAATAGTGAGAGAATAGGGTTTACCGTGTTGAGGTGAGTAAAATGCTTTCTGATAAAATTCGTTTTACAGCAAAAGACATATTGGAGAAAGATTTCAAAACAAGCATGAGAGGCTACAGTCAAGAGGAAGTAGACAAGTTTTTGGATGGAATCATTAAAGACTATGAGACATTCCATCAAGAAATTGAAGAGTTGCGCCAGGAAAACCTGCGGTTGAAAAAGCAAGTGGAGGAAGCGCAGAAGAAGCCGTCATACTCCGCTCCGCAAACGGCAACAGCCGGTACAACAAACTTCGATATCTTAAAACGTCTATCCAATCTTGAAAAACATGTATTTGGAAGCAAATTATATGAGTAAAAACATGGATTCAAAAAATCACGAAAGAACATGTGATTTTTTGGACCCGTCAAAAGAATCGTCACGAAGAATCCGGTGAAATCAAAGGTTCTTTTGACGATTCTTTTGGCTAAAAGACTTATTATAAAAAACAAAATTTTGATTAACGATATGTTTAATTTCATGGGAACGTTTTGCTCAATCCATGTTTCAGTGAAGCAAAGCGGACGTTTCAGTGAGTGGAGCTAACTTAAAAGTCTCTTGAGAATGATAATAATCTATTCTTTGCGATGAACGGTTACCAAGATTCTCGTTCTTCCTGGATTTTCGATGACGGTTCATCGCATGAGGATGTGCCCTAAATACGTTTTAGGGCACATCCTCATAAAAATAATAGTTGCATCTTGTTCATTTTTTTATTATACTTAAGTTTGTCTTTTGAGATGAGTGCATAATGTTCGGATAATCGCTGGATTGTTTGACAATTCAGAGGAAAGTCCATGCTCGCACAGGCTGAGATGCCTGTAGTGTTCGTGCCTAGCCAAGTCATAAGCTAGGGCATCCGGGCGATAATGCTCGGTTGACGGCGGAGAACGGACCTAAGTCCATTCGGATATGGTCTTACTATCCTGAAAGTGCCACAGTGACGAAGTCTTACAAGAAATTGTAAGAGTGGAACGCGGTAAACCCCTCGAGCGAGAAACCCAAATAATGGTAGGGGCACCTTTCTGAAGGAATTGAACGGAGGAAAGGACAGGTAGATGTTCTATCTGTAGATAGATGATTATCACCGGAGTACGAGGCGTTGCTTGCCGTTTGCAGTACAATGGAACAAAACATGGCTTACAGAACATTATGGCTAAGCAATATATACCCAATAATATTTCAATCAATCCACACCAGCTCTCCTTAGCGATGGGGAGATTGCTACATAAAGTGGCTGAATCAAAAGTCTTTAGAGGATGAACATCCTCTTTTTTTTATTTTCGCGTTTAACATAATTTGTTAATCTCTGCCATTGCTTCTTATTCTCTCCACGGCCTTCTGTTCTTTCATCCTGAATAAGCGTATACGTAAAGAATGGAACATGGGCGTTTTTGCCCATGTTCCATTCTTTATGTGGATTCGTATAGCGTTTTCATTTAAAATAGTGAAAGGTGCTCAAACAGGAAAAGAGTAAGCATCAGAGCAGTACGCAGTACGAGGAGTTGGTTTCATGGAGAAAAAATGGTGGAAAGAAGCCGTTGCATATCAAATTTACCCGCGCAGCTTTATGGACTCAAACGGTGACGGAATTGGTGATATTCAAGGTGTCATCTCCAAGCTTGATTATTTAAAAGATTTAGGAATTGATGTTATCTGGATTTGTCCGATTTATCAATCTCCGAACGATGACAACGGTTACGACATTAGCGATTACCAAGACATTATGAGAGATTTTGGAACAATGTCTGACTTTGATCAGCTGTTGGCAGAAGTGCACAAACGCGGGATGAAACTAATTATGGACTTAGTCATCAATCATACATCAGATGAGCATCCGTGGTTTGTTGAGTCTCGCTCGTCCAAGGACAATCCGTATCGTGATTATTACATTTGGCGTGAAGGGAAAGACGGCAAAGAACCGAACAACTGGGAATCTATTTTCGGCGGATCTGCTTGGGAATATGATGAGAAAACGGACGAGTACTACTTACATGTGTTCTCGCGCAAACAACCTGACTTAAACTGGGAAAACCCGAAAGTGCGTGAAGATTTATACGAAATGGTAAATTGGTGGTTAGATAAAGGAATTGATGGCTTCCGTGTAGATGCGATTTCTCACATCAAGAAAGTCCCAGGTTTCCCTGACCTTCCAAATCCAGAAGGGCTGGATTATGTTCCATCTTTTGAAGGTCATATGAACCGTGAGGGCATCCAGGACTTTTTAACAGAACTGAAAGAGCAAACGTTTGCAAAGTACGACATCATGACAGTTGGTGAAGCGAACGGTGTTTCTGCAGAGAATGCCGCTGAATGGGTTGGAGCGGAAAATGGAAAGTTCAATATGATTTTCCAATTCGAGCACATGGGTCTTTGGGATAAAGGTGAGTCCAATCCACTAGATATCAAAAACTTAAAAAGAATTTTAACCGCCTGGCAAAAAGGCTTGGAAGCAAGCGGTGGCTGGAACGCGTTATATTTGGAAAACCATGATCACATCCGTTCGGTCAACAAGTTTGGTGACCCTGAATTCCGTGAAGAAAGCGCCAAATGCTTAGCGGCCCTATACTTCAATATGCAAGGAACGCCATTCATCTACCAAGGTCAAGAAATCGGAATGACAAATGTCAAGTTTGACTCGATTGAGCAGTACAACGATGTTGGCATGGTGAACTATTATCGCATTGAGAGTGAAAAGGGCCGTCCGCATGAAGACATCATGAAGGTTGTGTGGGAACAAGGGCGTGATAATTCGCGTACACCGATGCAATGGAATGGTGAAGCAAACGGTGGCTTTACAACAGGAACACCATGGCTGGGCGTTAACCCAAATTATGTGGATATTAACGTAGAAGCACAGCAAAACGATCCAAATTCTATTCTAAACTTCTATAGGAATCTTGTTCGTCTCCGTAAAGAGCATGAAGTGCTTGTATATGGAACATACGACTTAATCTTGCCGGACCATGACAAAATTTACGCCTATACACGTACATTGGGAAATGATAAAGTGGTTGTCATTTGCAACATGTCCCGTCAAGAAGAAAAATTTGAATTGCCGCAAGACATTACATTTAACCGTCAACAACTATTAGTACACAATTATGATATTGAGAACATTGAGTCTGTTTACTCGTTTACATTAAAACCGTATGAAACACGTGTTTACTTATTATCACATGAGTAATGAGCAATCGTTTGCATTCAACAGGCCGACAGCCCCTTAAGCAGGGACATCGGCCTGTTGGCAGCCTGGGGATATCCTTGGGCTGTTTTTAATATATGGAGCCCCGTCCTGTCATTGCAATGAGGCTCCTAGTATGTTAATTTAACAATTGTTATACATAAACAAATATTAAAGAGGTTGAGCTATGAGTAAATATACATTAATCGCGACCGCTGCGATGGGACTTGAAGCACTCGTTGCGAAGGAAGTACGGGATTTAGGATATGAATGTACAGTAGAGAATGGAAAAGTCACGTTTAAAGGCGATGAATTAGCGATTGCCCGCAGTAACATTTGGCTGCGGACCGCAGATCGCGTCAAAATTAAAGTAGGAGAATTTAGAGCGAAAACATTTGATGAGCTATTTGAAAAAACGAAAGCGTTGAACTGGGGAGATTACTTGCCGGTAGATGCCCATTTCCCTGTAAGCGGAAAATCTGTCAAATCCAAATTGTTCAGTGTTTCTGATTGTCAAAGTATTGTAAAGAAGGCGATCGTTGAAAATTTAAAAAAACATTATAAAAAAACGACCGGTTGGCTGGAAGAGACAGGTCCCGAGTTTAAAATCGAAGTGTCTTTATTAAAGGATGTCGCCACGTTAACCATCGATACGAGTGGAGCAGGCCTTCATAAGCGCGGGTATCGTACAGGGCAAGGGGAAGCGCCGATAAAAGAAACGTTGGCAGCTGCGCTTGTCCTATTGACAACCTGGCACCCGGATCGCCCGTTTGTCGATCCATTTTGCGGATCAGGGACCATCCCAATTGAAGCCGCTTTAATCGGACAAAACATTGCTCCTGGTTTTAACCGTGATTTTATTTCTGAAACATGGCCCTGGCTTTCAAGGGAAATTTGGGATAAAGCCCGTGATGAAGCGGAAAATTTAGCGAACTATGATCAGGAATTGGATATTTCCGGTCATGACATTGATCACCGCATGGTCAAAATCGCACAGGAAAACGCTTTTGAAGCGGGGTTAGGGGATCTTATTACGTTTAAGCAAATGCAAGTAAAGGATTTTACAACCGATAAACAATACGGTGTCATCGTCGGGAACCCGCCGTACGGAGAACGTTTAAGCGACCGTCCATCGGTAGAGAAAATGTATCAGGAAATGGGCCGGGCCTTTGCCGATCTTGAGACGTGGTCCATTTACATGTTGACTTCTCACAAAGGTTTCGAGCAATTTTATGGGAAGCAGGCAACGAAAAAACGAAAATTATTTAACGGATTTATTGAAACGGATTACTATCAATATTGGGGAAAACGTCCGCCGAGAAAAGACTGATGTGGTGCGGGTTTGGAGGCTGTTAAATATAGTGGCCGGAAGTTCACTGGATTATTTTTCGTTTGACCAGATTGCTTTTCCAATGAAAAATCATTGGGAGGAAGATGGACATATTAATGAACATGAAAATCCAGACTGCAATTGACCACCCCAAATTCCAACCATGATGGTAGGAGATTAACTTCCCGAACTTGAATACACCTTCTATTATGGTGGAAAAAACAACACAGAGGGTTATATAGGCCATTTGCCAATACGTTGATAACTTGTAAGGATATTTTGAAAGATAAAGAAAGACTATTGAAGAAAAGGCTGTAAACGTAATGAAAAAATTGGCTGTTATATGGTTGGGAGTCAGATTACCGAATAATGGATATTTTTTTAAGTATTATTTGGTGTCCCACTGAAATTAATGTATTGTTATTACACCATATTGCCCCTTTTGTTAAAGAACCTTTCTGATAGACAATCTACAATTAATTTCAATCATATTTTCGTGAACGGTAAATCCCAATACCATATCATCGTCCCAATCAAGCAATACATAGTCATTACCGTTGGAGTACGATTTACAATCTTTGTGTGAATATAAAACCATCCGTTCATCTAAAATATGTGAATAAAGAAATCCAAACAAGTATATATTGATAATATTTAATAAAGTTAGGATGGCAAAGGAGGATGGATTGATGACGAAAGGACAAGTGGATTTTTCGATGATTCATCATGCATTGCAGCAGAGCTATCAACATCTTTTAATGTCAGCAGATGAAGTTTCCGCTGCTACTTTACACGAGCTTGAGCAAGCGCGAGAAGATTTGCAGTCGGCCCTGTCATGTGCAACAAATATTGATAAAAAATATTTAACCTATACAAGAACCACTTAAGAGGAGGGTGTCCCAACTTTTGGGACACCCTCCTGCGATGAACCGTCATCAAAAATCCAAGAAAATCATGGATTTCGGTGATGGTTCACCGGAGAAAAATAGATCATGGTCATCCTTTGAAGACTTTTGAGTCAGCTCCTTCTTTCTTTTGAAAAATATTGACAATTAAAGCAGAAAGCGCGATAATTATATTTTGTTTAATTCGAATTTATTGAAGGAGTATCGGTGAATGATTAGAGAACGGTTGCCTTTTGCCCTTGAACCAAAAGAAAACTTTTTTGATAAATTAAATGAATGGATTGGCGATGTGTTTTATGACCTTCTTCCGGAAGCAGGTCTGGAGCTTCGAGATGAACAAATTTTTATGGCGTTTCAGGTGGAACGTGCATTTAAAGAAAAAAAAGTGATGTTTGCAGAGGCAGGGGTTGGAACGGGAAAAACGATTGTATACTTGCTTTATGCACTGTGCTATGCACGCTATACAGGAAAGCCGGCCATTATTGCTTGTGCGGATGAAACATTAATCGAACAGCTCGTCAAAAAAGAAGGTGACATTGTAAAGCTTTCTAATATTTTAGGGCTGAACATGGATGTTCGTCTGGCAAAATCTCAAGATCAATATCTTTGTTTAAAAAAGTTGGATGAAGCATCAATGCGCCTGGATCATGAAGGAATCGAAGAAATTTACGACTCGCTGCCGCCGTTTGTACATGAACATGGTGCGATGCAGTCCTTTCATCATTACGGTGACCGTAAAGAATATCCTCATTTAGCGGACGAAGAATGGAAGCTTGTAAGCTGGGATTCTTTCCAGGACTGCTCTTCCTGCGATCAGCGCCATCGCTGCGGTTTAACTTTATCGCGCGAGCATTATCGTAAGTCGGTTGATTTAATCATCTGTTCACATGATTTCTATATGGAACATGTATGGACATATGAAGCCCGTAAGCGTGAAGGGCAGCTGCCGCTTCTTCCGGAAAGCTGTGCCGTTGTATTTGACGAAGGACATTTATTAGAATTTGCTGCTCAAAAAGCATTAACATACCGCGTGCAGGAAAATACTTTAGAAAACTTGCTGACCCGTTTGCTTGAAAACGATGTAAGGGAAGAGTTTGCTCTAAAGGTGGAACGTGCCATTGAAGTATATGGTGAGTTTTTTAACGTGTTGAGTTCTTCTACGAAAAACATCGAGGGATCGAACCGCAAGGAAATCAACTTAAATCAAGAGCTTTCTCAAGCTGCAAGCCGCTTGCTTGGAATATTAGAGCAAATCGGAAATGAAATGGTATTTGAAAGTGAAACGTATACAATTGAAGAATATGCGTTGAAAATTGTGGATGAATATTTGGATCAAATCGATTATTCCATTCACCTGTTTTTAGAAAATGAAAATGCCATCTATTGGGCGGAAGAACATGAAGGGGAATTAACGCTTGTTGTCATGCCGCAGGCGGTCAAAGATATTTTAAAGGAAAAAGTTTTTTCTAAAAAGATTCCTTATTTATTCACCTCTGCTACGTTATCAGACAACCAATCATTTGACTATTTGGCATACAGCTTAGGAATCTCAGACTATTTATCGTTCTCTGTCGAGTCTCCGTTTGAATACGAAGAACAAATGACTCTAACCATCAAGCAAGTTCCGAATGCTGAAATGTCATTTGTGGACAAGTTTGACTATAGTATGAAGATGATTGAAAAAACGAATGGGCGAGCATTGTTCTTATTTAATAGCAGAGAAGAATTGATGCAATTTAAGAACGCAGTCGTTTATGAGGACCGTTACACCTTCTTGTTTGAAGGAGACCAGGAAATCAGTAAGCTTGTATCGCGCTTCCAACAGGAAGAGGAAACGATTCTTTGTGCCGTTCATTTATGGGAAGGTCTGGATATCCCGGGTCCATCGCTTTCAAATGTTATCATTTGGTCGCTTCCATATCCACCGAACGATCCGGTGTTTCAGGCGAAACGGAATCAAGTGGCTGATCCGTTTTGGGATGCAGAGATGCCGTATATGCTGCTGCGCTTAAAACAGGGAGTCGGCCGTTTAGTACGTTCCCACGATGATAAAGGATACGTCACGATTTTTGTGCCGGAAAACACGGATCAGGAAGTACTGGATATTATCACTTCCAACTTACCGACTACACCGGAAATCGCATAAGAAGGAACCGCTGCTTTGGCAGCGGTTTTCTTTTTTATGGAAGAGAAATGTGTTAAAATTGTTCAGAAAGTTTTTTGACGGGGGGAATCGATGTGAACAAAGAGAGTATTCTCATGTTGGAGGAGCAATTTTTAGAATATGTGAAAAAAATGACGGCTTACAATGAAGCGATTGGGGTAATGTTTTGGGATTTGCGAACAGGAGCTCCGAAAAAAGGGGTCGAACAGCGCTCTGAAGTGATCGGAATGCTGTCATCTGAAGCATTTCAAATGTCTACATCAGAAGAAATGGCTGCTTTTCTTGCCCAATTAAACACGGGAGAAGCCGGGCAACATATATCGGACATCACAAAGAAAATGCTGTCTGAATGCCAAAAGGAATATGATCGCAATAAAAAAATCCCCGCAGATGAGTACAAAGAATACATAATATTAGCATCAAAATCAGAATCAGCCTGGGAGGAGGCAAAGGCAAAATCCGACTTTGCTTTGTTCCAGCCATATTTAGAAAAGATTGTGGAATACAAAAAACGTTTCGTGGAGTACTGGGGATATAAAGGAAATAAGTACAACACGCTTCTTGATATGTACGAGCCGGGGGTAACCGTTGAAGTGATTGACCGTGTATTCGGCCAGCTTCGCGATCGCATTGTACCGCTTGTTCAACAAATCGCCGCTTCAACCAATAAACCGGCCACGTCTTTTTTATACCGTCATTTCCCGAAAGAGCAGCAACGCAAATTTAGCCTGGCCATCTTGAAGGAGCTTGGCTATGACTTTGAAGCGGGCCGTTTAGATGAAACGGTCCATCCATTTGCAACAGGATTAAACCCGGGGGACGTAAGGATTACGACAAGATATGATGAGAATGATTTCCGGACGGCCATTTTCGGAACGATTCATGAATGCGGCCATGCACTGTATGAGCAAAACATTTCCAAAGAGTTGATTGGAACGAATTTATGTGATGGGACGTCAATGGGCATCCATGAATCACAATCACTGTTTTTTGAAAAGTTTATCGGAAAGAACTATTCGTTCTGGAAGCGCAACTACGGTATATTGAAACAATACACACCGGGACAATTTGACGATGTTGCTTTAGATGATTTTTACCGTGCAGTCAATGAATCAAAGCCGTCCCTCATTCGCATTGAAGCAGATGAACTGACGTATCCGCTTCATATCATGGTTCGTTATGAGATTGAAAAAGGATTGATTAATGGAGAAATCGAAGTAAAAGATTTGCCTCAAATCTGGAACGATAAATACGAAGAATATTTAGGCATCCGCCCTGAAAATGATGCGAAAGGTGTGCTTCAGGACGTCCATTGGTCAGGGGGGGATTTCGGTTATTTTCCTTCTTATGCCCTTGGATACATGTATGCCGCACAATTTAAGCATGCGATCTTAAAAGATTTACCAGACTTCGACCAATTAATCGAAGATGGAAAAGTAGATGAAATTCGCCAGTGGCTGACATATCATATCCATCAGTACGGTAAAACGAAGCAGCCGCTCGAGATTCTTCAAGATGTGACCGGTGAAGGGCTCAATGCGGGGTATTTGATTGATTATCTGGAAGAGAAGTATAGACGTATCTATCAATTAGTTTAAAAACAAAGAGGTTAACCAGTGTTTTGGTTAACCTCTTTGTTTTTAAATGAAGAGAAGGTAATTCATCATGCTTGGGAAGACATGTTGTGACCATGATTTTGCTTTTTATTCATAGAGGGGAGAGATATTCGTCCGTGAAGCAGATAGTAAACACCGATTCCGATTAAAACAAGGAATGAACTGTAAAAATATAAAGAGCTAAATCCTACTTTGGTTCCGGCGAGTCCTACGATAAATGATCCAATTCCAATCCCTAAGTCAAAGATGGAAAGGAAGGTAGCAGTCGCCAACCCTCTTCGTGCGGGAGGTGCCTCCTGGATGGCAATCGTTTGAAAGATAGGAAACAGCGTTCCCCAGCCAAGACCAATAAGAGAGGCGGATAAAAGAAAGACAAGAGCCGTTTCGGCCGTGCCTAAGAGAACCATACCAACGGCAAAACAGAAAATAGCAGGATAAACAATAGCGTTTGCTCCATACAGATCAAACCATTTTCCCGTAAAAGGCCTGGAAAGGACCAAGACAAGGGCATAGACGACAAAGAAATAGCTGGCTGCTTCCGCCAAGCCAAGCTCTTTGGCATATACGGATACGAAAGAAAGAATAGAGGAGTAAACTAAAGCGAATAATGCTCCCACCATGGATATACGAATAGCAGAAACTTCGAATAAGCCTTTAAAGCCAATTCCTGTTTTACGTGCAGGCGTAACCGGGATTTCTGTCTGTTCTTTCTTCAATAATTTAATGGATAACCCTGCGATGAATGCACAAAGAGCACAAATGGCACTGATGGTGAACAGCACATTCATCCCCCATTGCTGCATTGCCGTCAATCCTAAAAAAGGACCAATGACCATTGCAAGATTCATGGACAGAGCATAATAGCCCATTCCTTCTCCTCTACGGGCATCCGGAATAATATCAGCCACAATTGCCCCGGTAGCTGTTGTAGCCATTCCGAATCCGATTCCATGAAAAAAGCGAAGAATCAATAAGCTAATCATAGAATGAGATGTAAAATAGAAGGTGGATGCTGCAAAAAAAATAAGAAGTGAGCTTATTAAAATAAAGCGCATTCCTACTGACTCCATCCATTTGCCTGCTAAAGGCCGGATGATAATCGCTGCAATTATGAAAACCGTCACAATTAGTCCAGCGTTTGATTCATCACCATGTAAGTCTTGTAAGGCATAAATAGGTAATGTTACTAACAAGTCATAAAAAGTTAGAAAAAGAAAAAAGCTGCTTAAAGAAACACTAATAAAATTTTTTGTCCATAATTTTGGTTTATTCATTTATTTATCTCCCCCTGTTGTGGATGACTGAAGTTGATGGAGCCACGTGGAAACGAGTATGTAAAGCTCCTCCTGTGAAGACTTCGAGAATTGTTTAATTAAAGAATCATTCATTTGTAAGATGGCTTCTTCCCACTTTGGAAATTCTATCAGTGCCTTCTCTGTTAATTGAATGTGTTTCGTTCGTTTATCTTCTCCCGGGACTTGTTTGACATATCCTTGTTTTATGAGCCTTTGAATGGTTCGCGTCATAGGTGGGGCTTCAACAGATAAATACTCACAAAGACCTGTTTGCGTTAAAGTTCCTTTTTTCTTTAGCACATATAAAACTGACCACTGTGCACTATACAATCCAAATGGCTGCAATACTTCATTTACATGTTTTGTCAATTGACGGGATAGCTGATGGATAGAGTGGAATAAATTATGATTATCCAACATTTGAATCACTCCTAAAAATCATTACCTAGGTAACTGAAAAACAAAAAAACAACCACTTGATCAAAAAGTGATTTTATTTACCTGGGTAACTATATCATGAATAAAAAAGAGGGGTCAAGGGGTCTGCTCAGAAGTTTTCCCGGCATCTTACAAAAGTCTTTTCATTAAATGAATCTGGTAAAGAAGCCACTCAAGGGCATGGAGTGCGTTAGTCGTCTTATAGATTGGAATGTAAAAATCGAATGTTTAGAATGTTTTTGTTGTGAAATGTTCGTATAATCTCTAGATATTCTCTTTTCATTCTTTCATTTTCTTGTTATAATTCAAGTAACTTAATAACAGCACTCATATAATTGCGGGGATATGGCCCGAAAGTTTCTACCGAACCACCGTAAATGGTTTGACTATGAGTGGGCGGTGAAGAATCGTAAAGGCTGTTCCTGTCTTTTCATTCTTTTCTTTGCGTTTATCTATTAAGCTCAAAGACATTGCTCTACTCATATCGAGTGCAGCAATGTCTTTGGGCTTTTTGTTTTTGGGCAAAAAGGCTTAACCCGAGAATGAAAGATGTGGGGGAATTCAAAATGAAACAACTAGAGGAAAAGATTTTAGCAGAAGGAATCGTTTTATCGAACACCGTCTTGAAAGTTGATTCATTTATCAATCATCAAATGGATCCTGTTTTAATGAAAGAGATGGGAAAAGAGTTTGCTAGACGCTTTCAACATAAAAAAATTACAAAAGTGTTAACGATTGAGTCTTCAGGGATTGCCCCGGCCATTATGACTGCTTTAGAATTGGAAGTTCCGATGATTTTCGCTCGTAAACGTAAGTCATTAACTTTAAGAGAAGGATTGATTACGGCAAAAGTATATTCGTTTACGAAAAAAGAGGAAAATGAAATTACTGTCGCAGAAAAATTCGTTTCTCCAAATGACCAGATCTTAATCATCGATGATTTCCTTGCAAACGGCCAGGCCGCTTTAGGATTAATGGAAATTGTCAAGCAGGTTGGTGCAAAAGTAGCGGGAATTGGAATCGTCATTGAAAAATCGTTCCAGGATGGACGTCAGAGATTAAACGATGCAGGCATTCAAGTCGAGTCGCTTGCACGCATTGCTTCCTTGGAAAACGGAAAAGTGGAATTTGTAAAAGAAGAAGCGTTAGCAGGAGGAATGTAAATATGAACAAGGGAAAAGTTCTTTCATTAGGGTTCCAGCATGTGTTAGCGATGTACGGCGGTGCCATTATCGTGCCATTAATTGTTGGAGGAGCGTTAGGGTTAACGCAAGAACAGCTCACATATTTAGTCGCGATTGATTTATTAATGTGTGGAATTGCCACTTTATTACAAGTTTCAAAAAATCGTTTCTTTGGAATCGGATTACCGGTTGTATTAGGCTGTACGTTTACAGCTGTAGGCCCAATCATTGCCATTGGCAGTTCGTACGGTGTATCGTCGGTTTATGGCGCGATTATCACATCAGGCATTATGGTTGTATTAACGGCAAAGTATTTCGGAAAGCTCGTGAAATTTTTTCCGCCTGTTGTAACGGGTTCAGTGGTAACCGTGATTGGGATTACCCTTATTCCAGTAGCAATGAAAAACATGGCCGGCGGTGAAGGCAGCAAGGATTTCGGTGATATCAGCAATATTGCGCTGGCGTTTGGCGTGTTGGCGTTCATCATTTTGTTATACCGCTTTTTTGATGGTTTTATTCGTTCTGTTGCCATTTTATTAGGTTTATTGGTCGGTACGATTGTAGCCGGTTTTATGGGCAAAGTAGACCTATCCGCTGTTGGTGAAGCATCGTGGTTCCATATGCCGGAAATGTTTTACTTTGGAATGCCGACATTTAACGTAACAGCCATTTTAACCATGTTGCTTGTTGCCATTGTAAGTTTGGTGGAATCAACTGGTGTTTATTTTGCACTAAGTGATATTTGTGAACGCAAATTAACGGAAAAAGATTTAGAAAATGGGTATCGTGCAGAGGGATTGGCTATTATCCTAGGAGGATTGTTTAATGCATTTCCGTACACGACATATTCCCAAAACGTCGGTCTTGTTCAATTATCGGGTGTCAAAGCACGAAATGTCATTGTTGCAGCAGGAAGCTTATTAGTGCTGCTTGGGTTCGTTCCGAAAATTGCTGCCATTACGACCATTATTCCGAATCCGGTACTTGGCGGTGCCATGGTCGCGATGTTTGGAATGGTCGTAGCATACGGAATTAAAATGTTAAGTACAGTGAACTTCGCTTCTCAAGAAAATTTATTGATCATCGCTTGTTCCGTCGGAATGGGATTGGGCGTAACGGTCGTTCCCGATTTGTTTGCCAAATTCCCCCCAAGCCTCCAAATCCTGACGGCGAACGGAATCGTAGCGGGCAGTATTACGGCGATTGTATTAAATATTGTGTTTAACATTTTAAAGAAAAAAGAAAAAGTAACGAATGTAACAAACATGGTAGATCAAAAGGTTTCCTAAAGCGTAACCTTTCCTTAGTATTTATCCAACATATTCACGTATAAAATACGTTAAAACGTCGTCTGCATTTTCTTCCTTTTTGGTGAGAATTTGGAGGTGGCGTTTTTTTTATCAATTGATTAAGTGAATCTCATTGTGAAATAAAAAAGTGAATGAGGATCCAAAAATTTGCAGATACCTTCACCGGATAACCTTTTTGCCCTCATATTGAATTGGGCACCACTTAGAGAAAATGTATTACTTTACAAATATTTATTCTGTGCTATAGTTTTAAATATATTTTGAATTTAATATATGATCGAATCACACTAGGGGGGCCTATGGCTGAGATGGAACTTTTGTTCTAGACCCTTTGAACCTGATCTGGATTATGCCAGCGGAGGGAAGTGGGACGAGCTATTTATGTCAGCCTCATTTTTGGGCATGAATAATTCAACCCATCCATTTCTCCGGAAGTGAGTGGGTTTTTATTTTGTAAAAAATGCGTTTTTAAAGGGGTAAGAAAAATGAGAGCAGTATCTGGGGATTTATTTGAACGGATTTCATATGAAGTGGATGCAAGAAAAGAAGAATTAATCGAACTACTGACCAAACTAATCGCGTTTCCAACGGTAAGTCCACCTGCTCGAAATACAAACGATGTGCAGGAATTCATCAAAGGCTATCTGGAGGAATTGGGATTTAAGACGGATAAATGGGATGTTTATCCAGGGGATCCGAATGTTGTAGGGATTTTGCCGGGGGAAGCTTCCGGGCAATATAATAGCCTGATTGTAAACGGGCATGTGGATGTTGCGGAAGTTGGCGATGATAAAGAATGGGACTCCTCTCCTTTTGCTGCACATATCAAAGATTCCTATATTTATGGTCGTGGTGTTGCCGATATGAAGGGTGGAATCGCGGCATCGCTACTCGCTATTAAACTTTTAAAAGAATTAGGTATTACCATAAAAGGGGATCTTCAATTTCAATCGGTTATCGGTGAAGAAGTGGGCGAGGCTGGAACGCTGGCTTGTACAGAGAGGGGCTATACGGCAGACTATGCTGTCATCGTCGATACCAGCGATTTACATATTCAGGGACAGGGCGGCGTCATTACCGGTTGGATAACGATTCAAAGCAAAGAAACCTATCATGATGGCCTGCGGAGGAAGATGATTCATGCGGGTGGCGGCGTAAAAGGGGCTAGTGCGATTGAGAAAATGATGAAAATTATATCCGGCCTTCAGGAACTGGAACGCCACTGGGCTGTTACAAAAAGCTATGAAGGCTTCGCACCTGGCAGCAATACCATCAACCCTGCCGTCATTGAAGGAGGCAGACATGCGGCGTTTGTGGCCGATCGTTGCGCACTGTGGGTTACGGTTCATTTTTACCCAAATGAAGATTACGAAGAGATTATCAATGAAATTGAACAGCATATCAATGCTGTGGCGGAAGCCGATCCGTGGTTGAGAGAGAATCCGCCGCAATTCACATGGGGAGGAAAATCGATGATTGTTGATCGGGGTGAGATTTTTCCTTCCTTGGAGATTGATCCTGAGCATCCGGGAATTCGCCTTTTAGCCCATTCGTATGAAAAACTATTAGGTCAAAAACCGACAGTTGGAATGTCCCCTACTGTTACCGATGCAGGATGGCTGGGCCGAGCCGGTATTCCGACGGTCATTTTTGGGCCGGGAAAATTAGAGGATGCCCATGCAGTAAATGAGAAGGTTGAAATTCGTCAATTATTAGATTTTACTAAAGTTTTAGCTGCATTTATCGCTACCTGGTGTAACACCAGAAAGGAGGAGTAAAGAGTTGAAGATTACGGAAGTTCTTTTTGAAAAAGTAAAGGAAATCTGGGACAAAACCCATCAGCATCCTTTTGTCGTGGGGATGGGGAAGGGGGATTTACCTGTCGAATCCTTTATCCGTTACATGAAACAGGATTACGTGTTCTTAATCGATTATTCCAAGCTTTTTGCTTTAGGTGCCGTGAAGGCAAAAGATATCGAGACGATGGCTGCTTTTGCCAAGCTCCTGGATGAGACCTTGCATGGGGAAATGGATTTGCACCGCCAATACGCAGAAAGGTTTGGAATTACCAATCAACAGCTTGAGGAAACGAAGCCAACTCCAATCAACTTAGCCTATACACGGTACATGCTGAATGTGGCTCAAAATGGTTCACTCGAAGAATTAATTTCTGCGCTGCTGCCTTGTATGTGGAGTTACTGGGAGATTGGCAAAATGTTAGCAGAAAAATATCCAGGCTCAACCGACCATCCTTTATACGGTGAATGGATCAAAATGTACTCTTCCAGTGAATTCGGTTCATTAGCTACCTGGCTTATTGATTTATTGGACCAATTGGTCGACGGGAAACCAGAAAGGGAGTTGCAAGTCATCGAAGAACATTTTCTAACGACATCTCGGTTTGAATATCTGTTCTGGGATATGGTCTACCAAGGGGGCGAGTGGCCTGTCTAGTTCGCCATTATTATCAATAAAAGAACTATCGTATTCTTTTCCAGGCGAGGAGAACTCCAAGTCCATTTTTCAAAGCATCTCAATGGATGTGGAGCCAGGGGAGTTTGTCTCCGTAATCGGGGCGAGTGGTTCAGGTAAGAGCACGCTTTTTAAACTAATTACCGGACTACTGGAGCCTGACCAAGGACAAATTTGGATCGAGGGGCAACAGTCTGGAAACAGATTAGGGAAAGTCGGCTATATGCCGCAAAAGGATCTGCTTTTACCATGGAGGACCGTAATAGACAATGTTTTGCTTCCACTTGAGCTTACGAAGAATAAAAAACAAGAAAAGATTGAGGAAATCAGAAAATGGTTGTCCCGGTTTGGTTTAGCCGATTATGAAAAAGCTTATCCGCATGAACTATCCGGAGGAATGAAGCAGCGCGTTGCTTTTTTAAGAACGATTATGACGGGCAGAGACCTTTTATTATTAGATGAGCCGTTTGGCGCCCTCGATTCCCTAACAAAACACAATATGCACAGTTGGTTGTTGGAATTATGGGGAGATTTACAAAAGACGGTACTTTTTATTACCCATGACCTAGAGGAAGCGATTCTACTAAGTGATCGGATTTATCTACTGCCTGGCGAAGGCAAACGAAGGGTTAAAGAAATGAAGGTCAAACTGCCAAGGCCAAGACGTTCGGATCTAATTTATCAATCAGAGTTCATTGCTATGAGAAAAGAATTGGAGTTGCTGATTCACAATGAAAAGTAGATTGAAAAAATGGACAGGAGATTACGGCCTGTTTATATTGGTCGTATTTCTTCTTGTAAGCATCTGGGAATGGATTGTACGACATGGGATGATCCCAACCTTTATATTGCCTTCTCCATCATCCATCTGGAAATCATTAATGGAAAACCGGCAACTTTTGTTGGCGGAGCATTTACCCGCTACCCTTAAAGAGGTGTTGATTGGTTTTGCCCTGTCCCTTATTGGTGGAGTGGTACTAGGAGTGGGCATGCACTTTTCCCGGGCATTGGAGAAGGTACTTTATCCATTTCTTGTCATTTCACAAACAGTACCGCTTATTGCGATTTCTCCGATTTTTATCATGTGGTTCGGCTATTCGATATGGAGTAAAATTGCCGTCACCATTTTAACGGCATTCTTTCCGATCGTCGTTAGTATTTATGATGGGCTTAAAAACGGGGGAGAGGAATACCGTGAATTGTTGTTGACGATGGGGGCGAATCGTTGGCATATTTTTAAGAAGGTCCAGGTACCGCTCGCATTGCCGGTCTTTATGTCAGGATTGAAAATGTCTATCGTTTATTGTGTCGTTGGAGCGACAATTGGAGAATGGCTGGGTGCCAGTGAAGGTTTGGGGTACTTCAGCCGGCGAATGTCAGGGAATTTACAGGCGGATGCCGTATTTGCCTCCATATTTTTGCTTTCATTACTCGGTATCGTGCTCTTTTTATTAATAGGCTTAATAGAAAAGCAATTATTGAAAAATAAAATTCGCTAAAAAGAAAAAAGGGAGTAAAAAGGGAATGAAAAAAAGTTTTTTGGTCATGATTAGTTTATTTTTACTGTTATTAAGTGCTTGTAGTGCAGGAAATAAGGATAACCAAGCCAGCACTAAGGAGAATTCCGCCGCTAACGAGAAAGCCCAGAAAGTTACTTTAATGTTAGACTGGTATCCAAATGCTGTGCACTCCTTACTTTATGTAGCACAGGAAAAGGGATATTTTAAAGAACAGGGCTTAGATGTCGATATTAAGATGCCTGCTGATACAAACGACCCGTTAAAACTAGTTGCGGCGAACCAAGTTGACATGGCGGTTAGCTATCAACCACAGGTAATTGTGGCACGTGGAGAAAATATTCCTGTTCAATCGTTTGCGGCTCTTGTTCGCCACCCGCTCAATCAATTAATGGTCCCTGCTGATGGTCCCGTTAAATCGCCAAAGGATTTAGCAGGAAAAACAATCGGATATCCTTCCATTCCACTGGATGAAGCAATTGTCCAAACGATGGTGAAATCCGATGGCGGCGATCCGCAAAAGATTAAAATGGTCGATGTTGGCTGGGATTTGATTCCTGCAATGGCAACGAAAAAAACAGATGCTCTTATCGGTGGTTATATCAATCATGAGAAATTGTTGCTTGAAAAAGAGGGTCACCCAATGCTTGCTTTAAATCCAACAGAATTTGGCGTTCCTGATTATTATGAATTGGTATTGGTTTCCAGTGAAAAACAACTGAAAGAGAAACCGGAAGTGTTTAAGAAATTTATGGCAGCCATTACGAAGGGACAAAAATATGTTCAGGATCATCCGGAAGATGGTTTGGCTATTTTATTGGAGCATGAAGACAAATCATCTCCACTAGATAAGGATGTGGAAACAAAGAGCTTACAAATCCTTCTCCCACTTATGGATGCAAAGGATAAAACATTCGGCTATCAGGATTCACAAACATGGGAGAATGTTGCTAAGTGGTTACATGATAATAAAGTGGTAAAAACCGAAATAAATGCTAAGGATGCATTTGTGAATTTTTAAGTCTATAGAGCGGCAGGGATCATCCAATATTTGGATGATCCCTGCCGCTTTTTTACTGCTTGAAATAACATTTTTCCATGCGTATCATTCGCGGATTTAGCCTTTGATCGTTCATCATTTTGGGGTGTTAGTTGAACAAATCGGGCCTCTTATGAGCAGTGTGTTCCTTCACTTAACGCAGCTTGAAGCGGGGGGCACTGCCCGTTAGAGCGGATAAATTTTTAAAGAACGCTAACACTAACAATACAGAATGGACGAAGTTGAAATGGAGTGGAACGAAACATGACAACTGCGATGATGCAAACTGTGATATTCGAAGCGAAAAACGGGAAGATGGTGACGATCCGACCGGCTCAAGAGCGTGATGCAGAACAAATTACAACCGCCGTTCAGGAGATTATTGAAGCCGGCCAATATATTCAAAAAGAAGAGCCAGGAACAATAGAAGAAGAAAAAAGGTTCATTCGCTCTGTTGAGAAGAAAGAGAACATGTACGTTGTAGCAGAAGTCGACGGAGAAGTAGTCGGAATCGCCCGTGTATTGCGCGGAGATTTACAAATGAAGCATCATACGGGAATGTTCCGTACATGGCTGATTTCAAAAGCGCAAGGAATGGGGATCGGGAAGCGGTTCATGGATTATACACTCAACTGGTGCCGTGAACAAAAGCTTCATAAACTTTGCTTAACGGTTTTTGCTTCCAACCCTATCGCATATGAGCTCTACAAAAAAGCTGGCTTCCATGAAGAAGGTGTCATGAAGGAGCAGGCAAATTTAAATGGCGAGTATGTTGATGAAATCTTTATGGCAATCTTCTTTGATTAATGAACAAGACAGTTAAGCATTTCTTATTGAAAGGACCCGGTCATGCCCAGTCCCCGATTTGTTCAATCTGCCGTGCGGGTTCATGACAGGAGGGGGGGGCTGACCCATAAGTTCAAAAAAAGATCGGTTTTATGTTTTATGCAAAATGGACCGTCAATCAAAATCCTTGGTATTACTGGATTTATATAACGGTCCATTTTGCATGGAGTGACTCAAAAGGGGTGATTTTCCCCTTTTGAGTCACTCCCCTCTTTATTTTACTTGTTCTCATCAATCATGACGGGCAGCTCCGTCTCACCGCGGGTATTGTCTTTAAAATGAACAGGTTCTTGACCGGGCTTTTTCCCCAGATACGGTGATTTATGCTCTTCAGAAAGTTTTGCCACTTTTGCGTGATTTTCATTTACCATTACAATCTCCTCCTTATTTAGGCTTAATATGTTCGAAAGGAAGAAAATCATACAAAAGGGACGGGATAAAGATTTTATTAAGTTCTCAAATTTATGGTTAACCGTTCATCTTTGAATAAGAGACCTCGATATTATTTGGAAGATATTGTTTATGGAACGAGTAGTGATTTGCGTTATAATAAAAGTGCACAACAAATCACTCCTTCAAAACGGAGGCTTTCCCGACTTTTTGGGAAAGCTTTTTTTGTTTCGTATAAATTTTCCGATCCTCACAAAAATTATAATGAATGTTGAAGTCGAGGTGAAGATAGTGCCTAAAATCGTATCGATTGGAATGGGGGTTCCTCTTTTTGAACTAAAGCAAGAAGAAACGGTAAAATTTGCCCGCCGGCTGTTTTCTCAGTCTTTTAAAGACATTGAACGTTTATTAACGGTGTTTGTAAATGGAGAAATCGAAAAGCGGCATTTTGTTAAAGATTTAGACTGGTTTTGTGAACAACATTCATTTGAAGAAAAAAATAATGCCTTTATTGAAGCAGCCATAGAGCTCGGTACAAAAGCAATCAATCAATGTTTACGTCATGAGGCCTATCTTAAACAGCCCATTCCTTACGAGGAAATCGATGCGATTTTTTACATTTCCACTACCGGCCTTTCCACACCAAGTATTGATGCAAGAATCATGAATCGATTACCTTTCTCGCCGAATACAAAACGAATTCCGATTTGGGGATTAGGCTGTGCCGGCGGAGCATCCGGATTGGCCCGTGCCCATGAATATTGCCTTGCTTTTCCTGATGCGAAAGTTCTCGTCCTATCCATTGAGCTTTGCAGCCTGACCTTTCAGCATAATGATCGTTCTAAAAGCAATTTGATCGGAACCTCTTTATTTGCAGATGGGGTTGCATGTGCGCTTATCGCGGGAAATCAAGTGGAGGTCCAGAGTTTTTCAACTCTATCCCTTCACCCCGTTATTCTCGATACCCAATCAACCCTTATGCCCCATTCAGAGGATGTGATGGGGTGGGACATTAAAAATGAAGGCCTTTTTGTCATTTTTTCGAGGGATATTCCGTCCATCGTTCAAAAATGGTACGGGGGTCAAGTGACCCCGTTTTTAGAGAAACATCAGCTTACCACAATGGACATCCGCCACTTTATTGCTCATCCTGGAGGCAAAAAAGTGCTTGAAGCGTATGTCAAAGCGTTGCAGCTTGAACCCTCAATGATGGAACACTCTTTTCATATTTTAAGACAATATGGAAATATGTCATCTGCCACCGTGTTGTATGTGTTAAACGAATTCTTGAGAAACGGGGCTGCTGAAGGGGAACACGGGCTCATTACGGCACTTGGGCCTGGATTCAGTTCTGAGCTGCTTTTAGTGAAGTGGGGGTAGGCATATGTTCTTTTATATCATGTTAACGTTTATTATCATGCAGCGGCTGCTTGAATTAGCCGTGGCTAAACGCAATGAAAAATGGATGCTGGGACAGGGGGCCGTCGAAATCGGAACATCCCATTATAAATGGATTGTGCTTGTACATAGTCTATTTTTTGTATCCTTGGCGAGTGAAGTGGTGCTGATGGAAAAACAATTATCGTCACTCTGGGTATTGCTGCTTATCATGTTTATCATTACACAGGCAGGTCGGGTTTGGGTCATTACGTCATTAGGCCGATTTTGGAATACGAAAATCATGGTTCTTCCAGAGACAGAAGTGGTAGTAAAAGGTCCTTACAGATTTTTGAAACATCCAAACTATGTCATTGTGGCACTTGAATTTTTAGTGGTCCCTTTGTTGTTTGAAGCATATATAACGATGATCCTGTTTAGCTTACTTAATCTGTTTGTTTTAGCGGTTCGTATCCCAATGGAAGAAAAAGCATTGTGTGCGTTTACGGATTATGACAACAAGACAGGACAGCAAGCTCGATTTTGGCCTGCAAAGAAATGATAAAGGAAACTTCCATCAGTGGGGGGATTCTTTCAGCCCCCCCTGATGGTTAGTTGATCTTATCGGGCTTTTACGGGCAGTTATCCCCACTGAAACTTCTCCGATGGTGCTCAGTTTTGAAGTGGGGGTTACTGCCCGTTAATGCGGGATAAAAATTCTCATTGAAAATGATTATCTTTCATGATAAGATAAAAGCAACTGATAAAGATTATCACTTTCACAAATATTAACGAGGTGAAGATAATGGTAAGCTTATTCGTGATCGGAACAGTGGCTGTTTATGCCATAGTAGGGAAATACGTGTTAAAAGGTATACATAACGCACAAAAGGCGTAAGATAGCTCGGTAGTTATAAAAAGGGAAGTGCTCGAAAAAGGCACTTCCTTTTTCTTTATCCTTTGCCCTTTGCCCGCTGGAGGGGTGATGCAAAAATTAAATAATTCAAATATTTATAATAGGAAATGAAGGTGAAATCAAGTAAAATGGTTATAAAGGAAACTTCCATCAGTGGGGGGGGGGAGAGGTCTTCATCCCTCACTGATGGTTAGTTGAGCTTATCGGGCTTTTACGGGCGGTAATCCCCACTTAAACTTCCTTCGATTATGCTACTTTGAAGTGCGGATCTTACTGCCCGTTAATGCGGGATAAACAAAGGGAAAAAGGGGTATAAACGATGTTGGATGTGAAACAGCGAAGTCATTCATCTGAGACAGCCAAAAAGTTAGCGGCATTATATGAATGTTTTATGAAAGAAGAAGATGCGCAGAACGCTAAAAAGATTGTTCAGCTTTATAAAAAGTGGTCGGAGCAGCAGTTTGTCATCGCCTTTTGCGGCCATTTTTCGGCTGGTAAATCCAGTATGATCAATGAGCTGGTAGGTTATCATTTGCTGCCTTCAAGTCCGATTCCAACGAGTGCCAATCTTGTGTCCGTACAGGCAGGAGAAGAGCATGCGACCGTCTATTTCAAAAAAAGTGAACCTGTTCGCTATTTGGCGCCATATGATTATGAACAAATTAAAGCTTTTGCAATAGACGGGGATGAAATTGAATCCATTCACCTTTCAATTAAAACGAATCAGCTTCCAGAAGGAATTACGGTCATGGATACACCGGGGATTGATTCAACAGATGATGCCCATCGGCTCGCGACAGAATCAGCACTTCATTTAGCTGACGTCATTTTTTATGTGATGGATTACAATCATGTTCAATCAGAGTTGAATTTTCAATTTACAAAAGAGCTGAAACAACAAGGAAAAAAACTATACTTAATCATCAATCAAATCGATAAACATCAGGATAATGAATTGACTTTTCCACAGTTTAAGGCATCTGTCAGACAGTCCTTTGCCAATTGGCAAGTCGAGCCCGATGATATTTTTTACACAACCTTAAAAAATCAATATCATACATATAACGAATTGGACAAAGTTAAACAGCTGCTCCATCATTATGTCCTTGAAAAAAAACAGTATATGGAAGAGCACCTCATTCAGGGGATGAAGAGGCTGATCGATCATCATGTAAAGCTTATTGAAAAGCAACAGGAAGAAGAGATAGCTATCTATGCAAATGTGCTTACAGGTTTGCCGGAGCAAGAAAGGGAGCGGTTGGTCCAAAACATGTATACGCTGGATCAAGAGCAGCAAAAAATTGAAAATGAAGAAAAGCAGCTGGAACAAACCTTTTGGGCTGAAGCCAAAGCCATTTTGCAAAATGCGAATCTCATGCCGTATGAGACAAGAGAAAAAGCGCGCTTATTCATCGAAAGCTGTCAGGAAGATTTTAAAGTCGGATTTTTATTTTCAAAGAAAAAAACCGAGCAAGAGCGCAAGGAGAGATTGGCGCGATTTTATGAAGATTTAAAAGAAAAGGTGACGTCCCAGCTGAACTGGCATTTGCAGCAGTTTTTGCAGCGCTTTTTAAAGGAACATCAATTGGATACAAGCGATTTGTTGCAGGAAGCGAATGGATTTGGGGTGGAGGTGAAAGAAGAGGAATTACGCTCACTCGTCAAAAGCGGAGCGGGGGTAACAGGTGCATACATCTTAACCTTTGCTGATGATACGGCCAACGAATTGAAAAAAAGGGCAGAAAGACAGCTGCAAGGCATTCTGATGCATCTATTGTTCTGCAAACGTAACCTTTCTGAACAAAAGATTGCCTCCATTCAAGAAGGGTTGTCACGTTATCCAGAATATGAGGGGGAACTGCACCATATTGCGCGTTTGCAGAAAAAAGGGGAGGAAACAAAAAGCGCATTAATCAACATCATGAATAACCATGCCCTGATGGAAGATGCGGGGTCCACACAACTTCTTGAGTCATTCGTGAACGAATCATTTATCGTGAAGGAAGGTCAAGAATTGGAAGGTTTGTCTCCAAAGCATGCCATGGCTATAGATAAAAAAGAGGAAGCGGCCGAATTACCGTCTCAAAGCATAAATGGAAAAAGTATGGCACAGGCCGTCGAGGATGTGAAGAAAACCATTGAAGTTGTGTCACCGTTTCAATCGTTGGGCGGGATGGCCAAGAGATTGGAGGAAAAAGCGGAGCGATTGAACAATCATCAGTTCACAGTCGCCTTATTTGGTGCGTTTAGTGCCGGGAAATCATCCTTTGCCAATGCTTTAATTGGAGAGAAGCTTTTACCTGTTTCTCCAAATCCGACGACAGCAACCATCAATAAAATTATGCCGCCATCCCCGGGGCATCCGCATAGAACGGCCAAAGTGCATTTGAAATCAAAAGAGCAGCTATTTCTTGATTTGAAGGCTTCTTTAAAATGGTTTGGGCAACAGGCAGACAGTTTGGAAGAGGCGCTCAACCTCATTCAACAGTTGCGATATGATGAAAACATGGATGTGCGTCACAAGTTGCATTTGTCGTTTTTACAAGCCGTTAAGAAGGGATACCGGACTGTCTCCAATCATCTGGGTGAAGCAGTGACCGTCACCATTGAGGAATTTCATGAGTATGTGGCAAAAGAAGAAAAGGCTTGTTTTGTTCAGTTTATTGAGTTGTATTATGATTGCGAGTTAACACAAAAGGGTATTACATTAGTTGATACACCGGGAGCAGATTCTATTAATGCAAGACATACGGATGTAGCGTTTGAATACATTAAAAATGCAGACGCTATTTTGTTTGTCACGTATTATAATCATGCATTTTCAAAAGCGGACCGTGAATTCTTGATTCAATTGGGACGTGTCAAAGATTTGTTTACACTCGATAAAATGTTCTTTATCATTAATGCAGCGGATTTGGCATCATCGGATGATGAACTAAGCGTGGTCGTGAAATACGTGGGACAACAGCTGGAGCAATACGGCATTCGCTTCCCAAGGCTGTTTCCATTATCAAGTTTGCTTGCTTTAACGAATAAAGAGGAAGCGAACTTTAAGCCGTTTGAAGAAGCCTTTGACCGGTTCATCTCGACCGAGTTAACACAATTAGTCACAACGTCAGCTTATGAGGAAATTAGTCGTACCCTTCAGATGGTCGATGAATTATTGAAGCTGCAAACACAGACAGAGTCAGAAAAGAAAGCACGCTTGCAAAGCATTATCACAGCAAAGCAGAAGTTAAAAGATATTGTTCAATCTCTTGTAGTAAGTCAAGAACAGCAGCGCCTTCATCATGAGATAGAAGAACTGCTCTATTATGTGAAACAACGTGTACTGCTTCGTTATTTCGATTTCTTTAAAGAATCATTCAATCCCGCTAGTTTAAGGGACGATCAGGGACGAATCAAAGAGCAGCTTCAAGCATGCCTCGAAGAGCTGCTGCAATCAGTCGGATTTGACATCGCCCAGGAAATGAGAGCAACTTCCCTTCGTTTGGAAACGTTTATAAAGCGGTTGGGCAAAGAAGTCCATGCCTCCTTTACAAAGGAAGCAGGCGCGGTCGATTCCACTCTTCAATGGGGATATCAATGGGATGTGCAAGCGGCTGATCTAACATTTGTGTCCCCTTTCGAAGGAATGGATATGAGCCGTTTTAAAAAGCCGTTAACGCTTTATAAAAACAGTAAAAGCTTTTTTGAGAAAAATGAGAAAGAAAAAATGAGTGAACAACTGAAGGAACTGATGTCCCCAATTGTTGACGAATATGTAAAAATAAAGCAGAGCCAGCTTGCAGACATTTTTATTGCCATATTCAATCAAATGGTCGAACACTACCAACGGCACTTGCTAGCAGAAATTGAGCAAACGTATAACGGTTTAGAAGAAGCCATTACGCATCCAATTAGCATTGATGGACTGAAACGAGCAAAACTAACATTACAGCAAATGATTTGAAATGATTGAAGGTTGTTAAAGTTTAGTGTTGACGCTTTAACTAGGAGAACAGTGCTGCCAGATAATCGCGTACACTTTACAGCAAAGGACTGACAGCTATGGAACAAACAATCAAACAACATTTACACGACATCGGGAAGCTAAATGGAATTCAAATCTTATACGCTTGTGAAGCGGGAAGCCGTGCTTACGGACTTCATACAGAAAAAAGTGACTATGATGTTCGATTTATCTTTAAACAAGATGTGAGTGAATATTTAATGCTTCAATCTCCAACGGAAGTGATGAATGACCACTCAATTCCGGGAGTTGATATTCAAGGGTGGGATTTGTATAAAGCGATGCATTTATTTACGAAATCCAACCCCTCTTTATATGAATGGATGTATTCCCCTATTGTTTATCAAGAAAATACGACATTTTCGATCCAATTAAGGGAGTATATCCGTTCTCAGTATTCGTTAAAAAAGTTAGGATTTCATTATTTACGACTCATGAAATCCAATCTTAAAAAACGGTTTTCACAACCGATTACGATGGGGGATATAAAAATTTGCTTACACGTGATGCGAGCTTATTTATCCTTGCAGATTATGTTGAAGGAGCATCTATTCCCCCCCCTTTCATTTGATGAGTTGTTTGGAAAAGGGATATTTTCTGGAGACGTTGCAGAAAACATTGCCCTTTTGCGATACGCGAAAACAAAGGACACATTCGTCGAAAAAGAAGTTTGTCTCTCCCTGATGACCTTTGCCGACCAGCAGCTCCCGTTTTTAAAGGAGCAGGTAGAAGGGCTGGGAGAAGGGTCAATTGATAGAGAAAAGATTAATCAATGGATCATATCATTACACAACATTTAGGAGGAACAGCATAATGAGCGTACATAAAGCTATTTCAGAACATTCAAACCGACAACATCAACGAATCAAACAATTTGCCCAATTAGATTCATTAAGGGAAATGTATATCGAGGAAGCTGTTTCACGTTGCCGGCAAGGTCAATCATTTTCAGTAGAGCAAATCAATGAAGTAACGAAACAAATCAATGAACTGGCTCGGCAAGGGATTGTACCAACGCGGAAAATGGTAACACCAGAGATGGTACAGGAATATGTAGAACGCCAAAAGTAAACAACGGTAAAGGAGGATAAGGAGATGTTTCAGCATATTATAGAAGCTGATTGGTTAATGGATCACCTGCAGGATGAAAACGTCCGAATTGTGGATTGCCGCTTTTACTTAGGAGAGAGGCAAAAAGGATATCGGGAATATCAAGAAGAGCATATTGCCGGAGCGGTATATGCAGATCTTGAGCGTCATTTATCCGGGGGTGTTGGACAGCATGGAGGAAGACATCCGCTCCCTGACATTGACGAGTTTGTCGCTTTTATAGAAAATTTAGGTATTTCGCCTGATATGACCGTTGTGGCCTACGATAGCCAAGCTGGTGCGATGGCCTCCCGCTTTTGGTGGCTGATGAAATATATTGGACATGACCGGGTATATGTATTAAACGGTGGTTTTCCAAACTGGAAGAAGCATTCTTTTCCTGTTTCGGCTGAACAGCCTCTTTTCAATAAAACGGTGTATCCTTCGTCGATCCAGTTATCAATGCTTGCTCAAATGGAGGAAGTAAAGGATAGATTGAACGATGGAAAAACGCTGCTCATTGATTCCCGGGAAGAAAAGCGATATGCAGGGATCGAAGAACCTGTTGATTCAGTTGCCGGCCATATCCCGGGTGCCATCAACAAATTTTGGCGTGAAGCGTTAGATGAGCACGGAATGTGGAAAGAGCCTGAGGAGTTACAGAAAAGATTTGCCGAAGCAGCTGGTCATGAAAACATCATTGTTTATTGCGGCTCCGGTGTGACGGCTTGCCCGAATGTATTGGCTTTAACAGAGCTTGGTTTTCAGAATGTGAAGCTGTATTTAGGCAGCTGGAGCGATTGGATTACATACGAAGGAAATCTAATTGCCACCGATATTGACTAAAGTTGTTAGCCATAATGCTTTACGTTTTACCCATACTAAGAGTGTGTCTTTCCGATACACAAGAGGAGGAGAGTGTAATGGGTAAAACAAAATTTGGTAATGCCAATGCACAGAGAAACAATAATGCTAAAGGGAAAAACCAATTTAACCAAGAATTTGGGAAAGAACTTAGCTTTCAATCCCAAAAAATGAAGCAAAACGCTGAGGCGATGAAATACACATACGGTCAGGAATTTGCTTCCTATGCGGAGTTTGAAGCTGCGAAAATGAATAACGCCGAACAGCGTCCCAATATGCCGAAACAAAAAAATCATCAATAAAGAAAAGGCGAGGGTGTTCCAAAACGACATGATACTCGGCGTGTTGGAACACCCATCAAAGGAAGCGTCATAGAAAATCCAGCAAAATCAAGGGTTTTCTTGACGCTTCCTTTGATTTAAAAACAGTTTATATTTTTAGAAGAGACCTTTTGAGTCAGCCCCCTCTTATCTTTGCTATATAAAAAATTGCAGATTGTGCGTGTCGTCCCTAAACGAGCCGCTTCCGCTTTTCTTTGTTGTCCAGCTACAGCGGCTAGGGACTCGCGTTGCTTCACCTTCTTCCTCAGAAGCAAAGAACGCTTCTGTTGAAGAAGCCTCCAGCGCGTGTCGTCCCTAAACGAGCCGCTTCCGCTTTTCTAGTGCCTCCTAGCTCCTCCTACGTTTCACTCCTTCCTGCGGAACCAAAAAGCGGTTCCTTCTCAGGAGCTCCAACGCACGTCGGAGCTAAACAGTCGGCTCCGCTTTTCTTGTTACCAGAAGATGCGTGAATAGTTCAATCGGTCAAAATGGAGACTAAAAAAGAGGTGAAGCATATGAACAAGGGGATTTCCATTTCTTTAGCATCCATTGGGTTAGCCCAATTATTGAAAGTTCCGATCAAAAAATCCCAAACCGGGAAGTGGGACTGGAAGATGGCTGTTGCCAGCGGCGGTATGCCAAGTTCTCACTCAGCTGGTGTAACATCATTGGCAACATACGTTGCCTTAAAAAAAGGTGTGCCGAGCGTTGATTTCGCTCTCGCGTCTGTTTTTGGCTTAATCGTCATGTACGACGCTCAAGGAATACGAAGACAAGCAGGAGAGATCACATTAAGAGTAAATGTACTGGATGAAGAAATCGAGAGAATTGCGGGTTCACCAGAGCGTCATCTTATCGATGCAAAGAATGAACGTTTAAGAGAAATGCTTGGGCATCAGCCGGAGGAAGTGTTAGGTGGAGCCATATTAGGAATTACCCTGGGAGCGCTGGGGTATTTTTTAGATGAAAAAGCATAGTCAAATCTGAAAATTTACGCTAAGATAAGGGAGGAATTTTTTTAAAAGGATGGGTGGATGTGTCATCAACTGTACAAACGATCGAGGATTACCTTCTTTATCTTGAAGAAAAGGGCTTTCATTTAAGAGAAGATGCACGTGGTTTCATTTCTTTTGGAAAGCATTATACTGGGGCATCGGATGAGATAGTGAATTGTGCAATTGAATGGACGTTAAAAGTACAAAAAGAGTTTGATGGCAGTTTTTTTATGTCATTATTAGAAAATCTAACAACTCAAAACATTACATCACGCAAGCGTGCATATTTGTTTTTGAAGCAAAGAGGAATGATACAGTAAAAGGAGGAAAGATGGCATAGTACGCCACTTTTCCTCCTTTTTATTTACGTAATGAGCCCGTTCTGCTTATTCCATTACAAATAAAAGAGAAACGTTTCATTGTTTGCGACAGAATCATCCGACTATGATAAGCCTGCTCCTTTTTCAATAGCTGTTTTCTTTTTTAGGGAAGGCAGTTCAGCAATGATCATGCCGATAAAAATACATAAGCAGCCTGTTACAGCAAGGCCTGTCAACCGTTCTCCCGCCCAGAAAAAAGCGGCGATCGCCGCAAATACAGGTTCCATGGCAAAAATGAGGGCTACACGTGCTGCTGTTGTATACTGTTGAACAGAGGTTTGCAATAGAAATGCAAGAGCCGTTGCAAGCAGTGAAGTAATCACTAAGGCGACGGTGACTTCTTGCTTCAATAATAACGATGTTTGGAGAACCGTTTGCCAATCTTCCATGAAGAAAGCAAACATCACACAAAGAATGGTAACGGTCCCCAATTGAATAATGGTCAGTAACAAAGTAGGGTGCCGCTGGCTGAATAAGCCCGTTACAAGAATATGGAGCGCAAACGAAATCGCACATAGAAAAACAAGAAAGTCGCCTTTATCGATGGACCACTTGTCACCAAGTGTCAAGAAATAAAGGCCGACCGTCGCGATGACCACTCCCGCAATGCCATTTGCTTTGAGCTTTTGTTTCAAAAGTAAAAAAGCAAATAAAGGAACGAGGACAACGCTCAATCCCGTAATGAAACCTGCCTTGGAAGAAGTGGTATACATCAATCCCACCGTCTGAAAGGCATATCCGGCGAATAAACATGTTCCCATCACTGCTCCATGGAGCCAAGTCTTTTTGGTTAACTGTTTTAATTGCTGGCGCTGAAAAAGAAGCAGCCAGGAGAATAAAAATAGGGTAGCAATTAAAAAGCGAATACCGTTAAAGCTAATGGGAGGAAGATATTGAATCGCTTGTTGGACAATGACAAATGTGGCTCCCCAAATAAACGCGACACATAGTAAAGCGCCTTCTGCTAACCATACTTTCTTCATGGGGTCTTCACATCCCCTCGATGTTGTTGAATCGCTTTCCTCGCCAGCTCATCCGCCACTTTATTTTGACTGCTTGGAATCCATTTCATAAAGAATAGATCAAACTGTTTAGACAACTCTAATGCTTTTGCAAGCAATGGGGAAAACTCTGGATTTTTGACGTATTCTTTTTCGATAGCACGATTGACCAGTTGAGAGTCTGTACGGAAAGAGACGACTCGAAAGTTCCTTTCAAGACAGATTTCCAGCCCTTTGATGAGGGCATGATATTCAGCCTCGTGGTTTGTCATATTCCCTAAAGGAATAGAATATTGAAGGTTTTCCCCATTCCCTTTAATAAAAATACCGGCTCCTGATAATCCAGGATTTCCTGCAGTGGCTCCATCTACATATACTTCAATCAATTCAGCACCCCCGCGATATGAGTTTTCTGCTTGTATTTTATCATATGATTCTTACATTCAGTGTAAACTTTTAGAAAAACAAAAAAGGAGCTTAAACGACTTTAAAGTGCCTCGCAATGTATAAGAAAGGAGTGTTAATCCCCGCAACGAGCCATTTAATAAAATAAGCGGCCATAAAATTTGTACTCACTCATTAAAGGGAAAGATGCTTAAAAAAGCTACAGATATGAAAATGAACGTGTCCAACAATTGACAGACCTGGTACTGCCGCCATTATTGCAAATCCAAAATTGATTTGATTTTGGAAATTTCTTTTTTAATTTAAGCAAGAAAATAAATAGACATCCGTGTGCTGGCTAATCCTATAAGCAAGCTTCCAGCTGCAACCCGGGGAAGAAGAGCAAAAATTGTTTTTAGGGAATCTCGGGCATGGTCGATCTCATCATAATGTATCCTCCAAATTGCTTGAATGTGCATAAAAGTAGTGATACCATTATTCAACGTATGAGAAAAGATACAAACACAATGAAAAGTTATGATACCGAAAAGAATATATAGCCGAAGAAAGGATTACAAAGCGATGAAATTCCAAATTGAATGGCATTATAAATTCAAGAGCAGGGAAGTATCTTTTTTATCGGAATACACGAATGCAGAAGAAGCACTATTAATCGTTGAAGATCTGGAAAAAACGGGACGCACAAAGGAAACCTTCTTACTGGATGAACAACGAAACAAATGGACGGTGAAAGAAGCGAAAAAATTAGTGAAGGACGTGGAAACGGAACCACATGATATTGTTGCTTACTTTGACGGAGGCTTTGATCTTAGTATGGGTACATCAGGAGTGGGCGCAGTTATTTATTATCAACAAAACAACCGAAAGTACCGTATCCGTCAAAATGCGAGGCTGGAACAATTGAACTCAAATAATGAAGCGGAATATGCCGCGTTTTATTATGTGTTACAACAGCTTGAGTTGCTTGGAGTGTCCAAAACATCGATTGTCTTTCGCGGAGATTCTCAAGTCGTTCTAAAGCAGCTGTCAGGGGAGTGGCCTTGTTTTGAGGAAGATTTTAATCGCTGGCTGGATCGTATTGAAGAAAAAATGGACGAATTAAAAATTCATCCAATTTATGAGCCTGTTTCACGAAAACAAAATCAAGAAGCTGATCAGCTTGCGACCCAGGCTTTACAAGGAACGGAAATTGCAAGCCATAAACAACTGGATGATTAGAAAATAGGAGATGAAGATAGATTGGAACGAAAAGAGTTGTTAGAGGAAGTAACAGAACTGTTAGATTATTATTGCCAGGATTGTTTTGTTAAACGCACGTTTAATAAAGAATATGGAAAAAATCATGCCCAGTCTTTTTGTATAAATCAATGCACAATTGGTGAGAAGATTCAGCATTACGGAAAATTGCTACTCGAAAAATAAGCCTTGACACAAATCAAGGCCTATTTTTATTTTCCTCTATGTTAAGGTATCGCTTCACGCTTCAGAAGAAGGGTATTGATCCATCCGCTTTTTTATTGCAATGCTTCGTTTAGCTGGTGCTCACATTCAGAAAGGGCATTCTCACAATTTGTTAAAAACTCTTCATCAACACCGGTCGCATTGGCACGCGCATTTGCCAGCTGAGTTTTCGCATGATTGACGGCATTTTGTGCATGCTCAAGGAATTCGGGATCCATGCTGATTGTAGCGGAACCCACCGTTTTTCGGGCCGCTTCAATGGAAACCTCTACTTGTTGTAAATCGTTATAGCCAGTTGTCACTTTTTGATTTGGTAATCTGTCCATAAAAACACCTCCATAACAATAGAGTGTTTTGATTCGAATAAAAATATGCGATGAATAAATCCACACAAATCATTTGACATGAGCAAAAAGCGCCCAAGCCAAATGATTCCTTTGTAAGTCCATTTAATTATAAAACCTCCTGCGAATTGCAGGAGGTTTTACATTTATATATGAATACGCGAGTTTGTTATTATAATTTCACAACGTTAGCTGCTTGAGGTCCGCGGTTTCCTTCAACGATTTCGAAAGAAACTTCTTGCCCTTCTTCTAAGCTTTTGAAACCTTCGCCTTGGATAGCAGTGAAATGTACGAATACATCGTCGCCGCCTTCAACTTCGATAAAACCATAGCCTTTTTCATTGTTAAACCATTTTACTTTACCGTTTTGCATGACTCTGAATCCTCCTAATTACTTTGTAGCTTCTCTATGTAGCTACTTGAAGACTTTATTATCATATAACAAAATATCACATGAATGCGCATACAAAACGACTTTGTTATTTTGTATATTCACATAATATTCAGTTAGATGATTGTCTTAAATATACAATAATCATGATGAGAGCGTCAAGTGAAAAACAGGGGTTTTTGGAGGAATAAATGAAATAGTTAAAATTATCTACTATCTTTTTCGCATGAATGGATTTTGGGCTTCATTTCTCCAGCGAAACTTCTGTTAGGGCAACTTACTGCTTGTTGGAGCCGGATAAATTTAAGGGAATTGGACACAGAAATTAGAAGGTATTTCATTGAAAAATGGTGAATACTTTAAATAGAAGCTCAGAAGGAGTTGATTAAGATGTTTCGTGGAAAAATGGGAGATCAGGAAATTATCATCTTATTTTCTTCTGCCATTTCTAAATCATTTGACGAAGAAAAAGATATTGTGTACAAACAAATTTTATCAGTGGGTGAACGGATTTTATCATTTCAGGACGGGACAAGTTTTACAGTAGCTGATCCTAGTCGCTTAATTGTTGCAGAAGTAAAGAAGCACGATCTAGTGACCGTCTATGTGCAGCATATTATTGAGAAGCCATTCATGTACGATGTTGCCAAAGAAGAGGATCAAGCAGGGTAATGGTGACGATGAAACTTTATCATATAAATGGAAAAGACCGGACTCGCAAAAGGGTGAGTCTGGTCTTTTCTATAGTTGTCTGACATCCAATAGCTCTTGTATAAATATATCGGTTTTTGTCGAAAAACAAACGATAAAATTTCATGCTGTGTTTATTATTTCCCACTATCATATTTTCATCGATCCTTTTAAAAAAGCAGACTAAGGATGAGAACCTATATTTATCTCTAATCGTTTGTTAAAATATTTTTGTGGATCATTTCCAACAAAAAGTCCAAAGGGGAGAAGGGCATGTTTGAGGGAAGGGTAGGGATAGTGACGGGCGGAACATCGGGAATCGGACTGGCAGCGGCGGAATTGTTAGCAGCAGAAGGAGCGCATATTGTGGTTGCTTCCAGAAGTGTGGAAAAAGGGGAACAGGCGCTGGCGCGTTTGAGAAAGCGTTCACCTAAATCCCTGTATATTCAGGCAGATGTCACAAAAAACGATGATGTAAAGAGGCTTATTGAACAAACACATGTCACTTTCGGAAAAATAGATTTTGCTTTTAATAATGCGGCCAACGATGAAGTAAGGCCTGCACCCACTCACGCATTTGCGGAAGAGGATTTCGATCATTTAATCGATGTGACTCTAAAAAGCGTATGGCTTTGCATGAAATACGAACTGCAAGTAATGATGCAGCAAAGAAGCGGGGCCATTGTGAACACTTCATCAATGGATGCTGTCTTATGTTCGGCTGGTACAGGTGTATATGCTGCTGGAAAGAGCGGGGTCATTGCGTTAACAAAATCTGTGGCGCAAGAGTATGGTCCTTACAGCATACGAGTAAATTCACTTTGCCCTGGAGCGTTTCGCACGCCGATGTTGGAGAAAAAATTTTCTTCGCTATCAGCAGAAGAAGCTGAACAGTTAAACCAAATGTATAAAAAAATAAATGCAATGGGAAGGGTAGGGGAACCGGAAGAAGCGGCAAAAGCAGTAAAATGGTTATTGTCGGATGACGCTTCATTTGTGACAGGACAAAATGTGATAGTAGACGGAGGGATCGGTTTCCGTTTTGAATAGCCTGGCCCCAAAAAGTACAGTATTCCATTCATGTCAGCTCCTTTGACCAAAGAGGTTGATTTTTTTTGGATATAGAAGCTAGATATCGTATTGTCATTTTCATGGTTGGTTGAGTTATTATAAATAAAAGAATAAAAACATCAGGCAAGCACCTTCTGGCCGGATATTTTTTACACAAGGAGGAGGATTTATATGAAAAAAGGTATCATAAGTCTTGGGGAAGCACTTATTGATTTCATTCCATTAGATGAAACGAATCTTACATATCAAAAAAGTCCTGGAGGTGCACCGGCAAATGTGGCTGTAGGCGTGGCCCGCCTGGGAATCAAGTCCACTTTTTTAGGTAAAGTTGGAGATGACGTGTTAGGTAGATTTCTAAAAGATACTCTCGATAACTTCGGGGTTCGTACGGACTCTATGCCGCTAACGAACGAGGCCCGCACCGGAGCGGTATTTGTTACTCTTTCAGAGACGGGCGAACGCAGCTTTGATTTTTATATCAATCCGAGTGCTGACCGCTTTTTAAACGAAGAAGACGTGAAGGAAGAGATGTTCACTGAGCATAAAATCCTTCATTTCGGTTCGATCTCTATGATTAGCGAACCGTCGAAAAGTGCAACAAGGAAAGCGGTCAAACTAGCCAAAAAACACGATATGATCGTATCTTATGATCCTAATTTACGTCTTGGTTTATGGGATAGCGAAGAACAAGCGCGTGAGACGATCATCTCTATGCTGCCATATGCAGACATCTTAAAAATCTCGGAAGAAGAACTGGAGTTTTTAACAGGGGAAGCCGATATTCCAAAAGGTGTTGAAGCTCTAAAGCCATACAATATTCCTCTTACCCTTATTACATTAGGAGCTGAAGGAAGCTATGTATTGACGAAACAGGGGATGGCCCGTGTTCCGGCTTTGAAAATAAACACAGTAGACACGACAGGTGCAGGGGATGCATTTGTATCAGGGATTTTGTATTCGTTAAATGAATATGACAAGGCAATGGAAGAAATAACAGTGGAAGAAGCAGAACAAACGGCACGTTTTGCAAGCGTTTCAGGAGCGCTGGCTGCTTCGACCAAAGGGGCTATGACGGCTTTGCCGACGTTAAGTGAAGTTCAAGATATTTTAACAAAACAAAAAGCATAAGTTCACATGGATAAAAAGTCATCAATGGACTTTGCCATCATTAAAAAATAAAGGTAAGTCGACTGCAGGATGAGGATAGGCAGTCGGCTTTTTTATATATAAATCCACATAAATCATTGAACATGAGCAAAAAGCGCTCTCATGTTCAATGATTTACGCATAAGCGGCTGGCAAGCTCCCTTACGGGCTCTTGCCAGCCGCTTATACGAAGACCTTTGTAAGCCTGCTCAAGGTGAGAGAACAGAAAAGCGCAAATTGAAGAAGGCTCCATGACAGAGGTTAAAAACTTAAGTTGAACTTATATATATTCACATAAATCATTTGCCCATTTACATTAAGGCCCCTTGTCAAATGCTTATACGAGAACCCTTGTAAGTCATTATACCCCTTCCCGTTTAGGGGTTGACAAAACAATGGTTAAATGGAGGGGCAATTCCTTTTAAATCGCTATATATAATACATATATTGATAGATTTTTAACAATAGAGGAATTCATACACGGGAAGCACATATATATAAATCCACGTAAAGAATTTGACGTGAGCCAAAAACGCCCGTGTCAAATTCTTTACACATAAGCGATCACCAAGTGACATTAAGGGTTCTTGGCAATCGCTTATACGAGAACCCTTGTAAGTCCATTCGAGATGTCAGAACAGAAAGGCCATGAATAGCATAAACGGCAAAACTGATGTTAAACGATTAAGTTAGAGTTATATAGCATGGAAGAATATGGATTATCGAAAGGGAGTGGCTCTTTTGGCGATAAGACCAAAAAAATTGCAAAAAGGAGATACAGTTGGGGTCATAGCACCTGCAAGTCCGCCTGATCTTGAAAAACTTCAGCGTGCGCTCCCTTTTTTGGGAGAGCTCGGTTTAAATGTGAAAGTGGGAAAGCATGTTGAGTCGGTAAACGGCTATTTAGCGGGGAAAGATGAGGAGAGAATCGAAGACATACATGAAATGTTTGCAGATAAAGAAGTAAAAGGAATCATTTGTGCAGGCGGCGGGTTTGGAACGGCAAGAATTGCAGCCAGGCTCGATTATGAGCTCGTGAAACACAATCCGAAAATTTTCTGGGGCTACAGCGATGTTACGTTTTTACATACGGCCATCCATCAAAAAACGGATCTGGTCACGTTCCATGGACCGATGCTAAGCTCTGACATCGGGCAGGAAAAGGTGTATGAGCTGACGAAACAATCGTTTAAACAGTTATTTACCGAGACAACGATCGAGTATACAGAGGAGGTTTCTCTTTTAGAGGTGATTCATGAAGGGAAAGTAACAGGGGAAATCATTGGGGGGAATTTATCCTTGCTCGTCAGTACATTAGGTACACCATTTGAAGTAGATACAAGAGGAAAGATTTTATTCATGGAAGATGTTGATGAAGAGCCTTATCAAGTAGATCGTATGCTCAATCAGCTAAAGATGGCAGGGAAAATAGAGGAAGCGGCAGGGATCCTTGTTTGTGATTTTAATAATTGTACACCAAAGAAAAGAAAGCGCTCCTTAACACTTGACGACGTGGTGGCCGATCATATTGCGTCTGCCCATAAACCTGCGATGAAAGGGTTCAAAATCGGACATTGTTCACCGCAGGTAGCCATTCCAATCGGTGTGAGAGGCACACTTGATACAAATTCAAAGACTTTTATCGTCGAGCCTGGTATTCAATAACCAATACCATGAGAAGGGGGAGCCAAAATGAAAATCCAGCAAATCGAGACATTCCGTACAGCTGTTCCTCTCGTTAAACCTTTCAAAACGGCTTTACGAACAGTAGAAGTGGCAGAGGCCATTATCGTCAAAATTACATGCGAGAATGGAATTGTCGGTTGGGGGGAAGCGCCGCCTACTGTCGTCATTACAGGTGATAGTTTAGAAAGCATCGAGTCGGCGATCCGGCATGTGTTAAAGCCGGCATTAGCGGGCAGAAATCTTTTAAATTATGAAGGTATCTTTCAAGACCTTCAAAAATTATTAATCCGCAATTCGAGTGCCAAAGCCGCAATTGACATGGCCATTTATGATTGTTTGTCAAAAAACAGCGGGCTGCCTCTTTATCAGTTTTTAGGCGGATACCGGAACGAGATTGAAACGGATTTTACTGTGAGCGTTAATTCACCCAAAGAAATGGGTGAAGATGCCGTTCAATACGTGAAGGATGGTTTTACGGTGTTAAAAGTAAAGGTCGGAAAAGGTGAGATTGAAACGGATATTGCTGGCATTCGGGAAATCCGAAATCGCGTAGGTTCTTCGATTAAAATTCGGCTCGATGCCAACCAGGGATGGGGAGTAAAAGAGGCAATCCGTGCCATTCGAAAAATGGAAGATATGGGGCTTGATATTGAATTGGTCGAGCAGCCGGTCCATGCTGAAGACATTGCAGGATTAAAGCGAGTAACGGATGCCGTTGAGACACCGATCATGGCGGATGAAAGCGTTTTTTCCCCGAAGCAGGCATTTGAAGTACTCAAAACAAGAAGTGCAGATTTAATGAATATTAAGCTGATGAAAGCGGGTGGAATTTATCAGGCACAGATCATTAACCAATTTGCTGACGTTTGCGGTGTCCCATGTATGGTTGGAAGTATGATCGAGACCCGTCTCGGGATCAGTGCAGCTGCCCATTTTGCGGCAAGCAAGAAAAACATCACGCGCTTTGATTTTGATGCTCCGCTAATGCTGGCAAAAGACATCGTCCACGGCGGTATCGTGTATGAAGGCAAAAAGATTACATTCCCGAAGAGCCCGGGACTGGGGATTGAGAAGGTAGATATATAAGGGGGACAAACGTTGGAAAACAAAGGGGTTTATTTAGTTGATGCAGCGGTAGCTACCATTTGGACGAATCCGGATTCACCGCGCGGGATTGACCAAGGAGCGGTCTCCAATCCCGTTTTGCTGCGTGAATGGCTTGATTCGTTAACATTTGAGGCACTTTTAGACCTTTGTAACAGCAATCTTGTTCAGTCACAAGCGTTATGCGGCCAGGAAGTGATGGTATTAGAAGAAAAAGGTGACTGGGTACTGGTCGTCGTGCCAGAACAGCCATCTTCCAAAAATTCGCATGGTTATCCAGGGTGGATGCCAAAAGGACAGCTGAAGAAAAAAGAAGAAGATTATACGGGTAATGGAGTCGCTGTTGTTACCAGTCCTACGTCTTTGCTCTATCATGACGATGGGTCAAGTTGGATGGAGCTCAGCTTCCAAACAAGGCTACCATTAGTGGAGGAGTCGGAGGATTGGGTTAAAGTAAAGACTCCTTCCGGCACAGGATTGCTTCGAAAAGATGGTACGGCAGTTTATGCTTCAGTTGTGGAGATTCCAAAAGGAAACGGTCAGCAAATTGTAGAAGCGGGAAAAGCATTTTTAGATTTGCCGTATTTATGGGGAGGCATGAGCGGATTCGGATTTGATTGTTCAGGATTTAGCTATGCGATGTGTAAAGCAAATGGATATATCATTCCGCGTGATGCCCATGACCAGGCAAAAGAAGGGGAGAATGTAGCGCTGGATCAGTTAAAGCCGGGCGACTTATTATTTTTCGCTTATGACGAAGGAAAAGGTGCCATTCATCATGTTGGTATTTATTACGGAAACGGGCAAATGATTCACTCGCCGAAAACGGGAAAAACAATCGAAGTCATCGATCTGAAAGATACAATTTATGAAAGGGAACTTTGTGCCGCACGACGCTATTGGACTTAAACGGGGGAATTCATATGAACGGTTTGAACAATAGATCAAACAAATGGCGGCCGAGGTAGATGACCTTGATGATTATCGTTATCGGAGCAAGCTGCCCATGTTCATTGAAAAAGGGTTGTCCCAAAAGTGTTTGCTTTTTGGACAACCCCTTATTAATTGGATAAAAATGCGCATTTTTGTTATCGGACATTAGAAAAGGTAGTATTTAAAGAAACGGGAAGTACAACTTCCGCAACCGTTCCTCCTTCTACTTCACTATGAAATTGAATGTGGCCTCTATGAGATTCCAAAATCCTATAGCTTACCGTCAGCCCAAGACCTGTCCCTTTTTCCTTTGAAGAATAAAAAGGTTCTCCCAAGTGTTTCATTCGCTCTCTAGAAATCCCGCAGCCGTTATCTTCTACTTTTATTAAAATGTGTTCCTGGTCTTTCATATCTAAAATGACATTTACTTTTTTAGAAGAGGCTTCAATCGAATTTTTTATAAGGTTAATAAATAATTGTTTTAATTGATTAGGCTCACATTCGATGAGAGGCAATCGATGTTTGATTTCCATGGACATTTCAACGCCATAAAGGTTTGCCTGTGATTCTAGCAGTGATACAACAGATGTTAGAATATCTCCCAGGTCAGCTTTTTTGAAAAGGAGCTTCTGAGGTTTAGCTAATACTAAAAATTCACTGACTATTTCGTTAATCCGGTCAAGTTCATCCAACATGACCTTGTAATATATTTGTTTCGTTTGATCATCGTCTTGTATGAGTTGCACAAATCCTTTAAGAGAAGTAAGAGGATTTCGAATTTCATGGGCAAGGCTTGCGGCGAGTTCCCCCACTACAGACAGTTTCTCTGTTTTCTTTAATTTTTCTTCCGTCTCTTTGAGCTGAGTAATATCTTTGGCATATCCGATCACCCCGACAATCTGATCATCAATGACCATTGGAACAGATGTACATGATAAAATAGCTTTCTTTCTGTTTTTGCGCATGATTTCTACTTCTTTGTTATTCCAAGCTTTCCGTGTTTTAATGACTTTACAGAAAACTTTTTTTACTTGCTTTTGATCTTTTTTTGCTACAAACTGCAGGATAGGTTTACCAATGTATTCCTCTCTTGAATGTCCCGTGAGAACTTCAAACTGATGATTCAAATTGGTAATGTTTCCTTTTAAGTCTACCATGTAAACCACTTCTGGGTTATATTCAAACAAAGATTGATAGCGTTGCTGCTTTTCCGATAACTTTCTCTCGATCATAACCCGCTCTGTAATATCCCGTCCTATTACAACAAGTCCTTTGCGGCTCCCGTCTCTTTCGTATAATGGAACCTTAATCGTATCGAACGTTTTTGAGCCGCCTTCAGGCAATGGTATTATTTCTTCGGAGCGGGTAATTTTACGGGCTTTCCATGTTTCTTCATCGGAATTTTCGCAATAGAGCAAAGCCTCTCGATAAAAGTCGGTGTATTCAGCAAGATCCGAATCCTTTTTTCCTCTAAAATCAACATGTTCCAGCTGAAATAGCTTTAGTCCAAAATCATTTGCTTCGATCCACCGGCCTTCACCATCTTTAAAGTTAACGAAATCAACCATGGAGTTGATGAGCGTTTGAAGTTTTTCCTTTTCTTTTTGGACGGTATGAAATTCTTCCCGCTTAATAATCAGGTAGTATATGAAAATACTGGATAAAATTATAAAAATGATCGCTTTTATTTTTTGCCACAATAGAAGATAGTTGAGATTATTGTGCAAATAGAGCAACAGCTCATCAGTAAGAAAAACCCACATAAGGCTGAAAGCGATATAGATGAGCAATATATATTTTTTTGACATAGTTCCCCCTCGTTAAAGTCGATATCCACATTGTTCATTTTACTCGTTTTTATATAAAAAGAAAGACAAAATAAATATATGAATCCACATAAAGAATTGAACATGAGAAAAAACGCTCTCATGTTCAATTCTTTAGACCTTTGTAAGCTCATTCAAGATGAAAAAACAGAAAGGCGCAAATAGAAGAGAGACCGGTGACAAAGGTTAAAAAATTAACGTGGATTTATATAGATTAGTTTTTAGTAGATATTATAACAAGAAAGAAGAAAGAGGGGACTAACAATTTTTTGATGGTTTTTGAAAATATTGCTTCATTTGTTTCAATTGGATGTTGGTTTATTTTATGGATAAGCTTGAAGGGAAGAATAAGCGAAAAATGATTAGAAAGGGCTCCTATCTCAAGGCCATATGACTGAAATTATGTGCTCAAAAAAACTCGGATGCAGTAAAATCCGAGCCTTCTTGCTGGTGTAATGATTCAGTTGAGAAAGCCTAACGCACAGCACATTAAACGGTATGGTTTCTTGGGTTTACTAAATTGTGTAAGAGACGTTCTCCGCTTTTCATTGTATTTCCACATAAAGGACAATTAGGATGATCTTCAAGAGCAAAGTTCTTTCGCATCCATCCCAAACAATTTTCTGCCTGGCATTCCCAAATGGCTACTTGTTCTTTCTCCTCTTCCGGGGCATTTCTTTTATTCCAATACATTAGATCACTCCTCCGACATGAAAAATATCATTTCAATAACCTTTAAAAAAATAAAAAATTCACATATTATCAAGAATCGATAAGGCCCTTCATATCATCCTTATTGGCCTTTGATAATATGTGAATCACATTAACATGTTTTTTATACCAATTAATTCATTATACTTCATAGTAAAAACTTTTTCAAGGTGATTTTCTGTTTTTTGTCATTAAGATAAAAAAGTCAATATAGTTTTTAATAAAGACAAAAATTTACATGTCTGCCCTTCATGGTAGTACAAACACTTCGGACTGATTTCGATGGTATAATAATAATTCAACTATATAAATCCACATAAATCATTTGACGTGAATAAAAAACATCCATGTTAAATTCTTTATGTGGATTATATATCTCAATTAAATGGTTTTTAGTATGAAAATATAGTAATCCCAAGATACAATATTAGGGAGTTTAAATGTGTTAGGAGATTTTTTATGAAGTTAATTATTGCAGAAAAGCCCGATCAGGGTTTGAAACTGGCTTCTCCTTTCTCTTTTAAGAAAAAGGACGGTTATGTGGAGATAGCGCCAAATCACCTTTTCCCCAACGGAGCACTATTGACATGGGCAATTGGTCATCTATGTGAACTGGTGCCTCCTGAAGAATATGATCAAAAATGGAAAAAGTGGTCTTTACAAACTTTACCCATTATCCCTGAACAATTTCAGCATCGTGTAACAAAATCGAAATGGAAACAATTCAAGCTTATTAAAGAGTTGGTCCATCGGAAAGACATAAATGAAATTATCATTGCAGGTGATGCAGAAAGAGAAGGGGAGGCTATTATTAGAATCATTCTTTCCTTATGCAAGAACAACAAAAAAATGAAACGTCTATGGATATCCTCGTTAACGCCAAAGGCGGTTATAAATGGATTTGAAAATTTGTTGGATGAATCCCAGACCAGGAACATTTATTATGAGGCATTGGGGAGAGCATGTGCTGATTGGCTTGTGGGGATGAATGCTTCCCGGGCTTATACACTTTTGCTCCAACAAAAAGGGATTTCAGATGTGTTTTCTACGGGACGTGTACAAACCCCAACCCTTGCTCTCATTGTGAAAAGGGAAAAAGAAATTGAAAACTTTAAATCAGAGCCTTTTTGGGAGGTACTGGCCACCTTTAATATGGACGGAAAAGTATATAAAGGCAAATGGCATAAAGATGGCGAAGCACGCTTAAATGAAGAAAAGATGGCTCAAAAGATCTTCCAGTTTTGTAAAGGAAAAGAGGCAGCCATTGATTCCATTGAGAAAGAGCGCAAAGAGTTTCAGCCGCCGTTTCTTTTCAACTTGTCATCTTTGCAAGCGACGGCGAACAACATGTTTAAGTTTTCACCGCAAAAGACACTTGAGATTGCTCAAAAGCTATATGTTAAAGGGATTATCTCTTATCCTCGTTCCGATTCAAGTTACGTCACTAGAGAAGAAGCAGCGATGTTTCCGGAGATATTACAAAAGCTCAGCCAGCTGGATTCGTTTAAGGGATATTTTCCCGTGCCTTATCCATCGATCATCAATAATAAAAGGTATGTAAATGAAAAGAAGGTAACGGATCACTATGCCATCATTCCGACCGAGCAAGTGACAGATCCGGCTAAAATGTCAGCAGAGGAGCAAAAAATATATACGTTAATTGTTCAAAGGCTAATCGCGGCTCATTATGATAAAGCCATCTTCGACTATACAACCATTCACACATTGGTTGAAGGCAGAGCCACTTTCCTTTCTAAAGGAAAAGAGCAAATACAGGATGGATGGCGGAAAGTCATATATGGTGGTAAGAAAGATCAGGATCCTGAAGAAGATGAACAAGATTTGCCTTCTCTAAAAGAAGGAGAAGAAGGATTTGTTCAGGAGGTTGAGGTAAAGGAAGGCAAAACACAGCCTCCGAAAAGATACACCGAAGGCCAATTGATTACACTAATGAAAACTGCCGGCAAACACCTGGAAGATGGAGAGTTAGTGAAAGTGTTGAACAAAACGGAAGGCTTGGGTACAGAAGCAACACGAGCAGGGATTATTGGTGTATTAAAAGATAGGAAATACATTGAAGTAAAGAAAAATCAAGTGTTCGCAACTAATAAAGGAAAGCTGCTCATTGAATCGATAGGCACAAGCATTTTGGCTTCACCTGAAATGACGGCCAAATGGGAGCAGCGCCTGCATCAAATAGGGGAAGGAAATGCATCTCCCAAAGAATTTATGGAACAAGCAAAAAAGCTGTCGATAAAATTGATTGAAGATGCCAGGAAACAAAGTGAAGCCTGGTCTTTCGATGGTTTTGATCTCAGTGAGTTTAAGAGACAAAAAGCCGGAAGAAAGACAAAAAACATTGGAACAAAAGTTGGGAAATGTAAAAAATGTGATGGTGATGTAGTGGATAAAGGGACCTTCTATGGTTGTTCCAATTATTCTACTACAAAATGTGATTTTACTATTTCCAAAAAGATTTTAGGAAAAACGATTTCGCAAGTTAATATGAAGAAGTTGCTTAAAGGTGGAAAAACGGATTTAATTAAGGGCTTTAAAAAAGGTGAGAAGACTTTTGACGCATTCTTAGAATGGGATGAAAAAGAAAACAAAGTGAGCTTTTCATTCCAAAAAGGATAAACGTTCCTATCATTAACTAAGGAATAAAGGCTAAAAAAGGAGGATGACTCAAAAGGTATGGCCTTTTATACCTTTTGAGTCATCCTCTTTTTTAGCTAATAAGAAAGCATAAAAATCCTTTCTTGACCGCACAAGTGCAACTAGGCGGTTGCCGGCGCCTAAAGACTTGGCCCTAGCCAAGTTTTCTTTATATTCTTTCAGAATTGCGGCAGTAAACCATATTTATTTTCGTATAGATCCGTTCATGTATTCAAAAAATAATGTTGGTATATTATCTCATCGAACAAGGGGATTAACATGGAGTTATACGATGTTCTTCACGGTATAAAAATAAACAATCAAGCTGAAATTCTGAAAAATATAAGCATAGACGGTCTTTCTTTCCATTCAAATAAAGTCCAGAAAAATGAAGTGTTTATAGCTATTAGCGGGGGCAGGCATGATGGACACGATTATATCAAGCAAGCAATAAATCATGGAGCTGCCGCAGTAGTGGGAGAAAAGGAAATAAAAGAAGAACTTCCTGTTCCGTATATCCGGGTACAAGACAGCAGAAAAGCACTTGCTAAAATGGCAGCCAATTATTATAAAAATCCTGCAAAAAAGCATATCATGATCGGGATTACAGGAACAAACGGCAAAACAACGACAGCGTTTATGCTAAAACACTTGATAGAAGAGGCGGGGTATACTTGTGCCATGTTCGGATCAGTGGTAAACGTGATGAATGGCAAAGAATTTCCAGCTGTTCATACAACGCCGGATAGTCTGGAACTGAATCGATTGCTTCATGTAAGCGATGATGATTTCGTGGTGATGGAGGTCTCTTCCCATGCGTTATCACAGGCGAGAGTTGAGGGAATTGAATTTGATTATTGCCTTTTCACCAATTTGGGACATGATCATTTAGATTATCATAAAAGCTTTGAAGAGTACTTCTCTGTCAAAGCGAGCTTATTTAATCAATTGAAATCCGACGGCTTTGCCATTGTAAATATCGATAATCAGTGGGGAGAAAAGCTTCAAGCCATTCTTGAAGAGAAGAAAATTAATACAATTTCCCTCAGCCAATTTGAAGAAGCCGAATGGACTTTCCGTAAGACGTTAAACGGTTTATGCCCGTCGGTTATCTTAAAGAATAGACAAAAGGAAGAGCTTCATTTCCATGTGAAGATGCCTGGAGAGCATAACATATACAATTCCGTAATGGCTTTAATTACAGGAAGAAAAATAGGGATAGCTATAGATAAACTTGTGCTGGGCATATTGAGCTTTAAGGGAGCGCCAGGCCGATTTGAAATGATTGATTATGATGGAATCACCATAGTGATTGACTATGCCCATACTGCGGATGCATTTGAACATTGTCTAAAAGCTGCACATGAATGTGGTGCTAAAAAGGTTTTTCATGTGTTTGGGTTTAGAGGAGGAAGAGATGAAACAAAAAGAGGAGACATGCTTCAAACTTCGGTCGGTTTAGCTGATTGTTGTATTTTAACTCTGGACGATTTAAACAATGTGCCGTTCGATAGTATGGTCTTGACCATGAGCACTCTCAACAAAGAATACGGAAGAGATAAAGGTGAAGTGATTCCGGATCGAACTCTCGCTATTAAGAATGCAATTAAAAGCGCTTCCTGTGGTGATTGGGTTTTCATTACCGGCAAAGGGAACGAATCCTATAAATTTCCGTTTGAAATCGGGACAAGCTCCGATACTGAAACCGTTCTTTTCCTAAGAGAAGGAAAGGAAAAAGACTGGACCGATGCCGTAATATAAAAGGAAAACATTAGACATTAACATAGATTAAATTTTACACATAGAAGATGTGAACTATTTTCTGAATGATCATATATTATTCAGCCAAAAATGTTCATGTCTTTTCTTATTTTTTATAGTAGATGAACTTTCAAATATTGACCATGTATGCGGGATATTCTAAACTTAGGTCATTCCAGTCTCATTTTTATTAGTGTGGGGGAACAATCCAAATGATTACCATTAAAGAAATAGCTAAAATGGCTAATGTATCCAGTACGACCGTTTCGCGTGTTTTGAATAATTCTGGATATGTAAGCGATCCTGTACGTCAGCGTATTTTAAACGTTATTAAAGAAACCGGCTATGTTCCGAGCGAGCATGCAAAGTCGCTTCGTACCAAAAAAACAAAAGTCATTGGCGTCGTACTGCCAAGGATGGGGACAGAAACATCAAGCCGGTTGATTAACGGCATGAGTGAAGAACTTGCGAAACATGAATATCAAATTTTGCTCGCCAACACGAACTTGGAACGGGAAAAGGAAATTGTCTATTTACGCCTTCTAAAGAGCCGGCAGGTGGATGGAATTGTGTTATTGGCTACGAACATCAATGAAGAACTTCTTTCAGAAATCAAACAGTTAAACATTCCATTCGTAGCGGTAGGACAAGACATTCCTGGCGTTTCAACCGTTGTGAACGATGATTATCATGCGGCAAAAGAAATCATTAAACTGTTTGTTGAAAAGGGCCATTCAAAAATCGCTTTCATCGGAGTGGATGAATCGGACCGCTCTGTCGGATATTTGAGAAAACAAGGATACCTTGATGCAATGGAGGATTACAAATTGCCTGTAGAAAAGGAATGGGTGCAAAAAGGGATTTTTAATATCGAATCCGGCTATGAAGCAATGAAAAGGATCATGGAAAAGTCCTTCATAGCACCAACGGCTGTGTTTGCCGTGACAGACCGTTTAGCTGTAGGGGCAATGAGGTATTTAAAAGAGAATGGATACTCCATTCCACAAGAGATGGCTCTTGTGGGCATTGGTGCATCTGAACTTTCGATGTATGTTACACCGTCGCTAACGACCATTGACTTTTTATACGAAAGGGCCGGTAAAGAAGTTGCCTCCTTGATTTTACAGCAAATTTCTGGAAAAGACACGGGACAGAAAAAAATTCAGTTAAATTATAGACTTCTTGTTCGTGATAGTATATGATGAGTGTGTAATCGATTCCACATCCTTTTAAGGAAATGTGGAATCGATTACATATATTTTTTTATTTTGTGAAATCGATTACATGAAATAACTGGAATTCTATTAATCTTTTAAATTGTCATGTCAGGAGTGAAAGAAAATGACGGATAACCGAAAAATTGCACAGGAAATTATTGAAGCGGTTGGAGGCAAAGACAACATTATGTCAGTGGCTCACTGTGCGACTCGTTTAAGAATAATGGTTAAAGACAAAGAAAAAATTGATCAGCCAAAAGTTGAAGATGTGGACAAGGTAAAAGGCGCTTTCTTCAACTCGGGACAATATCAAGTTATTTTAGGAACTGGTACAGTCAACCGCATTTACGAAGAAGTCGAGAAGCTGGGAGTTGAAAGCTCGACGAAAGCGGAACAGGCACAAGAGGCAAAAAAGAGCGGAAATGCGTTTCAACGGGCAATTCGCACATTTGGTGATGTGTTTGTCCCGATTATCCCGGCACTTGTCGCAACCGGATTGTTTATGGGTCTTCGCGGCTTAGTCATGCAAGAGCAAATTCTAGCATTGTTTGGACTAACACCTGCGGATATCTCTGAAAATTTCATCTTGTTCACCCAAGTGCTAACAGATACGGCCTTTATTTTCTTGCCGGCACTTGTTGCGTGGTCCACTTTTAGAGTGTTTGGTGGAACGCCGACGATTGGATTGGTTCTTGGATTGATGCTTGTAAGCCCGGCATTGCCGAATGCATGGGGAGTTGCAGGAGGAGATGTGGAACTGCTTAAATTTTTCGGCTTCATCCCGGTTATCGGTTATCAAGGATCTGTTTTGCCAGCGTTTATTGCTGGAGTAGTCGGGGCTAAGCTGGAGCAGCAAATTCGTAAAAGAGTACCGGAAGCCCTGGATTTAATTGTCACACCGTTTTTAACATTGCTTCTTATGATCACCTTAGCTTTATTCGCCATCGGTCCGATTTTTCATATTGTTGAAGAAGCCATTTTAAATGGAACGGTGGCTGTGTTAAAATGGCCGTTTGGCATTAGCGGTTTGGTGATCGGGTTCTTAAATCAAATGATTGTTGTAACCGGTGTTCATCATGTCTTCAACCTATTAGAGATTCAATTGTTAGAGAAATATGGATACAACCCTTATAACGCTATTATTACATGTTCGGTTGCGGCACAGGGCGGCGCTGCCTTAGCAGTTGGACTTAAAACAAAATCAGCTAAATTAAAAGCGTTAGCGTTGCCGTCTTCTTTTTCGGCACTATTAGGAATTACAGAGCCTGCCATCTTCGGCGTAAACTTACGTTATATGAAACCTTTTATCATGGGATTAATCGGTGGGGGCGCAGGCGGATTCTTTGCTTCGATTTTTGGCCTGAAAGCAACGGGTATGGCCATAACGGTGATTCCGGGTACATTGCTTTACTTAAACGGGCAAATCTTATTATATCTGTTGGTCAATGTCATCGCGATTGCCACAGCTTTCATTCTCACATGGTTGTTCGGTTACTCGGATAAGATGAGAGAAGAGATAAATCAATAAAATGAGTTCAATGGAAACTTCTAATAGCAGGAGCTTTCTCTCAGCTGATAGTTCGTTAATCCAATCAAGGAGTTTAAAGGTAATGAATGAGCGTGAAAAATTATTGATTGATCAAGCATATAAAGAAGTGGAACAATACCGTAATACCGTAGTATCTGATCCTTATCGCCTAACGTATCATATCATGCCCGATGTTGGGCTTTTAAACGATCCGAACGGATTCATTCGGTTTAAAGGCGAGTATCATTTATTTTATCAGTGGAATCCGTTTCAAACGGCGCACGGTGCAAAATTTTGGGGACATTACACGTCAACTGATCTTGTTCATTGGAACCATGAACCGATCGCGCTTGCGCCGAGCGAATGGTATGAAAAAAATGGTTGTTATTCGGGCAGTGCTGTAGAGAAGGATGGCAACATGTTCTTGTTTTATACAGGAAATGTGAAAGATGGATCGGGAAACCGTGAAACATATCAATGCATGGCCATCTCAAAAGACGGGGTGAACTTTGAGAAAAAAGGTCCAGTTATCATGTTGCCGCCCGGTTATACAGCTCATTTTCGCGATCCAAAAGTTTGGAAAGAACATGATAAATGGTACATGATCGTGGGAGCTCAAAGCGAAAACAAAGAGGGAAAAGCAGTGCTGTTTTGCTCAGACAATCTTAGTCACTGGGAACATCTTGGTCCGATTGCAGGGACAAACATGAACGGTCTCGGTGAATTCGGCTATATGTGGGAGTGTCCCGATTTGTTTGCTTTGAATGAAAAGGCTGTATTGATCGTTTCCCCGCAAGGACTGGAGCCTCAAGGAGATATGTATCACAATTTGTTTCAGTCAGGTTATTTTGTGGGTGAAATCGATTATGAGAAGGTTCACTTCAAACATGGGGCGTTCACTGAGTTAGACCGTGGCTTCGATTTCTATGCGCCTCAAACAACACTTGATGAGAAAGGAAGACGGTTGATGTTTGCATGGATGGGGATTACAGATGATCAAGAACCATATCATCCAACCATTCAGCATCGTTGGATTCATGCCATGACATTGCCGCGTGAGCTTGTGTTAAATGGAAGCAAGCTATATCAAAAACCGGTACAGGAACTTCAGAATTTAAGAAGAAATGAAGTGTCACACGAGTGCATCGAGTTAACAAAAAGAGATGTATCGTTTGAAAAGATCGAGGGCCAGTCTATTGAATTAAAAGTCAACACCATGAAGCTGGAAGGGGAAATGTTTGATATTTTGTTCAGAGACAATGCGCGTTTTGTGTATGACCCGGTAAGACAACGTGCGTCTTTTGAACGGAAACGTTTTAATGATAATATGTGGGAAGCAAGACATTGTCAGCTCGATAAATTGGAAAAGCTGCAAGTTTTCATGGATACCTCTTCAATTGAAATCTTTATCAATGATGGGGAAGAAGTGTTTACTTCAAGGATTTATCCTAATGTGAACAACTCATCTATTCGTTTCTCTGTTAAAGGAAAAGCAGCCTTTAATTTGCAAAAGTGGGATTTAAGGAACACTCCTTAAAATGGGACACCTCTTTTTATGTATTAAATGATTTTGCGTGCCTATGAAACAGAGAGTAAAACAGCATGTCCGGTAAGAAAAAGCAGGCTGTCACTCCTCTGGTTGATATTATCATCATCTCCGCGACCTTGATTCGCTTTTATGGACAGCAAGACTCACCGAATCTAACAGAATATTTCATACATAAACATCTCAAGTGTACCCAACAATAAAACGAGATATAAGGAGGGGATTTTGGATGAGCAAAACGAGTTGCACCGGGGGGCAAGAGGAGAACAACTTGAAATGGTGGCAGCTATCCTTGATTGGGGTAGGCTGTATTATAGGGACCGGTTATTTCCTTGGCTCGGGTCTTGCCATCAAAATGACCGGGCCTTCCATTATCATATCATTTATATTGGCTGCTTTTGGCACGTATCTTGTCTTTGATGTGCTTGCCAAAATGACAGCTTCAGATCCGCAGAAGGGATCTTTTTGCGCCTATGCGAAAAATGCTTACGGTCGCTGGGCGGGATTTAGCTGTGGATGGGTATACTGGTGCTCAGAAATCCTCATCATAGGAAGCCAACTGACGGCACTGTCGATTTTTTCCCGCTTTTGGTTTCCGGATATTCCTTTGTGGGTATTTGCCGCCGGATATGCAGTTCTTGGACTGCTTGTCATATTGGCTGGCACAAAAGGATTTGAACGTATTGAAAACTTATTTGCCGTCATAAAAGTTTCAGCTATTTTGATGTTTCTCATCATTGCTGCACTCGCGCTTTTTGGTGTGCTTGACGGAGGGAAACCGGACCTTAAGATTCCGGATGCCGGAGATGAGTTTTTTCCGAAAGGTTTAAAAGGATTTTGGTCTTCTCTTATTTATGCCTTTTATGCATTTGGGGGAATCGAAATCATGGCATTGATGGCGATTAACCTTCAAAGGAAAGAAGATGCTCCAAAATCGGGTAAAGTAATGTTGCTGCTTCTGACTATCATATATGTTTTATCCATCGGATTAGCCGTCACGATGGTTTCGTGGCGTTCTTTTAATGCGGAGGAAAGTCCATTTGTCATTGCCTTAGATAAATATGACCTTCCGTTTTTTCCTCACGTTTTCAATGGTGCACTAATTATAGCGGGTTTTTCAACGATGGCCGCTTCTTTATTCGCCGTTACCAGCTTGCTTGTTACGTTAGCCGAAGGGGGTGACGCTCCTTCCTTTTTCGCTAAAAAAGGGAAGAAAGAAAAAGCAAAGGAGAAGCCGCCCCTGGCTGCTGTAGGACTTACAACGGCCGGGTTGGCTGCATCGGTCATATTGGCATTGCTAATCCCCGGAAAAATTTACGAATATATGACGACAGCAGCAGGACTTATGCTGTTATACAATTGGTTTTTTATTCTCCTGTCTTCAGGACGATTACTGCAATTAACGGGATGGGGTAAAGTCAAACGTATTTTGGGCATGATTCTCATCGCACTTGCTGTCAGCGGCACCTTATGGCAAAAAACAAGCCGGCCCGGATTTTGGATGAGTTTGCTATTTGTCGTCATTATAGGATTGGTAGTTCTTATGATGCGCACTAAGTGGAAAAAAGGGGAAGGCCAAAAGGGGATCCTTGCCATTAAAACCTTAGGGAGGTAAGTTTCTTGAAATTTCCTTATCCTATGGGCAATTGTCCTGATTCGCCTTCCAATAACGTGCAAAAGGACAGGAGGAAGATGATGTGTCATCATCCGTTAAGAAATATTGCTTCCATTCATAGTTGTCCGATTGTCCATACCACTTCAAATCCGAATGAGGCGGCACCTCATCATAGGCCGTCAGACGCTCACGAATGGATTGCTTAACTTTGGAAGCCGTCTTTACGGCCGCACTGAATTCTTCCAGCACCCACCTTGGTGTAATCGCAAGCATAAAGAACGGAAAGCTGCGGCTTTTGCGCATAACATGTCCTGGTGTAGCACAATACACAAAATACTGTTCTTGATGAAAGCAAAACTCCCAGGCATGATGTGCCGGATTCGGTGGAATGTGTGATGGCCATTCTTTTTCATCCAGTTTGCTAGTCCCGTTTAAAAGTGACCAAAACAAACGTTCATAATCTTTAATATTATGGGTCTGAACAAGATCGGCTGGCGTTTTAAAAAATACGATGAGAGAGGCATGTTTGCCTGTCTGCCGCGAACACTCACTATAGGATTTCAATAAAGCGGCTAGATCTTTATGTGTAGCTGATGCCCTTGGATCCCCCAAGAAGGCATATCTAAGATGGTTCAGCATAAAGCCTTGATGGGCAGGTATGCAAGGGAATGGTTTTTCTCTATCCGTCATTTTTGTTGCCAATAAATGAAAAGCGGATTGTTCCCACTCTTCTAAAAGGGCCGAGTTTTCCTGAATACTGTTTTTGTCGTATAGTTGAATCATTATTACTTCCTCCTTCATATTGCATACTATTGAAAGGAGGAAATATAGGTGACTGTCCCATTCTAACTTAACAACACTTGAACGGCTTGAAAGCCGAAATAAACGCCGAAACCGATCAGTGATAGACCCGATAAAACCGAAATCATCGTAAGAAACTTTGAGGTCAATATTCTGCGGAAGGTGCTGGCAACACCCGCCATCGTTACATCCCATAGTAAAATTCCGATGAATATAGCTCCGCTGTATAAAACAAGCTGGCTTGTGCCATAAGACGAAGCGGTTTTTGCTAAAACGGATCCATAGATACCAAGCCAAAAAAGAATAGTCAAAGGATTGGAGATGGACATGAAAAAACCCGATAGAAATGATTTAAAACGGGACTCAGCGCATCTTTTGCCGCTTGTATGGATCTGACCGGCCTTCAATAAAGTTTCGATACCGGTATAAGTTAAAACAAAACAACCAAAGAACCAGAGGAAAGTTTGCATGAACGGCGTATCAAGGAAACGGACGACCCCTAAATAAACGACCATCATATATACAGCGTCTGCGGTGACAGCTCCTAACCCGAATATCCACGCGTGCCAAAAGCCGCTTCGAATCCCTCTATCTAATTGGGCCGCATTAACAGGACCGATGGGAGCGGCCAACGACAGTCCTAAAAATATGTAACTTATGATCATGCTCATGTACACACCTCCCGCTTTTATTTGTCTAACAGAAACTGCTCGTACATTTTATTCACAGAGATTGTTTTGTAAAACCTAAAGTTGACTGTGGTATAAAATCTTAAAGTAAAAAACGAGGGGTGATTTTATTGTCTTTACTCAAGTCAAAAATCAACAATAGGCATCAATAAAAAGCATTGATGGCAAATTATTTACCTTTGTAAGCCTGCTCAAGGTGAGAGAACAGAAAAGCGCAAATAGAAGAAGGCTCGATGACAGAGGCAAAAAACTCAAGTTGGAATATATGGATTTAAGTAATGTTTTTTAATATTGGAAGAGTTTACTTTAAATGTGACATTACGTCAACATTCTAAAAATTTAGAATATTTCGTATTGACATCCATTTTAACGGACCATATAATCGAGTTAGAAATGGAAAAAGTCAGTTAGTTTTTGAGGGGAGGTTTAAGGGGCATGCAAACACTGGATACAGTGATTGTTACAGGATATGCAAAGGCTCCTCAGGGAACTTCCATGTATGAAATGTATAAGCATGCAGGAATTGTACTAGAGGTGGATCTTAAAGAACATAAAATAGTGGGTGCTGAGTTCACATTCGTAACGGAATTAACGAAAAATTATTTTCAAAAACTGCTGATTGGTTATTGTCTCGAAGATGGGGTAGAGCCGCTTATCGAAAGAATCCAAAACTATTATTTTGCTCCATCCCAGCAAGCGATCATTGTGGCTCTCCAAGCTGCAATTCAACGTTACTGGGATAATGTAAAGCAAAAGAATACATAACGTTTGGTTATAATAAAGTGGGAAGATGACCTCTTCCCATGGTCTTATTAAAACCGGGCAGACATAAACACTTTGTAGAGAATGTTGTTTAAGAGGACATTCTTTATGAGGAATTTGTGTCTTGCCCGGTTTTTTATATACCTGACGTTTTTATCCATAATAACGGATGGAGAGGAAGGGAATGGAAAATGAGCAAGTTGATTACATGCGAAGAAGCTGTAAAGATGATCAAAAGCGGCTCGCGAATTATGGTGGGGGGGTTCGGGCTCGTTGGATGCCCGGTCGGTTTGGTTGCAGCATTGGCTCAAACAGGTGTAAAAGATTTAGAGATTATTAGTAACAACCTTGGTGGGCCTGGAAGAGGGCTTGGGGTGCTGGTTCGACAAAACCAAGTAAAAAAAGTGATTGGTTCGTATTTTACGTCCAACCCGGAAGTGGTGAAAGCGTACCAAGAAAAAGTGTTGGAAGTGGAACTTCTTCCGCAAGGTACCATGTCGGAAGCGATCCGTGCCGGGGGTGCCGGACTGGGAGGATTTTATACGCCTGTCGGTGTAGGGACAAAGATTGCAGAAAAAAAAGAAGAACGAATGCTTAATGGGAAAAAATATGTACTTCAAGAACCATTAAAAGCAAACTTTGCTTTAATCAAAGCGAAAAAAGCGGATAAATTAGGAAACCTCCTCTATAGTAAATCGGCAAGAAACTTTAATCCGATGATGGCGACAGCAGCGGATGTGGTCATTGCGGAGGTGGATGAGGTGGTGGAGGTAGGCGGCATTTCTCCTGAAGAAATCGTGACTCCTCATTTATATGTTGATTATATCGTTTTGAAAGGAGGGAACTAGCATGAATACAAAAGAATATATTGCGGCAAGAGCGGCGAAGGAGTTAAAAAACGGAGATATCGTGAATTTAGGAATTGGCATCCCTACATTGGTAGCCGATTATATTCCAGCCGATGTCCAAGTGTTTTTACACTCTGAGAACGGCATTCTTGGTGTAGGGCCAACACCTGATGACGAGAACATCGATCAAGATCTTGTGAATGCCGGAAAATTACCTGTTACCGTTTTAGAAGGCGCTTCCTTTTTTGATAGTGCCTCCTCTTTTGCGATGATTCGCGGAGGGCATGTAAGTGTCTCGATACTAGGTGTTTTACAAATTGATGCGAAAGGCCGGATCGCCAACTGGGCAGTCCCGGGGAAAAGCGTTCTTGGGGTAGGCGGAGCAATGGATTTATTGGAAGGATCCAAAAAAGTCATCGTTACAACGATGCACACAACCAATCAGGGGGCTTCCAAAATCGTCAAGGATTTATCATACCCAATTACTTCAGAGCGGAACGTGGATTTAATCATTACAGATTTGGCGGTATTTGAAGTGAGAAAAGATGGACTTCATCTTATCGAATTGGCACCCGGAGTTTCCTTAGAGGAAGTTCAAAAGAAAACGGATGCTCCATTTCATGTCGATGAATCATTAAAACAAGACAATGAGGTGACTGCCTAATGGTCGTAGTTGTTAATGCGTATCGGACTCCGATTGGGAAGTTTGGCGGATCACTGGCAGAAACGCTTCCGGAAGACCTCATCACACTTGTGATGAAAAATAACCTTTCCTCATCGGGCTATGGTGCCCGAATTGTTGATGAAGTCATCGTGGGTCAGACAAAACAAAGCGCCCATGCGCCGAATATTGCAAGAGTAGCTTCTTTAAAGGCCCATTTTCCGGAGTCGATTCCGGCATATACGGTTCATCGGCAGTGCGGCTCAGGGATGCAGGCCGTCATTAACGGCACGATGGCCATTTTAACAGGCCAGGCGGATGCCATACTGGCCGGCGGAGTGGAGAGTATGTCGCAGGCACCGCATTATACAGTCGGTACTCGATTCGGTTTAAAAATGGGAGATATGACACTGTATGATTCCAATACGGAAAGTCAGCCGAAATCACAGCCGGAAGAGATGTATGGTCATTTTACGATGGGGCAAACTGCCGAGTGGCTTGCTAAAAAATATAATATTACGCGCATCGAACAAGATGAATTTGCTTTCCAAAGTCAGACGAAAGCGAAACGGGCGATTGAACTTGGGCTATTTGAGGATGAAATCATTCCTGTTCCCGTGAAGGAAGGAAAAAAGGGAATTAGGCATTTTGCAGTAGATGAACATCCTAGATTGACAGAGCTTGAAAAACTCGCTGCTCTTCGTCCTGTTTTTCAAAAAGATGGAACAGTAACGGCAGGAAACTCTTCCGGCCGAAACGATGGAGCGGCCATGCTGCTGTTAATGTCAGAGGAAAAAGCGAAACAGCTTGGATTGGTGCCGATGGCAAAAATTCGTTCATTTGCTGCAACCGGTGTATCACCACGGGAAATGGGAATCGGACCGGTACCGGCGTCTGAAATCGCGTTGAAAAAAGCTGGCCTTCGTTTAGAGGACATTGATTTGATTGAGTTAAATGAAGCATTCGCGGCGCAAAGCCTTGCTTGTTTAAGAGAATGGGATGTTAAAGGCGACAATGTGAATATAAATGGAGGAGCAATCGCTTTAGGTCATCCGCTTGGTTGCTCGGGGGCTAGAATATTGGTCACGTTGGTACATGAACTTGAAAAACAAAAACGAAATTATGGCCTTGCTGCAATTTGCGTAGCGGGAGGATTAGGAATGGCGATGGTGGTGGAACGATGGACGGAATAAAAAAAGATTATGTATTTCATCGCGATTTAAAGAAAGAGTATCCGATCATCACACATGGGGAAGGGGTCTACCTCATCGATGAGGATGGAAAAAAATATATGGATGCTTGTTCCGGAGCGGTTGCTGCTAACTTAGGCCACGGTCTTGCCGAGATTGCTGATGCCATGGCAGAACAAGCGAAAAAAGCTGCTTTCGTTCATACAATGCGCTTCGAGACGAAAGCCTTGCACGAGCTGGCAGAGAAAATCGGAAAAATGGCTCCTGATCCATTAAACAAAGTGTATTTTACAACAGGGGGTTCAGAAGCGAATGAGAGTGCGCTGAAACTTGCAAGACAATACCATAGGGATGCGGGAAGACCGCAAAAGCATATGGTGATCGGCCGCTGGCAATCCTATCACGGCAACACAATCGGTTCTTTATCGGCGGGAGGAGATGTCAAAAGAAGGCATTTGTATACGCCAAATCTCTTAAACTATGCCCATGTCTATTCACCTTATTGTCACAGATGTCCATATCACCGTCAAAAGGAAGATTGCCTTGCTAAACAAAACTGGACGTGTGTCACGGATATCGAAAGAGTCATTTTAGAGCTTGGACCAGAGAATGTATCGGCATTTATAGCCGAGCCGATCGTTGGAAGCCAGCAGGGAGCTGTTCCGCCGCCTCCGGGATATTTTGAGAAGATGCGGGAATTGTGCGATCGCTACGACATTGTCTTGATCATGGATGAAGTAATGACGGGATTCGGTCGTACCGGTACACACTTCGCCACAGAACAAATTGGAATTGATCCTGATATTATCACGTTCGGAAAAGGGGTCTCTGCAGGCTATGCCCCGCTTGCCGGAATGATCGTCCATGATCATTTAATTGAAGGGCTGCTTCAAAACAGTGACGGTAAATTCATTCACGGATACACATACAGCGGTCACCCTGTTGCAGTGGCAGCCGGTCTTGCCGCTTTGGAAGTATATGAACGTGATTCGGTGCTGAAAAATGTCAGAGAACAAGGATCTTATCTCGTCGAACGTCTTTTAGAACTAAAAACGAAACATTCTTTTATATCGGATATACGAGGCAGAGGGTTGTTAATTGGAATTGAACTTGTAAAGGATCATGAAAAGGATATGTTGTTCCATCCTTCCGAGAAAGCAGCCGAAACATTGAACCAAATTGCAATGGAGCTCGGCGCGGTCTTTTATCCGGGCAGCGGTTCCATTGACGGAAATAAAGGGGAGCACTTGATCATCAGTCCGCCGTTAAATGTTACTAAAGCGGAAGTCGATGAGATTGTGAGAATACTAGATAAAGCATTGACGATGTTTAAAGGTCAATTAAGAAAGGATGAGACACATGAAATTACAAAATAAAACAGAAGAAATTCAAGAGAAGGCAAGAAAACATTTATCACCGGTCATGACAAGGGTGACAGAACTTGTGATTGAAAAGGCCCACGGCGCAAAGTTCTGGACGGCGGACGGCAAGGAGTACATCGATTTTGTTTCGGGCGTTGCCGTGAATGCGGTCGGCCATACGCACGAGAAAATGGTAGAAGCGATTAAAAAGCAGGCAGAGTCATTGATCCATCTTGGATTAAATTACGGATATTATGAATCCGCAGCGAATTTGGCCGAAAAGCTTGCTCGCATTACACCTGGTAATCTGGATGTGGTATTTTTTTCTAACTCTGGAGCTGAAGCCATTGATGGAGCACTTAAATTGGCAAGGGCGGCAACAGGCAGACCTGCCATCATTGCATTTGAAGGTTCGTTCCATGGCCGTACGCTAGGGGCGACAGCCATCACAGCATCAAGCTCGAAATACCGCCGTTACTATGAGCCGATTTTAGGTGAGGTACATCATGTGCCATATCCGTACCCGAGCCAATTGAAACATATTAAAGAAGATGAAGTCGAAGAGTATTGCTTGAATCAGCTCCAAAAATTGTTTGATTTGCGAGTGGACCCATCCCGTGTTGCAGCCATTATCATTGAGCCGGTAATGGGTGAAGGCGGCTATTATCCGGCACCGCCGAGCTTCCTGCAGGCATTAAGAAAAATTACGGAAGAGCATGGCATTTTACTCATTTTTGATGAAGTGCAAACTGGTTTTGGCCGTACAGGTAAAATGTTTGCGGCAGAGCATGCGAACGTGACTCCTGATATTTTGGTGCTGGCAAAAGCTCTTTCCGGGGGCATGCCGCTTGGTGCGATTGTGGCAAATCTCAGCTTGCATGAAAAATGGCCGACAGGGGGGCACGGCTCAACGTTTGGAGGAAACCCGGTTTCTTGTGCTGCAGCATTAGCGAACATTGAAGTCATTGAAGAGGAAAAGTTGGTAGAGCGCAGTGCAAAACTTGGAGCGGAGATTGTAGAACGTCTTCAAAAATCGGTAGCGCACTTACCGGGCATTGTTGAGGTTCGAGGAGTAGGCATGATGATCGGGATTGAATTCGACCACCAATCTGCTGCATCTCTTGTACCGAAAATCAAAGAAAAAGCGCTGGGAAATGGCCTCTTAATTATGAACTGCGGTGTAAGCGGCCAAACGATTCGATTAATGCTTCCGCTCAATATTCAAGAAGATGTGTTAAATGAAGGGTTAGCCATTTTAGAAGATGTGATGGTCGAAACAATCTCAGGAAACTAATTGCCGTTTCTCCCAAATATAACGGAAAGGAAGGTCGCATTAATGTCTAATCAAGTGAAAACAGATGTGCTTCAAGCAGATCTTTATATTAATGGAAAATGGGTAAGTGAACCTGATCAGTCATACTTTGAAAGCTTAAATCCCGCTACAGGGGAACTTGTCGGAACATGTGCCATCGCGACGGCTGAACAAGTAAATGAGGCAGTATCTAAAGCGAACAAATCCTACACCGCGTGGAGAAATACGCCGATTCCAGAACGCGCTGCCTATTTATTGAAGGCTGCTGAAGTGGTTGAAAAGCGAAAAGAAGAACTGGCTCGGGTAATGACAAAGGAGATGGGCAAAGTCCTGGCGGAGTCACTGGGAGAAGTCGGTGTAGTCAGCGCGACAGCCCAGTATATGGCAGGAGAGGGACGGCGCCTCTTCGGGGAAACGGTTCCTGCTGGCTTCTTGAACCGCAATATCACGATGGTGCGCGAGCCGCTTGGAGTCGTCGCATGCATCACGCCTTGGAATTTCCCGGTTGCCCTGGCTTCTTACAAAATCTTTTCAGCGTTAATCGCCGGAAATACCGTCGTATGGAAACCGGCTTCAGAAGTGGCATTATCAGCGAAAATATTTGTGGAAGTATTAGATGAAATCGGGCTGCCTCCAGGAGTGGTGAACTTAATCACCGGTTCAGGAAAGACGGTCGGCCAGACGCTTGCTGAACATCCTGATGTCAAGGTGATTTCGTTTACGGGTTCGACAGAGGTAGGACAAAAACTTGCGGAAATGAGCAACAAAACGCTGAAACGCATTTCGCTGGAACTGGGCGGAAAAAACGCGGTCATCGTGCTAAAAGATGCCGATTTAGACAAAGCGGCAGATGGAATCGTCAAATCCGCATTCACGACCACAGGGCAGCGCTGTACAGCGGCAAGTCGTGTGATCGTCGAACGCTCCGTTAAAGACCGTCTCGTTCAAAAAGTGGTTGAGCTCACTCAATCATTGAAAATCGGAAACGGATTGGAAGAAGGGAGCCAGGTGGGACCTCTTGTGAACGAAGACCAGCTTCATGCAGTGGAAAAATATGTAGAAACAGCAATGAAGGAAGGCGGAAAGATTGTATCGGGCGGTAAACTTGTAGAGGAATTGGGAGGAAATTATTACGAACCGACCATTATCGAGAACGTGAAGCCGAATGATACGATCGCGCAAGAAGAAATATTTGGACCAGTTCTAGCCATTATGGAAGTTGATTCATATGAAGAAGCGATGGAAGTCAACAATGGAACGATTTACGGATTGTCCACTTCCATTTATACAGAAAGTCTACACTATGCAAACCGGGCTGCAAAAGAAGCGGTCAGCGGTCTTGTGTATATCAATAACGGAACATCCAATGCCGAGATGGGAGTGGCATTTGGCGGAATGAAAATGTCCGGAAACGGCCACCGTGAAGTTTCCTACCATGCCTTTGATGTCATGACGGAGTGGAAATCCATCTACATGAATTATTAAAAACCGGTTTCTGGCATAAAGGAGGGATAAGATGAGGAAATACCGTATCGGGATTGCGTTCTTTTATCATGAATCACACAGCTTCAGTCCGATGAAAACGGAAATCGAGCATTTTTGGAACGAAGGCTATTTCAAAGGTGATGAAATTTACGATGCTTATACAGGGACCAAAACGGAAGTTGGCGGTTTCTTAGATGTACTAAAAAAAGAAGGAGATGTGGAAGTTGTCCCGTTGCTGTGTGCAGCTGCCATTCCGTCGGGAGTAGTATCAACGGAAGCTTATTCCATTATAGAAGAACAAATGCTGGAGTCCATCCGGCAAGCGGGGAAACTGGATGGTTTGTTGCTTGCATTGCATGGGGCCATGGTGGCAGAACACCTCTTTGACCCGGAAGAGCATCTATTGGGGAATATTCGAACCCTTATCGGTTCGGATGTTCCGATTGCGACGACATTGGATATGCACGCGAATTTAAGCGGAAAAATGATCCGCTACACACCTCTTCACTTTGGATTCAAAACATATCCGCATGTCGATATGTATGAACAAGGAGTAAACGCAGCTGTTGCACTACTGAAACGGCTGAAAGACGGATTAACCTTTTATGCGTCCTTTGAGAAGCTGCCAATGATGCCGCCTTCCATCAATATGCGAACGGCGGAAGGGCCGATGCACAAAATGATCGAGCGGGCAAAGCAAGCTGAACAAGAAGAAGGGATTTACAATGTGTCTGTGTTCGGAGGCTTTCCTTACTCGGACATCCCGATGGTTGGAGCGAGCGTGCTTGTAGTTGCGTTAGATAAGGAAAAGGGAGAAGAGACGGCCCGTAAGATGGCTTCCCTGTTTTGGAGTGTAAGAGAAGAATTTATCATGGACTTACCTGATGTAAAAGAAGGATTGGATCTTGCCTTATCGCTTGAAGACACAAAGCCGATCGTGCTCGCCGACATTTCCGATAATCCTTTAAGCTGCGGGAGCGGAGATACGACGGAATTATTACGGGAGATGGTAAAGGCGAACATTCCGAATACATTATTTGGAGGGTTGTATGATCCGGAATCCATCGAAGCGTGCCGGCAGGCGGGAGTCGGGAACAAGATAACCTTGTCTCTTGGCGGAAAGGTATCGCCTGAGTTCGGAGGACCTGTCCATACGGAAGCGACAATCATGGCTTTATCAGACGGCGTGTTTTACAACTCAGGACCGTTTAATCAAAACTTAAGAGTCGATTTAAAAGGAGCGGCACACATTCGGATAGGCGAGATGGATGTTCTCCTGATTGGAAGACCAATGTCAGCCAATGATCCGGAGATGTTCCGGCATATCGGTCTTGAACCTTCTGCAAAACGGATTTTAGGGTTGAAGGCGAAAAATCACTTCCGGGCTGCCTTTGATCCGCTTGTAGGACGCATCATCTACATTGACGCGCCTGGTATCGCCTCCAACCGTTTATCTATTTTTAATTACCGCCACATTCCAAAGCCAATTTGGCCGTTGGATAACGTTGAATATAAGGTCGAACAGAAGGGGACAGAGATATGGAAACAGTAGAGAAACCTTATTATGTGGAAGTGCCTGCTTCACTCAATCCGGAACAACAAAAGATGATGATGGAACTTGAGAAGGACGCGTTCCCGGGAGTGGGAGCGATTGATGAACAAACGCTTGTTCCGCTGGCGCGCTATGGGAAGATTATCCAATATCGGCAGGAGAATGACCCAAGGCCGATCGCTGTTTGTGAAGTGATGAGAGATTATCATGATATCCATAAAGCTTATATTTTCGGATATTATGTCCGCTCAGACCAGCAGGGCAAGGGAATTGGAAAGCTATTTTTCAATGAAATCTTCCCCATTTTAAAGAAGGATGGGTTCAAGAAAGCATGCCTGACCGTAAGCATGAAAAATACGGCAGCGGTCAAGGTATATGAAAAAGTGGGATTTGAAGTAAAAGAGACGAGATTGAATGAATTTGGAGCCGGGGAAGATCGCTATTATATGGAGTGTATCATCTCTTAGACGGAAAAGAGACAGATAGAAAACAGAGAGATAAAACCATTATATCGTGGAGGGATTAAGATGCTAAACACTTTATACAAACCGAAAAGACATTGGAAAGAAATCGATCTTTGGAAAGATGTGACGGATGAGCAGTGGAACGATTGGATTTGGCAATTAACAAATACGATCAAAACGTTGGAAGATTTAAAGAAAGTCGTCAATCTAACACCAGAAGAAGAGGAAGGGGTTAAGATTTCAACAAAGACCATTCCTTTGAATATCACGCCGTATTATGCATGGTTAATGGATGTAGACGATCCGAGATGTCCGATTCGCATGCAGTCCGTTCCGATTTCACAGGAATTGCATAAAACAAGATATGATTTAGAAGATCCGCTTCATGAAGATGAAGATTCTCCGGTGCCTGGTTTAACGCATCGCTATCCAGACCGCGTCTTGTTCTTAGTCACAAACCAATGCTCCATGTACTGCCGTTATTGTACGAGAAGACGTTTCTCCGGACAAATCGGAATGGGTGTACCGAAGAAGCAATTAGATACGGCGATCAACTACATCGCTTCCCATCCGGAAATTCGTGACGTCTTAATTTCGGGTGGTGACGGCCTGCTAATCAACGATAATATTTTAGAATACATCTTAAAGAACTTACGTGAAATCTCGCATGTGGAAATTATACGTATTGGCACGAGAGCGCCTGTTGTATTCCCGCAGCGTATCACGGAAAATCTATGTAACATTTTGAAAAAGTACCATCCAGTTTGGTTAAATACGCATTTCAATACATCAATCGAGATTACGGAAGAATCAAAACGTGCGTGTGAAATGCTTGTAAACGCAGGCGTGCCGGTCGGTAACCAGGCTGTTATTTTAGCGGGTATTAACGACAGTGTGCCAATCATGAAGCAGCTTATGCATGATCTTGTAAAAATTCGTGTTCGTCCATACTATATTTACCAATGTGACTTATCAGAAGGAATCGGCCATTTCCGTGCACCGATTGCCAAAGGGTTGGAAATCATGGAAGGGCTGCGCGGCCATACATCTGGTTATGCGGTGCCGACATTTATCGTCGATGCGCCGGGAGGAGGCGGTAAAATTCCTCTGCAGCCAAACTATATTATCTCTCAAAGTGCTAACAAGGTGGTGTTGCGTAATTTTGAAGGTGTTATCACGTCTTATCCAGAGCCGCAAAATTATCAACCAGGCAGCGCAGAGGACTACTACAAAAAGGTTTATCCAGAAGTATTTGAAAAATTTGAAAGCAACGGCGTTCTATCCATCATTGATGATACGAAATTTAACCTTACACCAGAAGGCTTGAAACGGTTAAACCGACGTAAAACATATCAAGAAAATCCTGAACATAGCTCTTTAAAAGATAAACGTGACAAACGCGACGAGTTAAAAGAGAAGAAATTCCAGTCTCAAATGACGAAGTATGAGACAGCGGGAGCGAAGGAGGAATGACTTTGAATTGTCAATGGTGTGAATCTGACACTGCTCGTGAAACGAGTGACACGGTTTATTGGGAACTTCCGGATGGAACAAAAGCGATTGAAATCCAGGAGACGCCATCTATCCATTGTTTAGATTGTGGAATGACGTATCAATCAGATGAAACGGTAAAAGAGATTGAGGATCAGCTGTTTCTGATCGATACATCTAAGCTTGAAAAGAGTATGACATACGCGGAACTCATGGCCGCTCCTCGATTGTTGAAACGAAACTACTTCGATTTTTCGCAATAAGAAGCAAGTTAGGAGAGTATTCCAAAAAGACAAAAAATGCACTTTTGGAATACCCTCCTGCGATGAACCGTCATTAAAAATCCGAGAAAATCATAGATTTCTGTGACGGTTCATCGCAGGAAAAATAGATTATTGTCATTTCCCCAAGGCTTTTGAGTCAGCCACATAAATTTTATAATGGTTGGAGCAGTTGTCCGAAAAATATCCTAATTTTCGAAAGGGTTTTCTTGCCAACTAAGCGATTGCATGAATGAAGTCAATCAGCCATCTTACAATTCTAACAGAAGTAAGGTGCTTCATTTTTAATGATGAAAGGTGGGACATGAATGCAAGTAATGAAGATCAAAAGTAGTCGGAATCATGGTCTATTTTCTGATGACAAGCCTTGGAGAAATGGCGACTTTTATGCCGGTTTCAGGTTCATTTTCTACATATGCCAGCCGCTTTGTTGATCCGGCCCTGGGGTTTGCTCTAGGGTGGAACTATTGATTCAACTGGGCTGTCACATTGGCTGTCGAAATTGTCGCTTCAGCCATTATTATGAAATTTTGGCTTCCGGATGTACCGGGCATTGTATGGAGTGTCCTGTTTTTAGGGCTGATTTTCTTGTTGAATGCGCTGTCCGTAAAAAGCTACGGTGAGTCGGAGTACTGGTTTGCTTTAATAAAGGTGGCGACAATTATTGTCTTTATTGGGGTTGGTCTCCTTACGATTTTGGGCATTTTAGGAGGCGAATATAGTGGGTTTACAAACTTTACAGCGGGAGAGGCGCCAATCAGCGGAGGTTTTTTATCTGTTTTAAGCATTTTCTTTATTGCCGGTTTTTCGTGTACAAGGAACGGAACTGGTCGGCATTGCAGCAGGGGAAAGTGAAAATCCGGAGAAAAATGTACCGAGGGCGATCCGGCAGGTATTTTGGCGTATTCTTTTATTCTATATTGCTGCCATTGCAGTGATGGGTCTTATTATTCCTTATACAAGCCCTGACTTGCTAGGCGGCGATGTTGATAACATTGCGATCAGCCCTTTTACTCTTGTCTTTGAAAAAGCAGGGATTGCCTTTGCTGCTTCTGTCATGAATGCGGTTATATTGACATCCGTTTTATCAGCAGGAACGTCTGGACTTTATGCATCCACTCGCATGCTCTGGTCGATGGCAAAAGACGGACAGGCTCCGAAGTTTCTGCAAAAAGTAAACGATCGAGGGATTCCGATGAATGCTCTTGTAGCGACGACGATTATTGGAGGATTGGCCTTTTTAACGTCCATCTTCGGAGACCAAGCACATACATGGTTATTGAATGCTTCAGGCTTAACAGGTTTTATTGCGTGGGTTGGAATCGCGGTCAGCCACTACCGCTTTAGGAAAGCATATATGGCCCAGGGCGGTGAATTGAGCAAGCTAAAATATCAAGCAAAGTGGTTTCCGATTGGCCCCATTCTTGCTTTTACGATGTGTATCATTGTTATCCTCGGACAAAACTATCAAGCTTTGTTAAACGGTAAAATTGACTGGTACGGCTTAGCCGTTTCATACATTGGGCTGCCGATCTTTTTGGCAGTATGGCTTGGATACAAAGTGGTTCATAAAACGAAAGTCATTCCGCTGAAAGAATGTTCGTTTGAGGAAACATCTATCAATGAGTAATTTGTTTGCAAAATGGAAATAAGAAAAAATATTTTAAGTGAACCCATAAAATCCTATAGAGGATAAAAACACACTTTCAGAAATTTTAGGGTGTGTTTTTGTTTGAAACCTTTTCATCTGTTCATACGTATTGTAGTCAAGAAAGAAAAAGAAAGGGAGCTTAACGGATGACCGTGTTAAAAAAGAATGCCGCGGGAATAGTGGCTGTTCTTCTATTATTAGCAGGCAAACTGAAGTGGGTTCTTGCGATCTTTAAGTTTGCAAAGTTATCAACCTTGATTTCTATGCTTGTTTCTTTTGGGGCATATGCGCTGCTCTACGGCTGGAAATTTGGAATTGCCCTCATTTATCTTTTATTCGTTCACGAAATGGGACACCTGGTTGCTGCCAGACGGAAAGGTATTGCTACTTCTCCGGCCGTGTTCATTCCTTTTATGGGAGCGGTAATTGGGATGAAAGAGCTGCCGAAAAATGCAATGGATGAAGCATATATCGCCTACGGCGGACCACTGTTTGGTTTGCTGTCATTTTTGCCGGCTGTTCCATTATATTTATGGACGCATGACCCTTTTTGGGGAATGGTGATTGGATTAGGATCACTCTTAAATCTGTTTAACTTGCTTCCTGTGTCTCCGCTTGATGGAGGCCGGATTGTGACGGTCTTATCAACGAAAATATGGTTTATCGGGTTACTCATCCTCATTCCGCTCATGATTATTGACTCGAGTGCAATTCTTATTTTAATCTTCATCATTGGACTCTTTACTTGGTGGCAGCGTGTACGTGAAAATTACGAACTCGCTGTTACAAATGGGGAGTTAACCGTTTTAGAAGAGGTGAAAGCGGTTTACAAACCAATGGAGGAGCATAAGGGCGTGTATGAGCCAATTCGTTCAGCTGAGTGGAGCGGCTATAAAGAACGGATGGCAGAGGCTTATCGATTAAAAAGGAAGCAAACGCAGCTGAAGGCGGAAGGGATGAAGTCGTTTTATATTCCTTTTATCCAGGATGACAAGAAAAAAGAAAAAGCGACTCTGCAGTTCCGAAAAGAACAATATGATCGATTGGTCAATGTATTGGAAAACGAGCATCGATGGTCCGAAGATCACCAGGAATTGATCCGCATTCAAAAAGAGATAAAAGAAAGAGAGAAAAAGGTTGAAAAGCTTAAAACATATTATTTAACAACGAAAAAAGAAAAATGGATCGGTTTAGGTGCCTACTTATTACTGCTCGTTGTCTTGGGTGGATTTTATATATTCGGCAGCGGTATTATGCAGCAAACCGGGCCGTTCATCAGCTAATGACAAAGGGACTGTCCCATATTAAAATAGACAGCCAAAAACATTTTTACTGAAAGGACCCGGCGGAAAAATCCTTGACTTTATGACATTTCTCTTGCCGGGTCATCCTTTTTGTTTTATTTATCTGTATCTGTTTTATCGTTTTGATCTTTATTGCGCTTGTTTCCTTTACTGTTATCTCCGCTAGTAATTTCTGCACCCATCTCCACTAGCTCATGCTGCAATTTAGGGTTGCTTTGGTTTTGGCTTCCGCGATTATATTTTTTGGTCATTATTTAACACTCCTTTTAAAATGTCGGCAAAGAATCTAAATTGTTAGAACAGTCACCATCCGGATTGCTGCGAATGTACGTTTCACCGTCTTTGCCGGTGAATGTGTTCACACCTTCAATCATGCGGGCCTGCACTTGTTGGAGAGCTTCCTCATAATGTAAAATGCGTCCGAACGATGTTTTAAATTCCACTAAATCCCCGTCTTCATTTTTGCGAACAGCGACAAATGTCTCTTTCGTATCCATGAGTCACACTCCTTCTCGTACATAGATTGGGGCAATACGCCTGAAATTATGCATGAAAAGGGTTTTGCACCATCGTCACGAATATATGAAAATGAAGGGGAGGATAAGGAATGACCGATTTCAATTGGCATGAAGAAGCAAAAAAGCAGTGGGATAACCGGGCGGATTTCTGGAACAAAAGCAGTGAAGAAATGTGGACGACAGGGAGCAGAAAAACCATCATTCCATTTATGGAACAGTACATACCAAAAGACGGCTTGGTTGTGGATGCAGGGTGCGGTGACGGTTTCGGATCGTATTTGCTTGCGGAGAAAGGATATCGTGTCACGGGGGTCGATTTATCCGATGAAATGATCGAGATAGCCAACAAGCGAGCAAAAACAGATCGATTGTCGTTTTTGCAAGGAGATTTAACCAATCTTCCGTTTGATGATAAGTCTGTCGGTGCCATTATGGCAATCAATTCACTAGAATGGACGAAAAAACCGATAGCGGCTTTAAACGAGCTAAGACGAATCGTAAAAGAAGAAGGATATGCATGTGCGGGGATACTCGGGCCCACTGCGCATCCGCGTGTAAACAATTATCGCCGCCTTTACGGAGAAGATGTCATCATGAATACGATGATGCCGTGGGAGTTCGAGCAGCTCGCAACAGAAAACGGCTGGAAGGTCATTGGAGGACACGGTGTTTACAAGCGCGGCGTGAACGAAAAAATGCTGGGCAGTTTGCCGAAAGAGCTTAAACAGTCGTTGACATTTATGTGGGTGTTTATGTTGCAAAAGCAATGAAATAGGCGTGAAAGATGTGGAGGTAATACAAACATGGATGTGATCATTGCACCGGATTCGTTTAAAGGCTCATTATCAAGCATGGAGGCAGCAGAAGCAATCGAAAAGGGAATGAAGCGGGCGCATGAAGGACTGACGCTTACAAAAATTCCGATAGCGGATGGTGGGGAGGGAACGGTTGATGCGCTGATTGCCATTCTTGGAGGGCGAAAAATAGAGGAAGTGGTAGAAGATCCTCTTGGCCGGAACATTCAAGCGTCGTTTGGCTGGGTTCCTTCTAAAAAGATCGCTGTCATTGAAACAGCGGCAGCCTCAGGGTTACCTTTATTAGCAAAAGACGAATTGAATCCTTATGAAGCCTCTACATACGGAACCGGACAATTGTTAAAGAGAGCACTTGATTTTGGGCCTGAACAGGTTATCATCGGGTTAGGCGGGAGTGCTACAGTTGATGCCGGAGTCGGCTTTTTACAGGCGCTCGGAGTTACATTTCTAGACGAAAAAGGATATGAAATAAGAGGGAATGGAAAAGCACTCGGACAGATTTCAAGCATTGACGTGTCCAACTTGGATAAAAGGCTGGCATCTATACAGATTCAAATAGCTTCGGATGTCACCAATCCGCTGCTCGGGAGAAATGGTGCGGTTGCTGTGTTCGGTCCGCAAAAAGGTGTGACGAACATAGAAGAGTTTGAGAAGATGATGGAACAGTATGCATCGGTTGTCGTGAAAACGATCGGAGAAGATATGAGGAGTAGAGAAGGAAGCGGAGCGGCAGGAGGCTTTGGATTCTCACTTCAGTCCTTTCTAAAAGTGGAAATGAAAAGAGGTCTTTCGCTTATTGCCGATTTGGGGAATTTAGAAAACAAGATTAAAGAGTCATCGCTTGTCATTACAGGAGAAGGAAAGATTGATGTTCAATCATTATTCGGAAAAGTACCGGTTGGAATTGCCAAGGTGGCTCAGTCCCACCAAGTTCCTTGTGTCGCATTCTCGGGATGCGTTGAAGGGGAGTCCGCACTTTTTGAAAAAGAAGGATTATCGGCTGTGTATCCGATTGCGAATCGCCCGATGACGCTCGAGCAATCAATGAAACAAGGTGCTTATCTATTAGAAGAAGCGGCATATCGCTTCACTAAATCCATTTTTCTATTGAAATAGTCAAAAAGGCAGTCGAATGAGGCTGCCTTTTTAAGCTTTTTTATTATTCATCTTCTTTTAAGTTCTTTTTCATTAACTCAGCGATAGATAAAAAGAACGTGTGTTTGCATTTGTTCTTGAAAAAGGAACAAACGTTCGGTAAAATAGCCTTATAAGGAGATGAGCTGATGCTTCCAGTACTAAAACGCTGTATAGAATCAACTGTTCCTGCGGAAATCATCTACTTGGCTTCAAATGGCCAAATTACGCAAAGAACAATCATCATTCAAGAAATCAAGGATGATACGATCAAGGCTCTTTGTTTGTTAAGGAATCAGCAAAGGGTTTTTAGAATAGAAAATATTTTGGCTGCAAAGATGACGAGAAAGAAACAAAAGAAGCCCGCATAATCAAATGGTTGTACTCATCCAAACAACTCGATCTATCCCTAACAGATCAATCCCGTGTCATGGATTGCTTCATAGCAAATTGTTGATATGAGATATAAAAAAGCAGTCTATTGTAAATATTAAAGGAGTGCTGGCACCAGTACGAAATTAAATTTAAGGGGAGTCTCATATGTCTAATCAACAATCACAACAAGCAAATAATCAGAGTAATACAGTATTAAAGTCTCAACAATCGATTACTCAAACATTTCAAGATATTGTAACACAGGCGCAGGACGATCTTGCCCAGGCTCAAGCTGCAGGAAACCAGGATTCTATTAAGAACCGTCAAGCACAACTTAATCAAGCGCAGGCACAATTAACACAAGCCCAGACTGCTTATAAAAATACTTCTGAACAAATTCAAGGGTAAACGAATCAGATAAATTCATTCAATATGGCTGACTCAAAAGTCTCCGGATGACGGCAATCATCCATTTTTTTGTGATGGAACGTCGTCATGATGCTTGATTTTCCCGGATTTTTAATGACGGCCCATCGCAGGAGGGTGTCCCGAAAGTATATTCTTTGTATTTTTGGGACAATATTTAAACCTTCTGATTTGGATTTTAACGGGATTGTTCAAGCATTAGTCTTCTGGCTCTGCCTTCGGATGGGTCTTTGTTAGAAGGATTGTGGACAGAAAAATGTCTAACAAATGAATTGTTTTTTTCACTAAAGGGCGGCATTACTTCAACAAGTGATGTTGCCTTTTTTCTTGAACGAAAGAGGAGTTCGGTTCAAGAAGGAATAAGGTTCATATCGACATCTTACTTCATATTAGGACGTTAATGCGACACAAACACCAAGGAATACGCTTTTTATCTTTATGACGTAGAATGTAAAAATTTGTCGATGTTTTCTCATATCTTCGGAAGCTTATCTGAGTTAATATTAAGAGTATAAATGATTATATTTTGGACTGTTTTTTAAGTCTGGATCCCTTTAATGAAAGAATGGGAGACCGAATGAAAGTAGAACAAATCAAAAAAATGGTCGGTGAATGAACGAGTAAACAATATATTGACCATGAAATTACGCATACTTTAAACCAAATAATGAACACATTATTTCTGTATGTGTGTTAGTTATTTGAATAAAAAGGCAATGTATCAGTTTATTAAACATCAAAACTCAACTGAATTCGGCGGAGGGATATGAGTGAGTGTAAACTTCGGAGTAAAACTGATTGAAAATTATGCTAAATTAGAAGATGAAGTTTTGGTAGAGCTGGCTCACAATGGGGATGGCGAGTCATTGGATTTTTTAATCAACAAATACCGGAATTTTGTCCGCGCCAAGGCAAAAACATACTTTTTAATTGGTGCAGATAAAGAAGATATTGTTCAAGAGGGAATGATCGGTCTGTATAAAGCCATTCGTGATTTCAGAGAGGACAAGCTGACCTCTTTTAAGGCTTTTGCTGAACTTTGTATCACCAGACAGATTATAACGGCAATTAAAACAGCTACCCGTCAAAAGCATATCCCTCTAAATTCATATATTTCCCTGGACAAGCCTATTTATGATGAAGAATCAAGCTATACACTTATGGATGTGATATCCGGAGCAAAAATAACGAATCCGGAAGCATTAATCATTAACCAGGAAAAAGCCGATGATCTTGAACTAAAAATGGCAGAAGTGCTTAGTGATTTAGAAAGAAAAGTATTGACCTTATATATGGACGGTCAATCATATCTGGAAATTTCTGAAGAACTAAACAAGCATGTAAAGTCGATTGATAATGCCCTTCAGCGAGTAAAAAGAAAACTCGAACGATATCTGGAGATAAGAAAGGTTATCCTATGATAGAAAAAGAATACTGTTCTTGAATGAAAAAAGGGGCTGACTCAAAAGCCTCCAGATGACGGTAATCATCCATCTTTTCTGTGATGAGCCGTCACCGCCATGCTTGGTTTTCCTGGATTTTTAACGACGGTCCATCGCAGGAGGGTGTCCCAAAAGTATGTTCAGTACTTGGGACACCCTCTTCATTTCTAAACACATGGCAAACTTAAATTTGACAATACAAGGAGATGAAGGGAGAAAGTCCCGCAATTGCTTGCTCACTCTGTTCCTTTCAACAGTCTTATTATGAAGGGTTTCCTCTTTACTATTCAGCCAAAATTTTCAAGGTATCGGCCTTTTAGATAAAAGGAACCTTAAGGATGTACAAGGAGGTGAAGACAGATGTCAAACCGCAGTGGCGGCCGTAACCGCTTATTAGTACAAGGTGCAGAGCTGGCAATCGAGCAATTAAAATATGAAATCGCGACTGAATTTGGTGTGCAGCTTGGAGCAGACCAAACAGCTCGTGCAAACGGTTCAGTAGGTGGCGAGATCACAAAGCGTCTTGTTGCGACAGCTCAATCTCAATTATCAGGACAAGTTGGTGCAGCAGGTACATCTCGCTAATGAATGTTTAAATATAACAAGTAAAATGAAATATTCCAATATGGCTTAGGCTACCTGCTAATGTAGGTAGTCTTTAAGTTGTTGGAAGACCCTTTGGGTTTCTCGATCAGTTAACTGCCTGATAAAATAGGCGGTTCCTTTTACCTGGTAGTCGGTTTTCTGTTCGCTTTAGGTTCTTTCCTATTTTCTAAGTCACTTATAAACAAACTTGTTTAACTATTAAACTACTTCATTTATAAATTGACTTGAATGGAAATTCAGCATATAATCAGGAAAAGTGACACTTTATGTAAGGAGATATAACATGGATGTTATCGATGAATTATACCATAATGTTGTTTTTCAGCTTTCATCTAAGGAATTAACTAAGATCATGCAATGTATAAAGAATAAAAAGGAACAAGAAATAGAGGAAATCAAGGACAAAATCAGTAAATACGAACAGAAAAAACGAGCTGAAGAAGCTTGGTATCAATCTTTATCCCCTATCCGAAAAATCTTTGCCGGACGTCCTCCCAGCCATCATCAAGCAGTCGAGTACATGGTTTATGTAAAAGACCGGTTTAAGAAGATCGAACAAATAAAACAGAGAATGGTTGAATTGGATAAAGTCATTAATCTGTTACAAAATGATTTAACTATAAAGGAGATTGCGTTACCCACTGCCATCATTGAAGAAATGAAACTATTTAGGGAAACGGAGGTACGGTAGAAATGACGACGGCTGCATTAAGTGCCGGTTTAGATACAACCTGGGTTGTTCTAACAGCGGCTATGATTCTTCTAATGGAAGGGGGATTTGCCCTATTAGAAGCTGGTTTTGTTCGGCATAAAAATAATGTCAATATTATCATGAAGGTTTTCGCAGATATTACAATTGGCACACTTTGTTTTTATTTTATTGGTTTTGGTTTGATGTATGGTGCTGATTTTTTGGGACTTATTGGAACAAATGGATTCATGTTAAATGGTAACCTATCGCACTTAAAGTTTTCGATTTCCTTGGATACATTATGGTTATTTCAAGCCGCGTTTGTTATTGCTGTGGTCTCAATTGTCTCAGGTGCAGTAGCAGAGAGAATAAATTTTCGTGCCTATCTTCTTTATGTAGTTTTAATGACTGCGTTTATTTATCCAATTGCCGGACATTGGGTATGGGGTGGCGGTTGGATAAGCAAGTTAGGGATGTTAGACTTCGCCGGTTCAGCTGTTATTCATGCATTAGGCGGTTTTTCTGCATTGGCGGCAGCGATACTTATCGGTCCGAGAAAAGGCAAATTCACTTCCGGTGGTACTAGTTCAATTGCATTGCCAAGCAACCTCCCTTTAGCTTCAGTGGGAGCTTTCCTATTATGGTTCGGATGGTTTGGCTTTAATGCTGGAAGTACATTAAGTGCTACTGATGAACGGATCGGCCATATTGCAATTGTCACCATGTTATCAGCTGCAGCAGGCGGAGCAGTCACCATGATTTATACATTATTTCGTTATAATCGGTCAGATGCACCATCTGTCATTAACGGTTCTTTAGCTGGCCTAGTCGGTATTACGGCGGGTTGTGCTTTTGTTAGTGATCAATCAGCTATTCTGATTGGAGCTGTTTCCGGCTTACTCATGATGGCTGCAACTAACTGGTTGGAGGCTAAACGCATTGATGATCCTGTAGGAGCATTTCCTGTCCATGCTGTTTCCGGAATGTGGGGGACAATAGCTGTAGGGCTCTTCTCAACAGATGGCGGACTTTTTACGGATGGTGGTTGGCACTTATTAGGTGTACAACTCTTGGGTTTAGCTGTACTATGTGCATGGGGATTTTTGTTAACATGGTTCGGACTTAAAATAATCCGATTATGGATACCGATCCGTGCAACTGAAGAAGAGGAAGAAGTGGGATTAGATATTAGTTATCATGGCATTATGGCTGTCCATAGGTCACGTGAATTTATAAAGTATGAGGGCCCTTATACCCAGATTCAACAGGATGACTTTGATGACTAATTTCCAAATCATTCTATGCTATCGGAGTCATCCATTTCGATATACACACAGAGGCCATGTCAAGGAGGTAAATGATTTTGGCTCTAACTAACCCTTAAGTGCATCAGAGGTGGGAACACTTTGGCTTAAGTTTTAAGTATTCCATAAGAAGTATCGTTTCTTGTATAACTATCCCCGTGATGTCGACACCTTTTAAAAGATCTGTATCGATTAACACTTGTGGTCCATGGCATATGGCAAAAACAGATTTTCCTTCTTGAATGAATGCTTTTGCAAATTCACCAAAACGATCGTCTTCACGCAATAAATCGGGAGAGAATCCACCAGGGATAAGCAAAGCATCAAAAAAGACTTGTGCTGGTTCAGTGTACTCAACGTCTTCGAATAGGTTCGTTATAAGTGCAGCAATTTTTTTGCCCATACCCATTAACTTCCTTAAATGGATCGTTTTCAACGCCTTCGATTAGCTGGGTTTCAATACCAGCCTCACGTAAATAAGATTGGATTTTATCGAGATAACCCGATTTTTTAATTGATTGACCGCCAATAACGATGGTCGCTTTTTTCCCTTCAAGGGTTTTCAAAACTTCTAGGGATCCTTCCCCAAAATAAATATCTCTCGGAATCGTAAATCGGTTCATGTGTGCCAATTCTCCTTTTCTCCAGTTGTTTAGGGAAACCTCAACAACTTTAAGGTTCCCTTATTCATTTTTCTAAAATAGAATACGTCATAAGTGTTTCCCATCATCTTAAAAGTTACTAATGAACATACTCAAGGTCTCTCTCAACATTGGCACTTAAAATGTCTTCTGTTTTGATTTCGAGTAATTTCTCCAAGAACCTTATGGTTCCTAATACTGCTTGAATATCCTCCTCTGTTTGAACGTCTTCCATTTTCTTTTGAAGAATCAGTTCATTTATAACTTGTTTGAAAGCCTGGGTCTTTATAAGCCATTCTCCAACTAGTTCCTTTGTTGTGTCTCTCTCGCCTTCATTTTTGACAGCAATTAAACTTTCCGTTTTTGTTTCTACGAGTGTTACGGAACCAAAATCGGAATCCATACGGATGCGAAAATAATTCTTTCTACTGTCATAATATCTTTCTTCCTTTAATAGAAAATACTCTATCCCTACTGTGATTTCATAAAAGGGTTCTGTCTCTGTAGGATAATGAAGATCTCTTACATCCACACTTTTTACAACGTCTAAATAGGTCTCCAAACCATATTGGGTACTAATGATTTTTGCATCCATTACGTTCATGATTTCACTCCCTTTTTCACCTTGCGGATTGTTTTAATATTTAATCAGCTTGTTTACTAAAATCCATCCTATATTAACCTAATTGCTTTTTTCAACTGCATGTCCACCAAACTCGTTTCGAAGGGCAGCGACCACTTTCCCTGTAAAGGTGTCATGATCTAAAGAACGGTAGCGCATCAAAAGAGACATGGCGATCACGGGAGTGGCTGCCTGCAGATCCAAGGCCGTTTCCACTGTCCACTTTCCTTTTCCTGAAGAATGCATGGTTCCTTTGATTTGTTCTAAGTTTGCATCTTTAGAAAATGCACGTTCTGTTAAGTCCATGAGCCATGAACGAATGACTGAACCG
>NZ_JBHRZT010000051.1:0-673 GCF_042649685.1 Bacillus songklensis | reverse complement strand
ACCTCATGAGTAACAGTATACTCAACTCAGACTTCGCAAATCAACTGGAAAATATGATAAAAGATTTTGTTCAAGAAAAGCTTGAATTCATCATGAAAGAAGAAATCAAACACTTTCTCAAAGTGGAACAGGCACATGTTCAAAACTCAAGAAATGGCTATTATCAACGTACTCTTGATACAAAATACGGGAAAATCGAAGCTCTTACGGTTCCAAGAGATCGTAATGGTGATTACCAGACTCAAATTTTTGAGCCTTATCAACGTCGTGACGGCTGGCTTGAACAGGCTATTATTAAAATGTATCAAAGTGGGATGAGCACAAGAGAAATCGGTAAGTTTATCGAAAGGATTCTTGGTTCAACCTACTCTCCTACCACGATTAGTAATATCACAGATGCCGCCTTGGAAGATATTCGAAAGTGGCATCAGCGTCCATTAAACAAACGGTATTCTGTGTTGGATCTTGACGGACTTTATATAAAAGTTCGTCGTGATACGTATGCCAAAGAAGTCATTTACATTGTCCTTGGTGTGAATGAGGAAGGCTATCGTGAAATTCTCGGCTTTTATGTTGGGGGTCAAGAAAGCTCCCATGGCTGGCAAGAAATCCTCCAAGACCTTTATACACGCGGTGCTCATGAAGTCTTACTTGGTGTTTTTGATGGACTCCC
>NZ_JBHRZT010000050.1:0-881 GCF_042649685.1 Bacillus songklensis | reverse complement strand
CTGTCAAACAATCCCCTGTTTCAAGGGATGGAATTTTCCGATGACCCTGAAAAACTGAAGGAATGGATTCCGCTTATCATGGAAGGCCGTACATCGAATGAACCGATAGCGGCAACAAAAATCGACTCTGGAACGGATGTCAACTTTGGTGCTTTAACACGCATGTTGTTTGACCACTTAAAGAGTAAAAACGTCGAGATCAACTACAAGCATAGTGTTGAGGATATTAAACGTACGAGCGACAGTTCGTGGGAAGTGAAAGTGCATGATATCGATAGCGGTAACATCGAATACCATACTGCAAAATTCGTCTTTATCGGCGGTGGCGGCGGAAGTCTGCCTTTACTACAAAAAACCGGTATTCCTGAATCAAAACATATTGGAGGATTCCCGGTAAGCGGACTATTTATGGTATGTAACAATCCGGAAGTTGTAGCGCAGCATCATGCAAAAGTATACGGTAAAGCCAAGGTTGGTGCTCCTCCAATGTCTGTTCCGCATCTTGATACAAGATATATCGATAACAAAAAATCGTTACTGTTTGGACCGTTTGCCGGCTTCTCACCAAAGTTCTTAAAAACAGGTTCAAATTTTGATTTGATAGGTTCGGTAAAACCGAATAATGTCTTCACTATGTTGGCGGCAGGGGTAAAAGAGATGGCATTGACAAAATACCTGATCCAGCAAGTTATGTTATCGAATGAAAAGCGCATGGAAGAATTACGAGAGTTTATCCCGAACGCCAAAAGCGAGGATTGGGATATAGTGGTAGCGGGCCAACGTGTGCAGGTTATCAAAGATACTGAGGCCGGCGGTAAAGGAACACTTCAATTTGGTACGGAAGTTGTTAGTGCTGCTGATGGCTCGATAGCTGCATTGCT
>NZ_JBHRZT010000049.1:0-1044 GCF_042649685.1 Bacillus songklensis | reverse complement strand
ATTATGACGGGTTAATTATCCCAGGTGGCCGTGCTCCAGAGTATATCCGCTTAAATGAACACCTTCCTGGTATTGTTACTCATTTTTTTGAGACAAACAAACCAATTGCGGTTGTCTGCCATGGGAGTCTAATCTTTACCACATTAAGCGAAAAACTGAAAGGTAGAGAATTAACCGCCTACACAGCATGCCGGCCAGATGTAGAAGGCATGGGTGCGAAGTATATCTCTGAACCCCTTCACGTTGAAGGTAATTTAGTTTCTGGTCATGCTTGGCCTGATGTTCCTATGATGATGAAGGAATTTATTAAGAAGTTGAATGGTTAAGCAGAAAATCCGTGAGGGAATTCCTCACGGATTTTTAAAGTACAAAACTTTTATAAATAGATATGTTGCAGAAAGATATATCAATAAACTTTTCTATTTAAAGTATCAATCTTTCTTTAAACGCAGGATTATAGTCAACCTTCAAGGTATTTTAACGGTTCTATCCAAAGTAACACCCTTTATATTCTACGTGCCTGTACCACCATTCCTTCTCTTACAAACCTAGTTAAGATTATAAGTAGGTTGGTGAGACATCTTACAAGTTGTATCGAATTTCCCTATATTTCTCTCTCTATAAAAGCATAGAAATTAAACCAAAAAATTTCTAAGCCAAACCAAAATTTTTCGTTCCTAATCTCCTGAAGGGTTCTGATAGTGACTAAATAATAAGCCGTAACAATCACACATCGCTTTCCAAGTCCCCAAACGATCCAAAGAACTCGTAGAAAATATTCTCCAGTGGAACGCCCCATTGTTTTAAAGCGTTATTGACAGCTTTCATAAAAGGGACAGGACCGCAAAAATAAAACTGAGCCTCTTTACTGCGTGAACTGGTTTGTTACCGCCGAAGTCTAATTGAATCCTGTCATTTCAGTAAATCTCCTTTTACAGAAGGTGTGTGGCGGTATGACCAGGCGGATTCACAAAGGACACGGCGAATCTGGGCATTTCCAATCTTCGTGATGGAACCCTGCCAACGGCTGGATTCACTGGAATA
>NZ_JBHRZT010000048.1:0-3702 GCF_042649685.1 Bacillus songklensis | reverse complement strand
TCTCCTTTCAGTTTTGTTTAGGCGCAAATCTGAGAATACCCTGCCTCTTTCTTTTTATCTAGTAGAAAAATTTGCTTACACAAAATAATTTACTTCATCATTTAGACAAACGTTTATTTATTTTAAATCTGAAGATATAAAAAATAAAAAGTAATATTCTCATATTTCTATGCATATCAATAGTGTGTCTTTTCCCTTCAAAGGCCCTCCGAGCCATCTATTATGTATGTGATTGAATACATATTTACCTAATAAAAAGCGAACCTTCTTCATAAACAAGAAGTTCGCTTTTTATTAGGTATTTTTCAATGCAACATGATAGCTATTTCGTTGCATTTGATTCCTATATACTTATCGACATTATTAATACAAAGAGCCCCCAAAAAAATAGTTTTTACTTTAAGTCAAACCCAGTAGAAGGTTGATATCTCCTCTTAATTTATTACATTTTTTCTAGTAACCAACTTCTGATAAATGTTGTTTCACAGAGGACAGTCTCTTAATATACATATATTACCTTAATAAAGAAAGGAGTGAATAAAATGGAGAAAAAGAAGAAGGATGGCGAATATGAATATGATTTCAGTGATTCTAGAGATGATGATGATAACGATGACAAAATAAAAGACCCCCTTTCATTCATGACCTGGAACCTTTATATAGGGGCAGATTTGACACCAATTTTAACCGCCACTACGCCAGCTCAAATCCCCCAACGTGTAACGGAAGTGTTTCAGCAGTTTCTTGCGACTAATTTTCCTGTCCGTGTGAAAAAAATTGCCCGAAAGATCGCTTCAAAGAAACCTGATCTCATTGGACTGCAAGAAGCAGAACTATGGCAATTGTTTGTTCCGGGTTTCCCAACAGTCACATATGACTTTGTGGAATTGCTGCTAAGTGAGTTAAGAAAAAGGGGATTACATTATGAAGTGGCGGCAAAAAATAAAAACTTACTTTCGCCGCAATTACTAACCAGCCACGGAAATTCAGTAGCAGTACAGGATAGGGATGTTATATTGATCCGAAAGGGATCGGGGCTGAAGGTCATTCGGCGAAAAGAAGCCAATTTCCAAACCAATTTGACAGTACAGATTGGAGGGCAACAAGGGCAAATATTCAAGATTCTTCGGGGATGGTCATATGTCGACGTTGAGACAAAAGGACGTATCTTCCGGGTAATCAACACCCATCTGGAGCCGGTTTCTCCTGTGCCGACTTCTATCATGGTTCAGATCGCCCAAGGAAATGAATTGCTTGCGGGGCCAGCTAATACAAATCTGCCACTGATCGTTCTAGGCGATTTGAATTCAAACACTGACGGCACCGGCACACCAACATACCAGAATTTTATTAATGCCGGATTTCGAGATGTTTGGATAGAGGTGGGGAAAGGACAAGGATTTACCTGCTGTCAGGATTCTGACCTATTGAATACCGTGTCCTCCTTAAGTAGAAGAATAGACTTTATTTTATTTAAAAACGGTTGGAAACCGATTCGGGCCAATTTGTTAGGAGAGGAACAGCGTGACAGAACTCCAACTGCTCTCTGGCCGTCCGATCACGCCGGAGTAGTGGCTAGCTTAGTTCTAAAGGGAAAGCCATGTTAGAAGGCTTTGATAAATATTGAATGATTAAAAATAGGCTGTATATCACATTCATTTTTAATTAACATAAAGTTTTTATCGGCAATGAAAGAGGTTGGGTATCTTTTGGGCGCCCAAAAGGTACCCAACCTCTTTTTTAATGACATAAGTCAGGTTATAACAAGTAAATTTACTTCTCATCGACCTTCTTGTTTTTTGATTGTCTCCATTGTTGTTTTATAGGTAATCACCTAATTTGAAGTGAAGATAAGCTCTTTCCCTAGGTATAGGGCATAGCATGTAAAAGGCTAAACATTCTTCTTCAAAAAAGTAGGTGAAAACATGAATTCAAACGAAAACATGAATCCAGATATGAGAGACTACATGCATCACCATTATGGAGTAGGATATGTACCATATCCTTTCTACGGATCCTATATGGGATATGGATATCCTTATTATGGGATGGGCGGGCATTATCATCACCATCATCACCACTACCATCATTATGGACACCACGGATATCATCACCCACATATTACTCAAAAACAATCTGTATATATTAAACAACCACATATGGAAGATGTAATATATAAGCACAATTAAAAGCATCCGAGGCCTCTATTTGTTCTCAACAGATAGAGGTTTTTACTACATACCACCATATGCCTCTATCTCAACAAATGTTATCATGATCTCACTTTCATGGAATTAAAAACTCCCCCAAGTATTATCGGAAATCGGAAAAAAGGACATAAGGGATTTTTGATATCACTTACCGTGATATCACGAAAAGTGGATAGATGTCGACCTCATGTCCACTGATTTCAAACTAGAATGTCCCCTTTGTATCCCCATACTATCGATATGATGTCGACATGACTGACTTTTTATTTTCAAATGATAAATGTTCTTTTAAGATTTTGTATAAATGTTTCACAAAATCAGCAAATGTTCCACAAACGCAGGAATTTGTTTCACAAATATAGATATAAAGTCATGTTTTTTATCTTTCATATACATCCAGTTACGTCGGGTAGGAGGGAGTCCTCGCGGACGCCCTCCCCCCCTAAGAACCGTACGTGACAGCTTTCCTGTCATACGGCTCGAGCCTTCTTTTTGTTCAAACAACTCTTTTATTTAACACAAGGTATATGTACTAGCTTGGTAACTTCACCTGTAGAAACTTCTAAATTCCGTACCATAACCTTTTCGCCATTTTGTAGAGATTTCGTAATGCACCGAAAACCCGTTGTACTTGAGTCAGTTTCTCTTCATCTGTTAAATTTGACAAATTACCTACTGAACCAGCTCGAATACATAAAGGTCCAATATCTAATCGGACTAAGCCTAAAAGTACTACTGTAGTCGTACATGGAAGGTTTATACAAAGAAGATCAGTATTTTCACAAACAGTTCCTTCTGGACACGTAGGACACTCAGGTTCCTGCTGTTGTAGAACTACATCATCACGTATTCCCATAGGATTGTTTCTCCTTTCTATTAAGTTACTTTAGAGTATGCAAATTTTGCTTTATTCGAAAGGAACAAGACCCTATTTTTCAATAAATACCGCTTGTTTCTGTCCATTTTGTATGGAGCGAATGGTTTCGATTAGACATTGATCTCTCTCGTTCAAACGTTGGTCAATATATTGTTGTTGCATTTTTTCATCGAACTGTGACATAAGTATAAAATTTTAAAAAATTGTCTAATATGATAATGCGTGTAGATTTTCCGGAAAATCTAACTACATACGCCACGAATAATGAAAAGCGAACGTTCGCACACTCATTGGGTATATCAATCAATATATGTAATCCCGAGGGGTATTGAGGGTATACCTTAGCCTGAAATAGACATATTTCGGGCTATTCGTGTTGCTACGCATTTTGAATCTACTGTGTAACACATTATTCTTTTAATATCATTCCAAAATTAACGTTTCCACCACTTAATCCGAAGAACCATTTATATCAATCCCCCTGAATTACCAAAACTGCCACCATTTCTTTTGGCCCTTCTGTTCCTCAAGTACAGCAACTTGTTTTTTCATTTCCATCATCTCTTTCATCGTGTTCACTAACTCACCATCACGCTTTTCTAATCGATGATTGAT
>NZ_JBHRZT010000047.1:0-3011 GCF_042649685.1 Bacillus songklensis | reverse complement strand
AACTACACATGGCAGGAACTTGAATGCATCATGTTAAATGTGATGACTGCACGTTTGCAACATACTGAACATGAGAATTAGGAAAATTGTTCGTAAAATTAGGATTATACGTATAGTTAAATAAACCTTCAAGCTTATTCAACATAAAAAACCATCCACTTTTAATAGTAAATAGAGGATGGTTTTTTATGAAATGTTATTTATAATTTCTCTAATAATAAATCCGATTATTATTCCAGGAAAAACAAACAACATTGGGAGCCAAACAGGACCCAATAACACTCCAAATATCGTTAAGTTTGAGGAAAAAATCAATCCAACAGTTACAAAAAACGCAGCGAACACATACGGAAGAAAAGAATAAGGGTTTTTCTCTCCGCCTGCATCTTTCACTGCATCCCACATAGAAAAAAGTACAAACAAGGATAAAACATCAACCACTGATAATCCGCATGTTTTATGGCATCACCAATTTCCCCATGAAAACTTAGAAGTATGACCTGATTAAAATTGGCTTGTACATTAATCAGAAATTCAAGTATCAATAAAACTGTGCCTTTAACATACTTTCCGTTTAAATACTGCCCAAACCCAGGAAGTGCAATGCTCCATATTAGTTTTTCAAATGGACTCTTATTCACTTATAGATACCCTAGTAAAATTGTTTTTATTATTTTTCTTTTGCAATTTCTTTTCTATTAGGAGCAAGTGGTGGCTGTTCTAACCACCTATTTTGTACCATAAGATCAAACCATTTTTTTGTTACCATTAGATTTTTTAGGATAATGCTTTCATAAGTGGTTACAAGGTCTGTTCGCATGGCAGATGCTAGACCTGTCCCGTGATACACTTGTGCTGATTGAAACAAGAAACCTGTATGATACAGCATTAACTTATCGGAAAAAGGAGAGTCTGTTGAAGTTGTCACTTCTGTTTCCCACGACCTAGGAACCGGTAAATTATCCGTCTGCATGATTTTCGCGAAGGCTTTTATTTGTTGATCAGCCGTTTTCTCGGAATCCTCTAAAAATTTTCTTACTTCTTTTGTTTGAGCAGCTTGACTAAATGCGATAGAAAGAGTTTTAGCCATAATACTCTTTTTAAGGTTGAAAGAAATACTGATGATTTCTGTTGCAGCTAAACGTCTCCCTTTTCCGAACATTCCATCTGTGAAATCTTGGCTAGAAATAAATTGAGGGTTCTTAGTAGGATAAAATAAAGGGTCTCTCTGAAAATTCCCTTTTTCGAGCAATAACTCTATGGTTTGATGATACATCCTTTTCCCATCATTATCACAGGAATCGTAAAAATACCGTAAGTCCTCCCTGACAGAAACGCCTAATGAAGTTGTGTGTCCTAACAAACCATGTAAAGTCATGATATGTAAATAATTTAAGCAAAATATGTCAGTGAACAATCTCTCTGCACCTTTATTGAGGTCAGATTCAGTAAATCCAATTGGTACTGGAAATCCCTCTTTCTCCATAAAAGTTACGAGTTGTTTCTTTTGTTTTTCGAACGTCTTGATTGCATCCTCAAAAATAATTTTTATTGCTTCATCCTCAATAATAGATAGCATATATCTATTTACTACATCTGTCATTGTTCCGTTTATATACTGCCCCTACAATGTTCCTATTTCAAAAGATGTGAGTTTTAATTGATTCTTATCCACATTATCACCTCCTGGGTATTATTTACTAATGCAGTAAGAGATATGAATTTCTTACTGTACTTTAACAATTTAGATGATGGACAGCTTGAAGATTAAGAAAACATCTCGCTGAATGTTACGAAGAAGAAGGACTCTATGAAGAAGATTAAACTCTTTAGGAAGGCGAATTCATCAGAAAAGGCAAGCACATTACTATGCTCACCTTTTTTCTTACAACAATGAGAATTAGACGATACTTATGGAATACTCAATGCTTAAGTTAAAGATGGCATTCTTAACAAACATTTTAACCTAGAGGTCATATTACTAATTAAGAATGCTGCTCTAATCCCCATAATAATTAAGGTTGGGAATAAGCTAAAAAGAATATTCAAAGTATATCCCTCCACATTAAAGTTTAGTGTTAAATGAAAACACTAGGGTTATTGTTTATTTGAGAAACAAATTTATTCAGTGGAAAACTTAAAAAATAGAAAGTAGCAAAGTTAACTTCAGAGATGTCTTTCTCAAAAAAAGGCAGCCATTATTTCAGCTATCTTTCGCTTTCTTATAAAAACCTTCTAACGATTTAATCATATCACGCCCAGATGTCTTTGACGTTTGATGGTAACCTTCTTCATCACGCATACTCAAGTACCAACTGCCATCGTCATCTTCATTTAATTTATATACCTTATTAGTCATAACATTTGTATAAAAGTCTCCGTCTTTAAGCCTCAAACTATCCCCCCTCTAATATGTATATACCCACCTAGTATACCCAAGATATCGACCTGGAGTCATTGGACGTATATATGAGCAAAAATTGAGGAAAAGACTTATTAATTGCATTTAATCGGTAGAAGTCGGGGATGGTATCGAGTGGACTGGTCCGCAATGTACTCGAAGAGGGCGAAAAAAGCTAGTTGTGCAAGGGAATGAGCACCTATCCAATTTCTCATTTTTATAAAGAAGGAACGTAAAAGGCCCGTACTTTCATAAGTAAGCTACCTCACCCTTCCTCTTTGGAAAAGGCACGAACAAAGTAAGATATGTATCTGATTCATCGCTACAAACGTTCATTTATTTTTCTTTCTAAAAAGAACATTCTTTCATGCCTAGCCAACAGAAGAATCAATCAAGCGAACTGATATAAACGCACGCAAAAAGTATATGTAGTTTGAAATATAATAGCTAAGATATACAAAAAACCGTTCGTAAAAGTCTAACGACAATTTACAGACACCTTTATACGAAGGTAGCGTCAAGATTTTTGTGTAAGAGAGTATTCTCAGATACGTTTTTTAATCTTGGGGGAGGTTGTTTAGTTGTCTTACATGAGACTGAATATTCAGTC
>NZ_JBHRZT010000046.1:0-981 GCF_042649685.1 Bacillus songklensis | reverse complement strand
AACTATAATAAACATCCAATATTATGCATAAGAAGCATGGTTTGGACATGAAAACGATAGCGGTGATACCCAAACATCCGTGGATTCTCCAATCCTTTGTCTTTCAGAAGATGGAAAAGGCGCTCCACCTTGTTGCGCTGATCAAAAAGCAGATCTCCCAAAGCTGTTTCTAGAAAAGCTGGCATGACACGTGCATACACGTCTTTTCTTGTCCCATTCCGTTTGTTAATGGGCGTAATCATCTGGGGGCCTATCTGTGATGCAGCTTTGCGGACATCTTTACTGTCATAGGCTGCATCCCCGAGAATAAACGCGATATCCAAATCCAGTTCCTTCAATGCAAATAACACGGTGGGGGCAATGATGCTGTCGTATCGATTTGCAGGGACGAATGCATAAGACAGGACAACACCTTCTGCGTTTATACAAAGGTGAAGTTTGTAACCTTTATACCATGAAAATCGCGTAGATTTTCCTTTGGCGGCCTGCGAATCATACAGACTGCTTCGCAAGGCGGTACTGTCGATCACAGCGATAAGTGTATGACGAAGTCCCATTCGTTGTAGAGTTTCTAAGTGGATGGATTCATAACCTTCTTCTCGAAACCATGTGGCAACGCGGGCAAATGTAGCCAAATGCGGAAGTTTGGAAAAGCCGCACAGATGAGAGAAATAAGGGAAATCCTTCAGAAATCTTCTCAGTTTACGTAAGGAATCTAGGCGAAACCACGTTTTGAGAAAGAAACTTTTGAGAAACGCTTTTCTGCATACAGGAGGGCGGCCAGTTTGACCAATGGGATTGGGCAGGGACTGCATCCTATCAATATAATGAAAAAACGTTTGTAACGCATGAGTAGATGAATGAGAATCTGTGATATGGGGAATCATAATGATAGTCCGTCTTCCTTCCTATGGTTGAGTAGAGTCTATCATAGGGTGCAAGGAAGGCGGCTTTTTTATTCACAATCTTTGTATAAAAATG
>NZ_JBHRZT010000045.1:0-1253 GCF_042649685.1 Bacillus songklensis | reverse complement strand
ACTAGAACATTCGTAATAAAGGTAAGGTAGGGATTCCTGTGCCTTCTACCTTGCCTTCCTATTATTTTCTAAAGGAGGGCATATTATAAAACATCTAAATAATAACCAATATTTAGACAATCTAGAGAATAATGCGTTACACAGTAGACTCAAAATGCGTAGCAACACGAATAGCCCGAAAGACGTCTCTTTCAGGCTAAGGCTAATCTTTCTTTGCCCCCTTGGGATTACATAGCATAGAAAAATTGACCCTATATAATGGCGAACGTTCGCTTTATATAATTCGTGGCGTATGTAGTAGATTTTCCGGAAAACCAACACGCATTATCATATTAGACAATTTTTAAAAATTTTATACTTATGTCACAGTTCGATGAAAAAATGCAACAAACCGTTATTTGAAGCTAATAAACCTAAATGATATTCCACCGGATAATCCGAATACCCTTTTTATTTAAATGTTTTTCGTATTTCTCAGTAAAGTAAGACCAGAATCCAATACAAATACTTCCTAAAATTTCAGCCATAGCTGCCATTTTCTCTCTCCTCCCTATCTATATGCTAAATACGTATTATCTTTTTAATAAGTTTCCATCGTTTTAGTTGACATAAGGCCCGTTATAAAAAGCAAAAGGCTCAGATTCTTTTTAATCTGAGCCTTTCTAATACAACATAAAGTCTATTACACTACATTTAAAATTTACTCTTCCGTTTATTAAAACCATATAAAAATAACATTGAATCAAAGTAATAATTCATAATAACTAAGTTAGTGCGCACAGCATTGCGCACAACAACCTTCATTAAATCGATAGATGCGTCAGTCAATTTCTCATCTTCCTCTCTGTATGTTTTCATAATTTACAAGGACAAAGGAAAACATCCTCCACAATATATTAATTTATTCAAAATTTTACTTTGTATGAATCCGTGAAAGTATAATTCAATTCATCTTTTCATACATACAATATACAACTCTAGTTAACATAATTATAATTACAGGAAGGAATAATCAAAAAACAGTTCAATATGAAGTATAGAAATTACCAAAACGAGGGAGAATTAAATTGAACAAACTCCCCCTTGTTTATTCAATATTTTTACCTTTCAACGGGCTAACATAGCCCTCTTTTTTATTTAACTAAAATTTAGACGGTAGCGTCAAGATTTTTGTGTAAGAGAGTATTCTCAGATACGTTTTTTAATCTTGGGGGAGGTTGTTTAGTTGTCTTACATGAGACTGAATATTCAGT
>NZ_JBHRZT010000044.1:10853-107218 GCF_042649685.1 Bacillus songklensis | reverse complement strand
GTGTGCAGGTTATCAAAGATACTGAGGCCGGCGGTAAAGGAACACTTCAATTTGGTACGGAAGTTGTTAGTGCTGCTGATGGCTCGATAGCTGCATTGCTGGGCGCTTCTCCGGGTGCTTCTACTGCCGTTCACGTCATGCTTGAGGTATTAGAAAAATGCTTCCCGCAACATATGAAAGGGTGGGAACCGAAACTAAAAGAAATGATTCCTTCTTATGGCGTGTCACTAGCGGAAAACCCAGAGCTTTTCCAAGAAATTCATACTTCAACAGCACAGACGCTTGGTCTATGTGAAAAAGAACCGGTCTATAGCTAATTCTTTGGATGTAGAAACAAAGGTATTTAATGAAAAAGTTTAAGCAATATTTTTCATCAATGGACAATTGTTTCTATCATGAAGAGATTGAAAAGGCAATGATTGAAAAAAACAGAGATAAAATAAAAAATCACATAAAGAATTGAGTAAATAATAGAATATCATTGAAAATAAAACATAGATCCTTTGATTTATCTTTGGATTGAAGGTTCTTTTTTCAAAATTCGCAGTTAGAGAGGCTACGGTGAACCGTACCATAAGTAAATGAGGTTTTTAATAAAACAGACTCGGCTGTAAAGTTACAGTTACTAGGTATGTATTTTAAAAAAATCTTCCTGAGCAATGAAACCAACAATCAGGAAGATTTTTTATGTTTAATTTGCCTTTTAAGAATGTTGAACGCTTCTCTTATAGCCTCTCTGTACTTCGACTTCACTTTTTAAACCTTTCAGTAAAGAGAAGCACATGACGATCATGATAATGGCAAAGGGGAGAGCGGCTGCGATGGAGGCTGTTTGCAATACGTTCAAACCGCCAGCTAAAAGCAATACAGCCGCTACAGCAGATTGAATGATGCCCCATGTCATTTTAATTTTATTGGAAGGGTTTAATGTTCCGCCTTCACTTAGCATTCCCAATACAAAGGTCGCAGTATCGGCAACTGTTATATAATAAATGGCTACGACGGCAAACCCCAAGATACTTAACAGAGAACTTAATGGTAGATAATCAAAGAATGTAAAGATAGACAATGACACATTTTCGGTGATAAATGTTGCCAGATCACGATTTCCAGTGTTTTGAACTATTTCTAGCGCTGATCCGCCAAATATGGACATCCAAAGACATGTTCCGAGGGTAGGAACAATCAACACGCCAATAATAAACTCCCTCACTGTTCTTCCTTTCGAAACTCGAGCAATAAACATACCGACGAATGGTGCCCAGGCAATCCACCATGCCCAATAAAATAAGGTCCATGAGGCAATCCATTCCCCTTCACCAAAGGGCCTTAACCTTAAACTCATATGTATAAAGTCGCTAATATAGAGACCCGTCGTATTAAAGAGGACTTTAATAATAGTCATGGTTGGACCGACAATCAAAATCAGCAGCATGATCGCAAAAGATAAAATCATCGCCGCATTAGATAAATATTGGATTCCTTTCTCTAAGCCCGAATTGATTGAGATGATAAAAAGGACTGTTGCGACGGCAATGACGATTAGCTGGACGAATAACACATTGGGAATCCCAAATATGTCATGCATTCCCGCCGTTACCTGCATGGCACCAAGTCCTAAAGATGTTGCAATACCGAAGACGGTTGCAAAAACTGACAGGACATCAATCGTTTTTCCGATTGGTCCGTAGATTCGATCGCCCAGGATCGGATGGAACGCCGAACTAATCGCTGCCGGAAGCCTTTTGTTGTATTGAAAAAAGGCAAGGGCTAAACCGATTACCGTGTAGATGGCCCATGGGTCCAGACCCCAATGAAAAAAGGTATATTTCATTGCAGTATTGGCTGCTCCAACAGTATAACCTTCCCCATAGGGAGGCGTTGTGTAATGGGTGACTGGTTCGGCAACACTCCAGTAGACAATCCCGATTCCCATTCCAGCTCCGAACAACATGGCGAGCCAAGATGCGGTGTTGAAATCAGGCCGGTCTGTTTTTTTACCCAGCCGAATATCACCGTATTTTGAAAATAGTAAATAAATGGAGAAGACCACAAAGAATAGGGTCGCACCAAGATAGACCCACCCAAGGTAATCAATTGAACCATTATAGATGGTATTGGTGACTTTGGCGAGATTATCTGTAAAAAAGACGCCCCAAATAATAAAAATAAGGGTAAGTAACAATGAGATTATAAAAACACTGTTTCCAGTTTGATTTTTGCTATCCATAGAAACCTCCTAGTAAAGTGGAAGAATAGTTTAGTGTAGTTAAAATAGGTTTTCATTTAGTCACAAAGTGAAAGTTTTTCAGCATCCGAAGGTAAAATCACTTATCAAGGAGATTGTAAAGAAACTCCCACTTGTCGGTGTTCATCAATTCTTCCTGCGAAACCTCTAAACCGCCTCCAAGATAAACCGTTTGGCCCTTTATTGCGATTACCATCGCTTCAAATAATTCATTGCTGTCTTTCTTTGCATATATGTCCCCTAACGTTGGCAACAGTTCACTGTTTGGATTATTTAAATGGTGCGGCCCAATGTCATCTAAGTTTTCTGCTTCAACCCCTTCAATATTTTGATAATCAATAGGGTGGCTGTCATTAGCACGGCCGGGTACCATTAATAAATATTCATTATGCTTGATTCCGTGAGAATTACTTGTGATGACCCCTTGTTTATCAACTGTTTCAACCACTTCAATTTCATTTAACGAATAAGTATCCAGGGAATCAGGCATTGGATTGTGAATTAAAATATAATCTCCTTCTTCAGCTTTTCGATCCTTACTGAGGGTATAGGCATTATGATTAAATATAAAGCTGTCAAGTTCCTTTGGTTTGTATCTTTCCACGCTCGCTGCATTCGTTAAAACCTGTGTTAAATCCCTCAGTCTTATAAGATGAACGGATTGTTTATACATCGGTTTTACCCCATATACCCTATGTAACTCATTGTTATAATATACAAATTGCCCTTTTCTTACTTGAAACAGTTTCACGAATAGATCTCCCTTCAAGCATATATATCTTAAGTTATGATGTAATAACTAACAGAATTATTGTAACATGTTTTATACATGACCCATTTTTCTTTGTCTTATTTTTAGGATGTCTTATTTTTAGGAAAAATATGATGTTAGAAGTAGAAAGGTCTTCACAGCATTTAAAGCTAAATGCAAAGGGCGTAAATTTCAGGGAGTGGGAGTATATTAGAGAGGATAAAGGGTTCTGGTGCAAGAAATCTATCAAAAATTGAGAAAGCAGAGTCACTAATCAAATGTTTAGTTATAGAAATTCTTTTTTTAGGGTATTCTAAAAAAAATAAAGGAGGCTTGTATATGTATAAAGGTGCATCATTTTGGTCTGGAGTTTTATCGGGTGGGATTTCACAAATTGAAGATATGCGTTCATATATGAAAGGAGATTTGACGACCCAGGACTTTAGTGTACACACGACGAGAAATGTGACCGGGGCCGTCGGAATCATGGCAGGTATGGAATACGGGGCTGTATTAGGCAGTGCTGTGCTGCCCGGAGTCGGCACGATTATCGGCTCAATCCTTGGCTTTATGATTGGCAACCGTGTAGGAAGCTACGCGGGCTATCAAGTTGGAAATATGGTGTTTAAACAAGCCCCGTTATTGCTTACAGGTAATGCGGGTACACAATTAAAAATCGAGCAAAAAAATTAACGAGCCTCTTAATGAGACTCGTTTTTTAGTGCAGCTGACTTTCGATTTCGTTTAGTTTATTTCTGACCGTTTGGTCGTTTAACACATTATAATGTGTGACGATTTGTGGCTCCTCCCCAGGATTGGCATCGTCGAATATATTTTTAAACGTATCTTCTGCTTTTCTGCCGGCTTCCTTTACCTTTTCCATTCCTTCTTCAAATCCCGCTCTTATTGATTGGGCACCATCAGAAAGCAGCATTTGCTCTTTTTCCGCTTTCGCATCTTCCATGAATGAACCTAACTGCATGCGCATACCGGATGTCAAACCTTTCATTTGATCACCAAGTGCCAGTGCGGCACCTGCTCCCTTCACCAATAACTTTTTCGTACCGCGCCTTGCTTCCGGAGAAAGGGCAAGAATTAAGGTAGCAGATGTAATCACCAGCCCCACTGGATTACTGAATGAAAATAATTTCTTCAACATGTATTCAAAACCTCCTTAAACATATCTTCATTTTTGCCTATTCATGCTTTTTTTATCCTTCAAAAAAATTTTTCCGCTGCATAGAATTTTCCCTTTCCGTTCAAAATACTTCCTATACCTTAAATAAAACTCACACCTAAAACCGCACTGAAAGGAGGAGAAAAATGGAGGATGTCGCGTTAAAAGAGCGATTCTCCCACAGCATTCCGGGAAGAATAAGACTTGAACTGTTCGGATTAAAAGGCAGTCGGGACATTGCCGAAAAATTTGAAAACATTTTCTCAACGATCGACGGCGTCTCAATGGTATCGGCCAACAATCATACCGGAAAAATTCTTTTGGTATATGATACAGAAAAAATACATGTTGATGTGTTGTGTTTATATATACAAAAATTCGAAGAAGTCCTTTTCAAAAAAATGATTGGAACTAAAAATGAAGAAACGATAGATGAACATGAAATCAGTGATCAGCATGCAATCGTCGAGGAAGCGTATGCCCAAGCAGCTGTCACGGCCGCGCCGGATACTTCTTCCGCTCCCTCAGATCATTCTTATTTCCGTTCTATGCCTTATGCCGTCAAACAAAAAGAACGCGTACCTCTTGGGTTAACTCTATCCATTGGCGGCCTGGGAGTACTGGGAATCAAGCAGCTTTTTCGTGGAAGATCGGCCTTGGCTCATCATCCTCTCCCCTTTTATATCAGCAGCTTTATTGCAATAGGGACAGGATACCCCATGTTGAAAAGAGGACTGAAAAGGCTGGGGCGTGAGAGGAAGCTGAACATTGACCTGTTGTTTGGTGCCGGGTCTTTGGCTCTCGCTTTAATACGGGAAAATTTAATCGTCTTAGGCGGAATCAGCATATTGCAATATTTGAATTGGAAGAGAAGACAAAGTGTTGACGATTCGCTGCTTGATGAAGACTATGTTTCACCCGAAATCGAAAAATATTGTCAAAGGACGACTGCATTTGGGCTGGCAGCTGCAGGAGCAAGCTTTTTCCTGACGAGAAACCTTCTTTCTCCGTTGGCAGTACTGTTGGCAGCAAACCCAAGGCCAATTTTGACTTCGACGGAATATACGTGGAAGCAAGCGAACCATGTAGCCAAGGAGAATCATCAATGCCTGCCTGATAACGGCTCTATGTATCAATTATCCCGATTAAAAGGCATCGTCTTCTCTGATGCTTCGTTATTGATGGAAAATGGAGAGATAAAAGAGGAATGTCTGTCGTTTTTCCAACATGTACGAGCGGGAACAAAAATCGCGTTTCTGCAAGGCCACGGCGAATCTTCATTTCGTCCATTGACCAGTCGTTTACAGAAAACATTTGATCTGCAAGTAGCGGAATTAAATGACGATTTTCCAAAATCACGAGAAGAAGTGTTGTTTGTAACAGATGACTATCAGAAATCGGAAGTAAGGAAAATTGTGTCGTACTACCCTGCCGTCTCCATTTCTCAGTTGCCTGAATTAACTAAGAGTTACTTGATTGCGAAAGAATTAGAACAAATGATCCGACAAAATGTAAGATTAACTTCATTTTGGAATGTTGCTGGATCCCTTATTTCTATCCCTTTCTTAATTAGTGCTCCCCTTGTGAACTTAGTGTCGGATGCCTTAACCTTAAAGTTCTTGTCTAAGTCAAAAACATGGACAGAACGGAGAATCAAGCCGGCAAGCGTGACAAGAGAATCGAAAAAAACCAATGACATTCCATGGCACGCTTTAGATGTAAACGAAGTAATCAATAAACTTCAAACGAATGCGCAAACCGGTTTAAGCCATCATCAAACTCATTCATTATACGAAGTATATGGAAAAAATGCTTTGCAACAAAAAGAAAAGCCGCATTGGTGGAAAAGTTATCTCGGTCAATTTAAAGAATTTCCGACGATGATTTTGGGAACAACGGCTATCTTAAGTCTTGCCACCGGCCACTTATTTGACGGATTGGTTATGACATCCATTCTTCTTATAAATGCAGGCATTAGTACCCTGCAAGAAAGAAAGGCCGAACGGGCCGTTGAAACGATGACACAATTCATTCCGCCGAATTGCTATGTCATTCGAGATCAGGAAAAGGTTGAAATATCAGCAGAACAATTGCTGCCGGGCGATGTCATTGAATTGGAAGCGGGAGACCGCGTTCCAGCAGATTTGCGAATTATTCAAGCGTGGAATTTAGAAGTCAACGAATCCGCTCTTACGGGAGAGTCGTTTCCTGTCATGAAAACCGAAAGATTGCTCAAAGAAAACGAAGCGTTATCCGACCGAATCAATATGCTGTATATGGGCACTCACGTCACCCGCGGCAAGGTGCTGGCTGTTGTCGTGCAAACAGGAAACGAAACCGAAATGGGGCATTTGCTGAGTTTGCTGTCGGAAGAAACGGATCATCAAACTCCGCTGCAAAAACAAGTGGCTTCCATCAGCAGGAAATTTATGATGGGTGCCTTGGCAGCAGGAGCAGCCGTATTTGCTGCTGGATTGCTTCGCGGCATCCCGATTTCGCAAATGATCACGTCCTCTCTCGCCTTAACCGCTTCCGCTATTCCAGAAGGATTGCCTGTTACGATTACCGTTGCTTTAACGGCAGGTATTTTTAGAATGGCCAAACAAAAAGCGTTGGTCAGAAAAATATCTTCTCTGGAAACATTGGGCAGAGTCACGGTCATTTGTACGGATAAAACAGGTACACTGACCAAAAATGAAATGGCGATTAAAAAAATCGCCACAATCAGCAAAGAATTTCATGTAACAGGAGACGGATATGCTCCTGAAGGAAAAATTACCGATGAAGAAGGCCAGGAGAAAAACTCAAAAGATTTGGAACATCTTTTAAGAATTGCGTTATTATGCAGCAATACAACGTTAGAGCATCAGGACGGCCACTGGACAATCAAAGGCGATCCGACCGAAGGGGCCCTCTTGGCCGCCGCAGCAAAACGGAATATGACACTTGATAATCATCAGCATTGGACAAGAATGCATGAGATTCCATTTGATTCGAGCATAGGAATGATGACGGTCGTTTGCAAAGAAGATCATGAAAAGCAAAACTGCTATATACTTTCCAAAGGATCCGTTGAAAAAATCCTGAACAACTGTACTCATTATCAAAAGAACGGAAAAGTATATACACTCACAAAAGCTATTCGTGAAAAAATCATAGAACAAAATGAGAATTATGCCGAGCAATCATTACGAGTGTTAGGATTTGCGTATCGTCCAATCGACGATCCTCAAAATTGTTCGGACCAGCATGATTCCAATCTTATCTATGTCGGCATGGCGGGTATGATGGATCCGCCAAAAGAAGAGATGGCCAAAAGTATCGAGGAAGCAAAACGGTTAGGGATTAAACCGATCATGATTACGGGTGACCACCCTGTTACTGCGTCGGCCATTGCCCAAAGCATTGGATTAAGCGATGATAACAGCCGTGTTATGACAGGAATACAATTGGACACACTAAGTGATGAAGAATTGGAACAGGAAATCAAGAATGTGAGCATCTTTGCGCGCGTAACTCCTGAGCATAAACTTCGTATTGTTTCGATTTTGCAAAAGCAAGGCCACATTGTCGCCATGACCGGCGACGGTGTAAACGACTCCCCTGCGATTAAGAAGGCGGACGTCGGAATCGCGATGGGACAAACAGGAACGCAAGTAACAAAAGAAACAGCTGATATCGTGTTAAAAGAAGACCATTTCGGCTCGATTGTAGAAGGCGTTAAAGAAGGCCGAACCATCATCAGTAATATACGGAAGGCCTTAGGCTGCTTGCTGAGCGGAAACCTGGCTGAAATCATCGTAACAAGCACAGCAGTCATTGCCGGGTTACCGCTGCCTATTATTCCAATTCAGATTTTAGTTATGAATTTACTAACGGATGCCCTTCCATCCATGGTACTGGCTATGAATCCGGGCAATAAGACAAAAGTGACTAAACGGCAAGAAATCGCGGACAAAGCATTGTATACACAAGTCGTATCACGCGGAGTCATTCTAGGCCTCGGTTCGCTTGGACTGTTTGCCGGAGCTTTAGCTTCAGGTGCTTCTTTAGTTGCAGCTCAAACAACTGTATTTGCATCATTAGTGGCCGGTCAGTTGATCCAAACGTTTTCATGGAGACAAGCAGAGTCAGAAGAAACGATCCGTGATTGGACAAAAGACCGCTTCCTGATCGGGGCTTTAGGAGCATCATGGTTAGCGCTGTTAAGTACCATTTATATCCCGCCTTTAACCGGTATCTTTAAAACAACCGCCCTGCCGCTCCATAGCTGGATACCAATTATGACGGTAGCGGCAAGCTCTGCCGTTGTGGTAAAAATGGTCGTTACATCATTTGAAAACCGGGCGGGCAGACGCCAGGCCGTACAAATGAACTTGGCCGCTGCCTAGTATTGGAAAATTTGTTATTGGCTATACTATTAAAAAAGACTTGGCGTTCGCCAAGTCTTTTAGGCAAATGCCCCAGCTTTTCTTATGCGGTTAAGAAAGGATTCGATTATATTTTCTTATTAACTTAAAAGTGAATATAGGAGGACAATCATGATTCAAAGAGGATTACAAAGAGTCATCGTTGGCTCGGCGCTTATTATTGCGTCGACTGCGTTATTGCCGATCGCCAAACAAACTCTTCGCCCTATCGTACGCGACTTATCAAGAAACATGAGATATCTGCTCGTATCAACAAAAGAAGGTATTGAGGACATGGTAGCGGAAGTAAAATTCGAAAGAATGAAAAAACAATTAGACAAAGACATGTTGATTGAATATGACGGAGAGGTAGAAGAAGTAAAAGAACCGATTTTTCATTAATGATGAAACAAATGTTTGTTAGGAGGGGAAATTTGTGAGTGAGCAACAACAAAATGAAGTGATCCATCACCTGAAACAAGCACTGTCACATTTGGATACAGCATTAAATGTAACAGTCCAGTCTCTAAGGAATAACCCTGGTTCCAAGAAATTGGTCGGGACCATTTGGGAAGAGTTTCTCGGCACCTTCTTTAGCAGGGTTCGGTCAAAAGGAAAAGAAAACAACGTTAATCTTCTTAGCTTGATTTCCTTTCCGAAATTACGAAAATTCTAAACAGCCCAAAACAAGGTGTTCGAACAGAACGAACACCTTGCTTACTTTTTTGAGTAAATGATAGTTTTTATCCTGTCTCATTATAAAAAGGCAATGAATTTTCCAAGCATGATATAAAGGAACGGCAACAAAAACATTACCACATTAATAATCATGCCCGACTTGCTCATCTCATCGCTTCGATAATTGGCATACGCAAACAGCATCCCAAAAGGAGCAAGAAAGATCGGCAATAAAATATACGCTTCTTGAACATCTTGATTTTGAATCGGAGTGTAGCGCACGAAATTACTCATAAAAACTAACCACTGAATAGTTCCAATTACAAGTGAGTATAAACCGAAGAAGCAAAATTTCTTCTCTTTTTCATGGCGTAACATTCGAATCAAAATGGAACTCCCCTTTTTTAACTTTTAAAATCATACTTAAAAACAGGGTATCACCAAAAAGAGGAAAGGCTTATCGATGTCAAAAAACAAGCAAAAGAGCAGGTCTATACGCACAAGGCTTTTGATTTTTCGCATGAGAACCAAAGAGGATTTTTTACATACTTCTACTTCATAATTTTTTTATGGAAATTTTACAATAATCTAACAATCACAAGATATGTTGGGACATGTTTTAAATAGAACATATTGAAAAATTTAATGATGACATTTTCTTCTAAGATGGGCGTTTACAAATGTGGCCATAAAACTATACTACCTCCAAAATTTATATAGACCCATTATGATTAATAAGCAACTCGGAAGAAAACGAAGTTGACTTACCCATTTTAAGTTCGCAAATTTCGCTCCTGCTAATATTCCTAAATAAAGAAAAATTCCACTCATTATGGCAATCATGATTGGTGTTAATAAAAGAGGATAACCCAAAAACGCAGCTCCGATCCCTGCACCAAAAGCATCTAGTGAGAGTGCTATGCCTAAAACAGCCGCTTCTTTCATAGAAATCCATCCTGATTGGTCAATATCCGCTTTCGTTGGTTTTTCCAAGATTTCAATCACAACTCTTAGGTTTTTGAATGTAATGATTTTTTGGGTAGGTTTCTTTTTATCTATCTGAGAAAGCGGAGGTTAAAAAGCTAATTCGAACAGTTTATGGATGGTTATTTTTTGATTTCGGGCAGGTTCTATCTCTTATTGGTGAACCTGCCCTTTTTTGACAATATTCATCGCTTCCATGCCACTTAGATTAGAATAGAAGCAGCTGTTCGTTCTTCAATTTCAACATCACAATCAATGAACGTGCCTTTATCTAATTGTTTTTTCATTCGCTCGAATTTTACTTCAGCGACCATATCTTCAATGCCTTCTTTTGTGGAGGCAAGAAAGTATTTCATTTGTTTGGATAAGTTTCCAACAATCGGTTTCAATGTTTGCTTTGCAATCGGCACTAATGCAGATGTCGCAATGACAAGAGCAGATCCGACAATGATTCGTTGTACCATCATGTTCCTCCTATATTCTTTTTTATCCCGCATTAACGGCCCCACCGACGGAAGTTTCCTTTATCAAGTGAGACGGATCTTTCCTGAACTTATGCAGCAGCCAAATGGCTGGCAGGAAGCGCTTTCTGTTTTGTTGGTCTTGTTAAAAAGCGTACAACAGGTTTCGCAACAATTGCTGAGCTTCCTGCAACAGCTAAGATTGGCAGCCAACTCATAAGCGGCAGTGGTACTGTTTTAAAGATGGCGCTTAATGGACTAATGTAAATCGTTCCAAGCAGTGCAAGCCACGAAGCACCTAATGCCCCCACAAGGAAGCGATCTTTTGCCCAATCGCGAACTGTTTCAGTTGATCCTGTTTGTCTCCAAGAGAACGTTTGGACGAGTTGGCCGGCAACAAGTGTCGCAAATGCTGTTGTTTGAGCAACTACAAGAGACGCACCAGCAGCTAGGCTTGTTGCGAATAACGCAAGGGAGCCAACGCCTAATAGTGTTCCTCGTGCGACAACTTGTTTGTAAAGGGTACGATCTGCAATTGACCGACGTTTTTCTTGTGATGTTTTGTTTCCTGGATTCACCGCAAGAACCATTGCAGGCAAAGCATCTGTAGTTAAGTTCATTAATAAAATTTGAATTGGCACAATTGGCAGTGGAAGACCTGCAATAACAGCTGTGCTTGTGACGAGAATTTCCGCTAAGTTACCGCTTAATAAGCAGCCGAGTGCTTTGCGAATATTACTGATAATGGTTCTGCCTTCTTTCACACCTTCAACAATGGAACCGAAATGGTCTTCTTTCAACACAATATCAGCTGTTTCTTTTGTCACTTGTGTGCCTGTTTGTCCCATCGCAACACCGACATCGGCTTTTTTAATGGCAGGAGAGTCGTTGACACCGTCACCTGTCATTGTCACAACATGACCTTGCTTTTGCAATGTCGTGACAATGCGAAGCTTATGATCTGGTGTGACGCGCGCAAAGATACATACATCATCCATGATGTTTTCAAGCTCTTCATCTGACAGTTTGTCTAAATCGTGACCTGTAATGACTTTACTGCTGCCGTTACAAATACCGATTTGCTTTGCAATTGCCATCGCTGTAATCGGGTGATCGCCTGTAATCATAAACGGCTTAATGCCGAGTCTTTTTGCTTCTCGAATGCTAAGCTCGACATCAGCTTTCGGCGGATCAATCATCCCAGCCATCCCGACATATACTAGCTCTTGATCGATGTTTTCAAAGCATGGCTCGTTATGATCGATACGACGATATGCAAAAGCAAGTATGCGAAGCGAGTCATTTGCATAGGCTTCGTTTTGCGCCGTAATTTTTTCACGCATATTGCTTGTTAACGGAAGCTTCTTACCGTTTTTCTGATAATGTGTACAGCGTTGTAACATCTTTTCAACCGATCCTTTTGCCATGACATAACATTCTTTGTGATTTGTTTCATCTTTACAAACAACACTCATCATGCCAGTGCTAGAATCAAACGGCACTTCATGCATACGTGTCCAATGCGCATGATTGTCTAATCGAACATTTCGTTTCGCTGCCAATGTCATAATGGCACCTTCTGTCGGGTCACCTTTAATGTCCCAGCGATTATGCTCGTAGTGCAATGTTGTATTACTGCATAATAGGCCAATTTTTAATAGCTTATCTAGCTCTTTTGATGATATTTCTTTGCCATCTGTATGAACAATTGTTCCTTCCGGCGCATAGCCATCTCCAGAAACCGTAAACTCATCGCTCATCGTGGCAACTTTTTTCACGGTCATTTCATTTTTTGTTAGTGTACCTGTTTTATCAGAGCAAATCACCGTTGTTCGGCCTAACGTTTCAAGCGCTGACAGTTTACGAACGAGTGATTTTTTCTTGGACATTCTAAAAATACCTGCTGTTAAGGCAACCGTGATTGTGACAGGCAAGCCTTCAGGAATCGCTGACGCCGTTAGAGCCAATGCGGATGTAACCATCTGTGATAGTGGTTTTCCTCGCAGCAATCCCGCAGCAAATACGACTACACCAGCTGCAAGAGCAGCTTTCATAAACGTTTTGCTAATGGATGTGACTTGTTTTTGCAGAGGTGTTTCTTGATCTTCTTCTGTATTTAACAATGCAAGAAGGTGCCCCATCTCTGTGCTATTGCCTGTTTGCACGACAATTGCTCTTGCTTTGCCCCTCGTCATGTTTGTCCCCATAAACAGCATGTTTGTTCGATCTGAAAGCGATTCGTCTTCTGCCACAACGCTTGCTGTTTTGCGAACCGGCAATGATTCACCAGATAATGCAGATTCATCCACTTCCGCATTCCATGCTTGAACAATGCGAAGGTCCGCTGGAATACGGTCGCCTGCTTCAAGTTCAACAATATCACCAGGTACTAATTGGGCAGCGTCGATTTCAACTTTCCCCCCATCACGGACGACATGGCAACTCAGCGGGACAAACTGTGTCATCGTTTCAACAGCACGTTCAGCTTTTCTTTCTTGTAATGTGCCGATTCCTGCGTTTAATAAGAGGATGGAGCACATGGTGATTCCATCAAATAAGTGTCCTGTCAACATGCTTAATACAGCTGTTGTTCCTAAAATGACAGTTGTAAACTCTTTGAGTTGAGCGAGATAGCTTTTTAGCCAATGTGGCCGCTCTTTTGGTCGTAACGTGTTTGTGCCGTATGTTTTTAGTGCTTGCTGATGTTGTTCATTTGTTAATCCATTCATTGTATGGCTTTGCAAACGGCGAATAACCTCTTGTTCATTTATAGCATGCCATGCAATATTAGGATGTCTACTTGTTATAGGCTGTTTTTGCTGCAGCTGCTGATCCTTTGCAAAATATTGTTCTGTCCGTCGTTTGGATTTTGTTAAGAACGATAAAGTAAGCGCATCAGCCATTAAATTAATAACTGGTGCACTAACAAGTAAAGGAGCAGCGATTACGGCGCCTGCAACATTCCATATGGAAGTTATTTTCAGATTGTTTTCAACCATATGGTCGATTTCTTTTGCATATTGATAGCTTTTTATAAGCTCTGGCAACTTTGATAATTTTACAGTTGGATAATACGAAACCACCTTATCTTCCGAAATTAAATCTTTTGAAATAAATAAGACTTCCTCCCGTTGTCTTGGGAATGAATCATCAATTTCAGCTAAGTGCAAGTTATACTGCTGTTGTAAATATTGTGCTAATAGACCGATATCTACATTTTTCTTGTTTTTTAATATCGAAATCTTTGTTCCATGCTTCACACTTTTAAAAAGCGTATCACAATGTTGATTTACGTTTCCGTCCGAAACAATCAAGGAAGCATCATCAAAAACAATCGCCTTTGTTTGCGATAATTGATAGATTGACCCATTTTCCGGGATGTATTGTTTTGTTTCCTTTGCCATGTATTCGGCTTGTTTCCATGTATACTCTGTTGAAGTTAAAACAGGACGAGGGTTTACTGCTAATAAAATCGCTAATGCTGATAATGGATTACGCGACACAGCTAAGCTGATGCCAGCTGCAGCTAGACCAAGCCTGCTCATTCGTTTGCTGTATCTTTCAACTTTAGGAGATACATAAGGTTGATCCAATATGTCATGGTGTTCCCGTTTTCTTTTCCAATTTAAAAATTGCAAAACACTGATTCCGGCTAAAACAATAAGGTTTTCACGAATGAGTGCCAAGGCTAACGAGCTAGCTCCGAACAATAAATCAATATTTAACTTTTTGTTTCGCTCCAATTTCTGCAAACCTCTTTTTATGAAAGGATAGCCAGTAGAAACGGCGATAAAGCTGCTTGCATAAAAAGGCAACGGGTGTCTTGCCAAGGCAGACCGCCCCACAAATAACTGTTTCATTCCTAAAGCGCCAAGGCCTGTAACAGACAAGGCAAGAGGCAACGGAACTCTTTCATCGTCTGTTTGTGTTTTTGGGGCGTATGGCATCACTTCAAAATAAGAAGAGTTCACAGTTGGTTCAGCCATCGCAGCTACTTCTTTATATACATGTTCTTCCTTAGCCTCAATTTCATTTTGTTCGTTCAGTTGTTCAAATTGTTTCTTGAATAACACTTCTTCCACTTTTTTTATGTATAAAGTAAGAATGGCAACGCTGGTTCTTTGTTCATCGAATAGGATGAGTACTTTGCCTGTGTTCCAATTTGCCCTTACATATGTAACACCTTCTATGGAAGAAAAAATGAGTTCAAACTTTTTCGCAATCTCGATGTTATTTTTCAGTCCAAAAAGTTCGAATCGCAACCTTCCCGGAAGGACATGACATGATCTCTTTTTAAAGGCCATTGCTTCCAAATCTGCTCCCCCCTTTCTATGTCTATCGTTTTTCACATACGATATATCTTAGACAAAATTCCCAGTTCTATACAGGCATTAAAAAAACTTTTGATGAAAGACTAGAAAAAATAAAGAGTCTAATATCTTGGCTAGGGTTTACATACAAATGTAAGGAGGTATAGTCGTGTTTAAAAAACTCTTTTCTTTAAATAATCCAATGGGACTAGTCATCGCATCTGCGACGATCGTTCTGGCACTTTCACCAGGAGCAAGAAAGGGAACACGGAGATTGTTAGTAAAAGGAGCAGGAGCAGTCCTTGCGTTAGGAGATCAAGTGAAAGATTTAACAACTGGTGTAAGGAAACAGCTTGGTACGATTGTAGAGGAAGCAAAAGCCGAAAAAGAAATGATGATGGTTTCTGATGTGTCCGAAACCATGAAAAAAGGAGTAGAAGAAGGAATCGAAAAAACAAAACAAGCTGCTGAAAAAACGAAGCAGACATTTAGTCATTTGTTTAAAGAAGAGAATACAAATAAGCCAGTCGAACAGTTTTAGGCGTTTAAAGTCTTAAATGCTCCATCCATTAAACATAAATAAAATGAAATAGGACAGCAATTAATGTAAACGCAGAAAAAACGGGCCTCGTTATGATCGAGGCTCGTTTCCGTTTGTTAATGTCCATGTTGAATTGAGTAATAAATCTAGAACATATTGGACATGTTTTAATTATGATATTTTCTTTTAAGGTGGGCGTTTACAGTGGAAATAATGAATACAACGGCCGATACAAAACATTTGGAAAATCCCGTCAATTATAACAATCGTGAGTTGAGCTGGTTAGCGTTTAATCAACGCGTGTTAGAAGAGGCAATGGATGAAGAAAATCCTTTGCTGGAACGGTTTAAGTTTCTTGCAATATTCAGCTCAAATTTAGATGAATTCTTTATGGTCCGTGTGGCCGGATTAAAAGATCAAGTCAAAGCAGGGTTTAATAAACCGGACAATAAAGCCGGCTTGACTCCGAAAGAACAATTATCGCTTATCTCCAAAAAAACACATGGGTTGGTTGAATTACAATACCAGACATATAACAAACCTCTTCTGCCCAGGTTAGAAGCTGAAGGCGTTTCCATTATCTCGATTGAGCAAGCAAGCGAGGACCAGATTTCATTTTCAGAAACATATTTTAATGAACAAATTTTCCCCGTTTTGACTCCGATGGCCATTGATGCGTATCGTGCATTTCCATTGTTATTGAATAGAAGTTTAAACCTGGCGATTGTTATTGAAGAAAATACAGAAGAAAGCATTCAAATTGGTCAATCAAACGGCAAGCTGGTCATTGTACAGGTTCCTGCCGTGTTAAATCGTTATGTGGAGTTACCAACTAAGCTCCAGACGAGAACATTTATCTTACTTGAAGACGTCATTACTTATTTTATCCATAAATTTTTTAAAGGGTATATGGTTAAAAGTGTTACACCATTTCGCATTACAAGAAACGCAGATCTGACCATTCATGAAGAAGGAGCATGTGATTTGCTTCGGGAGATTGAAAAAGAATTAAAGAAACGAAAATGGGGTGCTGAAATTCGACTTGAAATAGATGGTCGCAATTACGATCAAAATATACTGGAATATTTGCAAGAAGAGCTTGAAATTCATGAAAAAGATACATATATCATTGATGGTCCGCTTGATTTAACATTTTTGTTTTCATTTTATAAATGTATTGAAACAACACATGAACACCTTGTTGATGAAAGACTGATTCCTCAGCCTCCGAAAGATTTAGCGGCCAACGAAGATATTTTTGAGAAAGCATTAGCACAAGACATATTACTTCATCATCCATATGAATCATTTGAACCGGTCATCGATTTTGTATCTGGGGCTGCGGACGATCCGGATGTTTTGGCTATTAAGCAAACATTGTATCGTGTGAGCGGTCACTCCCCCATTATTAGAGCATTAAAACGTGCGGCAGAAAACGGAAAGCAAGTTACAGTTCTTGTTGAGTTAAAAGCCCGATTTGATGAAGAGAATAATGTACATTGGGCAAAAGAGCTTGAACAAGCCGGCTGCCATGTTATTTATGGAATCACCCATTTAAAAACACATAGTAAAATCACACTCGTTGTTCGTCGTAAAAACAGACGGATTGAACGTTTTGTCCATTTAGGGACAGGAAACTATAATGATGCAACAGCAAAAATTTATACAGATTTAGGCTTAATTACATCGAATAGACAAATAGGTATTGATGCTACAAACTTCTTTAATTTTTTAAGCGTTTATACTGAAAAACCAGCATATCACCATTTATCAGTAGGACCATTCGATATTCGCAAAGCTTTTATTTCATTAATCGATCAAGAAATCGCCTTTCATAAAAAACATCAAAATGGCCGTATTATTGCCAAAATGAATGCATTAACAGACAAAACGTTAATCTTGAAGCTGTATGAAGCTTCAAATGCCGGTGTGAAAATCGACTTAATTATACGGGGCATTTGTTGTTTGAGACCCGGTATTAAGGGGGTAAGCGAGAATATTAAAGTGCGCAGTATTGTTGGACGCTTTTTAGAACATGGCCGTATTTATTATTTTCATCATAATGGTGAAGAAAAAACCTTTTTATCATCTGCTGATATGATGACACGAAACATGGAGAATCGTGTAGAAATTTTATTTCCAATTTTGGATGACCACTTAAAGGAGAGAATCCACGATTGGCTATCGGTGATGTTGGCGGATAATGTAAAAGCCCGTGAACAAGATCCTGAAGGAAATTATCATTACGTAAAACGGACAGAACAGGAACCGATGATCAATAGTCAACTAGAAATATACAAGATGATATACCATGCAACAAAAAAATAAAAAAATAAAGAGAATACGGAGCTGTAGCTATGGTCCAGCAAAAGGCAGACTCCATTAAATGAGGGATTAAATCGTCAAGCCGCTTTCCTTACAAAAAAAGGGGCTGACCCCAAAGCCTTCAGGGAAGGACAACCATCTATTTTTTCTGCGATGAAACGTGACTGAAATCCGTGATTTTCTTGGATTTTTCATGACGGCTCATTGCAGGAGGGTGTCCCATAAGTCTCGAATTAATGATAAAAGTTGATCTTTACTGAAAGGACCCGTCATGGAATCCTCTGATTTTGCCGAATTTTCATGACGGGTCCACTCTCTTTTTCGGTCATATACGATTCCGACCGGGTTCAAAGCGAGCGGCCTCTCCCCTGTCAATTTATATAATTCCCACTTAATTTTTTAACCTCTGTCACCGGTTTTTCTTCTATTTGCGTTGCGCCTTTCTTTTTTTTCATCTTGAACGGGCTTACAAAGGATTTGACATAAATGCTTTTTATTTATGTCAAATGATTTATGTGAATTTATATAGATGCACTCATCTCATCTACTATCGCCTAGTCTCAACAAATTATATTATATAAAGATTGCTTCTTTCGTTAAATCGTCTAATTTCACCTAATCTCATTCTTATCTTACTTAGCTATGCAAACTTCCCCTCAACCAAGGGCGATGTCGATAGGGACCGATCGGGATTTGGATGAGGCTGGTTTTTCCTTGTGGATCCATTTTGTAAATCTCATCACACAAGTTCGCATCAAACCCGAGGAGCGGGTGCCCCCCCATCCCGATGGCTGACGTCGCTAACAGTAATCGTTGCACGAGCATACCCGCTTCCATTTGTTGGATGCGATATCCTCTGTACCCCAGTCCCGTTTTGAAGTGATCCTTATCCCCTGCCACATGCAGGCAGAGCGGTACTTGGAACAAATTTACATTATCTAGAGACATTCCGTATTGCAACCGGAGTCGATGATCTCCGAGATATACCTGTCGCAACGCATGAGCAGTGCTGTCATAATGATAAGCACCATCCGGAATGCCTTCAACATTATACAAACAGCCATACAGTGAGACACGGGGCTCGTGCTTCTTATGTGCACCATCCAAATCATTTCGATACGAGAAGGAAGCCGTCGCCTCCTGCAGCAGAGCGGCCAGTTGCGTTTGACTTACCTTTCCCAAAACGAAATCCATGTCCGGTGAATATCGCTTTCGGCAGACTGACGCCAGATCATACGACAACCGCTTCACGTGAGGCAGAGCTACCGCTTGACCCTCACAATTCATACTCTCCGTCGCCTTGATCTGTCGAAATGATTCCGTTGATTCCAGCATGGACGCTTCATTCATCTTGGTTAACATCGGATATTCTTTGACCCTCCGTGACCGGACGTAGTGCTGATACTGAATCGCGGTCAACTCCCGGCACAATTCGGCGGCAGAGACAATCCCGCCTATATCACTTCCGTTAGCAAACCAGATTGTAGGTTCCACCGATAGCGGGATAACCGCATACACGCTCTCCTCCTGTTCGGATAGCCCGAGCAGATGGTTGATGGCCCGATCAAGAAATTGGAAGTACACCCCCGATGCGAAGCCAAACCGTTTCGCCACTTCCAGTAACTGTCCAATCAGCACACCAGCATCCAACCCTTGCAGACGGTAGGCAAAGTTATTGTATTTAAAGAAATTTTTCCAAAACATTGTCGACACAAAAACGGTACCAAAACAAGCGGACATGTCACAGCGATTACCAAGAGCCCGGGCTATATATGAATCAAAATTGCCTTCTCGCAACAACACCAAGCGGTGGTGTGCCACATCATAATGGTACACTCCAGCAGGCAAATCCTCCATCTTCAGATACACGTACAATTCGTTTGGATACAACGCTCCACCGGAAGGAGCAAACCGCCGATACGACTGCATTAGGTCCGCCGATTGTTCTGTGGAATTCAAGGTAAAGACTGACTGGCAACATTGAGTAAGGCCGAATACATACCAGAGAAAATGACCGATTCTGCGAAGGTCAGGCTTTGCGTGTGTCTCCCGTTCGTCAAGCGTCAGCGGCACTTCCGGAGAAAGCGGAATAGCAGGCAAGCCACGGTAGAGCTTATACGCAAGCGGTGCATCTTCCCAATCCACCTCCCAGTCCGGCGGGCTTGCCTTGTCAATGTCGAAATGTAAATGGTGCAGAAACTCCTCTAGACTCATCCTCCTACCTCCTAGTCACCGCTTATGGAAACGGATGCGGATGTGGATTGAGCTGTTCAAGTGTCAGCGGTTGTTTCGCATACCCGAGTTCCATTGGTACCCTGAGTACCCTCTCCAGCCCTGTTACACGAGTAAGGTGATGCCCGAATGTCATCGGCAGCATCCCCGGGATCAACACCTTCACGCAATACAGTCCGTTTCGTATGGTTTCCGGTGTCGTCTGGTCCACCACAATCACATCGAGGTCCAATCGACGAAACACCTGAAGAATGTCCTTGAGATCATCGGTCAGGTCTTTATTTCTCGCCTTCCACTTGAATTCCTCCTCAAACGTTCGCAACGGACGATTATCGTCCAGCAAAAACCGCAGGCGCTCCTCTGCTTGGGGCAAACCGTACAGCATTCCGTGATCATCCATCTTCTGCACCAGGGAAGAATCTTGCAGCATTCGCACATACTCCTCCTGGTTCGCCTCGAATTTCTCGTCAAGCGTCAGCATCATTCCAGCCAACTCGTAAACCGCGCTTTTCACCGCCCGTACCGGATCCAGATGAGCTCCGGCCGCACAGATGATATTCAATCCCTTTTGCTTCCTGTTTTTCGCCAACGCCCAAACACTTGGAATGCCGTGCTCCATCGTCGAGTTAAACAAATACAGATCATATCCCCCCACCGCCCGCACGCGGTCGACCATCAACTGCAATTCTTGGTCGTTAGCGGAATAAGGGTCAAGACGCGGGAGGGTCAGCTGCGCGTACCAAGTCATCAGGAACGAATCACGCTCCACCACTTCCAAAATACCGTAGAAAATGGCCTCCTCCAAACTTCCGCCTAACGCACATCCGTTGGAAGTTTCATAGACAAATCCCTTCCCGCAGCCCAAGCTGTAATAGGCAAGCAGCTCTGGAACCAGAATGGGACGTTCTTGCAAAAACGAATAGCCCCATACCCAATTGATTGGGCAATCAGGATCAAACTGTTTAAATGGAAAACCAGGCCGCGCATACTGTTCCTTTGCATGCACGCCTACCTTGATAGGATTGAGCGCTTGATCTTCCAGATTGCGGAAACTATCATGAATCACTGTCCGTTTGCCGCGGGGCTCTAGACCGCAATACCGCTCCAACCCCTCCAAAATGGCAGTCAACTCACTTACCGCGTATGAATGAGTCCGGCCTGCTGCTCCCTCGTCCCCCGTGAACAAAGGCAGATTGATACTTACATCGGCAAATGGCGGCACGAGGTCATACATTTTACCATTCAAAAAGCCAGTCCGCTGATCCAGATAGTCTTTGACTAGAACTTTATTCAGATCATCCATCGAACGGCAGCGGTAACTGTCGGTGCCGATCTTCGGGCTTGGTTGCAGCGAAATTCGGGCCGCTGTCGGTGAATCGTCGGGTAATCGACTGCAAGCCGGACACAACGGATCGGGCAGAAAGGAATGCCATGAACTCTTCAGTGTTTTCAGATTGATTAAAAATACCCGTCCTTCTGAGTGAGCCTGATCACCTTGCACTACCCTCTGTACCTCGGCCCCGATCAGGTGGGCCATCTGCAAAAGTCCCGTGCGCGATGCCCATGCGTCACGCGGCATTTCTCCGCGCGCTGCCAGCCTCTGTTGGATCTCCCACATTTCTTTACGGTCGCGTCCTGCCATAAGGCGTCTTATTTCCGCACACTGGGAGCACCCCGGCGTATCCGGGCGAACCAGCGGCCCGACCACGCCCTCGCCAAATGAAACGAAGCCTCGCAGCCAGGGGATGCCGGTTGGCCGTAACACCTCTTCCGCCTTTTGATGAACGGAGGGATTCCAGGCATCGTGCAACATCAGAACCAAATCAGTCGCTTCCGGTACTCCTCCCTTGAAATCGGTATGACGAACTACCTGATATTGGGCGGACAGTTCTTCGCAAACAAGGTCCTCCAACAATCCTTCTCCGACAACCGCGACGACAGCACTCACCGGGATTCCTCCTCTCTTAACAACACACCAAATACCCCTACCGGTTCCTCTTTCAAAAATGGTTCCAGCGCTAGTTCGAAGACCAAGAGCCGCTTATGATTCCGTTCCAAGACTTGCATAGCGGACCGCAAAACCTCAGATTGTGTCGCCTCTTCACACACCGGAATCACAAGGTTTAGCGGCACCCCTTCTTCCAAAAGCACGGACGAAACTTCCAACGTTTGCATCTTGAGGCAATCCGCTTCGTTTTGTACTTTCATAAGCGCCTGTTGTAACGCATTCCGCAACGCCATTGTTGTATTTAAACCTACACTGCCATACCAGCGGCCGTTCGTACTGACCCATACCACAGGGAAGCCGGACACTTCCTCTCCCAAGCCGATTACCGGCGCTCCCTGCATCGTGGTCAGGGCCTGCAAATAAAACTGGCAGCGTTCATCTTCTACTGCGCTCAACTGCACTTGAGAGACAACATTCTTCTGTTCGACCTGTTGCTTGCTCAGCTCTTCGGCCAAACACTTTTGCAACCCGCGGCAAACTCCTTCCGCAAACGTTTCCCCCGCTCCGACACCGACAAATTCCTGCGTTTCTATCATACTACCCTCTGCTTCCTGATAAGGAGGTAGAGTCGTAACGAGCAGACCGACCATTTGCGATATATATGCTTCAATCCCGGCCAAACCTGCCTCTCTCCGTGCCTCCTCATGCGTCAAACCTGTACAGACAATGTCCGGCAGCAGCCTAGCCGGTCCCTCCGACAACGGGTCGACTGCCTGAACACGGCATTGAGCCAACGGCAGCTGCTTTAAGTCCCCCTCCTCCCAAATATGGAAAATCCCTGATACCTCTGATGTCAGCTGGCTGAAATAAAGAAGCAATTCACCCGGTTCACCTCTGCGCAAGCCTTGTTCAATCCGTACATCGAAATCTTCAATCCATTCAGCCGATGTACGTCCAATCACGAGCGGGTGAGGCATGAACGAATGCCAGTTTCCTTCCAACGTATCCAGATTGAGCAGGAAAAATCGATTTTTCTGTTCTGATTCGGTCATTCCTGTAACCTCTTTAAACAATTCAAACACAATCACATTGGCCAACATCGCTCCTGCTGTGGAAGAGAAGGCAGACAACTGCCGGCCTTTGCAAAGCACTGATTGATGTATACGGCGCCACATAGACTCCCAGCAGCCCTCAGAGTCCGGATGCACTAACGGACCCGCTAGACCCACCTGCTGTAGACATATAGCGGGAAGTAACACCTTCTTCTCTTCCCTGCAAACCGCATGAAGAACCCGCAGTTCCTCTACATCACCCTCATGTGACACATACAAAATCGAATGAAACGGCTGCACAATCTCCCGCCAAGAACTCACCCCCTCCTTCTTTAGTGTGATTTCCTCTACCGCCACCTCGGGATCTGTTTTACGGACATGTACCACCAGTTCCGTCAACCGACGCCTATTGGTCGGTACCGAGTCTGTGATTAGCACATGGAATTTTGGCAATCCGGATTCAATCAACGCTGAAACCACCGAAACAAAAAAAGGACCAGAGCCGACTGCCAACACTTTGGCCTGGCGATAGGCTTGAAAACGGTACGCACCTGAATCGCCGAAACTGTCCAAAAATTCAATTTGGGAAGCATGCTTTTTAAGAACCCGATCCGCCAATTGATGCGGCCGGTCTTGGCTCACATCCCGAACAAATCCGTTTCGATACAGCACTTCCGCAATTTCATACACCCGATCCCGGTATGGGCCCGGCAATCCGTCTGTCAAATCCCTCAACGTGTATTCCCCGTTGAACATCGGTATCAGCTTTTCAACCCACTGCTCGATCGAACTGCCTTCCATACGGAACGAACTTAAGTTGTTCCGAAAATACACACCGCTGTTTGGATCAGGGAGAAAAAACGTATCCCTTTTCACTTTCAGACGCATAGAAGGGGTTAAATTTGTCATCCCGCTCCTCCTTACCCGTGAGCTGTTCTCAAATCCGCATTATCACTTTCACTATAATCCTATGTACCGCAATTTGTCTCTTATGTCTAATCTTATAGTGAAGGGCCCCTACAACAACTCAGGCAGGGGCATTTTCTTCTCCTTAGCAGCCACGGTTTTCGTTAGAAAACTAGAACGATTAACCGCCGCAACGGCCGCCACCGCCGCAACGGCCGCCACCGCCACAACGACCGCCGCCGCAACGGCCGCCGCAATTAGAGCAACTAAAGCAGTTATGGCATCGAAAACAACTAAAGCAGCGGAAACAGCTAAAACAACCAAAACAACTACCGAAGCAACCACCGATACCGAAACCACCGCCGAAACAGCCACCGAAACCACCGAGTTGCCGGGACGAATCCATATAGTACTGGTTTTGGTCCCAAGGAACTACCTCGCTCGCCTGGAAATCGCCAACATTCAACATTTGAAGCTCATTTTGGAAATTATTCATTCTCATAGCCTCCGTAATTTAAATTAATAAGGTGTGCCAGTAACATGGAACGGGAATAGAACAACATTATCAGAAAAACACTGTGTAACAGGTGAATCCACCAATACTTCAAGTACTTTCCCCAACAAAATATGAACGATGATTGGGTATTGTTACTGATTCAAATGCCTATTTTTATTGGGTCCTCGTAGAACCGTCCAAAACGAAAACAGGATGATCACATTACTCTTTGTGTGCCAAGTTCGGATAAATTGACACAACCGTTTCACCCTTTACTTCCGCTAATCTGTTTCCGTTTATCACGTTTTTCTTGATATCGCTGGTAGAACCAAATGGCCATTGCAAGCCAAAATCCACTAGCAAAGTAGCCGCCGATGATATCACTGGGATAATGTACGCCTAGATAAATGCGGCTCATTCCAATCGTGAGAATCATCGTGATGCTGATGAGAATCAAGATACCGCGCCCCCACCGGGTAGGAATATGACGCCATAACAGAAATGAGAGCATACCATAAACAGTACATGCACTCATCGCATGACCGCTTGGAAAACTGTAACCCTCTATCTCAATCAGTCGATGTAAATCCGGACGGGTACGGTGAAAAAACTGTTTTAATGCCTGATGAGGACGGAATAACAGGACAGCTTGATGAAATATTCGCATAAAAAGTGACAAACGCTATCTGCTTTACCTAATTAAAGGATAAGCAGATAGCGTTAAATTCAGTCATATCAAAGGTTTTAAAGTATGATTCCGACTGGGTTCAAAGTGGGCGGCCTCTACCCTGTCAATTTGCATCACATTCCACATTAGGATATAACATTTTAGAGTTAACGAAAGCTAACTTTCTATATTCCCTAGCTATCCTGCCTGTGCTATTTTGTAAGTTCTGTTTCTATCGGTTTTCTTTTGATATCATGAGGGAAATTTTCTATAATAGTCATCTTCTCGTATTCACCTTCTCTTAGAACGCTTTTGTCACCTTTCATTAAATAGGTATAGACAGCAATAGAAATAAATAATCCGAGAGTCCAAGCATTATCCCAGAGAAAGCCAAGACCTGGAATTAGTAAGCCTAGTACAGGGATGACTACACCGATCACAAGAGCATAAATTCCGTTTTTATTAAATCCGGTCGTGTAACTGTAACGGCCGTTGGGTTCATATAACTCTTTAAGATCCATTTGTTTCCGTCGAACAAGCCAGTAGTCGGCAATAGCAATGCCATCAATCGGACCAAGTAAAGCCGCATATGTCCCAAGCCAACCAAATATATAGTTTCCAAAGTTGGACATGATATACCATGGCTGCAGCAAGATGGCAAATATCCCGGTAATGAGAGCACCCATTGCAAACGTAATACGTTTCGGGTATAAATTCTCAATGGCACGGGCGGGGGCTACAACGTTAGCCCCAACGTTAATGGTTAGGGAAGAAATAACAATCACAACTGTTCCCAAAAAGATAACAAATGGCGGGAACTTAGCAATTAGCTGTACTGGATCCCAAATCGCTTGGCCGAAGATGACTATAGTCGCTGATGTGACTGCTATTCCAATGAAAGAAAAGACGGTCATTGTAATTGGGAGAGAGAAGCTTTGAGCAACCATTTGCGATTTCTGACTTTTAGCGTAACGACAAAAGTCAGGAATATTTAAAGCGAGTGTAGCCCAGAAAGCGATAACACCTGTTAGAGTTGGGAAAAATACTTTTAAAAACTCACCAGTCGTTTTGAATTTAGATGGTGTCTCTAAAATGGGGCCCCAACCTCCCGACTGAGTGAATGCCCAGACGAGAAGAATAATCGAAGAGATGCCTACTACAGGAGCAGCAATTGAACCTAGTTTTTTAATGGCTTCGGGGCCTTTATAAGCAACCCCTACATTCAGTGCCCAAAACAAGGCAAATACGATGGCTGTATGTCCGGGTAAGTTTTCCCAGGCAGAGAATGAGGCTGTTAACAATGTATCAATTGCACCTGTTCCAATCCACGTATTAATTCCAAACCATCCAGCGGCTACAATTGCGCGGGCTAAAGCCGGAATGTGTGCTCCTTTATCTCCGAACCAAAGCCGTGCAAAAACAGGATATGGAATTCCAAATTTTGTTCCGGCATGTGAATTTAATAAAATCGGGATAAGGACAATAACATTGCCGAGAAAAATAGTTCCAATTGCCTGCCACCAGCTCATGCCTAGAGTAATCATACCACTGGCCATGGTGTAAGCCGGGATACATAAACACATCCCAATCCACAAAGTAGCGAAGTTTAGGCCCTTCCACGAATGTTCCTTGAGTGTTGTTGGTCGTAAATCATCATTCCACAATTCACTTTCACTCAACCTCTTAGTCATTTCTTCTGTTAGGGTTATAATACCATTTTGTTCAACCTGCGTTTTCATTAACAAGCCCCCTTTTTAGTAGACTAAACCATTTGAAGTCTCATGTATGTTTCAAGACGACGATTTCGATAAAGCTGCCATGCATTGCATCGAGTACTTCTCAGATGAGCCGTTTATCTATTTCTCCGATGATGACTTCGCTTGATTTTGGCTTTATGCACTTCAACCACTTTACCTTCGTTAAATCCATTCTTTGGTGTTACGAATACTAACTATATATAATTATATATAATGAGATAAACCCATTCATTAGACAAAATGTAAAACTATTTATATCGTTTTTTATATATTTTGTAGAGTTATAACAAAAATAGGCTCTGATGCAATAAGCATTTGATCAAAACATAGAACCGGCATGGCATTTTGAACTGAATCCAACACTAACTACTTCCCTAACCATCCACAGTGTTGGTTATCTGCAACTGCAATATTGATTAATTCCACCGCTTCAGATCTTATAGGTTTCAATTGATTCCGGAATCATTAACTGAACAATTGTTTATAGACCGTTCCTTAACTGAAAATAAATTTTGGTTAAGAATTATGAAAGAACAAGGATTAGAACTTATTAAGACTTGTCAAATTAGAAATGAATATTCTTATTATTTTTTAGTTTTGGCGCAAAAATGTTTACTAGAAATAGAGAGCCATTCATTTTATTCTTATATAATACCAATCTGTCGATCACATGTACGATATTTTCCGCACTGGTATTCCTCATCACGGGGTAGTAACCACAACAAAAAACGAACTCCTTTTCATATTAAGGAGTTCGTTTTTTGTTTAAGACGTTTTCTTTATTTCAATGACGTTATCCGGTTGCTGTTTGAGTTTTTTTCGGTAGACAATTTTTGATAATGTCACACTAAATTCGTATAAAACTAAAAGAGGCACGGTAACCAATATATCGGATATGAAATCAGGCGGTGTAATCAAAATGGATACCACGACAAGCAAAAAGTAAGATATCTTTCGTGCCTTTGAAAGAATCATAGGATTTATGACACCAAGAGAGGTGAGAAACATGACGACAAGCGGAATTTCGAATAAAAATCCAAACGGCAATGTCAAGTTAATCATGAATTTAAAATATTTTTCAGACGTAAACATCGTTTCAAATTGTCCTTCAGACAAAGACAATAAAAAACTGAGGACGGTTGGATACACGACAAAATAACCGAATGATAAGCCGGCAATAAAAAGGATAAACAGTCCAGGAATGTACGTTAGTGTCGTTTTTCGTTCTTTTTCAGACAGCGCCGGTTTTACAAATAGCCACGTTTGATGGGCGGCAATTGGAATGGTAAGAGCCAACGCGATCACGCCGGAAATCATAAAATACACCCATAGGATTTCACTTGGCCCCAATACAGCCAGATTATGGTCAAGATCACGAATCAGCCATGCGTAAATGTCCTTCACATAAATGAATGAGCCAAATAAAAAAAGCAGAAAGGCAATCAATGTATAGATGATCCGTTTCCTGAGTTCCTCAAGGTGCTCAACAAAAAGCATTTCTTGATTAGTCATACAGCTCCTCCTTTCCTCGAAACAAGAGGAAGATGCAAGCTTATTGCTTACATCTTCTTCAACATTACTTGGATTGCGTCTTTTCTTCTTTCTCGTCTGAAGAAATTAAGTCCTTAGCAGAGTTTTTAAATTCTCTTAATGTGCTGCCAAAAGCACGTCCAATTTCGGGCAGTTTAGATGGACCGAATATGATGAGGGCAATGACTAAAATCAAGATTAAACCAGGTACCCCGATATTTTGCAACATGGTGTTCCCTCCCTAAAATTTAAATCCTGTAATCGCCACAACTGCCGGACGAGGCATCTTTTCGCCTTTACGGTGCGGCCATGTACTTGTTGGATTGTTGATATCTTCTGTTTCTTCACCAGGGTGCTGAATAGACAAGAATAGTGTCTTTTCGTCTGGAGTGAAACAAGGTCCAGTGCATTCTGCTTCCACAGGAGCAGAGGCAAACTGCTTAGCAATTCCTTTATCCGGACCAACGGTAGGAATGACAAACACTCCGTTGTTACCGAAGCTTGTCCATGCACCTTGGTTCAAGCTGCTTGATGAAATATCCGTTACGGTCCATAAATTTGCGTTGCTGTCAAAGGTTAAGTTGTCCGGTGCGCTGAATCCGCTTTGACGTCCGCCGGCTGCAAAAATTTCATATTCAAATTCAGTTGCTCCATGGTCACCGTTTTTTTCGATGAAACGGGTAATGTGTCCATGTAAGTTTCCATGCTTGTCATTGTTCGTATGGGCAATAAAGATGGTGTTATCAAATGGTGAAATTTCCACATCCTCCGGTCGGTCGGTCGGTGTTCCCCCAAGAAGGATGGCCGCTTCGTGGCAGTTGGTTACAACATCGCCTTGCGTTTGGAATTTTTCCAGTAGTTCCGGTTTGCCAGCCGCCGCTTTTTGTACGGCCTCAATTGTCAGAGCAATCCATTGGCCTTTTTTAAAGTCCGCCACATATAAAGTCCCTTCCTCAAGAAGTCGGGAATTTGCTTTTCCTAATGCAGGTACATATTTATCTTTACTAACAAATTTATAGACACAAGCATCTTTTTTATCGTCTCCCATATAAACGACGACGCGATGGTCTTTGGCAAGACCCATTGAAGCATTTTCATGGTTGAAACGTCCAAGAGCGGTATGTTTGCGAACCGCAAAATTCGGATCGAATGGATCCACTTCGATTACCCAGCCGTAATGAGTCTGATCTAATCCGGCATCTTTGGAAGTGGTTTCGAAGTTTTCTTCACAGGATAAGACGGTATTCCATAATGTTCTTCCGCCGGAACAGTTGGCGAATGTTCCTTGAACGCTTTTTGCGCCGTTTACTGCTTTTGTTCCTTTTGCCGGACCGGTAAGTGTAAAAGGCGTTAACCCTGTTACTCGTCGAGCATATGTGGAAGCAGGGTCCATTTTCCATTTATTTTCTTTCTTATCATAATACACTTCAATAATGGAACCGCCCTGGTTGTAAAGAAGCTTTTCAATTTGGGCAGGAGTATACTTGCCGTTTACTTTTTCTCCTTCCACGTACAGTGGGTTTGTATATTCGTGGTTTACCCACAATAGGCCCCGTTCACTGGAATTTTTAATAGGAAAGTAAAGGGTGAAGTCGTTGTTAAAACCGAATGTGTCTCCCTTTCCATTGATCACATCGCCATAAGCGGCTACAACGTCATATTTAAACCCTTTTGGAAGAACAAGTTCGTCTTTGCTCACAGGTTCAACCGGAGTAAACTTAAAGCCGTTTTTCTTCGGTTTTACACCTAACAGGCTGTCGGTTTCCGCATTGGCTGTCTCGCTTAAAATGCCTAGACCAGAAGTAGCGATTGCAAGGGCAGTAGCACCTGTTCCAATACGTGTTAAAAAGGTGCGTCGATTTAACGATTTGTTTTCCATCGTCATGTCCTCCTTTATTTTCCCAGAAAACTTTCGCCTCTATTTTCAAGAATCTTTCACTCATCGTCAGATTCTTTCTGAAGCAAGTTCCAGCCATTTTTTTAGCCGCAACCATTTTCTCTGCAAAATGGAAATAGACCTTGTACGTTCTACGTCTATCAATCTATGAAATAGGGCATGTCCAATTCACATGTTAAGTGTAGTGAATTAAAGTAAAGCAGGTGTTAAGGTTTTTTAAATAATCTATTAAAAATTGTAAATATTCTATTGATTTTTATATATATTCCACTTAATAACTCGACACATTTTCATTCAATCAAGAGGCATCACAATCGGTGATCCAGACAACTTGAATTCGCCCGCAAGGGGGGTGCCAGCCGCTTAGGTCTAGAAAATTTGGCATGGCCGTTCTTTGGTCAGGTCGAATTTTCTAAATCGATCTATATAGTCACCATAACGCGGATTAGAGACAATCAAAAAACCTTGGACTTAATAGAATCATTTTATTATTCAGATAAGTCGCATTTTAGTTTAGAGAACAAAGTTGAAGACTGCTTCACACATAATAAGTATAACTAAGAGAGGTAAAAGGAACCTGGATAATAACGACTCTCTAAAATCCTGACTAAGAAGTTGCTTGATAAATAGATATATAAATAAAAATAAAAAATAGCCCAACATGATGGCAACTGCATAAAAAGGGAATCTCAAAATCATACAAAATACGCTGATGGTGATAATAAGAACCATTGAAATTTCCGTCTCATTAAAATATTGATCCATTTATCAGCACCTCCTATTATCCAAAAATTGAACATTGTTTACAAAATATTGTAAGCGCTAACTTTACATTAATAAATGTAAAGTTTGTCATTTTTAATTAACATATATTACCTTATGGGAAAAAGATACGATCTTTACTATTGAAAAAGCCCCTTACATAAAGCATCCAAAACTCCCTCGATATTTTTTGATTAAACGGAAATAGCTAACGCACAAGAAAGAAAGCTCCGGGAGGGGAACACCTTTGTGAGGGGAAAGTGTGTATGTTTACGATAAACATAAAACATCAGCTTATGTCTAGGCTATATGATTTAATATTGTCGGACATTAACTTTGTTAGTTCCCCTAACACAGGTATTTCAAAAAGTTTCTTACCCTTTTCTTTGATGTTTTTAAACCTTATAGAAACATTTTTACTACACTAGAACCTACCAGAAAGTAAATTTTTCAGATCTTCCATGGCTATTTCCGCATCTGGCCCTGAGATACGCAGCAAGGCAGTACCGCCACTTGTTAAACTGGCGGTCAATACCCACATGCTGAGCAAACTCTTGGCATTGATGGTTTTTTCGTTTGTTTCAATCAAAATGTAGCCGTTGAACCGATTCATTTTTTCAACAAACTGTTGAATTTTCGCAAGGTCGATTCTGGAAGAAATTTGACACGGAAAAGTGAGCTCCATTTTCCCCATATTGACGATCATCTCCTTTATAAAAGATAAAGAGTAATGCCGTACCAAAGATGTTCCCTGGAACAGGAAGATCCAACCATGCGACGAGTCCATTCCCGACAAAGTAGATAAAGAGGATTGTGAGAAAATGAGCAATAAAACGAACCATTCGGCCGACATCTCCAGTACATGGAATGACGCCCTCTACTATTTGTTCTATTTCTTAGCAAGCCAGCATCTGAATCTGTAAGAAATGTGCTTTGTATTAATCTTTTTCTTGTTTACATTCTAACGACGGCTTAATATCTTGAGGGGATAGCGAAACACCGTTTCCTCCTGCGAATTTCACAAAATATCGACCACTTATTGTGATAAAATCAATTTGACCAACCTCGCCGTATAGAGGATTATTAGGATCAATTACCTGTACGATCTCTCCTTTTTGAAAAAGCCGATATGGATTCATATATACCTCCACCATGCAAATTTATTAAATTTAGTTTGCATGATATTTCTGGTTCCGGTGCAAACTTTTAAATGATTAGGTAAGAAATCTGCAAACTTTGAACGTACTGATACTATCAATCTAGAAAAGGGATGGTGTTCAGTGTGGAGAATCAAACTTTATTCAAATGGAAGCATGATCAGCCTGATATTATTTTGCTAGCAGTAAGATGATACCCACTGTACAACCTAAGTTTTCGTGATTTGGTGGAAACGATGGAGGAACGAGGATTATCGATTGCTTACACAACGATTAGGCGTTAGGTTCATCAACATAGACCTGAATTAATGGATGAACCATTCATCATAGGAACACCTGCTAGACTTATAGTATCTTTTAGAACAATTTTTTCCCTGCTGGTTTTCCAAAACTTTTATCCTTTACAGTAGTTTTCCAATACCATGTGTTGTAGGGGTTTTCCTCAGTTTCAGGACGATATCCTGAAGTACGTGGGTATTCAACTGAGAGGCCAGGTTCTATAAGTTGATTTAAACGATTGTAGGATTCAAGTGGACCTTCCATTAATTTTTGAAGGGAAGATAGATCATCATTTGTAAAATCAGGGTTAAATTTCTCCGCAATTCTTTTTAATTGTTCAATCGTTAGTTTTTTAACAGCCATTTATTCTCCTCCTAATAATAATGTTTGACACTAGAAATCCCCCTTACAATACAACATAAATATTCATATTTTCCGATATATGTAAAAATACAATAAAATCAATGATACCTTTACAGAGTATCAAAAAATAAGAATATTTTAAAAAGCGAAATTACCATTGTCATTTACATTTATAACAACCATCTTTTAACTATCAAACACTTATGTCAGATGTTCTTACATAATTTCCCTTTATTTTACATTGGATTTACATAATATTACGTTTTTTCATATTTAATACACATTAAATTTATATTTTTTACACTAGAATGGTAGATTTTCATTATGCTATAGAATTTATGATTCTGGTGAAATAAGTGTAGGTCATATTCGCATTAAGTTGACATAATACTGATTAGAGCCGAAATTCCTACGATTCACAGAGGATTTAAAATCCGTATCTTAAAACGGTTATATGTAGATCACTAACGAGCCTCTTGACTTTAATAATCTAGAAATGCATTTATGAACATCGAAAAATGGGTTCTAACGTTCTGAAAAAGAAGATAATGAGATCGAGGCATTTGACAAGGGATGTGAAAACGAAATGGGATATGGATGTCTTGATAAGAAGAGGGTGTCCCAAGTACAAAAACCGTGCTTTTGGGACACCCCCCTGCGATGCCGCGATAAGGGCCCTTACACTATGAATAACGATTAGTGACTAGGGTTCCTTTCGTCATCAAAACAAATATCATTTAATGTAATAATGATTATCTCAACCAAAAATGTATGAAATATGGAAACCTTTAAGTCATTTTATGTATGTCCACCAGGTTTGAGTGCAATCCTAAACTTGAGTTCAAAGAATCTTATTGGTTTCTTTAATTGAGATCAAGTCTGTTAAGTAAGGAGAATACATGGAAAAAATCATGATGACGTTGATATTTTTAAGCCCTTTTGCTCTAGTTTTCATCAGTCTCATAATGGCCCATTTTCACTTGAATTCATTGGCTAAATTTACATTTGGCTTTTTACTTTTATGGGTTATGTTTGTTCCATTTGTAATTTTACTTATTGAAGAACATAAAAAAGATAAGAGGAAACCTCAAACGTAGTGTAACAGACATGATGTTGCATGAATAAAGTTCAGATTCCTTTTGGTCTTACCCCTGTCAAAGTAGACAGCAAAAAAACTTTATGCAACGAGTGCGTTTTATTTTTCTACCGTCCGTGCTATGACCGCGCCAAATACAAGCGCCCATACTGGAGCACTAATATGGAGGAAGGATACGTTTGACAAGGCAATGATAAAAGCAGATAGCACACTTAATCGATATCGATTTCCGACAAATCCCATCTGCAAGCTGGAATGCAGGACCCCAATTAGAGAAAAACCAGCTAGCAGGGAAACAAACGCCTGCGGAAGAGATTGAATGAACGGAACAATCTTCCAAGCAAAAACACCAAATAATAAAGTCACGATTCCGGACACGAGGGAAGCCACATATCGCTTTGATCCGGGCCCTGAATCCGGGCCGGCACAGATAGCCGTCATCATGCCGGCAATATTCGCGCTTTGTCCTCCAAAAAAACTCGCGATGACGGAAAAAATCCCGCTTATGGAAATGATTTTGCGAATAGGAGGCTCAAAGTGGGAGCTTTCCAATGCCCCTATTCCGGGTGCTGCATCGTTGCTCAGAATCAGCATAGCAAGAGGAAGAGCTAAGGTTAGCATCCCCATCCACGTGAATTCTGGAGTTTGCAAAGAAGGAAAGAAAAAAGTGATTTCCCTGGATGTCATGCTCAAGTCCTGCGTCCATAACAGGGCAAGGAAAGCCACGACTACAGTCACCATAACAGGTGGCAAACGCTTACTATATTTCGTGACAATAAAAAAACTAATTAGGGCTGCTCCTCCAACCAATGGCATTTCTTTAACCGAAGGGACAAGCCGAACAACATAACCAGTAACCAATCCCGCCAGCATCGCTGCAATAATTTCCTTTGGTACCCATTTAATCATTCTTGTAAAAAGGCCGGACATGCCGACGAGAAAAATCAGTATTCCCGACATTACGTATCCGCCAATCAACTGTGGATATGTAAATTGGGAAGTCACCGTTGCCAAAAAAGCCACTCCCGTAATGGAGTGACCTCCAGTAATCGGAATCCGAAATAACAACGGCATGAGAATACCGAAGAGTCCACCAAAAAAATAGACGGCAAACATCCAGTTGATCGTTTGCTGAGCCGTAAAATGTCCGGAAGCCGCTGCTTCTAAAATAATGATCGCTGGCCCCGTCATGACCAAGGTGCTGGCAATCAGTCCGGAAGATACGTTCTGACTCGTTATATTTCGGAAAAGATGATTTTTTTTAAACTCCCCGTCTGTTATGAAACCTCTTTGTCTTTCTTCATATTTATCCGGCAATCCCATCTGATCCACTCCTCTCCTTCCTCTTTTATTGATTAATATAATAATTGAGACAAGAATGGAGAATTGTCAAGCAGTTTCACTTTTTAGTTTTGCTGCAACCTAAATTGCAATGTAAATCAACGCCTTGGTTCTAGTACAAAAAATCCCTGGTAAAGATTAGAAGAGGATGATCAAAAAAGGATTTCTGAATCTCTTGATAATACACTCAACTTTATGAAAGAAATGCTGGGAGATAATGATGATTTTGTAATAAAGCAACTACTTCTTATTCCACCGACACTAATATCGCATCCCCGTTCTTGGAAACTTTTACTTTCGCATAGTTCACTTTTTGCTGCAGATCCAGCCCGGTTCCTTCACTCACAAAATAGTTTTCGATGCCGTATTCAATATTTCCTGATCCTTTGTAGCGTCCGGTAATCCAAACATCCACGTCCCCCTGTTCAGGGTTTTCCGGCTTGCCCATAACAAATGAGCCGCTGTATTCATAAACTCCATGTTCATTCTTTGCCAGTTTAATCGAAATTTTTTCATTGGGACGAGGTTCTGGTGAAATCGTCACGTTGGAAATGGAGTAGCGTAACACGATATAATCGCCCTGCAATAAAGAACGGGGATCGACAGGCTGTAATTCCAATTTGATTAACTCGCCGTGAGCCAATAGTGATTCGCTTTTTCCCGCTTGAACACTGATGGCGGATAATTGAACCAATATGACCAGCACAATCGGGACCCATTTTTTCCGAACCAAGCCAAGAGGTGCATTGTCTGCTTTTGAAAACCTGTCATATCGAGTCACAACCGCTAAAATAAGCAAACCGATAACCAGGAATGTAATGGACTTATGAAGCAAACTCCACAACAAATCATAATATTTATAGGCGATATAGACAAACCAAAATAATAACGCGACACGATATTCAAACACTCTCTCATGTTTCAAAGAAAGGAAAAGAACAATCGTTGAGGTGACAAAGTACAAACCATTCACTGTAAAATAGAAAACCGATAAATGCTCATTTAAGAATGTTAAGACGAAAAAAGCGAGAAACCCGCAAACATAACTATTTTGATAAACCATGCGCTTTAAAGAATCTTTAAAGATATTCCTTCCCGCAAATAAGGCGATATTTAACAGGACCAATATCAGCACTGTCACTTCCATGGTAATACCCTCATCCAACAAGGAGGCAAACAACGCAATCATCGTTGCAAAATACGTTAAGTGCTTGATGCTTTTACTTTCATGGTTCCAAAAAACGAACCCCAACATCCCGATAAACAAGAAAGAAAACGCGATATTCGATAAAATGGCAGATGGAATCCCGATCAAATAACCCGTTAACAGCAGCGTATGGCGAATGACAGCATTCCATTTCGGTTTCAGCACAGCTGGCAAAATAAAGGCGAATATAGCGAGAAGCGCCATGATATAAAACGGTATTTCCCCAATAATCAAAAATAAAATGCCCGCAATCGAACTGGCTCCTGTTACAGACGCTACAGCCACTATGACACCGATAAACGTCTTTTTTATCCAGGAGCTCGCCATGCCTTTCCATTTACTCAAAACGAACACGGCGGCTCCGACAATCACAACCGGAAAAAATATCGTCCATAAAAACACATATTCAGAGCCGACAAAAGCTAAAAAAGCGACGAACTTGATAATGAAAAACGCCGCCAGAGCCACTCCCAATAAGACAGTATATCCTTTTTCCCTCTCTTGTTTCATATCGTGCCAAAACCAAAAAACAAGAATGGCCATGTAAACGATGCTCATCATTGATGAAAAGAATTCAAACAATTCTCCTCCCGTCAACATTAGCATGGTGATGTGGAAGACCGTAAAGGATAAAAAAGTGAGAGGCTTTGAGCGAAAGGCTCCTTTTTGAATAAGCCAAAATAAAACGATATTCACAAAAGCCACTCCTAAAAAGAAAGCCCTGTACCAATAGTCATCCTCCATTCGAATCCCTGATGAAGGAAATAAAAACAACCAGACAGCCAAATGCACCAATACATAACTTAAAATGTAAAACGGCTGGTATTTCGTTATAAAAGCAAACAGAAGAGCAGGAACGGCCCATACCGTAAACAACATAAAGCTGTCTGCATGGGAATTATAAATTTGCCCAAGCAAAGCCACTCCGGCCCCAAACGCTATGCACCCTCCAAACAACAATAATTCGCTTAAAAAAGGCCGCTCCTGAAAAATCTTCGAAAAAACAAAGGCACTTCCGTAAAATAAGGCAATTAATCCAATGCTTAAACCGATTTTTTCCCACTTATCAAGCCCTGGCCAATTGGAAGCGAAAAAATAAATAATCGCCGCCAGAATTAAAGATAGACCCGTGACATAACCAAGTTCAATCGCTCGTTCTTTGGCCGGTTTGTTTCCAATCCCCTCTCCCATACTCATCATCTCCATGAAAGGAATCCGGCCCATTAAGAGCCGGTTGATATATTTTATCACACCAATACCTGGTAAAATGCTAATCTTATTTACGCAATAATGAATAAAATCGGTTTTAAATGGGTATACTGATGGTTACAGTTATCTATACAACCAAGGAGACATAAACATGAAAAACAGATGTGCCATTTGCAAACTGCCAAAAGAAATTCAGGACAAAGACAAAGGCCGTAATTATTGTAATGACTGTTTGGATGTGATTATGAAAGATTATAGATTTAAGTGAAGGACGATTCCCTCTATTCAACGGGGACCTTTTTGCCGATATTGTTCATCCCTTTCGTAACTCTTCCTCTTTCCAATCTCTACATAATAGTCCGCGGTGATTATACTTTTTTAAAATAGGCAAAGGAAACGCCCCAAAACTACGCGAAAGCATATGATTTTGGGGCGTTTCCTTTCGCGGCGCATCCTTTTCAATTCGCACTAACAACATACGTATCAGGCGAAACAGATGTCACAAACGGACTCGTTTCCCCAATGGCATACATGTGCAATTCATGCATGGCCCGAGTACAAGCGGTGTAAAACAGCTTACGCTCACTTTCTCGACCGTACTGTACTTTCGATGCGTTATAAATAATGACCGCATCAAATTCTACCCCTTTTGCGAGGTAAGAAGGAATGATAAGGATACCCGGTTCGAAAGACGTGGTCTCTTTGCCGATTAAACGGATTTGCATGTTCCCTTTTAACGATTCGTATGCTTCCTTACTTTCTTGTGCCGTCTTGCAAATAACGGCGATGGTTTGATGGCCCCTCTCTTGAAGTTCTTGAATTCGATTCATAACCTTTTCGTTCAGCTCCCGCCCATCTGCAGCTTTTGTCAATGTCGGTTTGCTTCCCTCGCGATTGAACGGCTCAATCACCTCTCCGCCCTGAATCAACTGCCTTGTAAATTCAACGATAGGCTTTGTTGATCTGTAGCTTCGGGTCAATATGAACGTTTCTTTTTGATTGGATTCATATAAAGAGGCCAGATCATCCAGGCCATTGTTTGCTGCATGCGCAAAAATTGCCTGATTCAAATCGCCGAGCACGGTCATTTTGCTGTATGGAAACAACTGTTTAATGAAAGAAAACTGAAAGGGAGAATAGTCCTGCACTTCATCAATAAATACGTGCCTTACAGAAGTGTTTGTCTGCCGCCCTTCTATTTTCTCCTTTAAATATAAATAAGGGGTCGCATCCTCATAAAAGAGTTCCCCAACATTCAATGTTTCAATAGTCTGCTCACAAATGCCCTCCCATTGGTCCAGCCGTTTAGCTCCAGGCAAAAAACGAGAGAAGTGCTCCGTCTTCTCGAACAGCCTGCCGTAAATGGCGGTTATGTCGATAAAATGCAGTTGCTTGACGAATGAACGCACTGGTTTAAAACGCTTTCTCACGACTATGGCAGCAAGCAGTTCCTGTTCACGCTGGAAGTCGTCAAACGTATCTCCCGTAAACTGTTTTTGCCGGCGAAGCCTCTGGTAAGCCTTTAAATATTCTTCCTTCGTAAGAAGCTCGGTTTCATCTTCCACCCACGATTCATCGCGCTCGAGCTTTTCCCATTTTGTCAATTGTTTAAGAAGCCATTCCGCTAGAAGTTTGATACGGTTAGGAATGGATAAAGAATGGTCAAGTGAATAAAACTCTTCCTTTATCCTCTCAGCAGAAATCAACACTTTCTTGCGAAACTTTACATCTTTGAAGATGATTCCTTCCTGTTTAAGAGATTCTGCATATTTGTCAATAGCCTCCATGAAACCTATGCTTGCCTTGTAGCGAATTCCTTCCATACGAGCCTCATATCCTGGTTCATTCATGGCTGTTAGGACATATTCCATTTGCGAAAGGGAATCTTCAAGATGAAAATTCTGTCCGAGGCGATGGTCCAAATATTCTTGAAACGTCGTCTGCTGCATGTTTTCCTCTCCAAGCTCGGGAAGAACGGTGGATACGTAGCTGTTGAACATCGGATTTGGAGAAAACAGCATGATATTCTCTGCCTTTAATGTTTCCCGGTATCGATACAGCAAATAGGCCACCCGCTGCAGGGCAGCTGATGTTTTGCCGCTCCCGGCAGCTCCCTGCACAACAAGAAGGCGGCTTCGTTCATTTCGGATAATCTCGTTTTGCTCTTTTTGGATGGTCGCCACAATGCTTTTCATTTGGGTATCCGCTTGTTTGCCGAGTACTTCCTGAAGCAGTTCATCCCCGATCGTCACGCCCGTATCGAACATGCTCTGGATATGGCCGTCGCGGATGATGAATTGCCGCTTCAATTCCATATCACCGGCAATCACCCCCTCAGGCGTTTCGTATTGCGCAGGCCCCGGGGAGTAGTCATAATACAAACTTGATACAGGGGCCCGCCAATCATACACAAGAAACTGCTCGTCGCGATCGTCAAGCAGCGAGGAGGTACCGATATAAATTTGTTCCCCGCTCTCTTCCCCGTCTTCCATAAAATCAACGCGGCCAAAATAAGGCGACTGTTTTAGTTTAGCCAACGCCTGAAGCTGTTTATGGCTATGCTGATGGCTGCGCTCTCTTTCTGACAGTAATTCCGCCTGCTGCTTAATACTGACATATGTTTCTGCCGCTTCATCCGGTTCATCCAAGTTGACTGTTACATCACTCCAGAAGTTTTTGCGGATGTCTACGATATCTCCCTTCAGGCTGCTGACATTTTGCTGAAGTGCAGCCATTCGTTTTCCAATTTCTTTTATCACTTGATCCACACGCTGTTGTTCTTTCTCTCTCTCTTGTCCCGACATACTCACGGCCTCACTCCTGTTCACATTTTTTTGAGTAAAGGTTTGACAATGTTATTTTTTCTTGTTATAATTATAATGTAATAGTATGATTATTTTTTCGTAAAAATAACCTATTTTTCATTCTACCATGACTATGTTTGAATTTCAATATACATACAATCCATGCAAAAAACCGGAAGCGCCTAAAGCTTCCGGTTTTTGTGCAGGAAACGAACTTCCACCTTTCATAGCCTTTTCTTCTTCTTTCTCTTTTTATTATCCCGCCCAATTGTATATATTCTTTAAGTCTTCTTCCTTTTGATAATCGTTTTGGACATACAGTCTATCTTTTCTCCCTTTTCTAGTGCACTCGTTAATTGAAACATTCCATGTTATATAAAAATATAGATAGCGCTTATATTTTAAATTTGAACTGAAATTTGATTTCATTCAGAATGGGGCGGATGTTTCATTTTCTCATCAAAACCGATTTTCTGTATAGGCATCTGCTTTCGTTTTTCCTATTCCAATACTGACAACTCTCCAGTGATCATTAACGCTTGCAAGGATAAAAATAACTGATAATTAAAATTAGAATCATTTAACTCTCGCCCTAACAAGCATTTAATCTTTTGTAAGCGATATCGCAGCCCGCTTACAGATAAACAAAGATCATCCGATGTTTGTTCGAGGTTTCCCCCATTTTCCAAATAAACGTACAATGTTTTCAGAAGTTCTTTATTTTTAGAACAAGAAGGATTATCATATAATTTCCCTAACATATATCGTGATGTTTGTTTCACAGCCTCTTCATTATTTGAATTAACTAGCATCCCTACTACTCCGAGTGACTCAAATGACACTATGGCGTTTTTTTCAGTCGCCATACGCAATGCTGTCCTCGCCTCATTATAATGCTTAAAAGCCTGATCAATATGCTCACCAATCATGCTGATACCTGTTCGAAATCGATAGAATGGATGGTTTTTAGAAAGAAATTTTAATATTTCACGGCTAAAAGATTCGATCGTTTTTGTAAGAATTGGTGTTGGAACTAATAAAACAACCCCGTTTGTGCGTTGCGAAAATAATAAATTCAGTTTATTTTCCTTTAAAAGTTCTGTTATTGTTTCCATAAATGCTTCATGAAAAACAAGTTCGTTTTCCAGCTTATCTTCGATGCTATGATATTTAATAAAAACAATATAATACGATTGAGTTAGATCGAGATTGATAAAATTTCCCCGCTGGATAATATCCTTTTTTGATGAAATTTTCCCATATAAAATGTTGTCTAAAAAGTATCCCTTCATGCGCTCTGTTGCTTCAAAGCAATTTTTTTCATTTAAAAGGTAAAGCGAACATGCTAACGAAACTCGTTCTATTGTCATAACATCAATCTCGGAAACTTCCGCTTTAGATTTAGTCAAAATAAATGAGCAGTATCCAGAAATTTTATTACTTATAAAAATAGGTGTAATTAAACGAGTGTGATGATCTGTAACGACCTTTTTCGTCGAAAGAAACGGTTCATACTTTTTTTCTTTTTTTTCTGTAAACAGTTTTCTGTTCTCGTGGAGATAGGATTTAAATGAGGAGTCTATTTCGAAATATTGACTTGTCGATAGTCCAGCGTAAGCAAAAGACCGAAATTTAAAATCATCAATTATGATAGGGATCCCGGTAGTTTCATAGACTACTTCCGCAATGGACTGTAAGTTATTCCCTTTAAAAATTTCTTCCGTTAACCTGCTATAAATATTTGCTGCCCTTCTTAAATTATTTCGCTCTATCAGTAGTTTTTCATACGTATACCCAAGCTCATCAATAATGGTATCTTCTTCATAATATTTCAGTTCATTTTTCACTACATTTTCATCGCATAAATCAATCGATTTAGCGATCCAGCTGCAACAATTATCTCCTTTAGCTTCACATGTGATCTCTCTGACAATGACTTGTTGATTACTAATAACAGATAAATAGCCGCTTGCGTAGCCAACTAGAGTATTACATACTGGTTCATTAGCTGTTCCGTAACGATTCACATATTCTTCGGCTTCAAAAGAATGAAACCAATTACCTTCCATATGAAGAGACCATTTCGATTCATCATCCGTCTTGTCGCTCTTCAAATAGGTTACCTCTACATTGGCATGCCCTTTCAGCATATGCATAACCGGACCTTGTTCAATAGATTCTTTCGTTGTTGAAAAATTCATAGTCAAGGCCTTGCGTGCATCATTTTCACCAAGCTCCTTACCATGGCGAATGAAAAAGCCTTTTAACCTTTCTTTTCCAATGTTTTTAGCAATATCTTCTTTAAGTGTTCCCATTGCTGATATGGATAGTAAAACGACTCGCTCACCATCCGCATAATACTCTCCATTTCGTTTGGTTAAAGATTCTGGTAAAAAAATATTATTAGCCATACCGGTTGTAACCCCCTGTCCTGTAAAGGATCAACCAAACTTGGTAAGCGCCAGGCCTTTAGTACGAGTCTATGCTACCTAGTTCAACCCCAGATTTTCAAAGCTTACAAGATTTATAATTCGGCTCAAAAGCTCAGATGCCGACGATCTTTACAGTAAGATCACTTAAAGGATATGTTTTACATGCAAGTGCGTAGCCTTTCTCACGTTCACTATCTGTTAAAACAGCTTTCGAAGATACCCCAAACTCATAATCTCCAGCTGTTATTTTCATTTTACACATCCCGCAGCCACCAGCGCAACAACCGTAAGGAAATCTCACGAAGTTCTTTCTCGCAGCGTCAAGGACGCTTGAATCACCACTGCAAAAGACCGCCTCACCATCGATGGTGACTTGATACATCGTTTGCCTTTTAGTAACTATATCCATTGTTTCACCTCTTTTCTTTGATATACGGGATCAAAATTGGGCAGACTTCCGTTTTCGAAGTCCACCCAATCTTGAACATGAAAGCTGATATCCACGAAAAGGAGATAATGCCTCAAACGCTGATTTTGCGCTGGATTCCGCCTACTCCCCATCAACAAACAATGGCATTTTACGAACGGTTGTTGCCATTTTACTCATTTCACTCATCCCGTTGTGAATGTTCTTGTCTTTTTTTCACGGATATTCCTGCAATTCCCCAATGTTCTGGTTCCATCTCATTGATTAGTATCCTGACATTCTCAACCGGGGCATCCAAAACGTTACTAATTGTGTTCGTAACTTCCTTAATGAGCTCTTCTTTCATTTGAGGAGAACGACCTTTTATTATATTGATTTGAACAAATGGCATGTTTTTCACTTCTTTCTTTCCTAGTAAACTTCGCCTGGACCTCTCCAAGACTATCAAAACTTACAGAAAAAGCATTATCTCTTTCAATCATGATGGTCTCAGTCAGTGCTCCCGCTTTTATGTTAACGCTTTTGAAAATGATTCCATTAATTCGCGGCGATGATAGAAAATCCCGGTACCGATTTGATCCTCCGTCCATGTAATCGTCGGGAAGTCTGCATAAGTGATGTAACCGCTTGCAAAAGCTTCGTTGCGATTACCTGATGGATCAAAGAAATAAACCGTTTGTCCCCGTGTAATACCGTGTCGTGTCGGCGTTACTTCAATATGGATTTTGTTTTTCGATAAAATATCAGCCGCCTTTAAGACTTCATACCAGTTATCCACATGAAATCCTGCGTGGTGAAACTTCTTATCTGGTCCTTTGACAAACGCCAGATCATGTGCTGTATTTGTTATCGCAAGGAAGCTTCCTATCATCTGTTCTCCGTCAACCGTTACGATTTTTTCACTTTGCCGGAAGCCAAGTACCTCTGTAAAAAAGCGTGTGACTGTTTCGATGTCATCTCCCGTTAAAAGGGCGTGATCGAGACGGTGAGGCGCAATTCCACGCAGGTTATCAGGCCACGGATCTGGATTCACCGTACCGACATTTGTACCAACAAATTCGATATCGCTGTATAATTCGACTTCATGGCCTGTCGGAATTTCAAAACGAATCGCTTCTCCTTCCGCAATACGGGAACCATAGGAAACACGCGATAATTTGCAGCCAAACTGTTCGATTTTATGTTCAAGTATTTCTAATTCATATGGATCTTTTACCTTGAATGCCATGTGATCCATCCCCGGCGAGTCCGCTTTTTTCAAGATAATGCTGTGGTGATCATACTCATCCCACGCTTTTAAATAGATACGTTCACTGTCGCGAGCCGTTTCTTCTAATCCAATTACGTTCTTATAATAATCAGCTGATTGTTCTAAATCCATCACACGCAATTCAATTCGACCAATACGCATAATACTGCTCATAAATAGCAACCCCCTTATTTATTAAATTATATTGAATATTCTAATAAAACGAAATGTCAGAAACCTACACAAATCTTTCTATTTTTTGTAGGTTTGTGCTAGTTTTGATAGACTGTTCTCTCTTGAAAAATACGTAAAGCGGCTTCGCAACAAAGTTTATCTTCCTCTTCAGACCCCCCGCTGACTCCGATTCCTCCAATTACTTTACCGTCTGACAAAATGGGATATCCCCCACCGAATACAACGAGGCGTGACGTATGGACAATCCCTGTTTTTAATGCCGGGCTGTTTTCGATTAGCGGATACCATTCATGTGTAGGAATTCCAAAGGCAATCGCGGAATATGCTTTGTTTTGTGCGATTTCAATACTTAAAAGCGGTGCGTGATCCATTCTCGAAAATGCCACTAAGTGTCCGCCATCATCAACAATGGCAATGTTTACCGTTATCTTTAATTCGTTTGCCTTTTCTTTCGCTTTTTGAATCATTTCGTGAGCCAGTCCATTCGAGATCACTTTTTTATTAAGAATCATCATTTCTCTGCTCCTTTATAAAATCCTCTAAATGACACTTACCCTGGAGAATGCAGGAATTATTTCCTCCATGTACACCTGTCCTTGATCTTCATGCAAACGTCTTATCCATTTCAATTGAATCTCTTTATGTTGCTTGAGTGTTTTTAAAATCTCAACTTCTATTTCACCGGTATACTTATGATTCGCTCGAATATAGGAGACGCTCTTATAGCGCTGATCATTAACAATCGCCTCTGTTTCATAAACCCCCGGCTTTGGAAGTGTAAAATGGGGATCTATTTTTACGATCGCTTTTGATTGATCTTCAGTTCGACCTTTGGAATGGATTGAACGAATCTTTCCCCTCGTTTCATAAAATGTACCGAGATAATTAGGAATATTGTCTACATCGCCTGCTCCGAGCATTTCTCTAATCAGTGTGGAACTAATTTTTTCATTAGCTTCATTTACTTTTGAAACGGTTGTTACGCCAAACTGTCCAATACCATGATCTTTTATCGTTTTCATATTGCCTTCTCCCCGGCATCCATAGGTAAAATCAAAGCCGGCAACAACATGCTTGACATTCAATGCGAGTAAATAATCGTTTACAAACTGCTGCGGTGAAAGGGCGGCAAACATGAGATCAAAACGAACGACATAAAGAATATCGACTCCCAGCTGTTCAAACTTTTCTTTCTTTAATGAAAGCGGCGTTAAATATTGAACTGGGTTCTTCCCCCCCGAAAGCACTTCCTTCGGATGGGGGAAGAACGTCATAACGGCCAACTTTACCTTTTTTCGCTCGGCGATTGTTTTTGCCTTTTCAATAACGGTCTGATGCCCGATATGAACACCGTCAAAAAAACCGAGAGCCGCTACACAAGGCTCTTGTTGATCACAGTTATTTCTCTTGTCATGCGCAATCAGTACTGTTTCCACATCGATTCCTCTCCTTATACCAGCTAGTGTCCCTTTTTCAAAATAACCCGTTTCCATCTTTTTGCATGTTACACATTGGTTCACACTAGGGTAGGATCAGAAATCCTTCCTGGATTACTAAACCAATGAAGAGGTACTAGACTGTATATCGCGATATTTTCCATCAAAAAACAGGAGGGGTTCACCATCTTGAATTTGAATATCAGTCACTGCGCCAATAAATAATGTGTGATCGCCCGCATCGACCTCTTTACATACATCACACGTAATGTTTGCGAGTGCATCTTCAATAACAGGCATATTATTAAACCGCTCAAAGATAACCTCATAGTCTTCCTTTAACTGCCCGGCAAACACCATAGACATTTTTTGCTGGTGGTCGGAAAGCAAACTAACCGCGTATGTTTTTGATTGTTTAATGCGGTCATGCATTTTTGCCTTCTTGCCTACAGAAATGAGCACCAATTTCGGGTCTAACGATACAGACATAAAAGCGTTTGCTGTCATTCCGTATACTTCATCATCTACTTCTGTCGTGATAACCGTTACACCAGTTGCGAATTTTCCCATTGCATTTCGAAAAAGTCGATCATCCATTTTAAACTCTCCTCTGCCATCTTTTATATTATTGCTTAACTAGTTCCTTTTCAGGATTAACCCAATTGTCCACGGTCCAGCCTTCAAGATCATATTCACTTAATGCTTGGTCAACAAAGCTCTTGTACTTATCGCTTTCACCTGTTGCATTAGCAATATTAACCATTTCTGCGCGGACGTTTTCTGTATTGCCGCCATAGTTAATTTCATACAACTCGTGGCGTGCACCAAATTCTGTGCCAATTGAATCCCAAATCATTTTGTACAATTTCACACGTTCTAACGCGTCAACTCCAGACCCGCGATAATACTTGTCTATATAAGGACGAAGTTCAGGATTTAAGAAATCTTCGGCACCAGAAGGCAACTGGATTAGACCTCCGGCAAGAACTTGTTCAAAAATATTTTTCACTTTCGGCCATACAAATGGTGCAAGTGCGCGATACGCAGCACCATATTTCAAGTTTGGCATTACCGTGCCGTTCCATCCCGGAGTTGGATCGGTTGCCATTGCAGTAGACAGCGACCAGAACGTATTACGCCATGCAAGCACTTCTCCGACATTCACTTGAACACCTCTAAATTTATTTGTTCCCGCCTGTTCAGTCGCTTTAAGCAGTAATCCTGCCATAAAGTCTAATTTAACCGCAAAACGAGTGCATCCTTGGAATGTGAAGCGATTAATAAATCCTGTTTCAACGAAAAATTTATTTGTGACATCAACATTTTTATAAGTTAGTACGTTCTCCCACGGAATAAACACGTTATCTAGAACGATGACCGCGTCATTTTCGTCAAAACGGCTTGATAGTGGATAATTAAAAGGTGAGCCTGATCTGGATGCCTGAAGTTCGAACGATTGACGGCTAATCATTTTCACTCCAGGCGCATTCATCGGTACAAGGAAAATTAATGCATGACTTTGATCGCCGTCACCTAAATCTGTCGGTCCATAGTTAGAGACAAAATTATAATGTGTCAACGCTGCAGATGTCCCGACCATTTTGGCACCGCTTACAATTATTCCGTCGTCACGTTCCTCCACAGCACGTACAAACACATCTTTGTTTTCATGCAGGGGTTTCGAACGATCTACTTGCGGATTGATAATGGTGTGGTTAATAAATGGAAGTTCTTTTCCTGCTTTTTCATACCAACGTTTTGCATTAGATTCAAATCCCGTATAATAATCGGCATATGCATTCAATTGTCCTGTGAATGATGCTTTATAATCAGGTGATCTTCCCATAAATCCATAGCTTAATCTCGCCCATTCAGCAATTGCGTCTCTCGCTTCTAATAAATCTTGTGCGCTTTTTGCTTCTGTAAAAAATTTATGTGTTGTATATCCTTTTTCTGTCTTTGTTGTTAAGATTGGAGCTTTTTCCGGGTCATGCAAAGCATCATACAATCTTGCAACGGAGCGAACGGAGTTGCGATACGCAGGATGTGTTGTGACATCATCAATTTTTTCCCCATTTAAATAAACTGTACGTCCATCTCTTAAACTTTCAATGTACTCTTTACCATTCATCATTTTTCACTCTACCTCCGGTTCAATTTTTTGTTGTGGTGTACCTTTCCAAGATGTCAACGTATATCTTAATCGTAACGGATGTTTTGAAAATGAACTACGACACAATATGTCTGAAAATTTTATTTTTTTCGAATAGTAGTGCTGGTAATCGGAGTAACCTTTTCAAATCATCCATTCTACTATTTTGGAATTACCGAAGGTTCAGCTGATAAAGAGCAAAACAAAAGCGCTGGATTCCTCTCCAGCGCTTTCTTCAATACAAGTGTCGTCCGCCCGCATTCATTTATTTTTCCAACATAAAGGAAATCACTTTTGCCGCTTGCGCACGTGTTGCTGTGTTGGCCGGTTTGAACCGATTCCCGTAACCTGAACATCAACATCGTCATCATTTTACTGCAGCTGATTGCATGCTTCCTTGTATTATGCAAGGAAGCATGCCTGATGCGAACGCTTTGCGACTGTTTCAATTTTTTCGTAGTAACAACATATTAACGGTAATAATGGTAAACGCGATAAAGGCCAGCAGCGGAATGGTTACGAACCCTAACCAATTAATATATTCCCCCGAGCATGGGATTCCGCTTTTACACATCTCGAATGTTTGCAGGAAAGGAATTTTTTGCAGTGCATAATGATAGCCTGAGAGAATCATTCCAAGAATAGAAAACGGCAGTACATATTGATAAATCACTTGATCGTTCCGATAAAAAGCCAGTCCGAGTAAAATGGCGAGAGGATACATCAAAATCCGCTGATACCAACAAAGTGTACATGGAACAAATTGCATAACTTCACTGAAAAATAAACTTCCGATCACGGCTGTGATGGCTGCAATCCAGGAAAAGAGCAGCGGTTTACTCATCTCCGCTCTTCTCCTTTGCCGCTTTTTTGACCATTTCCTTAAAATCGTCGAATGTACGTCCCTCGAATTGTTTCCCATTAATAAATAAAGTCGGGGTGCCGGTTACTCCTAGCTTTTCCACATAAGACAGATCTTGATCCAAAGCATTTTTGGCATTGTTCTCTTCAAAGGCCTTTACCACTTTGGATACTTCTCCTTCACTTGCAATTTCTTTCAATGTACTCTCCAAAAATGATGGTGTATACAAATCAACCTTCTCATATTTCACGTCTTCAGGCTGTTTCTCATAGAGGCGTTCATGAAATTTCCAAAATGCATCATTTCCGAGTTCCTGATAGACGGCTTCTGCAAAAAGAGCAGAACGCTCAGAATCTACATTGATGAATGGATCATTCATAAAATAAAATTTCACTTTACCTGTTTCAATTAATTCCTTTTCGATCTGAGGAAAGAAAGATTCATTGAAGTCTTTACAAACCGGACATTTATAATCTCCGAATTCTACAATTTGAACCGGTGCAGACTCTTCACCCAAATACGGCTGATTTTCATAGTTGATCGCCGCTTCCTGCTCCTGTTCCTTTTCCTTTCCAGAGAAATTCCCTAAAAAAATCAGTCCTAACACGCATACACTAAATATCCCAATCACCCAAAATATCCATTTGGATGATTGATTGGATGACATGGTTGACTTTTTTGGGGGTTTTTTGTTTGGTTTTTTCTTTGATTTTGCCATAGTCTTCATTCACTCCAATGTTTGCAAAACGGATGAATTTGATTTCTAGAGAGATGTGTCTCCATCCGCTATAAGGCGATATGTTCCTTTGTTACCACTAGATCAAAAAAGAAAGGCACCTCCCGATGTAACCATTATAGTTACATCACAAAAGAAAAATCAAGAACTGATTCATAAACCGTTAACAGTTAACAAAAAACTTTTTCTACTGAAAAGTCCTGTCATCAAAACCCTTGACTTTACCGCACTTCTCATGCCGGGCCATCCTTTTGACTTTTTTTCTATTTATCTTCTTTTTCTTCTCCTAAAAACCAGGTGCTTTTTAGCAATTTCACAGCCACACTTTCCCTCTCCTTTCAAATAACGGTTTACGCTTTTTAAGCACGGGTACATATAACAATAGAAGCTGAATTTCTCTTCATAAAGAAAAATCAAAATCAAGCGGCTGTATAGAAGATATACAAAAGCACTCATATGGAGGTGATCGGAATGGATCATTCAAAATCCCGGAATCAATCAAAAAAAATGGACAATCCCGAACAATACGAAACAAAAACAAAAAGTCTCTTTGATCGTTTTGAGAGTGAACGAAATGTGGACCCTATCCCGCTGGAAGATCTGAAAGAGGAACAGCGGGAAGAAAAAGATGGTTACCATACGAAAGACACTTCCTCGAGCGAGAAAAAGCATAATCCAGATTCATAAAAACGTCCCTTTTTCAGGGCCGTTTTTTTTTTTGGAAAACAGTCTCTTAGAAAACAAGAAAAAAACCGCTCTCACACGAGCGATCCATCTCCCAAATCTTTGATTTTTCGACTTTTTCCATTTTTATTTCGTCTCTTATCTTTTGAACATGCACTTCGCTTGCGCTTCCCATCGCTTTCGTTTCTTGATGCCTTTTCTCCACTTAATTAGTTCATGCATCCCTAAAATAACAGTGACAATCAAACCGCTCATTGTCACAAATAAGGCAATATATTCAAAGATGGAATAGGACCCCATTTTTTCCCACCTAATGTTTCCTTTTAAGTCCTCGATTACCTGGTTCATCCCATATATCCCTCCTACGACCGTATAGAGGGTAAGAATTAAAAGAAGAAGACTGTTTTTCTTCGATGAAAAGGCCTCTTGATATTTGTATAAACTTTGTAAAGTTTGTCGGGCATCATCGTACAGGGCATCAATATTAAGCATGTTTTTTAAATGCAAAAAGATCTCTCGGCCTTGTGATTGGGTAGTAAATTCTATAAAAAAATAGTTTGCTGTAAACGTATTGATGGAATGAATAAGCTTTTCAACTTTTTCTGCATCCCGGTCAATACTAACTTCGGAGTAGTCCTTGTCTATTTTAAGCAAAACGATTTTATGGAATAAATTAAGAAGCAAACCATAATAATACTCACCATACATTTGACTTGCAAGCCGCGGTAATATCCGCTCATTCTCATTTGTAAGACAAGAAAAACTATTCTTTTCTAATACATAATAAGTGTTCGGTGCCCACTTTTCATAACTATTCTCTCGCAAAAAACGGCGAATATAGGATGGGTTATTGGAGCTAATGTACGGGTTTCCTTCTGAATCCAGCCCATCCAGGCTTCCTGCCCGATACACGTCCACACTCTCAATGCTTTCATCCTGCTCCAAACTAAACAGGGATTGAACAAACATTCGTTCATCTTCAAAAAACGGGAATGTTTCAAAATAGGAACCGGCCATTCCTTTTTTATCAAAAAAGCGATCAAGATGCGGGATTAAAAACTTAAAAAGAAAATTTCCTACATGATCATAACGTTTCTTGTCATATTCCACAATCGTCTCGACATCTTCTGACCTCCTTGGTTCCAGTACCCTAAAACGCGCCCCAAATTCTATGGCGCTTGAAAAATCAACTTTAAAAAGATCTGCAATCTCAGTCCGTATGGTCAAAAAGGCTAATTCATAAGGACAAATGACCACATCAGCGGAAAGTAAAGTAAACGGTATGACCTTTTTGTTTGCTTTCAATGAACACGATAGGTTGAAATTTTTGGAGTACCGCTGAAATCCTCCATTTGTTTCGGTTTGAGGAAAAAGAATTTTATTCGTAAAAGGGAGATAATAATGTTCCATATCAGCATGGTGGACACTAAACTTTCCATAGTAACGATCTTGGGCCTCTAGATTATCTAATCTAAATCGTTCAAAACCCCGCTTTTTCAAAGCCGAAACCATTGAAGATTCTGATCCGCCTTTCATGATGAAAGGAAAAATGAATTGAAAAATCGCATGGTTCATTTTTTTCTCTTTCAAGATAATGGGTTTCATAATGACTGATTATCCTTTCAAAAAGTCGCTTTAAAGGTACACGTACCCTTTTCACCGTTTTTTTATTCCCTCCAATTTCTGTATACCCACTTAAAACTTAAAAGAAAAACAATTGATTTTTTTACAGAACAAACCATGAGGGACCTTTTTCATTTATCGAAAGCGAAACCACAATAAAAAAATCATATCCTTGTAAACAATTTCCTTTAAAGGTCGGGTGTTGTCATAAAAAATAAAGGGTAATAAAATCAGAAATCACTTATTATCCAAGGATAAGCTGCCAAAAAGCGGCTGGCAAGGATGCGGGCGGGAGATAATGCGGATCTTAAAGCATACGCGGGAAAAATAGCGGTGAATTTAGAAACGGATTTATAACCATTCTTAACGAAAGGAGAACTTTATGGGATTATTGTTTATTTCTATATATTTAATAATCGTAAAATTAGTAATCGAAATATCCTCTTCCCTCTTGCAGGTGACTGGCTTAGACCCTAAAATCGCCAGATATCAGGCTATCTCTATGTTAACTGGAACCGGGTTTACGACTGACGAGTCAAAGTTAATCATCAATCATCCTGTGAGAAGAAAAATCAGTGAAGTTTTAATCTTATTTGGAGCCTTTTCGCTGGCTGTCATCATTTCTTCAATCAGCAATATACTATCAGATGACTTTAACATTTCCACTCTTCTCATTATTTCCGGCATATTGGGTTTCATTTCACTCGTCCTGAGAGTTCCATCGATAAATGAACGATTGACTCACAGAGTTAAAAGGAAAATCAAACATAATTTTTCGGTGTCCGAACTTCCGATAAGAGATGTGCTTTATTTTTCTAAAAACGATATCGTGATAAATTTAATTGTCAACGAGGAATTTGAATACAAGGATAAAAAACTAAAAGAAATGATTCACCCCCATGAAGATATCCACGTCCTTCTCATCAATAGAGGCGAATTTCCGATTCGAAAAAATTTATATGAAACCACTTTGCAATTAGGGGACCGCATTGTCCTATACGGAGATAAGGATTTAATCAAGCAGAGGTTTACACATTTTTTGACTGAACGAGCGGAGTGATTGATAAAATGTAAAGCCCTCCTTTAAACGGAAAGCTCTGTTAAACTTCATTGCTGATCTATGCCGCACTTTGCGGCACCACAGATTATGGAAGAAATTCTGTTCTTCCATGTGAGAGGAAGTAGGTTCCTTTTTCTTCTGCCAGCAACTGCTTGTAAGTCGTACTATGAGACATTCCTTCATCTATCATTTTTTACTCACATGAATGTTAGATTTGCGTTTTTGCCATAAATCAGTTTCTTCAAGCTGATCAACTAAGGAATATTGTGCATAACACGGTAGATATCTCAATAAAAAAATATCATTAACTCAATTATAAAAAGGGTATTACCCCACTACTTCAATTGTGTAGGGATGTTCAGGAATCTGAATTTCCATGGTCTTATTACCGTTTATTTTCACTCTCATTTTCGAAATCACAGGTTTCTTGTTTCCCATAAACCATTCACGGTCTTTATCGACAACTATAAATAATCCATTATCGTCACCGAATGCTTTAAATGTAAAAGAATCCATTTTCTCCTCAAATAAAGGAATATTCAGAATTCGAACATAAAATTTTCTCATTTCTTTAAGCTTAGTTGTTTGAAGTGTCAATTCAAGAATATGCATGGAGTCTCCTCCTTATTATGATAACAAGCATTCCTTGTTTTTTGAGCACTAGCTAGATAGCAATACTTTTTGGACAAGCAATAAAGAGGCCCATCCTATCATTCCCAGAACAATGGAAAATAGAAAAGGAACAGAGTGTTTTAAAGATAGAGCAACGATAAATATTAAAACAACAGTAGCCGGTAAACCATATAATACGCCAAACAAGAACTGGCTCAAATCGGTTGATTTCTCTCCCTGCATATATAACCAGAACAAACTTAGTAAACTTACAAGAGGAAGAGCAGCAACAATTCCTCCATACTTTGGAGAATACTTGGCCAGCGCACTAATAATCCCAATAATAAGTGCCGAGACAGTAGTTTTAAGAAGAAAATACATGTCTAGCCTCCTTGCTTAAGAGTTCAAATGCTTTTAAAACTTGTGCCTGGTCTTCAACACTAAGGCGCTCCAAAATAACCTGTAATTTTTGTTCATCTAACTCAGTATTTCTCTTTAAAGCTTCCTTCCCTGGAGTTGTAAGTTTCACTTGAACAATTCTTTTGTCTTCTAAATTCCTTTCTTTTTGTACATATCCCTTTTGCATAAGCCTTTTGATGTGCTCAGACGCTGTATTATGAGAAATGCCCATTACCTCTGAAAGAAGTTGTATGGTTACCCTCTTATTTTTTTCAATGGTTTGCATGCATCTTATATTTTGGTGTGTCAGTGACTCCTCGTGTTTGTAATGCAAGTAATAATAAAGATCTGTCCATGCCTTATTGATTGAATCAACACTCAAAATCATCATCCTTTAATATATCGTATAATACGATATATTAACAAAAAAATGTAAAGTTAGCAATAGGTGCTCCATCTGCACATGATACCCATGGAAAGTCTACATAAACATGATTTAACCACTTTGAAAAATCATTGCCACTCATGAATTTCTTTTCCTTCTCGTAATACTCTTTATTGGTAGACAAATACAGATTGTAGACATACCTGCCCATTTGTGGTATAAGATTTTTGATAAACGTTATATAAAGAAATATAAAGTAAAACAAAACCCTTCCTAATCTTGGAAGGGCTTTCTCAATATATATAAATCCACGTAAATCATTTGACATAAATAAAAAGCATTTATGTCAAATGATTTACGCATAAGCGGCTGACAACCGACGTTAAGGGTTCTTGTCAGCCGCTTATACAAGGCCTTTGTCAGCTCGTTCAAGATGAAAAAACAGAAAGGCATAAATAGAAGAAAAACCTTTGACATCATCTATCGCTTGTTATCCTGTTTATGTTCCTTTTCTTGATCTCCAATCAGCTGGTCCGGTAATGAGCCGGGTGTGTATACATTACATGCCCTTAATTACTGTCCAATAAAGTTTGGACTGTTACAAACTCGTATCCTTCTTCACGTAATTGATCAATCATCTTAGGAAGTGCCTGAACGGATCCATCCAATTCACCATTAAGGGCTTCAAAGCCGTGCTGCAAAATAATCCCTCCCGGCGATTTGTCCCTGTTTACAATTGATAAAATTTCTTCTGCTGATAGTCCGCTCCAATCAACGGTGTCCACTGACCACAAAATGGAACGGTAACCATGTTCGTCAAGTACACGAATATCGGCAGCTGTATAGGCGCCATACGGCGGTCTAAATAAGTCTGATTTCATTCCGGTAACTCTCTCAATCTCTTCCTGGGTAGATTGAACTTGTTGAATGACTTGTGAAGTCGTTAGTTTAGGCAGTTTAGGGTGACTCCAAGTATGGTTACCGATTGAGTGTCCTTCCCTTACAATGCGCTGTGTCAATTCAGGGAAGCGTTTGACCTGCTGTCCTACAACGAAGAATGTGGCGGGAACTCCCTTTTCACGAAGAATATCTAAAATTTGCGGAGTATAGATTCTATCAGGACCGTCATCGAAGGTTAAAGCAATCCTCTTTTCAGTTGTATCTCCTTTTTGATAAACGATTGGTTTGCCGGAAGACGGTGTATTCGTCTCAATAAAGGTTCTAGATAGCTGAGAATTATAGGATACCTTCATCCCCAACTTTTGGGCTGTGTACAATAACGGGATATAAGTTCCATCCTTAAGAGGGGTTATAGTGGTCGCAAGAGAGTCACGTGCCCATTTCCCATCCCCCCTGCAGAAACAGCATGACTTATCCAAAACTTCATGTTAGGACTAATATAAAATCGATTAATTCTTGATTTGACATGAGCAAAAACCGCCCATGTCAAATTCTTAACCTTTTCAGTCTATTCAGGATGCAAGAACAAACGAACATAAATAGGATTTCTCTTTTTTACACACGTGTAATTTGTTTTGTATCATTCGACTTAAGAGCCGCTAAAATGACTGCCAATGACTTCATGCCTTCTTCCCCTGTAATCAGTGGCTCTCTATCATTTAGAACACAATCAACAAAGTTTTCTATTACATATGAATTTTTTTGGCCGCCTTCTTCATTAGACTGAATTTTGCCAAGCTGATAATTAACCACTTCACCATTTGCATACTGTACTACCAGCGAGTAAGTTGGATCTTCTTCCAAACGAAGAATCGCTTTTTCACCGTAAATAACCGTAGAGTTATCTTCTTTTCCGACATAAGACCAGCTTGCGGCAAGCGTTCCGATGATGCCGCTTTCGGTTTTAAGTACACAAACCGCATTATCGTCCACATCGGCAAAATCTTTTGCGCTCGTTTCCACAAACGCGCCGACCTCTGTGATTTCTTCACCGAGCACATAACGAAGCAAATCCGTTTTATGAACGCCTAAATCGCCCATTGCCCCGATAAATGCCTGCTCTTTTTTAAAGAACCAGCCTTCCTTTCCTTCGACGCTCCAGGACTCGGGTCCAGGATGGCCGAATGCCGTGCGGAAGCTGTAAATTTTGCCGATTTCCCCATTCTTGATCAGCTGGCGCGCTTTTTGATGGGATTTAACGAAACGCTGATTGTGGGCAATCATTAATTTTTTGCCGCTCTTTTCAGCCGCTTCAATCATAGCCTCTGCTTCTTCTTTTGAAGTTGCCATCGGTTTTTCGCATAAAACATGGATACCTTCATTTAACGCCGCAATTGAGATTGGCGCATGCAGATAGTTCGGTGTACAAACGCTCACAGCTTCTACTTCGCCGCTTTGTAATAACTCTTCATAGCTCGTATAAGGTTTTACCCCATACTTTTCAGCCACTTCTTTTGCACGTTCTTCGACAATGTCACAGACAGCGACAAGCTCCGCGTCTTGATGCAATGCATATTCCGGTAAATGGCGATGCTGTGCAATACTGCCGCATCCAATCACGCCAACTTTTAATTTCCCCATCGTTTCTTCCCCCTTGATTATATATTAGTTTACTTTCACCGTAAGTTTTTCTAATGGTTGTGCATTTCCATAGACTGGACGATTGCGTTTTACAGGCTGTGCCCATTTCACGGCATTCACAATAACACGTTGAATCTCTTTGTTATGGTACGTCGGATATGTTTCATGGCCCGGTCTGAAATAAAACACTTTTCCGTTTCCGCGCTTATATGTGCAGCCGCTTCGGAACACTTCGCCGCCTTCAAACCAGCTTGTCAAAATAAGCTCATCCGGCGTGGGGATATCAAAATGCTCTCCATACATTTCTTCTTTTTCTAATTCGATATACTCACCAATTCCTTCAACGATTGGATGGCTTGGTTCTACAACCCAAAGACGTTCTTTTTCATCCGCTTCACGCCATTTCAAATCACAGCTTGTGCCCATTAATGCTTTAAAGATTTTGGAGAAATGCCCGGAATGAAGAACAATAAGTCCCATTCCATCAAGGACACGCTGCTGCACTTTTTGAACGATTTCGTCTTTTACTTCTCCATGGGCAAGATGTCCCCACCAAATTAGCACATCCGTATTGTTTAATACGTCATCTGTTAAACCGTGTTCCGGCTCATCCAAGGTAGCAGTTCCTGCTTCAAATCCTGCTTCGGTTAAGAATCCCGCAATCGCACCATGAATTCCATTCGGGTATATCTCTCTTACAACCGGATTTTTTTGTTCATGACGATTTTCATTCCATACCGTTACTTTCAACATAATAAAAACACTCCTTCTCGTTTTTTTCCGAAACTTTCCTTCACCGGAAGGAAAGTTTCGGATCTGCCTGAATATTTTTTTGAATTTAGCCCAGCTGCCGTCAAGAGCTTTCATAGCTTCTTCTTTAGATGCTTTTCCGCCAACATATGTTTGCAGGGTTGCGCCAAATTCCCGGCCTGCACCATCCGGATATTTCATGAATTGACCATGTTTGTTAATACAATGGCAACTACTGCATATTTAATGGTAATCCAGAAGGACTGCTGAAGCTTCCCCCTCCCTATATATCTAATTTTAATTAAGTATACAATTAATGAAACCGATTTCATTGACTAATAGAGTGGAAAATATTGACCTCATTCATTGTGGAAATTATTGATACATTTTCGTTGAAGGAACACACACATTTCCTGATAAGCCTTTTCGAACATCAAAGCTGGAATTTCAATGAGATCGTTCGAGGAACTAACATGAATATAAGGAACAGCTGTAGGGATATTTTTGTGAAGATATTGAATCTCTACTCGCCGAATGTCTTCGTAACAAACCTCTTTGCGTTCAAATAGAGTTTTAAAAATGACCTTTCGCTCTTCCAAAATAACCGACATGGACTTCACATACAAAAAGAAAAGAAATAATAATCCATAAACAATCGCTCCCCCTATCCACGACTTAATTGAAGGGGATTGAGAGTTTTGCAGATGGTTCACAAAGCCGTAAGTACACAGTAGAAAAAGTAAACCTATCAAAAAATACGTGAGCGAGGAAAAGCTTTTATATACTTTCATCACGGACTCCTTTTTATTCAGAGTTTAAAACGGGGAAACAAGCTGGTCATTTAATCATATGCAGGGTATTGAAATTTTTAACAATCATTTTCTAGAGTTGAAGGCATAAAAAAAGAGCGGTTGCATTAGGATTGTATATTTTTTAGCGGGTTGAGTGCTTCTGTTTCCACGAGCATGCCACTTAAAGTGGAGGTTTAGCCGCACACCAAAAGCTCCAATCTAATTAGATCTGCGTTTTTTAGTGCTCATATATCCGTTTTCATGAATGAACATGAGTAAAAGTACAATCGAATAACTTATGGGCGATGGATATGGAAGTTATGGCTATGGAGGCGCCGGCTATGGTGGAAGTGGCTTCAATATTGCGTTAATCGTTGTCTTGTTCGTTCTACTAATTATTGTAGGATCCGTTATTTGGAGCTAATAAGCCTAACATTCTTATAAAAATGGACCATTTACTATAAATAGGAGGTATTAAATATGGGCGATGGACTACGCAGTACTTTTGCTTTAGTGGTTGTCTTATTCGTTTTACTCATCATTGTAGGATATTCTTGTACAGGATTTGGCGGGTATTAATTCCCCATAAGGTGACATTAAACGTTCTCTTGATCCCCTTCTTCTTAATCGCTTCTATTTTTCTTTTAAGATTCAGACGACGCATTTTCTAAAAATGATCATTAAAAACATTTGGTTCATCATTTTGAGGTGTCCCAAAACCACTTGTTTTTTTGTGGTTTTGGGATATCCCCGCTTTTATTAGCCTTTTTTGATTTTGAACATTGAATTAGCATTCGCCTGAAATTCGGTGGTATTCCTTCTTTAATTTGTAACATTAAACGATAACAGAGCCAAACTGAAATAAAAAGTCAAGAGACCTTTGATTTTATAGTATTTCCCATGATGCTTTGCCTACAGAAAGATGGCTCACAAGGGCGCTCCTTCTGCTCTTGAATTACCCTCTCCAAGTCATATATGATATAATCAGCAAAGACCATCAACTTGATAGAATAGAGGATTATACATGTTAACGTTTGAAGAGAAACTAGAAATTATCGAATCGTTTCCCCAGTTGGAACGTAGAAACGTCTCCCTTGGACGTGTGAACTTTCATTATGAAGGGAGCGTTTTGGATAAAAAAACAGTCGTTTATCACTTACATCCGAACGGAAACGGTTTCGTCTACGCTGGCCACTTGCCGGCGAGTGCGACAGACAGCAAAGGAATGGTCAATATACGCGATTATTCAGCTGGGGATCTTCGTTCTTTAATTGAAGATTCCATTCGTTACCTTTCCAATGAAAGGGAGACGGCATTCCAAACAACAGCCGAACAAGCCATCATCGGGAATCAACCGGAGGAGCGCTGGGTAGGCCCGGAGGAGCATATGCTTATCCTTGTACATGAAGATGAATTATGGAACGTGTATTCCGGCTTGAATCTCGAAGCTGCTTTTGAATCATATAAAGAAGCAGAAGAATACATGCGGGAAGAAGGTTTTACACGCCGATAACTTGCTCCTGTTGAATTGAAGACTAACAAGAAAGCTGCTGGAACATTCCATAAAAAATGAAACATGAAAGAAGCAGAAATCTGAATGGTTTCTGCTTCTTTCAGTGCAATTGCTTTATTTTGTTTGTCCGCCAACCGTTTCTTTTGATTTCGTTGTAGTTGTGGTCGATGGATTGATCGTTCCTGTTCGTGATTGGGCGGGAGGAACGTTCGGGCTGTCTGCGGTCGAATCATGATGACTTTCTTCATCCGGTTTTACCCCATGAACCGTTCCTGTCAGCTCAGATCCTGCTTCCTTCACCTTTGATCCGATATCCGTTAAATCACTTTTCATTTCACTAGCGGCAGACATTGCCTCACCTGAAACATCCATTACTTTATTGACTTTGCCGAATACTTCCTCATTAACACGCTCGTACAAATTTTGCGCATCGTTAATCGCTTGTTTTAGCATATCTGCAGCATTTTTGAATTGTGAAACCATCTGGTCTTTTACTTCACCAGGATTCTCTTTTACATTCATAAATATTTCTTTTGAGGAATCCTTTAAATCGACTGCCTTATCTTTCATCTGAGTTCGTGTAGTGGAATCCAATAATGAGAGGGCTCCTCCGATGATTCCACCGATAATAATGCCTTTTACAAGCTTGCTGTTCTTTTCATCCGGCATCGTTGCTTGAGTTGTGGTGTATGTTGACGGTGCATTATCTGTTGATGATGCACTTCTTGTTGGAGCCGTCGTATTTGTTGATGCCGCGGTATTCACAGGTACCGCTGTGCCTTTCGCCGCATTTGTTGTACCAAATGTATCGGGTGTGTTTGTTGCGTTTGTTGTTGTCATTTTTATTCCTCTCCTTTATATGTTGATGATTTAATTCGTTATCGTTTTGTTGGTTATTTGTTTCCCGCATTTTTTCAGAGCTAAACCACGATTTGCAAAAAATTCTCTTTCACCAGTATTTACCTTGACCTCCATCGGACTGGATCATGAATCTTCCCTTCATGAAAAGCTGATCGCTTTATGGGCCACCTAGAAATCGGGAGCAATTTGGCGTATATGGGAACATAGGGATCATTATTGCACGAGAACACTGATTATCCCTAAATATGGAAAGAGAGCCGTTTTGTGTCCTTTCTCCTTCCATGTTAGGATGGATATGATACTAAATTAGAAAGGATTGATTTTTTATCAGTACTCTCGATTTAAATTACACGTCGGAAATGGAAAAAGCGATGTATCAGGCTCACGGAATGGGCTATGAGGAATACAGCCGGAAGCTCGATCAACGATTGAAGGTTGAACAGGAACGGGAAAAGGACTATCTACAAAGCAGACGTATTTTAGAGGGAATGAGAATCAATCCTTTAAGCTAAACCGAATAGAGGGACGGCTTTCCAATGAAAGCCGTCCCTCTATTCGGTTTAGTTAATTTTATAAAGTTTACATTTATCGTAAAAGCTTGTCTTACCGATTCCAAGTAATTTCGCCGCTTCCACTTTATTTCCGTCTGCGGCATCCAATGCCTGGATGATTGCTTCTTTCTCAGCCTGTGCCAGCACTTCTTTTAATGGACGAACCTCCGATTCATTGCACGAGAACACGTTTTCTGAAACTTCCATCTTTACACGCGACTCTAAAAGAACAGGTTCATCCTGTAAATATAGTGGCAAGTGCGACGTATAAATGACTCTCCCATCCAGCACATTGACAGCCCTCTCTAACACATTTTCAAGTTCTCGAATATTTCCCGGCCATGTATGGTGCTGTAATTTGCTCACTACATTTGCTGAAAGCTCGATACCCTGCCTATTAAACTTGTGCGCCAGCTTCTTTAATAGGATAGAGGCAATTGGGACAATGTCTTCCCTGCGTTCCCTGAGTGGAGGAATGTCAATCTTCATGACATTCAACCGATAATATAAATCTTGGCGAAACTTCCCCTGCTGGACCATCTCTTCCAAATTCCGGTGTGTCGCTGCCATCACGCGCACATCTACGGAAATGGGAGCCCTTCCGCCTACTCTTTCAATTTCTTTCTCTTGCAGAACGCGAAGGAGCTTACTCTGCATCGGGAGCGGCATGTCGCCGATTTCATCCAGAAAAATCGTCCCCCTGTGAGCCAATTCAAATTTCCCCATTTTCCCTCCGCGCTTTGCTCCTGTAAATGCTCCTTCTTCATATCCGAATAGTTCCGACTCAAGTAGATGCTCAGGAATCGAGGCGCAGTTTACCCGAACAAGCGGGAATGCTCCACGTGGACTAGCATGATGTATGGCGTGCGCAAATAATTCTTTTCCTGTTCCCGACTCCCCTAACAACAGCACAGCGGATTGGCTGCCTGACACTCGTTCCGCCAATCGTTTCGCCTCCAAAAATGCTTTATTTTCACCAACAAGATCTTCAAAGCGGTATTTGCTTCCCAATTCTTTTTCGAATTTCTTCTTGTAATATGTAAGTTCCTCCAGTAAAGGCTGTACTTTTCGTGAATAGTCGAGCCAATCCTGTGCGTTGCGGAACATGACTGTCCCAACTGCCCCTACCAGCTCATTATCGATGTACAACGGATACCGGTTAGCAATCATCTCACTCCCGTTTATGGACTGGATCGATGCTATCTCGGCTTGTCCTGTTTTTATCACCATGTGCATTCTTGTATTTTCAATGACTTCTTGAACATGTTTCCCGTGCGCTTCGTCTATAGTCGTTCCTAAAAACTCGCAGTATGCCCCATTAATATATTGAATGATGCCTTCACGGTCTACGACCACGATTCGTTCAGCCGCAGCATTAATGATTTCTTCCAACCATTCATACGGAAGTTTATCGATACCTGTTTTCACGATTCGCCTCTCCCCACTTCGTCTCACCATGGTGTGATGTATCTCTATGATAACAGAAGATAAAAGATAATTTTATACATTTTTCAGATATTATAAAACCAGGCCCCGATAAAACTACTTTGGGGCCTGCAGTTTTTCATGAAATGATCGCCAAAGATCGCCGTTCACATCAATGATTGTCATAATATCTACAAATGGAATTTTAAATGTCGGAAAACCTGCAGCAAAAGGAGCAATTTCATAAGGGGTAAAATAAAGGTAGAGTGCTTCTTCTGTGACATAAAATGGCTGATCTGCCTGAATTCCTTTAAAACGATCAGGAAAGACATATGAGTATTGGGGATCCGTTTTGATTTGATTGGCAATGTTGTCACTGAGTACTTTTACATAATCACTGTTTTGTTTGAATAAATCTTTCAACTCATAAAATCTTCCATTTGTTAGGTTGATATGAGGATAGATTCTAGAAGGCATGCCGTGGGCGGCCCCAAAAGGATAGTTGTAACCGTAAAGCTCTAATACAAGCAGATGCTTCTTGAAAAAAGGGATCAAGACATCACCTGTATAGCTGTGGTCAAGCTGGACATTCGGGGCAACCGTTTTCACTTGTGATAGTTCCTTCAGTTTCTGATTGACACGTTCTTGTACTCTTTTCAACAATATTCCTTCTATTTTGGGATAGTAGACAACATAGTCTTTATTCGGCTTAAATTTCAACTCTTTTACTTGATATTGCCCGTTTAACGGAACGACCGTATTTTGTGTCCAAATGAGCTTTCCTGCATGGTTATAATATGAAAGCCGTTGGTCTGTATAGGCTTTAATCAAATCGTCTTCAAACGCTACCGAGCCGCTGCCGCTTACGATCGGCAAATCTTGGGCGATTTTCCCGTTTCGATCGATAAAAAAGGTATATTCATCATCATAGGCTGAAGCATAACCGTTTTGATAAGGCGATACTCCTTTATAAACAAAACCGGTCAGAAAGCTTCCCTCCGTGTCAGCAATGGCATACACGGATCCCATAAACGGCCGTTTTTCGTCAATGGCTTTTCCAACCGCTGCACGATTTTGTCCTAATAAAATGATGTCATTATATTGGGGGGAAATCACGAATAGGCCTTCCTTATTAATTAAACCGTACCGATTTGTGTAATCATCGGACATGTTCACAACGGCTCTTCCATGACTAAATGGCTGTGCTCCCGAAAATTGCGGTTTTATAACCATTTTTCCTTCCTCATCGATAAAGCCGTACTTTTCGTTTTTGCCTTGTTGAAAAGCTAACAGCCCCTCGCTTAAATTGCCGACAAATTCATAAGGATACGTATGAAGCCGACTTCCGTTCTGATCAATTAGCGCATATTCCCGTTCCTTTATTTTTACCACTGCTTTTCCGGCGTTAAAGTCATACGCTGATTCATATTGAAGCGGAATCGCTTCGTTCCCTTTCCTGTCTAAAAATCCATCTAAATATTTTCCTTGCGCATCCGTGCCGGAAAACAAGGCCATTCCCTCTTCATACGGGGCAATATAGCTATATGCCTTCCTCGTCATCTCTTTTCCTCTTTCATCCATCACTTTATACCCTTGACCGTTAATAACAACAGCCCGTTGTTCCGAGAACGGAAATATGGTCTGATATTTCGGTTTTACTTTATAGGTACCTGACCGGTCAATTAATCCATACAATCCTTTCGATTGGACAATGGCCAAATGATTATCTTGAAAATCTTGTGCGTCCTCGTATTGGGCCGGCAAAACAAATTGGCCTTGGTTATTTATAAATCCCCACTTGATTCCACCTATGTCTTTCACCGCCGCGGGATATAAAGCGGCTTCTCTCGTAGACAAAACCGCTTCGATCCGTTGCTGTAAAGATAGCAGTTCCTTCCTGGCCGGGTATATATTGCCCAGCCGTATGGCTCGTTGAATGGACTTTAATGCATTGTACGGCTTCCTTTCTTTTAGCTGTGCATCCGCCAAGTAATACCAATAAGAAGAAGCATACGGTGCTTCCTGAATCTTTTGCTTATAATACCGCGCAACCTTCGTAAAATAAGAAGGATACAAATCCGAGGCCAAAACAAAATTCCCTTTACTCCATTTGTATACACTCACTTGATAAGCCTCTCCCGTATCATGCCTCCATAATGCGACTTCGTTTTTCCCGTCACATCCTGTTATTTCCGGTATATCCTCCACATGGATGCGGCTAAAATAAAGATCCTCTTTCACCACATTTTTCAAACCTTCGCACGTCCAATCATAAACCTCCAAAACTGACCACATGTCTCCCGCCAGCCATCCTATAATCAGATTGTTTCGGTTTTGATCCGTAATAGGAGCAGTTTGAAAAGAGCTCACTCCATATCCTTTCCCTTTTATGTTGGCTGCCACCCGCCAGGAATGGAGATGATATTTTAAAACAAGGAGATAGGTTTCCCCCAGCCATCTGTATGCAGCCGCGATTTCGGAAGTTCCATCTCCATCTAAATCCGTTTTCAGCACACATACGTCATGATAGGGTTTTTCCATTTCAATCAACTCGGCCATCGACGGCAAAAATGGTTGAATTATATGGATTACACTTGCTTCATGCCACATCATCTATACTCCCCATATTATGTTTTTAAACTATCATATGGGCATATGGAGATAATGGTACCTTGGCTTTGCAGAGAGGCCCATGAATGTAATATGCTATAATACCCCCTGCACAAATCGGCAGGTGAAAAAATATAAAGCAAAAAGGAGCTATTCTCAAACAGAATGGTTGTTGAGAATGCTCCTTCAACTAAATGATATCGAAATTTACGCAAGCCCTGTAAGCGTGTAGACCGTAATAATAAAGAATACAGCCAGTGTCTTAATGATCGTAATCGCAAAAATATCACGATACGCTTGACGATGGGTTAAGCCTGTTACCGCGAGCAGCGTAATAACAGCTCCATTGTGCGGTAATGTATCCATCCCCCCGGACGCCATCGAAATCACACGGTGCATCACTTCCGGCGGAATATTATACTTTTCAATGGCCTCTAAATATTTTTCCGACATGGCACTCAATGCGATTCCCATACCGCCTGAAGCGGATCCAGTGACCCCTGCAAGAGTAGTGGTCGTTACCGCTCCGTTTACAAGCGGATTGGTAAATGTTTCGGAAATTCCTTTACTGATAACCCCGAATCCTGGAAGTGAGGAAATCACGCCGCCGAATCCGTATTCAGCTCCTGTATTCATGGCCGCTAATAATGCACCGCCAATACTTGCATTAATACCTGTTTGGAAATTCAATTTAACTTTCTGCCAATTATATAGAAGAGTTGTCATAATCCCGACGACAAGTGCCATCTCAACTGACCAAATGGCCAATACGGAAGATAACTCGACTTTACCGAATGACTCCAATCCAATTTTTGCAAAATCAAACCCGTTTGGATACCAGCTCGGCAAAGACATCGTAAAAAACTTATTTGTTACAGCGACGAGAATAAGTGGAACAAATGCAAGAATCTGACGCGCAACCGTCGCGGAAGAATCAGCGGAAGTGCCAGGAACGGGTTCCTCTTCCTTAATAGCTGCTTCTACAGAGGCTGCCGTTTCCGGGCCATCGAAACCATCATATCCTTCTCCGGCCAACTCTGCTTTTTTACGGCGAGATTCCAAGTAAAAAATCCCGAGAATCAAAACGAAGATGGCACCTGTAACCCCAAGAATCGGAGCAGCATAAATGTCTGTTTTAAAAAACGTCGTCGGAATAACGTTTTGGATTTGCGGCGTGCCAGGCAGCGCATCCATCGTAAACGTAAACGCCCCTAACGCAATAGTTCCCGGAATGAGACGTTTTGGAATATTCGCTTCACGGAACAAGTTGGCAGCGAATGGATAAATGGCAAACACGACAACGAATAAACTTACACCGCTGTATGTTAAAATGGCACCCATAAGGACGATGGCTAAAATCGCTCTTTTTGCCCCGACCAATTGTACGATGGTTTTCGCAATCGTTTCCGCTAAACCGGACATCTCGACAACTTTTCCAAAAATCGCTCCCAGTAGAAAGACAGGGAAATATAATTTAATGAAGCCTACCATCTTTTCCATGAAAATATTAGAGAAAAACGGAAGTACGAAACTTGGTTCGGTCAATAAAACCGCAAACAATGCACAAATCGGAGCAAACAAAATAACTGAAAACCCGCGATACGCAACAAACATCAACAAACCTAATGCCAAAAGAATCACGACAAACTCCACAAATATCCCCCTTTTGCATATATATTGGCAGCTTTCAGTCAACCATTCCCCTATAATTGACCAAAGGCAGGAAACGTTTTCATTTTATTGAACACCCTATGCATTGCATAAAGCCATCCTCACCGAAAACGCTTGTCCCCTCTTTTACATGCAATTTCTGTGCCAAATTCATCGTTTAGACACAAATTGTTCACAACCGCTCGGTTTCTGTCACTTTTTGATGGATTCATCCTATGATGATGGCTCAATTTTCTAAAAAACAAGCTACATTTTCCGCTTTTCCGGAATATATTCTGTTTATTATTCCGAAAATACGGAATTTTCCGTTTTGGCGGAATAATAAAGGTTTAAGTGATAATAAAACACTCGCTTGAATATTCCTTTAAAAGCAATTTCAACCTGCGGGATCCTGGCTGGTCTTGACACTCCCAAACTGCATAAACGTGGAATTTGAGCTCCTTTGTAAACTTCTATCCAACTTTTTCTTCCACTTTTTTCATTTTTGAATATGATGAATGGAAGGCAAATATGGGAGGTGATTTTGAGATGGGCTTCTTTGGCGGTTATGGATACGGCTACCCTGGTTACGGATACGGCGGTGCTGGTTACGGCGGTTGTGGTTACGGCGGCGGCTTCGCATTGATTGTTGTATTGTTCATTCTCCTCATTATTGTAGGAGCAGTAATCTGGAGCTAGTAACGGTTCTTTAAGTCTAATTGTTTAAAAAGTTGCTGTAAAATATCCTCTTTAAGTATCCGCGTATGCTGATTTTCCTTCTCATATTCTCTATCCATGAAGAGCTAATCCATGCTTAAGGGGCTATCGAGATTATTCGACAGCCCTTTTCAGCATTTTTATGTGAACATTTCCATCATGTTAAAAACGCTTCTTGACATTTCGATTTTGGTGAACAGGTCTTTTTTTCGGTCTAAATTCCTCTTTTTTTCTCTCGTCTACAAGCTGTCCCCCATATAAAACCTTTTGCTGTACAGTGATGCCCAATTCACGGGCATATTGTTTCAATACACGTTCTTCTCGTTCGGTCACAAGAGAGATGACTGTCCCTGTTGCCCCTTGCCTTCCTGTACGTCCCGAGCGGTGAACATATTGTTTTATATCTTTCGGAAAATCCACATGGATGACATGGGTCAATCCTTTAATATCAAGGCCTCTTGCCGCCACATCGGTCGCAAGCAGCAGCGGAGATTTGCCAGTTCGGAAGTTTTTCAATGCCGCTGCACGCTCTTCTTTCTTGGATTCTCCATGAAGAACGCCTGGAGCGATCCCTTTATACTGCAGTTTTTCCTTCGTTACCGTCAAATTCCCGATATCCCGAATGAATGCCAATGCCTTGAAAGAATCCACATGTAAAAGCTTTCGCAGCATATCCAGCTTTTCTCTTTGGTCACAAACAATATAAAGATGCTCTACCTTTGATGGTGGCATATCCTCCTTTGTCATTTTCACGATTTCGGGCTGGTTCATCAATTCGCGGGCAATTGTCTCAGTAGTTTCAGGAAGCGTCGCTGAGAACAGAACAATTTGACGGTCAGCCATCGTAGCCTTCACGATGTTTTTCACCGTCTGTAAATGCTCCGGTACAAGCAATTGATCACCTTCATCGAGTGCAACGATCTTAACTTCATGCATTTTAAGCTTTTTCATTTTGATCAATTCATCAATGCGACCAGGTGTGCCAACGACGACATGCGGCGCTTTTTTTAGTTTTTCAAGCTGTCTTTTCACATTTGCTCCACCGATCAACGATGTATTGGTAATTCCGCTTCCCTCTGACCATTCTTGAATCACCTGCAAAATCTGCATGACCAGTTCGCGTGACGGTGCCACAATGATGGCTTGTGTGTTCTGCTTATCAGGATTGATCTTTTCTAATAAAGGAAGTAAATAGGTAATCGTCTTTCCCGTTCCCGTCGGGGATTCGGCCATGACATCTTTTCCTTCTAAAATCAAAGGAATGGCTTTTTCTTGAATCGCTGTTGCGCTCTCAAACCCTGCCTTTTTCCAGGCTTCCTGCAGAAATGGTTTCATGTTGGTTAAAAACTGTGACATGTACGTCTCCTTTGTCTATCAAAATTTCAAATTTTCACTGTATATTATATAAATCCATTTTCATTTTTCGACATCAGCTTTGGCTTTTTAAGCTACTTACAGTTTTTCTGTCTTTACATCTTGAATAGGCTGAAAAGGTGAAAATCTGACACGGCTGCTTTTTGCCATGTCGGATTTTCAATATGGATTTATATAGCCTAAAGTAAACTCCATCAAAATTATAACCTATTGAGCTGTTTCCGTTTCATTTTTTTCTTTTTGTTCGGCCTCTTTTAGAGTGGGACCCGGCAGATTTTGAAGGAGTTCGATAGACCGCTTTGGAACCGGTTCCTCTTCGTTTCGCTCTTTTCGTTTCTTCAGGTTTCTCTGTTTTCCCATGTCGGCCATTGTCCTTTTGAACGGAAGGACCTTCAATCTTTTTTCTTTTGATGGATGTATTGATTCCTTTTTCAATTAATTGCAAATGCATCCGGTCTTTCGGTGCAACAAATGTCACGGCTATCCCCTTGCCGCCCGCTCTCCCCGTACGGCCGATTCGATGAATGTAGCTTTCGACATCTTGTGGGATGTCATAGTTAAAGATATGTGTCACTCCTTCAACATCCAATCCTCTTGATGCCACATCGGTCGCAATTAAAAATTGGATTTCCGCCTCACGAAAACGATTCATCACTTGTTCCCGCTTTGACTGTGATAAATCACCGTGAAGCTCATCACAGTTATACCCGAGAGCTTTCAACGCTTCATTCAGCTTGCCCACTCTACGCTTTGTGCGGCAGAAGATGATCGCCAAAAAAGGACGATATACATCCATCATGTGACACAGCGCTTCTTGCTTTGCCCGGTCCGTCGTTTCAATGACGATTTGTTTAATCTCTTCTATAATCGTTTGGCTTCCCGCCACTTTTATATTTTGAGGGTGCTTCATATGCCGGTGTGCCAATGTACGAATCTCGTCAGGCATCGTAGCGGAAAATAACATCATTTGGCGATTGGACGACGTTTGGTGAATAATTTCTTCCACTTCTCCTAAAAAGCCAATATGAAGCATTTGATCTGCTTCATCAAGAACGAGCATTGATACGACAGAAAGATTGATGGTTCCGCGCCTCAAATGATCGAGCAGGCGGCCTGGAGTCCCAATGATGATATGTATATTTCCTTCCAGCTTTTTGATTTGCTTTTCCACATCTTGTCCGCCGTAAACAGGCAGTACATGAATATCATTTCGATGGCTAAGCAGCTTATGCACTTCTTCTGTAATTTGCAATGCCAGCTCACGTGTGGGTGTGATGATGAGCGCTTGTACAGACGGGTTTGATGTTTCGATTTTCTGTAAAATCGGCAAGATAAAAGCTAACGTTTTCCCTGTTCCTGTTTGAGCCTGCGCGATTACATCTTTCCCTGTCAGCACAACCGGAATGGTTTTTTCTTGAATGGGAGTGGGCTCTGCAATTCCATTGACTCTGAGTGCCTTAGCTAGTTCAGCTTGAATACCTACTGTTAAAAAGTCCGGCAAGATTCTGCCTCCCTTACTTTTATTGAAGAATGATCATGAACATTCATCGTAAGCTTTCACGTTTTTTTCTGTCAAGACAATCCCTGAAAAATATATGAATCCACACAAATAATTTGATATGGCTAAAGAGCATCTTCTATATCAAATTATTTGTGCATTATGTAGCGTTTGTGATTTGATGGTGGAACATGCACTGCCCGTACGAATCTTCTTGATCTTTTTGTAATGGTTGGTTCTTATTTATCACATAGAAATTTTAATCGTTCACCATATTTTTTGAAATAGAGCTTATAAAATCAATGATACGGAATAAACTAAGCACGGATTGAGTATATGACAGCCTCAATACCCTACACACGCCTATACGAAAGGACGATGACAAAGATGAAAAAATGGCTTCTGATGTTAACAGCAACATTCTTGTCCGCTTTCATGCTGGCAGCTTGCAACAACAATGATCAAGAGCCGCCTCCCCAGGAAGAGCAAAACCAGGACGATAGAAATGGCGGCACGGATACTGACACTAATAACGACAATATGGATAACGACACCAATGGTGATAATGACGATGACAATCTAAATACTAACATGCTGGATGACGATCCGGATAACAATATCTTGGATAACGATAATGATAACAATATCCTGGATAATGATAATGATAACAATATCCTGGATAACGATAATGATAACAATATCCTGGATAACGATATCCTGGATAATGATAATGATAATGATAACAACAACGGCAATGTAGATGATGACGGAATCATCGATGATGATGACCGTAACAATCGGTAAATAAATACAAGAAGAGGGTGCCCCTAAAAGCGCTGAAAGACATGCTTTTGGGGATACCCTCTCCTGAGCTTATGAACTGATAACACCTTTTCTGGTAAAATCCTGAATCATTTTTTGGAGATGTTTATGTCCATCCCTTAACTTTAAAGACTCATTCATAATCTTTTGAAAATCTTCCAAATCTTTATCTGAAGCGCTCAATAGAGTTCTAGGAAGTCCTTCAGCTAACTGTTGCAGTGTCAATTCCCTAATCACCATACAACTCTCACCTTCCATTCGATTTTTTGAACTCTCTGTCTCGTCTAATGTTCCTTTAGGCTGTAATCTACTTGATTCGGTTTGCATCGTCTTGGTCAAAACGCTCCGACCTCCTCAGTATAATAATTTTCCAAAGACAAAGAATTCCCTGCTTTCAATTAATAAATTTTGATAATTCTAAAAATTAATCGAACAATCCTAAAAAAGAGAAAAGGCGATACCTCAATCGCCTTTTCTCCCCGCTTATTCCCTGTTGAAATTAATTGTCGCCCATCGAATTGGGTTCTACTTCTTCTCCGCTCTTTAGATCAATGACATGCGTCTTATTTTTCGGTGTTGGAATGGTTTTGCTTTCTGGTGCTTGCTTTTTGTTTTCAACCCAATCGACTAGTAAATCAAACGCCTGATGAGCATACGGAAGGAGCGGCTGAACTTCTTGCTTTGGATCTGTAGCAGGATTCCAAACAAGACTATCTACATGGTTGCCTTTTTCAATCGTATAAAGGCGGTGTAAATGGCCCTTGCCCGCCTTCGTCACCAGCTTTTGATATGGCTTCGCATGAACCGATGGGAAAATGAGTGAATCCCACGAGCCGGTTATACTAATAAGCGGAACATCAATATCTCCTGTATTTTCAATCTTTTCTACATTTTCTTTCACGCTATTGGGACGGTTGAAGTAATTATAGTCTTTAAAAATCGAGTCATATGAGCGATTACGAACACCGTCCACAATGTTTAAATAGTTGCGCCAATCAATATGATTAGGAGCTTCTGGATCAAGCTCATCCCGATAAATATTCAATGTCACGAACCAATAAAATTGGTCATGATAACTCCAAAGCTTTTCAGAGCCTTTCGGCAGTCCTGCTTTATATATTTCTCTTAGCGCTTTCTGTTTTTCCTTTCCTTTGCCGTAAAGGGCCTTTTCTGCGTTATTAACAACCGGTGTTAACGAGCTGATCAAGTTCGGTTCGTTCGCTCTCCATAACACACCTTCCCAGTCAACCCCGCCGTCAAATAAAGCCGGTTCTCCGGTCTTTTTTGGTCCATCATGTTCAAGCGCATAGCGAACAACATAACCGCCGTTTGAAATTCCCATCGCATATGTCGGCACTTTATGATGTTTCGTAATCAATTTTCTGGCTGGGTTATGTTTATCATCAGCTTTAATGAGCTTTTGAGGATAGTTTTTAATGAGGTAGTTTTGGGCTGCTTTCGTTACTTGTCTGAACCGCTCATTCCATTCTATGATACTATCATCTTCAGATACGAGCGCATTCTTGACTTTCGCAAATGGATCGTCCGGATCGCTTTCTCCCTGTGTTCCTTTATCGATTGCCGCAAATGCGTAGCCCTTTGCCAGTACGAAATCGCTAAATAACAAATCAGTTGATGTTTCGTTACGGGTTGCCGGGATTCCTGCCACCACTAATTTACCGTTCCAGTTATCGGGCACACGAATAACGAACTTGGCGTCATCAAACATGCCGTTCACTTGGACACCCGTTACCTCGGCCGGCTTGTACATGTGATGCCAACCGCTCCCTGCTTTTGGATCACCCCAGTTATACGGAGCGAGTCCTATATTCCCGTAAACAGTAGCTGCTGCAAACTGTGCTGGATTTTTTGTTGTCAGCCAATTTCCGTCTTTTCCATCAAACTTTGTTACTATCACATTATCCGCCTCCTTTATGACGTTGGAAGAGGAAGCAAAAGCAGTTGTCTGCAGCACATTGGGAGCTGCAACAGGAAACAATAATGCAGATGCCGTGGCTAGAGCCATAAACCTTTTTTTGAACAAAACCATCCCTCCGAATCCGGTAATTCTTTTAAAGGAAAACGCTTTCATTTTGTTGTGGTGAAATCAAAGTGAAAAAACGTCGCCTCCCCCCATCTTATAGCTCATGACTAGAAAAACAAGGATTTACAAAGTTTTATAACAAGTAAAATTTTACCAAACAAAACAAAGGGCAAACAACCTTCTTTTTTCCTATATTTATTAAAGAGGATTGGATCCGATACGAAACTGCAATAAGATTTGCGCTTTAGCACAAGTTCAACATAGTATTGCGCAGTCAATTGCAGGACAGTTAGAGAGCAAGATTGTACTCACATTGTTCCAATCTATCATTTATCTGACCAAAGAAGAATAAAAAAGCGCCGGGTTTCCCCGAACGCTTTTCGATGACAATGAAATAAATCCTTAACGTCCCTTCAAATATCTCTCATATAACTGATAGATTGCAGATAATCCAACTAACCAGTATACAAGATTAATAAGGGATGAAACGGATGCAAACACTTCTTCTACAAGGTTAAAGCCTAGAGCCACAAATAACCAGTTAAGCCCACCTATGATGAGCAAAATGCTTGTGAATAATGATAGGAATCTCATGATGCCACCTCCCGGCTACTTTGTAAACGTCTCCTTATATAGTATGTTTCTCTGTCCCCTCTTGCTAATAAGCTAAAAAAATTCCGCCTTTTTTACTATTAGAAAGAAGAAAATCAAAATCATCATACATATAAAAAAACAGATAGAGGATTTTTTCATCTCCTCTATCCGTTAGAGCCGAATAAAATAAAAGCTTCTCATGTTAATATTCCTTCCTTGCTTCTTGCCGTTGTTGATTGTTCCCTTTTTATTACCCATTTATAGTTTAGTGAGCATGTTAGGATAGAAGAAATGGCTGAAACAACCATTAACGAAAAAATAATGAAGATTTGGTACTTTACAGACTCAAATGGATCTCCACCCGCTAGAATCATTCCTGTCATCGTTCCTGGTATTTGGACCAATCCCACTGTTTTTAAACTATCAATGGTAGGAATCATGGCAACTTTTGCCGCATTTTTCTTTAATTCATTTTCTTGTAGTGATCCGCTTTCTTTTTTCATCGTTTCTAATACGACCGCACTAGCCACCATTGCTGAGCCGATAAACATGCCGCCGATTGGGATTAAATATTGCGCTTTAAGCGGTACAATCGAAAACAGCAGCCAAATCCCGATAAAAAAGGAGACCGTAGTAAAAATTGAGATAAACACAACTAAAAACGACCTTCTTCGTTCAATCCCTCTCCTTGAGGAATTAACGGAAGCAATTACAATCATGGCGAGTATGTAACCGAAAACAGCAAATAAGTTTTTAAAAGAAAAAAGATAAGAGACAAACACTCCTAATAATAAAAGTTGCACAAATCCCCTGATAGACGAAAAGAATATGTCTTTTCCCAAACCTAGCTTTTGATAATAAGATATGAGAATCGGAACAAAGATCAATAATAAGATAAGCAACAATGCCATGTTACCAATGTGCTGCATACCATCATTCCCTTCATGTAAAAAATCCTCTATGATGACAACAAGCGCTGACTATATTATGATATAGGAAAAACAACTTGTACAACGATGCGCATCATTAGTTATGAAAAAAGCCCTTAATAAGTAAGTAACACTCCACAACCCCGCAATATACTTTACGATACTTTTACACAACCGTTACAAAGTTTTCCATGCTATCATGCTAAAATTAAAGAATAAAAGAATCATCAACACAGTATATAAATATGAGGTGACCTTCGTGATGAAACGCCCAAAGATTTTAATTTTGACAGCGGAGTACGGTAACGGACATGTACAAGTCGCCAACGTATTGAAAGAGCAATTTAACAAATACAACGTATCCGATGTGATCATATCAAGTATTTATGCCGAGTCCTATCCAACCCTTACTCCTATTTCCGAAACCATTTATCTCAAAAGCTTTACAACTGTTGGAAAACCGATTTACTCTCTTTGCTATCATGGAATTGAAAAAATTTATAATAAAAAAATTGCGAGATGGTTTGTTAACCTCGGCCGAAAACGCCTTTCGTATCTAGTCGAAACCGAAAAACCCGACGTTATTATCAATACCTTCCCTGTATTAGCCGTTTCTGAATTTCGCCGTCAAACAGGAATGAACATTCCCACCTTCAACATCATTACAGATTATTGTTTACATAAAACATGGGTTTCATCTGAAATTGATAAATATTACGTTGCTACCCAACATGTGAAAGAGGCCATTTGTCAACTAGGCATTTCTCCTTCGGTTGTAAAAGTATCAGGTATTCCAGTCCGTGCTCCCTTTGAACAATCCTTATCACCGTCATACTTATTTCAAAAATATAATCTAAATCCCTATAAGAAAACCATTCTCATGATGGCGGGGGCTTTCGGAGTCTTAAAAAATTTAAATAAGATTTGTGAAACACTTTTAATGAATAATGATTGTCAGTTAGTCATTGTTTGTGGAAAAAACAAGAAACTAAAAACAGAACTCGAAGTGTTGCGTACTAAATTTAAAAACAAATTACATGTTTACGGCTATGTGGAAAGAGTAGATGAATTGTTCCGCATCGCTTCATTCATGATTACAAAGCCTGGTGGTATCACATTGACTGAAGCAACAGCTATCGGGGTACCTGTCATTTTATACAAACCGACTCCCGGCCAAGAAAAAGGGAATGCCATCTATTTTGAACATCAAAACGGGGCAGTCGTCACTCAACGGTTCGGTGACATTTTCAAAGCAGCCTCTCATTTATTGAATAATGATCATGATTTAGAACGAATGAAACGCTCTATCCATTCCATTCATCAGCCGAACGCTGCTAAAACGATTGTAGAAGACGTTCTTCAAACAATATATGCAGGCGAGAAACGGCTGTACAGAAAAATTTTTTATTGAAAAAAGCCAGCGGTCTAGACCTCTGGCTTTTTCGTCCAATTATAACTCCATTATCTCCCCCGATGCTATCACTTTCACTTCCGCTTGGGATGATTCCGCTTTTTGTTTGACTCTGTGGATGCCATCATCTTCTCCCCTTTACGTCGTCTGTAATTGTTCTTCCTGGATAAAACTTCATGTTCTCATCAAGCAGATCTTCTTTAGCAGTCAAGGAATCCACTTGAATTTTAAACACGACTACCTTGCTTCTCATAGATGAACGATATGTTTCCACATGTTTTTTCGATAAAGGTGCTTGATAGTAACCTGGAACATATTTATCTAATAAATATTGTAATGCTTTTGTCGCTTCGTCTATGTCTTCAACTTGTTTTACTTTGCCAAACATCATGACACTAAAATAAGCAGTACCTACTTCAGCGGGAACAGGATGAGCCATTGTTCCAAAGTCTTCGCTGACTGTAAAGCAGACCGTTTCGTTTTTTTTCATCATGTCATTTTTTCGTCCTGCATTCGCCCCATGAAAATAAACGCAGCCGTCTGCATATACGAAATTAAGCGGTACGACATATGGGTGATTCCCTTCACACAATCCCAAATAACCTATTTTTGTACATGCTAGGAACCGTTCAATCTTTCCTGTGTCCTGGCATTCCTTCATGCTTCGTCTCATCGTTATCATTTATTTACTCTCCTCTGTCTTTTTGTTATGCTCATTTTATGAACATTTTGACCTTTCGAAAAGTGACAGTTTTATTTTTTTTGTCAGGGTCAGAAGGAGGAACGCATGCACATTTTATCTCCACAATTATCTAAGGAACATTCGCTGCCTTTATATGTCCAGCTTTACGAGCAAATCAAGCATGATATTATAAACAAAAGCTTGCCAGTAGGAAGTAAGCTTCCATCCATACGTGATTTATCCAAGCATTTGCGAATCAGCCGAAATACAGTTGAAACCGCCTATCAGCAACTGCTCGCAGAAGGATATATTACAAGCAGGCCAAAAAGCGGGATGTATGTAAAAGAGCTGGAGTTGGATGTGCTCCAGCAAGAAACCAAACCATTCCCTTATCAACATACAAAAAACACTCCCATTTTGGATGGTCCGGAAATAGATTTTGAGTATGGGAGCATTGATATGAATGCTTTTCCTATGAAACTATGGAAAAAGTACAGCAACCAGGCCTACAAACAAGAAATGGAAGAAGCGAAATCATACGGCCATCACAAGGGGGAAAATCATTTACGTCGGGAAATAGCCCGCTATTTATATCATGCAAGGGGTGTGCGATGCTCGGCAGAACAAATCATCATTACATCCGGCACCCAACATTCCCTGAACCTGCTTTGTGAAACGGTATTCAAAAATTGTGACCAGTTCGCCATCGAAAATCCCGGATATGACCGTGCCCGTTATATTTTTGAAAACCACCGTTTCATGGTCACGCCCATTTCGCTTGATGAGGATGGTCTTTGTACAGATGACCTTCGAAACAGTAACGCAAAAATTGTTTATGTAACCCCCTCCCATCAGTATCCGTGCGGAATGGTGATGCCGTTTAAGCGGCGCCTTGAGCTGTTGCAATGGGCCGGCGAAACAAATGGTTATATCATTGAAGATGATTATGATGGAGAGTTTCGTTATGAAGGAAGACCGATTCCGGCATTAAAGGAATTGGATCAGCATGACAAGATTATTTATTTAGGAACCTTTTCCAAAATGCTGCTTCCATCGCTGCGTATCAGTTATATCGTCTTACCTCCCCGTCTCCTCCAATCGTACAGTGCAGCGTTCGAAGCATACATACCGACTGTACCGAGGGTCATCCAAAACACACTCTATTATTTTATGAGAGACGGTGAGTGGGATCGGCATGTTCGCCGAATGAGACTGCTTTATCAAAAGAAACATAGTGTATTAGTTAATGCTTTAACAAAACATTTAGAAGAAGCAGCAGAAATCGTAGGAGAGAAAGCCGGACTGCACTTATTGATCAAAGTGAATAGCCAGCTCGGGGAACAAGCACTCATTGAAATGGCTGCAGCCGCGGGAGTGAGGGTATACTCAATTGAAAAATACCGAATACAGCAGAGTACGGACGGAAAACCGTTGCTTTTGCTCGGCTTCAGCAAAATGCCTATTGATCAAATCGAAGACGGAATCAAACGGTTGAAGGAGGCATGGTTTGCGTAACCCATTTCAACAAATGGTCTCTTCTCAAATATGGACTCTGTCATATTTTTACTCCTAAAGTGATGATTGGCTAATACACCCTTTAAAGTCTGAACAATCCTTGGCCAGGTTAAAAATAAGAAGGTGACTCACCTCGATTTTTCAGATTATTTATCTTTTTTTGACTACTTTTGTCGCAATCATTGATTTTTATAAAGGATGTATTAAACTAATGTAAAGATAATGTAAATATTACATTTATAATCTTGACAGCAGAAGGAGGTATACACTATGAAAATGACTGAGTATTGCGGTAATTTCGAGCATTCGATTTTACAATTCATTTTTCACTTAACAAATGATATTCGTGAAAAAATTCAACAGAAGAAACTATTTTATAGAGAGCAAATCGTTCGCTATGCAGAAAAACAGCTTGATTTCTTTTTTAAAGCATACCATTTAAAAAGTGCCATTTTGAATGCTTACAAACAAGAGGCTTATAACACGATGATGTTTAAACTAAAAAACATTTTAAAGGAGAATAACATTTTCCAATGTGTATAGAAGCTGCCATTACGTAAAAAGAGAACTTTACTCTTACTCTAAGCGAAAAGTGAAGTTCTCTTTTATATTTATTCCTGCTCCTTTGGATATGCTAAAATCCCGTATAACAAAATCTCCGTCATTTCCTTTGCCAATATGCTCTCATCTTTTTTGCCGGGAATCAGCCATTTGAATGTAAACCGCTCAAACATGCCGATCATACAGTCTGCCACCGTGTCGGGGACAAGTTCCTCCCTCAAGTGTCCTGCTCCCTGGTTTCACAGAACATTTCGGATTAACACCTGATAAATCGCCTCTTTTATCCCTTCAGATTCATTCGCTTCCAAAAAGGCAGTTTTCGTAAATCGGGTACGGAAGCTAAATGGAATATAATGGTTGATATGTTCAGTAAACTATAGTAAAGCTAACTTATAAGTTAGTTTTTGGATAAGAGGAGGGAGGAAAATGGTTCGTTTATCTTAAACTTTAACATAGCTTTTCAAAAATCGTTCTTTTCGGTCGTGTAAGCATACGTCCTCAACTTATGGGCAATTAAAATTCAATGCCTTTTACCGCTGGAATCCCCTCATTGTAATAATGTTTGACAGGGTTCATTTCTGTCACCAAGTCTGCCATGTCTTTTATTTCAGGTTTAGCTGAACGCCCTGTAATGACCAGATGCATCGATGGTAGGCGATTATTGATTACATCCATTACTTCTTCAAATGGAAGAACGTCGTCAATTGGAAACTTGTCAATGGCAAGGGCGTTGTTTAATTCGTCTAAAATCACAACATCATATTGGCCTGATGCCATTTTTTCTTTTGTGAACATCCAGGCTTTTTTCAACGCCTCTCTATGCTCCTCGGGCGTTTTGGTCCATGTAAAACCTGCACCTGTTTGATACATTTCGATTCCTATTTGATCAAACATGATTTTCTCTCCATATGTACGTTCAGGAGACTTGATGAATTGGATGATGAGCACTTTTTTTCCCCGTCCTTTTGCTCTCAAGGCCAGGCCAAGGGCAGCGGTTGTTTTTCCTTTTCCGTCCCCTGTATAAACGAGCAAAAGTCCTTTCTTTTCAGCCATTTTTCTTCCCCCTTTTTACAGCCATGTTGTTTTTTCCTCAAACGGAGTCCGTTTTGGGCCTTTCACATTTTCCCCTGATTCATGATCCGGATAACCGATGAATACTTCCATAACAGTCATAACTTCTCTCCTTCTCTTTCATAACTGCCTCTGATCACTCTTTTTCTAACTTTGTCTTGTGCTCGAGCAGTAACTTTGATTCTTCAAACCACTGTATTTTCTCTCTTAGGCCGACCACTTCTCCTACTAGAACAATGGCTGGATGAGCGATTCCTTCGCGTTTTACTTTCTCCTCAATATCCTCTAAATTTCCGCTCACGGTTCGCTGGCGGTTCGTTGTTCCCCATTCAATGACAGCCGCTTTTGTATATGGACTCTTGCCATGTTCAATAAGCTGTGTACAAATATGTTTGAGATTTCCAATCCCCATATAAAAAACAATCGTATCGCTTCCTTTAGCAAGCGCGTCCCAATTTAAATCATCCTGTTCTTTTTCCTTTCTGCCATGGCCGGTCACAATTGTAACGGAGGATGCATAATCACGATGGGTGACTGGAATCCCGGCATATGCCGGTGCTGCAATACCTGAGGTGATACCTGGAACAATTTCAAACGGAATCCCTTGCTCTGCCAGCACTTCCGCCTCTTCCCCCACTCTGCCGAACACGCACGGATCACCGCCCTTCAACCTTGTGACCACTTTTCCAGCCAAAGCTTTTTCAACTAAAAGTTCATTGATTTTTTCCTGGATCAGCTCGTGTTTCCCCGGCAATTTCCCGCAGTAAATCAATTCTGCATCTTTTTTGGCATAATTTAATAATTCCTCGTTCACAAGGCGATCGTAAGCAATAACATCCGCCTTTTGAATGCATTCCATCCCGTACACCGTGATGAGCTTCGGATCACCGGGCCCTGCTCCAACTAGATACACTTTTCCTTTATTCATCTACCTTCCCGCCTTTCGGGTATCACTCCATAAAACATTTCTACCTTTTGTCATATTGACTAAACAACCCTCTTATTCCTTATTTGAGATTCCTGCTGAGGAGAAGGTTGCCATTTCTCGTACCATTAATGATGCTGAATGCAAAATGGGAAAAGCAACGGCTGCTCCGCTTCCTTCTCCCAACCGCAAGCCTAAATCGATAAGAGGCTTTTTCCCTAACAATTGAATGGCTGCTTCATGACCGGGCTCCATTGAGCGATGCCCTACAATCATGTAATCAGCCGCCCGGCTTGAAATCATTTTTGCGACTACTGCCGCTGTTGTACAAATAAAGCCGTCCACGAGAATCGGGATGCGGCTGTTGGCTCCGGCAAGCATGGCACCTGCAATCCCCGCAATTTCAAGGCCCCCTATTTTAGAAAGGATATCAATCGGATCACTGACATCCGGTTTTCTTTCATGAAGGGCTTTCTCAATAACCTGCTGTTTATGAATCATGGTGTCTACAGAAATGCCGGTTCCCTGTCCTACAAGGTCCGCAACGCTTTTTCCGCTGATGGCAGCAAGGATGGCACTGCTTGTTGTTGTGTTGCCAATTCCCATTTCCCCCAGAATGAGGCACTTTGCCCCCTTTTGAATCATTTCTTTCCCCTGTTTATAACCGATCTCGATCGCTTTGATCGCTTCTTCTTCCGACATTGCATTCTCTTTGCAAAAGTTGGCTGTTCCATAGCGAACTTTTGCACGGGTCAGCCCTTCTCCATCAATGTCAGAGGCAACGCCAATATCAACAATTCGCAAATGCGCATTAATTTGTTTACTGAACACATTGATGGCTGCGCCGCCGTTCAAAAAGTTCCGTACCATCTGTCCGGTGACCTCTTGAGGAAAAGCAGAAACTCCTTCAGCTGTCACGCCGTGATCTGCTGCAAACACGATTACTCCCGGCCTTGTCACCTGCGGGAATGGATCAGCGGTCATGCTGGCAAGTTCGATTGCCAGCTCTTCCAGCCTGCCAAGACTGCCAGGCGGCTTTGTTAATGTATCTATATAATCCGCAGCCATTTTTCCTTTCTCATCATCAAGTGCAGGAATGGATATAGATGGAAATGTTTTTGTCATAGCTTTCTCATTCTCCTCTGTGAAAATTCTCTATTTTTTCGTAAATGACATCTAATTGCACATGGTTTCTGACATGATCTGCAAGCCGATCAAAAGCTGATTCTCTTAATTGATTAAAAGAAACCCGCTCCGTTATCTGCTCTAATCCTTTTTGTTTACGAATCTTGTTCAATAACGTTTCCCTGAATCCATCATTATGGAAAATCCCGTGAAAATAAGTGCCTATTACACGCTCATCATCACTTTTGGAACCTTCGTACCCTATTTCTGTTTTTATCAAAGGGTTTCGTTTCTCCTCAAAGAAAGATTTTCCCATATGAATTTCATAGCCTTTTACTTTCATAGGCGTTTGCTGGAAAGTCAGAATCCCTTCGGATAGAACGGTTGTTTTTTCCGTTGTAATCGTTGTTCGCAAAGGCAATAAACCGAGTCCCCATTCGTGTTGGAGCGGTGACTCGATGGCGTCAGGATCGGAAATGGAAAGACCTAGCATTTGAAATCCTCCACAAATCCCGACAATCATCGTTTTCCCATTGTTATGAAGGGAGTGAATCTTCTCCATTATTCCGCTTTGCTTCAAAAACAGCAAGTCTTCAATCGTGTTTTTACTGCCTGGTAAAATGACGAGATCCGGTTGTTTCAGTTGATCTGCTTTTGTCACAAATCGAACATGACAGTCCGGTTCGGCGAAAAAAGGATCGACATCCGTAAAATTTGAAATCTTCGGATAGCGGATGACCGCAATGTCTATATCTTTCGTTTGATCTTCATCGGGCTTATACCGGTCTAATATAACCGAATCTTCTGCTTCAATATGTAAATCCTGAAGATATGGAATAACGCCAAGCACCGGTTTTCCTGTATATTCTTCGAACCATTTGAGTCCGGGCTCCAGCAATTTTACGTCTCCCCGGAACTTGTTAATGATGACGCCAACGACACGTTTACGGTCTTCGGGGGAAAGAAGCTGAAGAGTTCCTACTAAACTGGCAAACACTCCACCTTTTTCGATATCACCTACAAGAATAACCGGAGCGTCGGCCATTCGTGCAACACGCATATTCACAAGCTCCCGATCGTTCAAGTTCACTTCAGCCGGGCTTCCTGCTCCTTCAATCACGATTCGCTCGTATGTATGGGACAAAGACTTAATGGCGTCTTTAATCAGCTGTAATCCCATGTTAAAAAAATCTTTCCGATAATCAAATGCATTCATATTTTGAAACGGCTTGCCATGGACAACAATTTGTGCATCATTTTCCCGGCTCGGTTTAATTAAAATGGGGTTCATATCGGTTGTGGCCGGTACACCGGCTGCTTCCGCCTGAACTCCCTGGGCACGCCCGATTTCTTTCCCGTCAATCGTAATGTATGAGTTAAGAGCCATATTTTGCGACTTAAATGGAGCGGTGCGGTAGCCGTCCTGAGCAAAAATTCGGCAAAAAGCAGTGACTAAAACACTTTTGCCTGCATCAGAATGGGTTCCCTGAATCATGATTGGAAGTGCTTTACGCATGCGCTTTTCTCCTCTTGCATTTCTCTATCCACGCTTCCATCATTTCCGGACAGGAGGCAAAATGAAAATGGGTATAACCGGCAACTAGATTTCCATCCATATAGCCTTCATTCTTGATACCCCGCATCCCTTTCGTTTCGTAAGCATGTTGGATTTCCTTATCCGGGTGGAAGGTAGAATAATGAAATTCGTGCCCCTTCGCTCTTTTTCCTTCCTGTAAAAGAAAGTTTCCGGCTTTACCTGTGATTTCCCTATAGCCAAGCGCCGCTAATTCGGGTTGCATTTTTACCTTTCCAGGAATGAGTCCGACCATTTTGAACACCTGTCCATCGTTTGTTTGGATCTCATCTGTTAAATACATAAATCCACCGCATTCTGCTAGTGTTGGCAATTCATCCTCGATGGCATTTCGAAGGGATTGTCTCACAATCGTTTGTTTTGACAGTTGAGCAGCAAATTCTTCAGGGAATCCGCCCCCAAGGTAGAGACCATCCACATTTTCCGGAAGAGCTTCGCCGGCAAGAGGAGAAAAATAAACGAGTTCCGCTCCGTAAGCTTCAAGCATTTCCAGGTTTTCCGGATAATAAAAATTAAAAGCTGCATCTTTGGCTACCGCAATCCGGACCGTCGGCGCTGCTTGTTTTTCAAAGAGTGAAGATGAATGATCGATCTTTAATTCCTCTGACACAGATAGTTCCATCAGCCTGTCGAGATCGACTGTTTCAAGTACGAGTTCACCGAGATGATCGAAAAACGAGTCAAGCTCGCCCCTTTCAATGGAAGGAATTAAGCCAAGGTGACGTTCAGGTATCTCCACCTCTGTTTCTCGCTTTAAATAACCGATAACAGGAATGCCGCATTCTTGTTCAATCGCCGTTTTCACAAGGCGAAAATGCCCTTCGCTTCCAACACGGTTGGCGATCACACCGACAATGTTCGGACCGTCGGCAAAACATTGAAACCCTTTGACAATCGCCGCTGCACTGCGTGCCATGCTGGCACAATTGACAACGAGCAGCACAGGACTCTTTGTCATCATACAGATTTCAGCCGTGCTTCCTGCATTTGTTCTTGGATCCTTCCCATCGAAAAATCCCATGACCCCTTCAATGATGGAAATATCCGCTCCTTCGCTTCCCCGCACGAAGATTTCTTTTACGGTTTCCTCTTCTAACATCCAACTGTCAAGGTTGCGTGAGGCTCTTCCGGTCACGGCAGTATGATAAGATGGGTCAATATAATCCGGACCGCATTTAAATCCCTGCACTATATACCCTTTTTTCCGGAGGGCAGACATTAAACCAATCGTTAACGTCGTTTTTCCGACCCCGCTCCCTGTTCCGGCAATGACGATTCTTCGCTCAGTCATGCTCCTTCCCCCCATCATGCGAAATAACTGCTACCGAAATGGTCACATTTCCTGACTTCTTTTTCACAAGGGCCAGCTTTTGGGTACCACTGCATAATCGGGCGGCAGGCTCGCTTACCCCGTAGGCGCCTGTATATTTGTATACTGTTTCAGAAGGATGTTCCATTTCAATCATATTTAGCTGTTCCGGCGTATAGTATACAAACTCCCAGCCGTATTTGGCTGCCGTCTCAAGCAAGCCTTCTTCATCTTTCTTTAAATCGATTGTGCTGATGGCCTTCACACTTTTAATGGAAAAGCCCAGCTCATCAAGCGTTTCTTGAATGACAGACTCGATTTCTTGCATGGACGTTCCGCGATTGCAGCCCATTCCCAGGACAATGACTTTCGGCCGGTATAATACACCATTTGCCAGGATCGGTTTCTCTTGTTCCGTTAAATGTCTGTGAGTAATAACAAGTGCGGCAGCTGTTTTTGCTTTTAATGCTTCTTGAATAGAAGCGTATGTCTGAATGTTTTCAGGCAGCGGACGGTCATAATCCCACCATTCCTTTTCACCCGATTCCTGGACGACAGCAATCTTCTCTTCATTCACAACGGAAGCACTGACAGGCGTCAGTTTTTCAGCCGAATCCCATACCCAGCCAAAACGTTTTCCAAATAGGTCGACGGGAATCGTTTTTTGGACATCAGAAGCCGTCGTTATGATGGGACGTGCCCCCAAGGCTGCAGCTACTTCTCTTGTTAATTCGTTGGCTCCGCCTAAATGGCCGGAGAGGACACTGATGACGTTTTCTCCCTTATCGTCAATGACCACAACACCCGGGTCCGTTTTTTTATCTTTCAAAAGAGGCGCAATCATTCTGACGACCGCACCGAGAGAAATAATCAAAATGATTCCTTTATAGGCTTGAAAAAGGGATGGTAAAAGAAGCCGGACACTTCCCTCAAACAGTTGGATGTCTCTTGCTTCTTCATCGCCTTTTTCGAATTTCTTCATATAATATAGATCTGCATGTTGAAATGAGTTGCTTAAATTACGTGCTAACTCCACACCGTGCTTCGTGATGGCAACAATGGCATATGTACCGTGCTGGTTAATGGTTGGGCGATTTCCTCCCTCTAACAAAATACTCACGATTTCACTCCTCGTCGAAAACCATGGGTGAAGGTTTTGTCGTACAGCTTAGAGCGGTAGTCCTTTTCATGAATATGTTCATCAAGTGCCCATCCCGCCAGTATCATCGCCTGCTTTCTCATTCCATTTTTGTGCATCTCTTCATCCAGGTGTTCCAATGTTGTCCGAAGAATCCTTTGATCCGGCCATGTTGCTTTATAGACGACTGCTACCGGTGTTTCTTTGCTCCAGCCTGCATCCAGGAATTCTTTCACCACTTTTTTCGTCAAAGTCGCACTCAAAAACAAAGCAATTGTACAATGGTGCTTGGCCAAGTCTTTCAGCTTTTCGGTTTCAGGAACGGGTGTGCGCCCTTCCGCTCTTGTCAGGATGACCGTTTGTGTCAAATCGGGGATCGTAAGCTCAGCTCCCACGGCAGCTGCAGAAGCAAAGACAGAGCTGACACCGGGGATAATTTCAACACCGATTCCAGCTTGTTTTAAAAGAACGATTTGCTCCATGATGGCTCCATAAACGGCTGGATCTCCCGTATGTACACGAACAACCTTTTTTCCGTGTTGTACGCGTTCCACCATTAGATCGACCATTTCCTCAAGGTGCATTCCCGCTGTTTTGATCACTTCCGCATCAGGCTTTGCTCTTTTTACAAGGTCCTCGCTCACTAAAGAATCAGCATACATCACAACATCAGCTTCTTGAAGAAGCGTCAAACCTTTGACCGTAATTAAATCCGGATCCCCTGGCCCTGCTCCGATAATTGTTACCTTCATTATTTTCTCACCACCATCAACGTTAAATATTCAAGCTCCACGTTCTCAAGCTCGCGAACATCCCAAATAATTTCCTCATCAGACGTCACCTTCGTTACAACGGAAGCACGATCCACTATATCGAGTTCACGCAAAATTTCAAGCATAAGGTCCATCACTTTCGCCACTTTAATGAAGACGACACAATCATTTTCTTCCATTACTTTTTTCATGGTTTCATAGTCGTCTCTCGCCGGTATGATGGCAACATGGTCGTCCCCTTCCGCCAGCGGAATGCCCAGCCTTGACGCCGCACCATTGATGGAGGAGATGCCTGGAACTGTTTTAATGTCCACTTCCGGATGGAGCTCTTTCATTACATTCATCATATGGATGAATGTACTATATAAAAGGGGATCTCCCTCTGTCACGAATGCCACATCTTTTCCTTCCTCCAGCTTTTCCCATACCATCTCGACCGTTTTGGTCCATTCCCGTTCTAAGATGACAGGATCTTTTGTCATCGGAAACACAAGGCCAAGCATTTCTTTTTCTTCCGGCTTCACATACACATCGATAATTCGATGTGCATAGCTCTTGCTGCCCTTTCTCTTTTTCGGGTATGCAATAACGGGTGATTCCTTCAGCTTTCGGAAAGCTTTGACCGTTATCAGTTCCGGATCTCCCGGTCCCACTCCTAAACCATATAATGTGCCGATCATGCTAGTCCTCCTTCTTTCGCTCTGCTGTGATAATATAAATCGGATTTAACGCATCAAACCTTGTCAGATTCAAAATCGGCTTGCTTCTTGAGATTTGGGCAAGCGTAATCTCCGTTTCAAATCCCCTCGTTTTAAATGCTTCGACGGCCTGGACAAGGTTTTCAATCGTGACGGCATTCAATACGATGCGCCCCTCCGGCTTTAACCGTGAACAGCAAACATCCAAAATGTCCTCCATCCCCCCGGCTGTGCCACCAATGAAAATGGCATCAGGTTCCGGAAATTCCTCTAAGCCGTCAGGTGCCTTTCCGTGAACAAGAGTGGCATCGACACGGAACTTCTTCATGTTTTTTTGGCCGTTCTCAAGATCTTGTTCATTTTTTTCGATGGCATAAACCGCCCCTTCACGAGCAATTTTTGCTGCTTCGATCGCTACTGACCCCGTGCATGTGCCAATGTCCCATACAACACTCTCTTCTCTTAACCGGAGAGCACTGATGCTTAATGTACGGATTTCCTTTTTTGTAATAAGCCCTTTGTCCGGCTTTCGTTGGTAAAATTCTTGATCATCTATGCCAAATGTCCACGACGGGCCTTCCTTCATTTTTTTTAAAATGACGACATTCAACGGAGAAAACTCTGTTTCGGCCATTTTGCTCAAATCATACCAGCCGCAGCGTTCATCTTCTCCCCCAAGATTTTCGGCCACAAATGCCTTGTACTCCGTGAAGCCAAATGACAATAAATAGTCCGCTATTTTGGCAGGATTGTTTTCTTCGTCCGTCAGCAGCGCTGCTTTTGGGCGACCGTCAATCCGCTGTGCTAATCCTTTTATGCTGCGGCCGTGAACACTCGTAAAATAAGCGTCCTGCCAGCCTTCTTTCATTCTTGCAAAGGCGAGTTGAATCGAACTCAAGTACGGATAGATTTCTACCTCCATCTTTTTTGATAAATAACTGCCGATTCCGTAAAACAATGGATCCCCCGATGCTAAGATGACCACTCGCTTCGTCTCTTCTTTCAGCCGATCCGCAAGGGAGAGTAAGCCTCCTTTAATGACCATCTTTTCTCCCTTATAATCCGGAAAGAAAGACAGCTGCCGCTCGCCGCCGACTAATATTTCACTTTCAGTAATCCATTTTTCATAGATTGGGAGCAGGCTTTGTTGCCCTTCATCACCTATTCCAATCACTTTGATGTTCTGTGCCATTTCGTACCGCCTTTCCTAAAAGCGCACCTTTTAATGTATACAGGCTTGTTTCAATTTCCAGTCCGCCTCTTATTTCTTTCAAACCGTTCAAACAACAGCAATCACAAAGCTTTTGAAAAAACTCCACAAGTCCGCTTTCCATCATTAAATCACCGACTTGTGAAGCGGTATTGGCATTTAGTACTTGTTCGCAAAGTTCTCCATCCGCTCCTGCCTCCCTGGCAACGCTCGCCAGAAAGTTAAAATCGACAGGAGCGCTTTTGGAATGGACCATCATGACCCCTTGAGCAACTTTTGAAAATTTCCCCATCATGCCGACCATGGATACTCTCTTTATCCCTTGCCGCTTGCACTCTTTCAATGTAAAACCGACAAAATCTCCCATTTCGATAAATGCTTCTTCAGGAAGATCGGGATATTGCTGCATACCCAATTTTTCACTGCGTCCGCCTGTTGTAATGACAACATGGTCACAACCTCCCGCTTTGGCTACACTAATGGCTTGAACAATGCTTGCTTTATAAGCGGCAGTGGAAAACGGAACGACAATGCCGCGAGTTCCTAAAATGGAGATACCGCCAATAATGCCAAGTCGGGCATTCAGCGTTTTTTTAGCGATCTCTTCTCCATCGGGAACGGAAATGACCACTTTAACACCTCTTGTGATATTAAATTCCGTTAAAACCTCTTTTGCCGTTTCGTAAATCATCTTTCTCGGTACAGGATTGATGGCAGCTTCCCCGACTGAAACCGGCAGCCCTTCCTTTGTCACACGTCCGACGCCAATGCCGCCGTCTATTGTAATTCCGGGCATTTCACACCAAGTGACCGTTGATTTGATTAAAGCGTTGTGGGTGGCATCGGGATCGTCACCAGCATCTTTAATAACACCGGCTTCTGCCATATCCTGCGTTACTTCACAGCTCTCCATTTGAAAAGTGGCAAACTTCCCGACAGGAAGGTAAATCGTCGCTTCCATGTGCTTTTCACCTGTAATTAATGCCGTCAATGCCGCCTTCGTTGCTGCCGTTGCGCAAGAGCCTGTCGTATAGCCCTGCCTTAATTTCTTTTTATTTTTTGGAACTTCTTTCATCATCGGTTTACGCCTTGTCTGCAAGAATAGAAATCGCATTTAAAGCTGCAACCGTGACGGTACTCCCGCCTTTCCTCCCGATGTTTGTAATAAAAGGAACATCCAGTTTTGCCAGTTCCTCTTTTGATTCGGCAGCTGACACGAACCCAACCGGCAGGCCAATGACAAGACCCGGTTTCGCTTCACCTTCTTTGATCAACCGAATGAGCTCGAGCAATGCCGTCGGTGCGTTTCCGATGGCAAAAATGCCGCCGTCTGCTTCTTTAATCGCTTTTCTCATCGAAATAATGGCCCTTGTCGTATTAAGACGCTTCGCTTCTTCCATGACATCCGGGTCTGAAATATATACTTTGATTTCTCCGCCGTATTTTTCAATTCGCTGTTTGCTGATTCCAACTTGCACCATCTGCACATCCGCCACCACTTTTTTTCCGCTCCGGATAGCGTGGATTCCTGCTTGGATTGCATCCGGGTGAAAGACAAGGCTGCGCCCCAGCTCAAAATCCGCAGAGGCATGGATCACCCGTTGTACTATCGGGTACTGTTCTGCGGTAAACGGGTGCTCTCCAATTTCTTCCGTAATCATTTCAAAGCTTCTTCCTTCAATTTCCTGTGGTTGTACTGTCAACGGTTTAAATTCTGTGCGAAAATCCATCTTGATCCCCTCCTGTTTTATCCTGCTCTAACGGGCAGAAAGATTCCCGCTTCAAACTACACTAAGTAAGGAATCACTGCCCATAAAAGCCTGATCGGTTCAACAAATTTTTCAAATTGTAAGTAAGCGGCTAATGATATCGGAAAAGCTGGAGTAGGCTGTTCCATAATCGATCTTCGGACGTCTAATCATAATTGTTTCAATTCCAAGTTCCATGGCCGCTTCCAGCTTTTCGTCTACTGAACCGGCTTTCCCGCTTTCTTTTGTAATCATTAAGGTCACTCCGTATTGCTTGTATAGTGCCTTGTTGAACTCTTTTGTGAATGGTCCTTGGATGGCGACTATATTTTTTTGTGAAAATCCGAGTTGCTCACATTTTTCCATGTTGTCTTTTCTTGGCAGCATGCGGGCAATGACCCGTGTTTCGGGTAAATGAAGCAGCTTTTCAGAGAATACTTGCAATGTTTTACTTCCGGTTGTCAGCATGATGACACCTTTTTTTTCAGCGGCGACCATTGCTGCTTCTTCATACGTATCGACCATGATAAGATGGCGATTCCCAAATTGCTGAGATTCCCGTTCATAACGAATGTACGGAACATTTGCCAGCTTTGCTCCTTGTATCGCGTTTTTGCTTGCTTCCTCCGCAAAGGGGTGACTTGCATCCACAACCGCCTTCGCCTTATATTCTTCAATAAAGCTTGCAATCTCTTCATTCGTCAATCGGCCAACATGGACCTTTAATCCATTCTCTCTCATCTCGTTTGCTGCGTTTTCCGTCACAACCGTTGTCAATAGTTCAAACCCGTTTTTTTTGATTTCAAGCGCCAGAGCCCGTGCATCACTCGTACCTGCTAAAAACAAAATCATTATATTTTTTGCACCTCATTTCCATGGGTGTGTTCATGTTTATGATGATGGTGGTGGTCATGGTCATGATGATGGTGATGATCGATAAACTCCATTGCATTAATGCGATATTGACACGTGTCGCAATTCATTTTCACTTCTCCTTGGATCGCTTCATCAATGCGGTCCTTTATAACGGTTCGCAGCCCCTCATGAAAACCAAAATAATCGGCAAGTTTAAATTCATGTTCAGGATAAGTTTGCTCCAGTTCTTTTACCACATCTTCCAGGCGTTTAATTAAAATACCCGTGAACAAAAAGTAAGGGAGAATAACAATCCTTTTCGCCCCGAGCTTGATACACCGTTCTACCCCCTCACGGACGAGAGGATCGGTTACACCCATAAATGCAGGCTCAATCAATTTGTAATGAAGTTTCTCCCATAAAAGGCGGGTGATTTTATATAAATCACTGTTGGCATCAGGATCGCTCCCTCCTCGGCCCAGCAATACGACTGCCGTATCCGAATCAGGCTCATGAACGTTCTCGCCGACATCTTCCAACCGATTTTTACAAATTTCCAATGTTTCCTCATGAATCCCGATTGGTCTTCCATATGTAAACTGTATGTGCGGGTACCTTTCCTTCGCCTCATCAATCGCGGCGGGAATATGGATTTTCGAATGCCCTGCCGGCAACAGCATGATCGGAATGACAAGGATGTGGCTTGCTCCTTTTCGGACACAGTTGTCAATCCCTTGATTCACATTTGGAGATTCGAATTCCAAAAAGCATGTTTCCACTAAAAGAGATGAATCCAATTCCGGTTTCAAGTTTTCAATAAATTGCCGTACCTGCTCGCTTCCTTCCGCATCACGGCTTCCGTGGCCTACCATTAACACTGCTTTCATCTTTCTTCCTCCTTGCTTCGTTTATTTTGGAATATCAACTCTCTACTCCCCGCATGGCGCAGGCTCGATTTGAATGTTAGGCGCGATGTCTTTATGTTTGAACCCTTGCACTTCCCGAACGCGCTTAAAAAATTTATAAAACCGTTCATTTGGATGTCCTTTCTCCTTATACTCCCAGACGATGTTTTCAATGACTTCCACGATGTCTTCGGGTTCAATTCCTTCTGCAACGGGCTGTCCGGCATGGGCAGTCCTACCGACCGTCTTCGCTCCTAAAAATAAATCGAATTTCCCTTTTCGGTACACAATGCCGATATCTTCCTTTACTGCACCGTAACATGCCATTCCGCATCCATTGAAACCAATCATCAATTCTTTCGGAAGGTCCATCCCACCTAGTTTTTCTTGGATTTTCTCTGCGTAAGGAATGGAATCCCTCTTCTCTCCATCGCAAAAGTCACATGCTTTGACAACGAGAACATCTCCTGTCGGCGACAACGATAAATTGACGTTCCGTAATTTTTCCGTTACCTTATCGGGACTTGAAGTTGGAATCCGAAGAAGGATTTGATGATGAGGTGTATATTCCATCGTCCCTTTTTGGCCGACCACTTCGGCTAGGGCCATCATTTGCTCCGGCGTGAATTTTTTGTTGACGACTCCAGGACTGACGGCCAGCTCAAAAATGGATTCAACTGGATTGTATGCACGGCCGACACCAGTGGTGTCCAATGCAGCAGCTTTTTCAGCCTTTACTTTTTTTAGAGCTTCCATGGCCAGAGAAAGGGGAGATTCTTCCTGTTTCCCTTGATGAAGCGCCCAAGGTTCATTTTCGTGTCGCAGCCTTTCATGCGGCTTTAACGGCTGTACCTCCGAATCGAGCGTATATTTTCGCTGGTATCCTCTTGGTGTGATCATCTTGCTGCCATATAAAAAAGTAGACGAGTTCCCGATCATAACGGTTGTAAGCATGCCAATTTCGTGATCGAGCATCTCTTTTAGATTGGTCATGACGATATCTTGTTTCTCGCGAAAAGCGCTTTTGACAAGGCCAACCGGTGTTTCCGGAGAACGATATTTGAGCAGAATTTTTTGAGCTTCTGCGATTTGTCTCGTTCTGCGGCCGCTTTTTGGATTATAAAGGGCAATGACAAAGTCCGCCTGAGCGGCCGCTTCGATGCGTTTGGCAATCAAATCCCATGGCGTCAAGTGATCGCTTAAACTAATCGTACAAGCATCGTGCATGACCGGAGCACCGAGCAAGGCTGCACAAGAATTGATGGCCGATATTCCCGGGATGACTTCCACTTCCACACCCGTCTCTTCACTCCACCCTTTTTCCACGAGAACTTCGTAAATGAGTCCTGCCATTCCGTAAACACCTGCGTCACCGCTTGAAATGACGGCAACCTTTTTGCCTTCTTCAGCAAGGCGGACAGCAGCCTGTGCACGGGTCACCTCTTCTGCCATTCCTGTACTGATTATTTCCTGATTAGAAAGCAAATTCTGAATTAATTCTACATACGTTTTGTATCCGATCACACAATCGCTCTCTTGAATCGCTTCCTGCGCTCTTTTCGTGATATGCTCAAAACTGCCGGGACCAAATCCGACTATAAGTAACTTACCTGCCACTTTACAGTCCCCCTTTCATGATTTCTGCCATTATTGAAATTCCCAATCCAATGCTGTAGATTCCCGTTACGGAACCAAGGACAATATAAAGCTTTCGTCTGAATTTTGCCTTTGTGAACCCCCATGAAAGAAGAAACGTAATGAAAATTGTTGAAGCCAGCAATCCCACCACAAAAAGAATGAGCTGAAGTGCAGCGGCTGTTGTGTTATCAACCCCTGCCGCATTTGTGATAATCGCTATTTGCGTCGGGCTTTCTACACCGACACCATGAATGATACCGATGATCAACGCACTAATGATTCCTAAACCGACCGGTGAGATGTCTACCCCCTTTCCTGATTTCTTTAAAAACTTTAGCACGAATTCATAGACGATCCTTAATCGACTCTTAAACTCGTATTCTTTATTTTGCTGAAAAAGAGAGTGTAAGATTATTCCCCCTAATATGAGAAGAGTTAGGCCCACACAGATTTCGATCATATTTTGGGCACCTTCCGGCAATTTGGTCCCGATAAATAAAGTCACCAGCCCAATGCACAGCACGATCAAGCCGTGTCCGAATGCATACATGACCCCTAAGGAGACTTGTCTCTTCTTCCCGTTTTCACTGCCGACCATATCGGCAATCGCTGCGACATGGTCGCTGTCCATTCCATGCCTCATTCCAATAAGGATCGCCAATAAGGCAAAACTCAACCATTCCATCGTTTACTTCCCCGCCTTCTCCATTTTTGAGATTCCTTCATGGAAGCCTTCATAACTGGAGGCTATCATGCCTTCATCACCAAATTGGTAGATGACCGAATCCTCTATTACTTTTCCATCCGCCAGATGTTCGGTGATGATGTTCCGCCCTTCCTCTGGTGACGCGACTTTATACCATGTTCCTTCCGGATACGCGATGACGATACAAGCATCTTTACATCTTCCATTGCAGCGTGTTCTCGTCGTATGAATTTGTTCATCCAGATTTAATCGTTTAATTTCATCCCGAATGGCCTGGGTGACTTCTTCCCCTCCTTTTCGCATGCAGCTTGATCCGTTGCAAATTAAGACATGATGTTTCGTTCCCGTTAAATTCCAAGTTGTCATTGCACTCACCTCTCCCTTTTTTAAACCCCGCCCGTCTTCTAAAAGTAGTATTCAAAACATGAAAGAGTACTCGGACTATGGTCTTTTTCCGTACAAAAAGAAAAGCACCCTCAACATATGAGGATGCTTTTGTACACGAAAGAATAACAGCAAACAATAGAAGAAAACGAACGAGATGAAGACCCAAAATGGCAGCCTTAATCGCGAATGCTTGCTTTCCGAACGTGACACCCCCCCTATTCTCGTAGGTTCATGGCGTCTGCAACATGGCAGGTCTCCTGACTTGCGGATCTTCAATTCCTTGCGTCTTCCCATCTAATCTTAAAACAGTGACATATTGCAAGGCCTCTCCCCGCTTACAGTGGCGGAACCGTGCCGGATTTTCACCGGTCTTCCCTTTTAAGCTAAAGGCCCCAAACGGCCTTAGCACCATCTTGCTCGACAATATTTGGTTTTGTTTACCATATTATCATATATAATAATGGAATAATAGTCTAGTAAAATCTTCTATGTTATTTTTCGTTTCCTCAGTTTTTTTAATTTGTTCATTATATCCGTCTATAGTTAGTTCTTTGTGATTGAGTGTATTTTTGTTGAAGTCATCCTGATCATATAAGCTTGGTCAT
>NZ_JBHRZT010000044.1:0-10726 GCF_042649685.1 Bacillus songklensis | reverse complement strand
GCTGACAAGAACCCGTAAGGGAGCTTGTCAGCCGCTTATGCGTAAAGAATTTAGCATGGGTGGTTTTTACCCATGTTAAATTCTTTATGTGGATTCATATAATTCATATATTCCTTAATTCTCGTAATATCTAAAGAATATTCCCTAATAAGATGCTGTACGGACACTACTACACTTTCAGGATAAACATCCCTTTTTTCTAAAATATCTCTGTACTTTTTTAATCGTTTTTCAAAATACTGTACCACCTGTTCAGGAGTCTTTACTAATAGACATTGCATGTGATGTTTGACTCGCTTCTCCAGAAAGTGATACCTATTCATCGGAATCTCTTCTCTCATGTTTAACCCTCCCTCTTAAGTTCCTTTAGCCCACTGGAAACACTTATAAAACTGGATGAATCAATCAAAATTAATGTCATGAACTTTTTTTCTAAAAGAGCAGAAAGAAACCCCAAAATAAGGATTTCGCTCTTGTTAAATTATTTAAAAGTGACTTTTATGCACCGTAAATAGGATGATTGTTCATAACCATATTTTATCACTATTTCCTTATTATTGGAAGCGTTTACATAAAATTGGAATTGTAAACGAGACTGCTTCCTTTCTTCGTATGAATGTACTTTTAGGATTGTGATTATGTACAGTGTAGTTGCTTTTACTTATCCCCTCTAGTTAATTGTCAAGAAGTCTAACAAGAAAGTTTTCCATATTCTTCAGCAAACTCAAAAGCTCAGAGTTGTTACTTGGACCTGAGCTTTTTCATTAAAAACAAACATATATTGTAGATGAATTTAAAAGCCGGGAAAAGGTATATTAACTCTATACATCCCTTTTTAAATTAAGCGGGCTTTAGCTTCCCCCCCCTTTCTTTCCTGGCAACCAACAGCATGGCTTCACCTTGAAAGGACTGAACTTGATTATCCTTAATATCAATGGAGAAAAATTTGATCATATCCTGTGAAGATGAAATCATATACTCGTTTAATTCCGTTTTATCTTTTTCAGGGAGCGCCATCATCTCACACCATACTTCAAATAAAAATTTCTTTTTAAAGACAGAGAAGCTTTCAATTCGAAACCCCTTTTGTTCCAATAACGAGATCCATTCTGTTTTTTTGTATGCCCGATAATGGCTCGGATCTCTTTTTTTCTCGACATCATTATAAAATTGATCATATTCGTCTATTTCTGGAGCGACATTGTCAACTAGTAGAAACAAACCGTTTTCTTTCAATACACGATACACTTCACCTGCAAATCGTTCAACATGCGAAAAATGATGCGGGGCTATTCTGCATGATACCGTATCGAATGTTTTGTCGTGGAACGGCAATGATTCAGCATCTCCTTGAACAAAGGAAACATTCGTATGGCCGTTTCCTTCGATAAATTCTTTTGCTTTTTCCAACATCTTCGGCGTCAAATCAAGAGCGACTACTTTTTCAAACAGCGGAGCTAAGGTGTTTGCAACATGCCCGCCACCTGTCGCAATATCTAGGAGATGACCGTTCTTATTTTCTTTTACTATCTCTAAAAGTACGGTTAAGTCTTGTCCCTTTGCATGCCCTTTACTTTTCACATATTTCCCGGCATTCTTTCCAAACTGACTGACTACATTTTCTTTATTACTCACTTTTCCTCTCCCCTTTCCTTCTTTGTTAAACAAGTACAACTTTATTTATTTTTACTTATCAGCTTTTCTATTGGCATAAAGAAATTTTATTCATTTTTATTTATTTTTATAACTTTATTAATCTTTATTTTACGGGCATAATAGAAGTAATATTGCGATATTCTTGAAAAGGAGGTAAAACAATGGGAAGTACATTGAATGATTATACAGTAAAAGACGCCCTATTATTCAGTCAAAGAATGATGCAATTAAGCAAAGCATTCTGGAAATCAATTGAAAAGGATTGGGAGCAATGGATTAAGCCTTATGACCTTGCTATTAATGAACACCATATTTTATGGATTACTTATTACTTGAAAGATGCTTCCATTTCAGAGATTGCCAAATTCGGAATCATGCACATATCAACTGCCTTTAATTTCTCGAAAAAATTGGAGGAGCGGGGATATCTGCAATTTTTCAAAAAGGAAAATGATAGGAGAAACACATATATTCAATTAACAGAAAAAGGAAAAGAATTACTTTTAAAGCTTTTCGAAGATTATGACCCATTACAAAATTCCGTGTGCAAAGAAGCATTATCATTACAACATGTATATGGAAAATTTCCTGATATGATTGAAATCATGGCTGTTGTGCGTAACATATATGGGGATGATTTCATAGGAATTTTTGAACGCTCTCTCGAACGTATTGAAAAAGATTTCGTTGAAGAGGACGGAAGGCTTAAAAAAGGTGGATAGTCACGGCGAAACCGCTTATTCAGCTTTAATTGAGTAATCGTAAATCTATTTTTACAGGAAAAAGCATTAAATATGAAGGGGTCGACCCGGAAGTCATTTTACGTGACCTTTCGGGCCAGCTCCTTTTCTGTTAGATAAAGCACTGATCTATAAATGGGGTAAAAGCACTTGATCGTCTGGATCGGGATGTCTTATCCCAATTATACTGTTCGTAAAAATTCATTTTTTGTTCAATTGTATCTGTACGGCTGCCAAGATTTATGAAGGAGTATATGATATATTTAATGAGCTTCATCCTGTTTTGAAACCGTTTTTTGAAAATTTGGTATAATTAACGAAGGAGTGATATGTGTAATGGCCTATCAGAATTCGAATATAAGAGTCTTCTCCTTAAACTCAAATCTTCAACTTACGCAAGAGATTGTTGATTTGCTTGGTATTGAATTGGGCAAAAGTTCAATCAAACGGTTTAGTGACGGAGAAATTCAATTAAACATTGAAGAAAGCATTCGTGGTTGTGATACATATTTAGTGCAGTCTATTTCTCGTTTAGGCAATGAGTATATAATGGAACTCCTTATTATGATCGATGCTTTAAAAAGAGCCTCGGCTAAATCCATAAATGTCGTCATACCTTATTATGGTTATGCCAGACAAGACCGCAAATCAGGTGCAAGACAGCCGATTACTGCAAAATTAATAGCAAATTTATTGGAAACTGCAGGAGCAACAAGAGTATTAACAATTGATCTGCATGCTGCGTCAATTGAGGGCTTTTTTAATATTCCTGTTGACCAACTATCGGGGATTCCAACTTTATCTGATTATTTTGCGGAGAAAAATTTTTCGGATGTTGTTGTAGTCGCCCCTGATAACAGCAGTGTGCTTCGAGCAAGGAAAATGGCCAGTCTCCTAAATGTGCCGATTGCGTTTATAGACCGACGCTGTTATAATCCTGAAGAACCCGCAAAGGTTAACGTAATTGGAGAAGTAAAAGAGAAAACAGCTATTATTATTGATGATATGATTGATACAGGTGAAAATCTACTCCTTACGACAAATGTTTTAATGGAACATGGAGTAAAAGATGTTTATGGATGCTTCACACATGCTGTTCTTTCTGGTTCTTCGATAGAAAAAATTGCACGTTCAAATATCAAAGAGTTAATTGTAACCAATACAATCCCTCTACCTGAAACAAACAATACCGAAAAGATTAAGGTTCTTTCCATAGCTCCATTGTTAACAGAATCCATTAGAAGGATTCAAAACAAGATATGTACTAACACGATGCTTTGAGCAATTATTAAAAAGAGGTTATTTACGCTGTAAAATAAGTCGTCTAGAAAAAAGCGCTGAGGAGAAAACAAAGGATCCCTTAGCGCTTTTTATGTGTAAGTCATAACCTGATGTTTGTTATGGGTGGCTTAAGGCTGCGTTTACTGGTATTATCCTAAATAAAAAAGGACACTATTTTCATGTCCTTGTTCTTGGCATCGGCCCCACCTACGCCGGATACCGTGACAGCCACTGCTGCTGTCCAACCCATTATCATCATATCAGGAAGCGCTTACAATGTCAATGTGCTATAATCATTAAAAGTAAATAAAGGTTTGATTATTATCTGTCTTAATTGGTAATTTTGTTAATATTCTCGTTGAGTGGGAAATGGCGGAAGATGAAAAGTTTAATAAGATAGTAAAACATGGAACAGAAGTAGCGATGCCAGAGCTTGCACATTCTGTCCATGCGGAAGTATATGGCTTAACACCAGGACGGGAGTATTATTATCGGTTTAAAGCTGGAAACGAGACAAGTCCCGTAGGAAGAACGAAAACGGCTCCTGCATGGGGAACGCACTTAAATAGTCTTTCGTTTGCCTTTGCCTCTTGCCAGGCATGGGTGGGGGGGCGTTACGCTGCCTACCGCGATATGGCACAGCAAGATCTCGATTTTGTTGTCCATCTTGGGGATTATATCTATGAGAAAAAGAACACTGAAACCCTTGCAGATTTCCGTAATCTACATGCCCTTTATAAAACTTCACCAGACTTACAGGCTGCCCATGCAGCGTTTCCGTTTATCGTGACCTTCGATGATCATGAAGTAGAGAATAACTGGGCGAATGGCATTTCACAACCGGATGGGGAGGCATCCAATCAGAATTTTCTTGCCATTCGTGCTGCAGCGTTCCAGGCTTATTACGAGCATTTGTTGCTAAGGCTTCGTTCAAAACCGCATGGTTCCGACATGATTTTCTACCGTCAATTCACTTTTGGTGATTTAGCCGACTTTAGCGTCTTGGATACACGCCAATTTCGTGATGACCAATTGAGCGACGGATTTCCAGGTGCTCCTCAAGACCCTGAAGCATGGAACCCTTCACGAACCATGATGGGCTCCAAACAGGAACAGTGGCTATTAAGAAATCTTGAACTATCGAAGGCACGCTGGAACGTGATTGCCCAGCAAACCATGATGGCTCAGTTTGACTATGACACTGGATCAGGGATAAGTGTCAATCATGACCAGTGGGATGGTTATGCTGCTGAGCGTGCCCGTATCTTAAACTTCATTCAACAACATCGGCCTTCAAATCCAATTGTCCTTGGTGGAGACTGGCACTCAAGCTGGGTAAATGACTTAAAGGCTGACTTTAACAATCCTCATTCTGAGACCCTGGCAACGGAGTTTGTTGGGACTTCGATCAGCTCAGGATGCGGATGGAAAGGAATGGATGTCTTGTTTGTCATACTGCCCTAAACCAACCTATACCAAAGTAAACGTTCTCTCTTTCCATTCCGTATCCTTGTAGGCTTTCGAAATTCCCCATTGGCGGATATTTGCTTTCTTTTCTTCCTTTACTTTAGCGGATACAATGGCCGGAGAGGCTAAAGGAAAAGGGCTTAGATTATGTGAACGCCTACTTATTTTAAAAGAAAAAAGTGTCATTCTAACGAACGTACACTCTTTCTTTCGATAATTTTATGTGGAAATATACAACTTGGCGCTAATTTGTTCGATTCTATCATTTCAAACACCATGCTTGCAGCCTTTTCTCCCATGTCATTAAGTGGTTGTGCAACGGATGTTAACGGGGGAATAGACATTTCAGCAATACTTAAATTGTCATAACCGATGATGGATAGATCTTCTGGAACCTTTTTGCCGAACTGATAAGCTGCTGATATGGCCCCAATAGCAAGTTCATCACTCGCAGCGAAGACAGCTGTTAGATCAGGTGCCTGCTTCAACAGAAAAGTCATGCTTTTAACCCCATCTTGAAAAAAAACTCATCGCTAAATATTATATGATTTTCATTAACTGGAATATTGTGATCGTTAAGAGCATCCTTGAACCCTTTAATCCTAGGTATACCGGCAATTAAATCTGCTTTATTACCACACAGCATTCCAATTTCCTTGTGCCCTTTCTCAATTAGATATTTTGTAGCTGTATAAGCTGCATCTCGGTCATTTACTTTCACATAAGGGACCGGATATTCATCAGATTGAGTGGATAGAAGAACCATTGGAATCCCCATCTTTTTGACATATAGATAATACTCTTCTTTTAATACTTCACTGGTAAAAATGAGACCATCAATTCTTTTTTCATTTAGCATTTGAAGATACTTCATCATTTTGATTCCGCGCGTCTCAGTGTGGCATACAATGACATTCGAGCCTGCCTTGTGAGCAACCTTTTCAATTCCCCTTAATAGTTCTGTAACAAAGGTACTGGTTAATTTGGGAACAAGTAGTCCAATCGTATGCGTTCTTTTATTAATTAGTCCTCTCGCAACTGCATTAGGTTGATAGCCTAATTCTTCAATAGCTTTAAGCACTTTCCTTTTTGTTTCTTCTGTATAACCAACTTGATTGTTCAAAATCCTCGAAACTGTTGCAATTGATACATTTGCTTTCTTAGCTACATCCTTAATGGTATAGGCCATATTATACCTTCTTCCTAAATTCCAAAAACATTCCCGTATAAAACATCACAAGAAAAAACCTTTCAATACCGGACTTTTTATTTTTATTCTTTTGCTCAATCTTGATCATCCTGAAGGGTGAGCTGGACATGATCAATTGTTAGCGCACCACCTGCTCGTGCATTGGCAATATTACCGATTTTCAGAACCTCGCCTTCAGATACTTTGATATCGGAAATCGTAACAGTTGTCATGTTGCCGGATTCAGGAACCGCTACTGTTTTTTTGTCTTCACCGTTTTCGACATAAAGGGAAGCTTCGTCGAACTGGCCGCTTCGTTTGGCATCAACAGTCAGCTTATAGGTGCCTGCTTTCGGTACAACATACTGCCAGAGGTCGGATTTAAACGCTTCATCGCCCTTACCAGCAATTTGGACAGCTCCATCAACAATAGACTGATTGACCATGTTGCTGCGGCTCCAGTTATCGAACCCTTCTTTGAAATCGCCATTTTGTATTGTTGCTTTATCGCCCTGTGCATTTTCTAATATAATGGAGTCAAGATTAAAGTTACCGGAAGCAACATTAACCGTTACAAGGTTCGTTCCTTCCTTAAGCTCCACTTTTTCATTCGCTTTTTTCCATTTACCATGCGTCCCTTTCAATGAAACCGACTCTGAATAAGTGGTTTCACCACTTTTCACATCTCTTACATGAAGGGTTGCTCCACTAGCTTCATCCGCAGAATATTTTACATCCAGGTGATAGACTCCTGCTGTTGGGACACTGATTGCATACGTGACGCTTTCTCCTATCTTATTAAATCCATTTAGGTAGCCAAATCCGTCATGACCTTCAGTCGCCTTTGCGAATTCAACTCCCCTTGTGTAAGAAGCAACTTCCGCTTCAAAAGCTTTGTCCGTTGTCGCCGGCACGACTTTCAAGACAACACTGTCATGCGGCTCGAGTGTCATTGAATGAGAAGACTGGATACCGAGGTCTTTATGAGCCCAGACATCACGGACCTGACCTTTTTCAATGCCCAGTTCTTCTTTAAAATTGAAATCAAACGCTTTGCTTTCATCATTGCGGTTGAACAAACCAACTACCCATGAACCATCCGGCAACTGACCTACCCAACGATGACTGTCACGGCTTTCGTTCGACTCTCCATAATGAGCGGCACTCTTGTAGATTGGCTTTCCAACCAGACCCATTTTATTAAACTCAATCAGCTCAGTGTTTTGATAGTACTTATAATTATCGCCAATTGTATCGTACTGATCGGCAATGGCGATTGGAGATCCTGCCAGCGTGTAGAGAGACAGGGTTGTTTTCTTCTCATTTTCCGCAAAGTTCCCGGAGAACGTATTAAGTCTGAGGAAATCCCCATCCAATATCATGCTTGAACGACCGCCAATATCAGAGAAGCCGGTAAACCCTTGAAAGGAGTTCGCCCACTGTGACCAACCTGGCCGCCATTCTTGACGTCTGCCGCTGATATGATCCCAGCTACCTGCGAAAACGTCTTCATTGATTCGAATCATATCGCCATATTTCTGTTCGGCCTCTCCATGATTAAAGAGATGTGGCATCACCAGACTTAGGAAAACGTTGTTTTCCTTAGAAGCTTCGGACATCCACTTTAGTGCTGTTTCATATAGTTCTCTGTCATGTGCTTTTCCTACTGTTCCTATATTTACATCTGTTCCAGTTTCATACCAGGAAAGGAAATCGACGCGCAGAAAATCTGCCCCTTGTTCTGCCAAAAATTCAATGTAACCTTTTATATATTTTTCAGCATCTGGGTGATTTACGTTGACCCAATAAAGCGAACGTGCATTACCTTGTCCACCATTAAAACGGTCGCCGTCTGTCGGATCATTCGGATCACCTTGGTCAATCAGGTCCGCTACATACGTTGGACCACCAGGATTGTTTTCCGTCCCTTTGACAATATATTTGTCCGGGTTTTTGACAACCTCAGGACTTATCCAAAGCGGGTTGTAGTAGATACCAAATTCCATGCCTTTTTCTTTAAGATAGTCGCCCCAAAATTTCCAGGTGTGACCGTCTGGATATTTTTCAGATGGATACTGAAACGGCTCATTATCCTCGTTGTCTTCCTCCGGCTTTTCTCCCGTCTTATAAAGCTCGACATTATCCAGTTGGAAGGAGCTATGTTCCCCTTTGGCGTTTATGTTAAACTCAACAGTCAGCTGACCGTTTGTCACCTCTGCCTGTAGTTCGAAAAGGCCGTAACGCGCTTTTCCATATTCGTCGGTCAAACCTTCTTTCAACTCGACCACTTGTTCAGGAGCTTCCTGTCCCTCTGTTGCTTCCGCATAGTTTTTCAGCTTCATGTTTGCCGTGCTTGTTCTCGTGTCACCAACGAAGGCTTGAACGTCATTCGGGAATTTCACACGTGCCGTGACCGAATAATTTCCGTTTTCAAGTCCTTCAACGGTTTGAGAAACTTTTGCCGTATGCGGATCAGGGTGATACACCCACAATTTTGAACCTTCATATGCATCATTCGCATCAACACCAAACCATGCCTTAGTTTCTACTTTCCATCCACTCTCGATTCCTTCTTCAAAATCACCATTCTGCAGCTGACCGAGCGTGGGTTCTTCTTCAGACCCATCCATGTTTAACGGATTAGTCATCCATTTATCGTTATGGCTCACAACATAGCCATTTTTATTCAACAAACTGGCCCCCTCAATCCAACCATCCGTTGAAACCATGTTATAACCATACGGCAGAAAATTTTTCGCCATCCAGTCAATATTTTCCTTAAGTCGTTTCTCAGGCATGTATGTATTTTTCGTCCACTGATGCTCATAAGTCATAAAATACATGGGACCTGCTCCTTGCCTTGTAAATTGGCTGTCTTGGGCTGAAGCCGATCCTGTAATGGCTGTCGTCAATGCTAGAGTCGAAAGGACAGAGAATGCACCAACCTTCCTTAACAAACTCTTCTTGTTATTTTTACTTTTACTCTTTTTTAAAAATTTACCCACACTGAAAAACCTCCCCTTTGTTTTTACCATTTCAACAGTTACAAACTTTGAACCTATGGATACGTAACAGTTTAACCTTAATCCTTAGTTCTTCCGCAGATCTCTCTTCCCCATTTTTTTAACAAATAACTACATCAAAGATTTCAATTAATTTCGTAAAGTAAACGCTTTCACTTTTAATTAATATTATTACGTAAACGTTTACGTGTAAAGCTTATTTGGATAAATTTACAAGTTTTCGGTCTATTTACCTAGTAAATTGCTTCTTTTCAAAATCTTTTATTATTCGTTAATCAGTCATTCTGTGGTTCTGGTGCAAGAAATCTGCCAAACTAGACCATCGACTCTACAAAACTTACATGAAATTTATTTTATGCATAATTACACACTTAAACTTCAAACTGTGCCTCTCCCTGCTTTGATGATTAACTTAAAAATAAATAGTAGCGATTTACAGAGAAAGAGCTGACTCAAAAACCAAATCAGGCTTTTGGGCCAGCTCTTTTTATGTATTTTTTTGTGAAAATTTATGTCACAGTCAAACGATCATAAGCAATGATGAAAATATGATAGAGAAATTGGCTGAACATCTTGATATGCATTATTTCTTCGCTCCAATTTATGATTTTCCTGCAGTGGAAGAAGGGAAACCGAATCGTCAATATGGAGTTGCGATCCTTAGCAAGGATCCAATAGTAGAAGAAAAAAATTGGCCAATTACAAGATTAAGTACTCAAAGCAGTACGCCAAAGCCGAAATTAATGCCCGGGTTGTCGAAGCAGTGATCAACGTTAAAGGGACGAAGGTTTCTGCGTACTCTACTCACTTAGATTATCGCCCCAATCCTTCAGTCCCAATGATGCAAGTAAATGAAATGCTGGAAATCATCAAACATTGAAGATATCGACTTGAATGATGGACAAGCCGTTAAGGGCTGGGTCCAAAAAAATTAAAAAACGTTAGCCGGGAATCCTCCGTATTATAAGTATCCTCTAAACAATCATGGCTATGAAGTTTCAGAAGGAACCGTGTTTTCATCTTAATTATAACTTTGTTTCTACATCCAAAGAATTAGCTATAGACCGGTTCTTTTTCACATAGACCAAGCGTCTGCGCTGTTGAAGTATGAATTTCTTGGAAAAGCTCTGGGTTTTCCGCTAGTGACACGCCATAAGAAGGAATCATTTCTTTTAGTTTCGGTTCCCACCCTTTCATATGTTGCGGGAAGCATTTTTCTAATACCTCAAGCATGACGTGAACGGCAGTAGAAGCACCCGGAGAAGCGCCGAGCAATGCAGCTATCGAGCCATCAGCAGCACTAACAACTTCCGTACCAAATTGAAGTGTTCCTTTACCGCCGGCCTCAGTATCTTTGATAACCTGCACAC
>NZ_JBHRZT010000043.1:120047-205202 GCF_042649685.1 Bacillus songklensis | reverse complement strand
GATAGGTCAGAGATGGAAGCGTGGTGACACGTGGAGTTGACTGATACTAATCGATCGAGGACTTAACCAATTTAAAAAGCACTACGTGCTTTCCTCAGTACTTGTTATCTAGTTTTGAAGGAATAACTTTAAAAAAGAGTTGAAATTTCTTCACAATCATGTATAATATAATATGTCTGGTGATGATGGCGAAGAGGTCACACCCGTTCCCATGCCGAACACGGAAGTTAAGCTCTTCAGCGCCGATGGTAGTTGGGGGTTTCCCCCTGTGAGAGTAGGACGTTGCCAGGCTGATATGATTCCACAGTAGCTCAGTGGTAGAGCAATCGGCTGTTAACCGATCGGTCGTAGGTTCGAGTCCTACCTGTGGAGCCATTTGGAGAGCTGTCCGAGTGGCCGAAGGAGCACGATTGGAAATCGTGTAGGCGGTTAACGCTGCCTCAAGGGTTCAAATCCCTTGCTCTCCGCCATATAAGTGATTTTATTTAAATGGCCCGTTGGTCAAGCGGTTAAGACACCGCCCTTTCACGGCGGTAACACGGGTTCGAATCCCGTACGGGTCACCATTATAATGGAGGATTAGCTCAGCTGGGAGAGCACCTGCCTTACAAGCAGGGGGTCGGCGGTTCGATCCCGTCATCCTCCACCATGTACATGTAAATTTATTATCGCGGGGTGGAGCAGTCTGGTAGCTCGTCGGGCTCATAACCCGAAGGTCGCAGGTTCAAATCCTGTCCCCGCAACCAACTCCAACTTCTTTGAATTTCATCTTTGGGAGTTCGCGCAAAATATCGTAAGATATTTTAAGCAAAATGTGTGGTCCCGTGGTGTAGTGGTTAACATGCCTGCCTGTCACGCAGGAGATCGCGGGTTCGAGTCCCGTCGGGACCGCCATTTATAAAAAGGCTCGGTAGCTCAGTCGGTAGAGCAAAGGACTGAAAATCCTTGTGTCGGCGGTTCGATTCCGTCCCGAGCCACCATTTCTTAAACGCCGGTGTAGCTCAATTGGTAGAGCAACTGACTTGTAATCAGTAGGTTGGGGGTTCAAGTCCTCTCGCCGGCACCATTTAAAGAAAAGCAAAGGCGACTGTTCAATCTTGAAAGGCGTTGGAGCTTATGACCGGAAAACCGCTCTTTGGTTTCATGGACATAAGTGAAACGACTGAAAGATTAGGAGCCATAGCTAGACATTCGAATAATGGAGGGGTAGCGAAGTGGCTAAACGCGGCGGACTGTAAATCCGCTCCCTCAGGGTTCGGCGGTTCGAATCCGTCCCCCTCCACCATTTACAGGGGCATAGTTTAACGGTAGAACAGAGGTCTCCAAAACCTCCGGTGTGGGTTCGATTCCTACTGCCCCTGCCAATTTGAAATATGGCGGTTGTGGCGAAGTGGTTAACGCACCAGATTGTGGCTCTGGCACTCGTGGGTTCGATTCCCATCAATCGCCCCATATATTATAATAGTAGTAAAATGATTGGGCTATAGCCAAGCGGTAAGGCAACGGACTTTGACTCCGTCATGCGTTGGTTCGAATCCAGCTAGCCCAGCCATATTGCGGAAGTAGTTCAGTGGTAGAACACCACCTTGCCAAGGTGGGGGTCGCGGGTTCGAATCCCGTCTTCCGCTCCATTGTTTATATAAGGCGGCATAGCCAAGTGGTAAGGCCAAGGTCTGCAAAACCTTTATTCACCGGTTCGAATCCGGTTGCCGCCTCCATGTATTTGTCGCCGGGGTGGCGGAACTGGCAGACGCACAGGACTTAAAATCCTGCGGTAGGTGACTACCGTACCGGTTCGATTCCGGTCCTCGGCACCATTTATTTTTGTTTATTGTTTAGCTTTGAATACGCCGGTGTGGCGGAATTGGCAGACGCGCACGACTCAAAATCGTGTTCCTTCTGGAGTGTCGGTTCGACCCCGACCACCGGTATCAAGCTTTTATTTAACAGGAGAAATACCTGTTTTCTTTTTGTTTTATGTTCGACAAATTATGATAAAATATGCGGGTGTAGTTTAATGGTAAAACCTCAGCCTTCCAAGCTGATGTCGTGGGTTCGATTCCCATCACCCGCTCCATACATATCGGTTACAACGCAGTGTTTCGTTTCCATCATAAAACGGGGTATTGCGTTTTTTTTATTTGTTGTGAAACATGCCAGAGAAGGAGGTGCCCTTTAAACTGAGAATAAAAGGCACTTTTTAATTGTCTACATTTTAATTGAAAATGTAGCTTCTCCTCCATGTATTTGCAAAAACATGTCTTTCAGAGACTCTGTGAGTTTAACGGCTTTTTCCATTGGCAATGACGGACGTAAATAGATGATTTGAATCGCTTCTGTTGTTTTCTCTGTTACAGGGGCTCTCTTTGAATCTACGTATGGGCTGCCAAATGCTCCTTGTTCATCGCTTGAAATGATCTTGTTTTTCAAGGAAACCTCTCGTTCATTCAATGCCAAATAATGCTCATCCTCGTTTCCGGTACGAATGAGAATATCTCTCCCTAAAGTGCTGCAGTCGTATATTCCAATTGGTATTTCATATTGTAAGGAGAAAAAATTATTGAGATCAACTGCTGAATTGATGGATGTAAGATAGGTTTGCTTTTTAATCCGACGGAACAATGCTTCCACTGAAGGCCGATATTTACCTGGGTCTGTGCCAATTGTTTTAAATACTTTTCGCCATTCTGCCACTCCTTGTATGTCAGAAACTGATTTTGTTTCTAAGTCAAAAAAGATGGATTCTTGAAACAAGCGCAGTCTTCCTTTTAACATTTGAGGAGATTCTCCAATAGAAATATGTTTATACTGTATAATGCCAATTTTAAAATCTGGAATCTTTGCTTTAATATCAGAATGAATATTGATTTCCATTTACTTACTCTCCCTTATTAGGCTGTTATCCTTTATTATAATGATTGTTGAGCTGAAATGAAATTAAACGGTCGCTCAGACTTTTCAATAAATGAATATAGAAAGAGAGGAGGAAACTGAATGATAGACGTTCTACAGCTAAAACAAGACATTATTGCTTATAGTAAAACGATTGGAATCGATAAAATTGGATTTACCAGTGCTTCAATATTTGACGAGTTAAAAGGAAGGCTAATTGCTCAACAACAATTAGGATATCAGTCAGGTTTTGAGGAGCCCGATATTGAGAAACGAACGAATCCTGAGTTATTGCTTCCAAAAGCAAGATCAATTATCGCCATTGCACTTGCTTATCCTTCAAAGCTAAAAAACGCTCCAAAAAGCACAAAGGAAGAACGAAGAGGTATTTTTTGTAGGGCTTCATGGGGACAAGACTATCATACGGTCTTGCGGGACCGTCTTGAGAAATTAGAGCAATTCATTTTAGAGAAAATGCCAGAAGCTAAGGTGAAATCCATGGTAGATACAGGCGAACTTTCAGATCGGGCAGTTGCCCAGCGTGCTGGGATAGGGTGGAGTGGAAAAAACTGTTCTATCATTACCCCTGAATTTGGATCTTATGTCTATTTGGGAGAAATGGTTACAAACATCCCGCTTCCTCCGGATGCCCCGATAGAAGATCGATGCGGAACGTGTAATAAGTGTATAGAAGTATGTCCAACAGGTGCATTGGTAGGACCGGGTCAGTTAAATTCACAGCGATGTATTGCATTTTTGACGCAGACTAAAGGATTTCTTCCTGAAGAGTTTCGGGCCAAGGTGGGAAATCGATTATATGGCTGTGATACATGCCAAACAGTGTGTCCGGAAAATAGAGGGAAAGACTTTCATCTTCATGCAGAGATGGAGCCTGATCCGGAATTAGCCAAGCCTTTATTGAAACCATTACTTCATATGAGCAATAAAGAGTTCAAAGAAAAGTTCGGGCATGTATCCGGTTCATGGCGAGGAAAAAAACCGATTCAGCGTAATGCCATTATCGCTTTAGCCCATTATAAAGATAAGACGGCTGTCCCAGATTTAGTAAAGCTTCTAAAAGAAGATGTTCGTCCTGTTATTAGAGGAATGGCTGCGTGGGCTTTAGGAAAAATAGGTGATCAAGCAGCATTATCAGCCTTAGAGAAAGCATATGAGCGAGAACAAGAGGAAGACGTGTTAAAAGAAATCCAAAAAGGTTTAGAAATGCTCCATATGCAAAGTGAGTGAATTTTGTGTTAAACAGGTGTGGTTTCATCATAGCGTTATAATAAAACGTATGAAAGCGGTGAAACCTTTGTTGACCAAAAAACAACTACTCCATGCCTTAATTACAGCAAGGGCAGAATACTTAGTCAATGGTCGTGCGAAAAAGGATTTTTCTTCCTTTATTTATTCTCAAGCCGAACAAAAAGCAGCTTCACTCCAAAAACGAGGAGCCGAAATTGTTAAGTGTAACGCCAGAGGCTGGATTCGTTCTATCAAAGAAAATGAAGCGAAAGAAGATGTGTTGTATCATGTTCATCTTCAGTCATTGATCAAGCAAGGGACATTTTTTTATATAGAGGAAGAAATAGAATCACGGTTGGCTGTTTTTTATAAAGATACGCTTATTACCGATCAAATAGTCAATCCTGTTGGAGAAAAACAAACTTTAGAAGATGTGATGGAATATGAATCGAAAGAAGAAGTGAGATCTTCCTACCATTATAACCGTTTAGCCGTCGTTCGGTATGCGGAAACATGGTGGAACAGTTATAACCCAAAATATAAGAAGTTTGCTGTTGATTGTACGAACTTTATATCTCAGTGTGTCCATGAGGGCGGCGCACCGATGAGAGGGTATCCGAATAAGGGGAAGGGTTGGTGGATGCAAAACAATTCATGGAGTTACAGCTGGGCGGTTGCTCATGCCTTCCATGCTTACTTGAAGAATTCTACTACCGGTTTACGGGCAAAGCAGGTATCCAATCCGGTGCTTCTTATGCCGGGAGATGTGATTTGCTATGATTTTGAAGGTGATGGCAGATGGAATCATACAACAGTAGTAGTGGCAAAAGATGCAAACGATATGCCTCTTGTGAACGCCCATACGTATAACAGCCGTATGAGATATTGGGCGTACGAGGATTCATCAGCTTATACCCCTAATATTAAATATGCGTTTTTTCGTATTGTTGGTTAGATGGAGTACTTTTGTTTTAAGAAGATAGTGGTATAATGAGAATTAGATTTTTTGTTAGAGGTGAAATGTGTGGGACTACATGTTGTTTTATATCAACCAGAAATTCCAGCCAATACAGGCAATATTGCCAGAACTTGCGCTGCAACAGGAACAACTTTACATTTAATTCGTCCTTTGGGGTTTTCAACAGATGATAAAATGTTAAAACGTGCTGGATTGGATTATTGGGAGCACGTGGAGGTTGTATATCACGATTCCTTAGAGGAATTTTTCGAAGAGTACAAAGAGGGGCAATTTTATTTCATTACGAAGTTCGGGCAAAAGACGTATAGTACGTTTGATTATACGGATCCAAATCAAGATTACTTCTTTATATTTGGCCGCGAAACAACTGGCCTTCCTAAAGAGGTCATTTCAAATAATATGGAGCGCTGCCTGCGTATTCCGATGAACGATAAAGTAAGAGCTTTAAATTTATCGAATACAGCTGCCATTCTTATTTATGAAGCTCTAAAGCAGCAAAACTTTCCGGGGTTATCATAAAACCCGGATAGGAAATGCAACATAAAAAGCCTTGTCATCTTTTGGAGATGACAAGGCTTTCATTTTATGAAAAAAATTATTTGCGTTTTACTCCAGGCTTGTCATTATATCCAGCCGTAAAAATCGCTGATAAGAATGTTAACATAACACCTAGCACTAAAATCGTTCTCACCGCTGTGTTCCTCCTTTAATTTGTTTTACTTTCTCCACAATAGGTCATAAATTTATTATAGCCCATGTGTCTATCCGTGTGAACGGAAAGTATGAGCAAAATTTAACAAAATGTTTAAAGTTTTTAGATTCACAAAATGAAAAAAAGCATGTTCAAGGACATCCCCGCATAAAGTGTATTAATCTTGATCAGTAGCATCAATGGTAGGGAGGTTCTTTAATGGATATATTAAAAAAGATTGAAATGTACCGCGAAGAAGAACAAAGGCTCAAATGGGAAGGCACCTTCGCAGAGTATCTAGAGGTTATAAAACGGAAACCTTGGGTCGCTCAGTCGGCACATTCCAGAGTTTACAATATGATCAAAGATGCTGGTTTTGAAGAAGTGAATGGAAAAAGAAACTATCAATTTTTCAGCGGACAACTGTTTGGGTTAGAGGATGCATTAGAGCGGCTTGTGGAGGAATACTTCCATCCGGCAGCAAAACGTCTAGACGTTCGAAAAAGAATTTTGTTACTAATGGGACCTGTCAGCGGCGGTAAATCTACACTTGTAACAATGCTTAAAAGAGGGCTGGAGGCGTATTCCCATACAGATAACGGCGCTATTTTCGCTATAAAAGGATGCCCAATGCATGAAGATCCGCTGCATCTTATTCCGCATCATCTTCGTCAAGATTTTTATAAGGAATATGGTATTCGTATAGAGGGTAACCTGTCTCCTCTTAACATGATGCGCCTTGAAGAAGAATATGGCGGACGAATAGAGGATGTGTTGGTTGAAAGAATTTTCTTATCTGAAAACAAGCGTACCGGGATCGGAACGTTTAGCCCTTCGGATCCAAAATCTCAAGATATTGCCGATTTAACGGGAAGCATTGATTTTTCAACAATTGCCGAATTCGGCTCAGAATCTGATCCGCGAGCTTATCGTTTTGATGGTGAATTAAATAAAGCCAACCGCGGAATGATGGAATTCCAAGAGATGTTAAAGTGTGATGAGAAGTTTTTATGGCATTTACTATCGTTGACACAAGAAGGGAATTTTAAAGCTGGCCGTTTTGCGTTAATTAGTGCAGATGAACTCATTGTCGCCCATACGAATGAAACAGAGTATCGTTCATTTATTGCCAATAAGAAAAATGAAGCCCTTCACTCGCGTATTATCGTCATGCCGATTCCATATAACTTAAAAGTGAGTGAAGAAGAGCGCATCTATGAAAAAATGATTAGCGAAAGTGATGTATCAGATGTACACATTGCTCCACATACACTTCGTGTAGCTGCCATGTTTACGATTTTAACCCGCTTGAAAGAGCCGAAAAAAGGTGACATCGATTTAGTGAAAAAAATGAGGCTGTATGATGGGCAAGCGGTGGAAGGCTATAATGATGCAGATGTAGAGGAATTGCAGAAGGAGTACCCAGATGAAGGAATGAGCGGCATTGATCCGCGTTATGTCATTAATCGGATTTCATCGACAATCATCCGTAAAGAAGTAAAATCCATCAATGCACTTGATGTCCTGCGCTCGCTCAAAGAAGGGCTGGATCAGCATCCATCTATTTCGAATGAAAATCGTGAGCGCTATTTAAACTGCATTTCTTCAGCACGAAAAGAGTACGATGAAATTGCGAAGAAGGAAGTACAAAAAGCGTTTGTGTATTCATATGAAGAATCGGCTAAGACGTTAATGGATAACTATTTGGATAACGTTGAAGCATATTGCAATAAAAATAAGCTGCGTGATCCGCTCACAGGTGAAGAAATGAATCCAGATGAAAAGCTTATGCGCTCGATCGAAGAGCAAATCGGCATTTCCGAAAATGCGAAGAAAGCGTTCCGCGAAGAAATTTTAATTCGAATTTCTGCTTTTGCACGCAAAGGAAAACGGTTTGAATATAATTCTCATGAGCGTTTGCGTGAAGCGATCCAGAAGAAGCTGTTTGCAGACTTGAAAGATGTAGTGAAAATTACGACATCGACCAAAACACCAGATGAACAGCAGTTGAAGAAAGTCAATGAAGTAGTGGCTCGGTTAATCGACGAACACGGATATAATTCAGTTTCGGCTAATGAGTTGCTTCGTTATGTTGGAAGCTTATTAAACCGATGAGAGAAGCGCTGCCTTTTGGCAGTGTTTTTTGTATGCTTAAGGTTTAAAAGTAGCAGATAACGGGAATTGAACAACAAGAGGTGATAATGATGAAGAAAGAAAAAGAACAACCGATGAATGGTTTAATGGTGCGAAATTTAAAGGAAATGAAGGAACATGCAGGAGGCATGAGGAATATGGAGACAAATAAAGAACTCAAAGAAAAGAAAGGAATGTCTCCAGATCCTGAACAATATGATGATTGACAATAAACAAAGTAATAATTCTCCGTAAAAGTAGACAAGCACAGAGAGACTTGTCTATTTTTTATGGGGAATTGTCTAATTGTCGTAATTATTTGTCAATTATCTCTAGCTAATGCATAGTATAGAGTAACCAACCTTTATAGAGGGGCGTTGTTTCTAAAAAAGCATTCACCATACTTTATGTAAAGACTTTATAAAAGGTGACAGTTTTTTAATAAATAAGGAGGGGAAGAAGATGGGAAAAGAAGATAACAAAAATTTTGCGATTTCAAAAGAAGACTGGTCCCTCCATCGAAAAGGCCATGATGACCAGAAGAGACATCAAGAAAAAATTCAAGAAGCGATTAAAAACAATCTTCCGGATCTCATTACAGAAGAAAGCATCATTATGTCAAATGGAAGAGATGTCGTCAAAATTCCGATCCGTTCCTTAGATGAATATCGTATCCGTTATAACTATGATAAAAATAAACATGTGGGTCAAGGGGATGGAGACAGTAAGGTAGGAGATGTTGTAGCACGAGATGGAGCCGAGGAGAAAGGTCAGCAGGGGGCCGGAAAAGGCCAGGGGGCTGGAGATCAAGCAGGAGAAGATTATTATGAAGCCGAAGTATCCATGATGGAACTGGAAGAAGCTTTATTTGCACAGTTGGAATTGCCAAGATTAAAGAGAAAAGAAACAGACCAAAACGTGGTGCAGCATATTGAGTTTAATGACATCCGCCGTACAGGACTTATGGGTAATATCGATAAAAAAAGAACAATCATGTCGGCTTACAAACGCAATGCTATGAGCGGTAAGCCTAGTTTTCATCCCATTTTTCCGGAAGATTTAAAGTTTAAAACGTGGAATGAAGTGCTGAAGCCTGAATCAAAGGCAGTAGTTCTCGCTATGATGGATACAAGTGGATCAATGGGAATTTGGGAAAAATACATGGCCCGCAGCTTCTTCTTCTGGATGACACGATTCCTGCGTACCAAATATGAAAAGGTAGATATCGAATTTATTGCCCATCATACAGAAGCCAAGGTCGTATCAGAGGAAGATTTCTTCTCAAAAGGAGAAAGCGGGGGGACGATTTGTTCTTCAGCTTATCGAAAAGCTCTTGAACTAATTGATCAAAAATACGATCCAGTCCGCTATAACATTTATCCATTTCACTTTTCGGATGGAGACAATCTAACATCAGACAATGCTCGATGCGTAAAATTCGTGCATGAATTGATGAAAGTATCTAACATGTTTGGGTATGGGGAAGTGAATCAATATAATCGACATTCTACGCTAATGTCCGCATATAAGAATATAAACGACGACAAATTTTATCATTATATCCTCAAACAAAAAGCCGATGTGTTTCATGCGATGAGAAGTTTCTTTCGGAAAGATGAAGAAGATAAGGCATATGCGTAAAGAAACGATCGGAGTGAGCAATCACTTTTTTTGAAGAAGAGGAACCGCTACGGTGGCTCCTCTTCTTATTATGCTAACGGGGCAGTATACTAACTATTCCTCTGCTGATTCTGTCTTTGTCGGTTTTGATTGTTTTCCGTTATGTTCAGACCAGGACCATGAGACATCTGGTCGAGGACTTACCGGTCCGTCAATGAGTTCATCCGCGGTCTGATCCGCGTCTCCCTTTAGCATTTTTTTTCTGTTATTTGGCAATCTAGCCACCTCCCGTTGTTGGGTATTTTGTGTTGGATAGATTGCTTTTATGCATTACGATAGAGGAGGCAGCCGGACAGGAGACCTCACAGTTTTTTATTGTGCTAACAAGGGCAATTCTTTAATAAGGACTCATCTTTTTTTGTAGCTACTTTATAAAATCAGGATAAGAATGATGCAAAATTTCCTCGTGTTACAAATACTTTGGGGTTGAATGACTTATCGTCTTTTCCAATACAAAAAGTATACAGTGTCTTCTATGTCATTAACTGAAGTAAAGGATAAAACATATAACAGGTACGTGAAGAAAGTATAAATGACGACAAATTTTATCATTCTTATCCTCCAATATAAAGTGTCCCGTCAATCTCAGGTTGATGTCTATAAAATACAAGGTTAGGCGATAATTATGTTAGAAGTTTTTAAGCATTCATTATTTAGACGGGGAGGTTATAAGATGCCAAATGTAACGGTTCCAGGACGAGGAACTTTTGAAGTAGAAAATGGGACAAAGTTAGTATTAGCACTAGAGGACAACGGTGTAGATATTCTCCACCGCTGTGGAGGTAAGGCAAAATGTACGACCTGCAGAGTAGAAGTATTGGCAGGAGAGTTTTGTGATATAACCAATGCAGAAAAAAATGCCTTTTCACAAAAAGGGATTGAAGATCATTTGCGTTTATCTTGTCAAATTCGTGTAAGTGGAGATGTAGCCGTTCGTCCTATTATGACAGTAGCAAGCTCTGGTATGGATGCTGGTCCGAGACCAGTCGAATAAGTCAATTTTGTATTTCAAAACAGAGAACATAAACCAGCCGTAAAAGGAGTGTTTTTGCCTGTGTTACACAGGATGAACAAACGTTCCCGATCGGAGACTTCTTTATACCAAAGAACCTTGACTTGCCTTACATTCATGAGTGAGCCCATTCAAAATGCAGAACCAAAAAAGAAAGGAACATGCTAACTATACCAAGTTCCTCATAGGGGTAGAAAAACATACAAGTACTCTTGTATGCTTTTTAATAAAATCAGTTAATCTTTTAAAAATCAGGGATTGACAATGATTGAGTAGACGTTTTCTAATTATATAGAATTAAAGATTTTTTAATTAAAAGTATTTGCTTTGAATTTATTTTGAATAACTAACCTATATATGAGAAAAAATTCAAATCTACTATTCATGGCAAGGAATATATCCTAAGGATAAAAACTTTAACATACTATCTTTTAAGATCAATGTATTGGCTTAGAATTTTAGGTGGTACATGCCATCATATTTTCAATCATATATAATGATGTATCACTATGGAAGCATTGGGGAAACATCAAGATATACAGATACAGTTATCTGCGTATCTAGCGGCAATCTAGATGGGACGAAGAGCTTTACATTCGACTATCATGGAAACACGGTTAAAGACTTTATAATAGGCTTTTCGTTTTACAAACATCCAGTACAGGTAAAACATATTTTAAAATTCAATGAAAATGGGTTAAAAAGGGAATATCAAATTTATTAGGCTTTATATCTCGAATTCGAAATAATATTCAGGTTGTGTTCTTATTTCGAAAGTTGTTGATAACGTGTGTGAAGATGTTTACACTGCCAGATTTTATAGATAGAAGGGAGATCATATAAATGACTAAAAAATCGATGGGAATTCATCATATTACGGCTATTGTGGGGAATCCACAAGAAAAGTTTTTATCTTTTACGGAACACAAAAGTTATTTGGTTGGTTTGGAGGCTGTGGCATAAAAGGAACTGGATAAACGTTTGTTTCATTCCGAATATCAGGCTATTGATTAAGTTTATATATTTCACGAGCCATAGATTCTAGAATATAAACAACGGGTACTTGTGTAGTAATATTAGCTTCTTCAAAAAATTCCTCAGTTACATAATATGGAATGTTTATATCAGAGATTTTTGCAATGGTTGAGAGTTTAGTGTTTGTAATGCTAATAATTTTACTTCCTTCTTGTTTAAGTTGATGAAGATGAGTGACTGTAAAATTATTTTCTCCTGAGACAGATAAAGCAATTGTTACGCTGTTAAACATGAGTTTGGAGTGAATAGGAAAGTGAGGGTCTTTAATATACATCGAAAATTTACCTAAGCTTGAGAAATATCTCGCACCATATTCAGCAAGAATACCTGAGCTTCCTATCCCAATAAAAATGACATTATCTGCTTTGGTAACTAGACTTGCAGCCTTCCTGACTTTTTCTTCTATATCACCTTTTAACGTCCGCTCAAAAAACTCAACTATTGAATGTTGGGGGCTTTTTATGTTTCCATTCGTATGTTTAGTTGTATAGGATTGAATCTTGTTTTTTTGGATTTAAAGCGTGGGCATCATTTTGTTTCTTGAAAAATCAAGTGTACGCATCCGCAAGGTTTTTCAAAGAGGATTGAACGGCAATACTATCCACTTCTTTTAGCTATACCAACTCTTTTTTTAGTTGCGTTAATTGAGCAGAACACGAATGATAGGTTAATCCTTTGCCTGTTTCTGTGTAGTTATTATTCCATTTGGTAAGAAAATAGTTAAAGACAAAACATGAACACCCAATAGTTTTATGGATTAAAGTGGCTTGTTTTTTAGTTGGATAGATGCGAAACTTATAGGCTTTGTTGATCAGCATGGCTTTCCCCCCTTCCTTATTATACCATTATTAGGAATAAAAATAAAAACATTTGTTCTGTTTTATCAAGAAACTCGCTTGGAAAAATCAGATACACAAAAGGAGGAAAAGGGGCGGGACTCGTACAATGATGATTTTCAAGTCATTTTATATACACTCAAACAGTCGGACAATTGAGATGGCAAGTGAGCCATCTCTAGTCCGAAGGCGATTCCATCCCCCATTTACTCTTTGGGTTACGCCCTTCTCATTCCTTGAGGAAGGGGTGTTCTCGCCTATTTTTTTGATAAATTTACACGACAAACAAATGCTAATTACTATGGATAAAATATCGGGAGGCAATCAAATGAAAAAATATCAATTCCCTGAAGGTTTCTTATGGGGAGGAGCTACAGCTGCCAATCAAATAGAAGGCGGGTTTTATGAAGGAAATAAAGGATTAAATATTGCCGATGTTCTTCCAGGTGGAAAAGAAAGACTTAAAATTTTACAATCCCCGGGTTTTAATTTCGAAATCGATCGAGAGAAATACAGTTATCCAAACCATGAAGCCATTGACTTTTATCATCTTGTAACAATTTCTCACTATGAAATGCCGTTAAATCTTGTTAAAGAATATGGAGGTTGGAGAAATCGTGAAGTGGTTACCTTCTTTGAAAGATATGTGAATGCGATATTCAACCGTTATAAAAACAAAGTGAAATATTGGATGACCTTTAACGAAATCAATAGTGGATTTATTATGCCCATCCAGGGCCTTGGTTTCTCTATCCAAAAGGAAGAAGACAAATACCAACCAACATTCCAGGCATTCCATCATCAATTTGTTGCTAGCAGCATTGCTGTAAAAACTTGTCACGAAATCATTCCAGACGCTCAAATTGGATGCATGATTTTATATGCACCAGTTTACTCGTATGATTCCAATCCGGAAAATGTGATGTATGCCCTCCAAGAAGAACGCTTTTTTAACTATTTTTGCGCAGATGTTCAGGTGAGAGGCGAATATCCTGCTTTTATTAAACGTTATTTCAAGGAGCATAATATTGAATTAGAAATTCAGGACGGTGACCTGGAGTTAATTAGGGAGGGCACTGTAGATTATATTGGATTTAGCTATTATATGTCTAGAACAGAGAAAAAAGACAAGTCAGATTTAGAAAATACAAAAGGAAATCTCATCGGCGGAGTTAAGAATCCTTTCTTAAAGGCAAGCGATTGGGGGTGGGAAATCGACCCAGTAGGATTACGTATTAGCTTAAACCAATTGTATGACCGCTACCAGATACCGCTGTTCGTTGTAGAAAATGGGTTAGGAGCCTATGACAAAGTAGAAGAGGACGGTTCAATCAATGATGACTATCGAATTGATTATCTTCGTGATCACATTAAAGCAATGGGTGAAGCAATTGAAGATGGCGTTGAATTAATGGGCTATACAAGCTGGGGCTGCATTGATTTGGTAAGTGCTTCATCAGGCGAGTTCTCTAAACGTTATGGTTTCATTTATGTTGATAAACATGATGATGGCAGTGGGACATTAGAACGCAAAAAGAAAAAGTCTTTCTTCTGGTATAAAGACGTAATTGCAACAAATGGGGAAAAACTATAAAAATGAAGAACGGTTACCTAAGGAACAAACAGAGGTTTGGGAATGTGAATCAGAAGACGGTATTGGGTGGATGAGAAAGGATTTCTCCTATGAGAATCATCAAAATTGTCCGTTATGCGGTCATAAGATGAGAGCTGGGGAACGTCTTTTAGAAAAGTTGCCCCCTAATCTCTATCGAAAACGATCTATATCTATGTCTTGTACAATAACAATGTTATATGATAAAAGCTTGGACTATTTTTGCTCCGAGCTTTTTTGCTCCCTGCAGGACTCCGTTATATTAACTGGAAAATCGAATAAAGTATATAATTAAACTGAAGAAGAGGTGAAAATAGAGTTGAAAACAAAAGGACCAGAAGGAACTGAAGATTTTATGTCACTTGAAGAGGTTGTTGTAACGGAAGAGTTTTTAAATTCACGTCCTAACCCTAAAAAAATACAGAAAGTCGTGGACTACGTAAAACGGACAGGCTCCTTAGATGAACCCATTACAATTAAGCGGGATACGAAGATTCTCACGGATGGCTATACACGCTATATTGTAGCTAAAAAGGTAAAAATGGACCTAATCCCTGTTGAATACGAAAAATGAGCATAGAAATGAATGTCGCTTTTTTTATAGTGATAACGGAGCGGTTTAGTTGAAGAACGAATGTTATGTTAACCTTCAGCTCGCAGCTGAAGATTTTTTTCTTATGATTGGAGAAACAAGTTTAAAGAATATCAATGATGGGAAGTGCTCCCGTTATATTCTTAAGCAAAAAGCCGATGTGTTCCATGCGATGAGAAGTGTCTTTCGGAAAGAGGAAGAGGGCAAGGCATGCTCATAAAGAAAGCCCGGATTTTACCGGCTTTCTTTATGCATTTTTTTATTTTCCTTCTAGATGTTCAGATTGGGACATACATTACAAGTGAATAATTAAAGAAAAAGGTGGTTCATATCCTTCAGAAGACATTGGCCGCTTTTTTAGGCAGCTTTTTATTAGGGATAGGCATTAGCGGCTTTTTGGCCCCTTATCATTTATTAGATGGGGGCGTTATTGGTATTGCTCCTATTCTCCATTATTACTTTTCTTTCCCTACTGGATTATGCATGATTGTTTTAAGCACTCCTCTATACTTATATGCCTGGAAATATGAGAGGAATTATTTTTATAACAGCTTAAACGGCCTCTTGCTCTCATCACTCTTAATTGATTGGCTCTCTCCGTTGCGACATCATTTTGACTTACCTATTTTCTTGAGTGCGATTCTGGGAGGAACATTGGTTGGAATCGGTATAGGATTAATGCTGCGTTATGAGACAAGTACAGGTGGAACAGATTTAGTAGCTCAGATTTTAGCCAAATGGACTTCATGGAATGTAGGGATATTAATCTTTGTAATTGATAGTATTGTTGTCCTGTCGGGAATAGGGACAATTGGATTGACATCTTTCATGTTTTCATTAGTGGTAATTTCTGTTGTAGGCGTTACGACTTCCCTTATGGTAATAGTACCTTCTGTCCGTTGAAGAACGGTAAATCCCGCATAATCTGTAGTATCACGAAGAACCCCATAGTGGATTAACGCGTGGTAATGCTTAAAAAACATTGATATAAGTCGATCCTTTTCTTTTAACATAAAAATGGGCAATAAAATTAACAGAACTTCTAAAGTCAAACTCTCCCTCAGAAATAAAAGAGGGAATTGCCTCAAAGAAAAGACATGTACGTTTCTATTCGTACATGCCTTTGTTGTATTGCTATGACGTTATTTCTGTTTCTTGTAAGGCATTAGAGTCAATTTTGACTTGAAAAACTTCAATTCGTTTAATATGATGCTCTTCAATGTCTGTCCCCGGCAAGTCGTTCACTTCATCGATTAATACTTTTGAATCAAAAATGTAGTGACTTTCCTTTATTTTTTGAACATCAGGGACTTCATCCGCATCGAATTCATCACGAATCTCGCCCACAATTTCCTCCAAAATGTCCTCAACGGTTACAAGCCCGGCTGTTCCACCGTACCCATCCATTAAGATGGCCATAATGAATACATTTTTATCCTAATTTGATAAGATGAATAGATATATTTGAAAGGAAGGATTAAACTCCTTATCATAAAATATTAAAATGACAATTAAGTCAATTCTTCAATCGTCCTACAATGGAGATCGGGAACGATTTTCTTATACTCAATTTTTTGGCTTTCAGACTGTTGCACAAGGCGGGGTAAAGGACAAACTGGATAACGTTAGCTAAAAAGGTAACGTTTTTATGATGTAACACTCATTTTTTGTAATGTTTTGACATCTTTTGTAGAAAGGGTTTTCATTTTGCCTTATATTGTTCATAATATCTTTGGTTGTCTATGAAGAAGGGGAAAAATATTTTTAAATTGGGGGAAATTTTTTATGTGGGTAATCACAGTCTATTCAAAGGAAAACACGACAATGTTTGAATTTGACACGGAAAAAGAAGCAAGAGAAGCTTTCGAGAACATTCAAGGATACAAGATTCTTTCCGAGGTTGTTTACTTTAATGATGAATGTTTTGCTTTAGCTACTATTTAAGGTCTTTATCATGATAACTAGGATTAAAAGAGGCTGAAACCCAAAAGTTATTTATACTTTCGAGTCAGTCCCTTCCTTATCATACTTTATAATAATTTACTGGCTTTTGCTTCGAATAGGGAAGGTGTATAAATTGGATAAACATTTTAATGAGACAGAATCTTTACTAGTCCTTATCATAACTATCAGCACATTTTTCGTAATTTTAGGATGTTCTTTTTATGCAACTACAATCATGCTGGGGTATTTTTTATTTTTATTTATGTATCTGTCTATAAAGCAACTTATTAGTCGGGGATTTAGAGAATCAAGATTATCTCGGTTCCTTCTTTCTATCTTATGTATACTAATTGTGTGTGAGATAGTTCTTAACTTTGCTCTTTAATATTCGGAGGCATGTTTCATTATTGATAATCCCGGTTATGTAAATAAAGGGGCCGACTCAAAAGCCTCAGGGGAAGGGCAATAATCTATTTTTTCTGTGATGAACCGTCACTGAAATCCGTGATTTTTTTGGGTTTTTAATGAAGGTTCATTGCAGGAGGGTGTCCCAAGTACATCTTTTACTTGGGACACCCTCTTCTTTCGGTCCTAAAGTAACATTGATCATGTTATGACTTACTGCTTCGTGACTCCCATGGAAGAACAGAATTTCTTCCATAATCGGCGGTGCCGGGCCGCGCGATGGTTGGCGAAACGGGGACGTTAGTTGAAGAAAGGGCAGCATTTGACCACCTAATCAAAGGCGGTCTTTTTAATTACCTAAAAAATCAATACTAAATAATAACACTAAAAAAGAAACACACTGGTCGTACTCCTGTGATTGCTGGAAAATATATTTTCAAAATTCTATGACCGCAAAAAATTCGCCCTTTATCCTTTGCTTGTTTCTATATTCCTTAGTTCGTAACCACAATCGGGACAATCGTAAATCACATTTTGATTGGATTGTGCAGTCAACACTAAGTGGATTTCTTTTTGTGATTTACAATTAGGACATGTGACAACAGGCAAGTTCATGTTCATATACATCCCTCCATTCATAGCATGTAGTATCGGCAGTAATTTCATACTTATTTAAGAGTTTTATCTTATGCAAGAACTCGATGAATCTTCTCAAGCGAATTCTGTCCCATGCTCCTTTTATTACAGCTATCGCCATTCAATGACTAAATGAAGGCTTTTTATACAATCATATTGACTTTCACTATAGATCATCATATTATTATCTTAATAGTCAAAAAAGTTAAGACTATTGATGAGTTTGGGTTTATAATACTTCAAAGGGGAGTAGCTAATAGTTATGTCGACATTACGTGATGTGATCATCACCGGCTTAACTGGCAACATGAGATGTTGTTTGCGAGACCTTTGCCAATTTGGTAAAGGTTTTATATAAGATCGAAAAAAACCTTTACCAGAAATTTTGGTAAAGGTTTTTTATTTTATTTGGCAGGAGGAAAACCGTGATCTAAAAATATGTAGGAGCCACATCACTATCCATTATTAGGTATTTTTTTGAAGAGGAGAAACATAATTAGTTGGACATAGATATACAAAGAAAAATTCTTTTATTCGTTACATTTATCGTGACAGCTAAATTGTATGCCGTCACCATTATAACTTTGGAACTTTATCATCCTCCAAGAAGTATTTCTATACACACCCAGAATGTGCAAGTAAATCACAGCCCAAACACTTTTTACAGATGATGATGTTTAAAAGTGTTAAAATTTTGCATTAAGGGTTTGCAAAGTGGAGAGAGAATTTTTTGAAATGTAATAAACAATAAGTACCGTCTATCTTCCACTTTTTCGGTATCACAATTCTTTTTCTGGGAATTATAGTGAAAAAAGAGGTAGTTATGATAGGGCTTATCCTCGCAATAATTGTATTTAACTTTATTGCCTTCAGAACAAACAAAAGGTTGACAGTGAATCAAATTGTTCACATTTGGACATTTACAATTGCGTTCCAGTTAATCTTCGATGTGATTGTGGAATTTAAATACCACGGATACTGGTATTTTGATAAGGGAGTGAACTGGGCAGGAGTTCTTCCGCATACTGTATTAGTTCCACCCGTTAATATGATGTTTCTAAATTGGTATCCTTTTAAAAATGCAATCAGTAAACAGATTGCTTTTATGATTATTTGGGTAATAGGTGTTCTAATTTATGAAGTACTCACATTACTTCCTGATCCTTGGGGATACTTTCATTATGGGTGGTGGAAGTTGTGGTACGCAGCAATTATTGACCCTATACTTTTGCTTATCTTATTAACATATTATAAGTGGATATGTAAACTAGAAAAGAAAGCTATTAGCGGACAATAATAACAAATCAAAGGGATTCTTATGTGTAATGAATACATTTGTATGTATTTGAAAAAAGAATGGGCCAGAGAGTATCCGCCCTCCGATACTGGTTATAAATCCTATTATCAGAGGTCGGGTATGTCTGCACCATCTGCACATCGAAGAGGTAAAACCATAGAAAATGTATAAATCAAAACCTTTTGGACGCCAAGGAGTTTTTGCAATCGGCTTTCTCTAAGGGTAGTTATATCCATTAAAAACGGATAAAAGTATCTGATTAATGTATATCTTTCTTTTTAAAGCGTCCCCCGCGCACTTCCGTAATATCTCCCACGGCTAAGAAAGCAGATGGATCCAATTCTTCGACAAGTGCTTTAAGTTTGGCTTCTTCCAGCCGTGTAATAATGCAAAAAACCACCTTTTTATCGTCACCTGTATAGGCCCCTTCACCATTCAGAAAAGTAACACCACGGCCTAAACGCGCAGCAATCGCATCTCCAATCTCTTTGTATTGGTCACTGATGATCCAGGCAGACTTTGATTCCTCAAGCCCTTTTACGACAGCATCAATGGATTTGGAAGCAATAACATATGCCAAAATGGAGTACATGGCACGATCCCATCCAAATACGAATCCTGCCGCACCTAAAATAAAAACATTAAAGAACATAACAATTTCGCCTACAGAAAAAGGAACTCTTTGATTAATCAAAATAGCAAGGATTTCCGTACCATCCAACGCTCCACCAAAACGAATGACGAGCCCTACTCCTACTCCAAGTACTATTCCCCCAAATATGGTAGCAAGGAGAATATCTTGAGTGAAGGCAGGTACCGGGTGGAAAAGAGCAGTAAAAACGGATAAAACAAAAATTCCAAAAATGGTAGAAAAAGCAAATGTTTTTCCGATTTGCTTATATCCAATAAAGACGAACGGAAGGTTTAAGAGGAGGATAAAGATTCCAAGGTCCAATCCGGTAAGATGGGAAAGCATAATGGATATGCCTGTAATTCCCCCATCAATAACATGATTGGGAACTAAAAAGATTTCGAGACCTGTCGCCATAAGTAATGCTCCAATACTTATAGCAAGAGCTCTCCGAATAATTTTAAACATGGATAACTTTCGGTGTCGAGATTTTGTCTGTGCAAGTTCAGTCACCTGCATCCCTCTCCTTTTTGCAAGATGTATTATGTAGTGTCTCTTGTCTTATTATAGCGTAAAGATTCATTAACCTTGATAAAAAAGCATGTACCTCTTGAGTGTTATGATTATAAACTTTAGGTAACATGAAACAATTGGTTAAATCGAAGGGGCTGACCCAAAAGGACACTTTACACGCCCTTTTGGGTCAGCCCCGTTTATTATATCACTTGATTGCCAAATCGATATTATTTTTCCGATTAGCAGGAATAAATCTAGACAAATCAAAAGAAGTGCTTGAAAATGCTTAATTCGGGTAGACATTACGTTTTTTTGGGCTAGTTTGTTCATCAAACATAGAACCGCTGCCGACTCCCTGTTGCTCGCAGGTGTAGTGACAGTCGGTAGCGGTATATTGTTTAGTCGATTTTATTTTTCGTTCTGCACATCATCGGCAATCGGATTAGGTACATTAAGTCATATTATGGGTGACTGGCTGACAAATAACGGAGCTCTATTCTTAGAATCCGTTCCGGTGGGTTATCAGCCTTTTTACCCTTTTGGTCAATCTTTATCCCTGATGTCCTGCTCTTCCGCAAATTCTGTTCCATATGCCAGTCTTCGGTTGAAACTGGTTTGCTGTCTTTCGTTTGTTCGACCAGCGGGAATGCGCTTAAGTAAATAACGGTGAACAAAGATTTCGGCCGCTGTAATGACGATTGCTGACAGAATGCTTCCCCAGGCGATTTGCAAATAGTTGTCTAGGAGTATATTGCCGAAAATCCACACACTCATATAGGTCAAAAGAAAATCAACCACAGTAGCGGTTGTATTTCCGAAATGCGGCAAGATAATTCTATCTCCTAATATATAAGAGATAATGGTGACAACCAGGCTAAAGGAGAGAATGTCAACAATGGTCGCATCAAAAAATAAATCTAGACCAATCGCAAAAGCAATAATACATGATATAAATTTTACAAGTAGTACGGTTGTATTTTTCATCATCCGAACCTCCCTTTTCTATTTAGTTTGAATCAAAAAAGGGAATTTCATACATGAAATTAAACATTTTTATCCCGCGCTAACGGCGAGCGATCATTAAAGAAGACATATGCAACGGCTGACTGTTATTTCGGTCTTTTTCTCTTTTGATATAAAGGTTAAGACTAAAATTTTAGCAGAGCCTATTATATAAATCCACATTGAAAATCCGACATGGCAAAAAGCAGCCATGTCAGATTTTCAACGCATAAGCATTTGCCAAACAACCTTACGGTCTCTTGGCAAATGCTTATACGAAAACCTTTTCAGCCTATTCAAGATGTAAAGACAGAAAAACGGTAAGTAGCTTAAAAAGCAAAAGCTGATGTCGAAAAATAAAAATGGATTTATATAGTAAGAAAGGCTTGATGAAACACTATAAATGTATGAATCTCTCCTTTATGGTAAGACTAGAAGCATATAAAGCGTAAGGGAGAGAAGAACAATGCTGACCATCACGACTTTGGTACTGAAGTATTACTTTCTTGATGAGATTGAGAGAATAAGAATGGAAAATGTTATTGTGGATTGGGTTCCAGGCACAAACAGATTAATCATAGAACTTGATGATAAAGAGCTGTTGGAGATATATAATGACTGCTTAAAGGAGAAATTGATGTTGTAGATTGAATTTTTTTGAGCGGGATGCCCAATTATAAAAAGGGAATCAACAATCCCGTTCTTTTTTCGTTAAAGATTTAACTTTTTTATTAAAGTACATACTTTCAGTCTTCTGATTAGCTTTTTGTGGCAGATGGTGTTTGGATTAATGATGGGACATGCTGATTTGACGTATCGTCATTCCATTGTAAAGTTTAACGTTTAAAGAAAAGCTATTCATTTCATGGTCGGGATTAGAAGGAGCTGTACCTATTGTTTTAGCCACTTATCCAATCATGGCCGGAATCGAGAACAGTCAACTCATTAAGCATGATAAAGAAACAAAAAAGAAGCCCTTGCAGGAAGGGCTTCTTTTTATTCGGAAGAGTAGCTAGGTTGGTTGGTAGAAATGGATATAAGGCTAACAAAACAGGAATAGTTTGAAGGATATTATGGAAATAGTGGAATTTATTTCTTGGATAGAAGAGGTTTTATTTTCATTGCCTCCGGGAAAACATTTTCTAAACATAATAAAGAAAGGAGTTTACAAAATGAGTATCATCGGATTTAAAGATATGAAACTAGAAACCTGCCATATGATAATCCTGTTTAATAAAGTGAAATTTCATCTGTTTTCTCTTTAATGTTTAAAAATTTATGGGACAAGGGTAATAGATATTCAACAAACGAAAATGATTACTGTTAGAGGAGATGTTAACAATGACTAGTTGGAAAAAGAAATTTATGGTTGGTGGAATGGCGTTTGCGTTAACGCTTGGAGGATTAGCTGGATGCGGTGATGGAGTAGACCAAGATAATGGTGTTGATGATGGTCATCAAAATGATGAGATGGATGAAAAAAATCCAGAGGAGAACTAAAATAAAACAGGAACCAAAAGGCTCCTGTTTTATTTTAGGAAATTGATCCAATACCAACTTGTTCTTTATATTTTTGAATTAATCTCTTTATATTAAAGTTCGATTTCGGTCTCTTCTAGCTGAGGGACTTGTACTTTCTTTTTAAATGCTTCGACTTGTTTAATATGATGCCCTTCCATATCGAGCACTTTGAATTCATATTGATCAAAATCAATGGAATCCCCTTTTTGGACATCAAATTGTTGAGTCAAAATCCAACCGCCGATCGTATCCACCTCTTCTTCTTCAAGATGTGTTCCTAACAAGTCATTTACTTCATCGATTAAGACTTTAGAGTCGAAGATATAATGATGTTCATTTAGCTTTTGAATGTACGGTACTTCATCGGTATCAAATTCGTCTCGAATGTCTCCCACGATTTCTTCTAAAATATCTTCAACTGTCACAAGTCCGGCTGTGCCGCCGTATTCATCCATTAAGATCGCCATATGGATTCGGTCTTTTTGCATTCTTAATAACAAATCATGGATGGGGATAGATTCAATGACTTGGATAATAGGTTTTACATAATGCTCTATAGGCAAATGCTTAATTTCTTTTCCGTTTACAAAATCGGTTAAAATCTCTTTGATATTAATTAGCCCGATAATCTGGTCTTTATCGCTATCGGAAACTACGGGATAGCGCGTATATCTTTCAACACCTGCAATACCTAAAAAATCTTCAATGGTTGCTTCTTTTGATATGCTCACTATTTCCGTTCTTGGTACCATAATCTCTTTCGCAATGCGGTCATCGAATTCAAAAATATTGTTGACATATTTGTACTCCGATTGATTGATTTCCCCGCTCTCATAACTTTCCGAAAGAATGATGCGCAGCTCTTCTTCACTATGGGCTATTTCATGTTCGGAAGCGGGTTTCAGTCCAAATATACCTGCCACTGCACGGGCTGAATGATTTAATGCCCAAATAAATGGATATAGGACTTTATAAAATAAAATTAAAGGGCGCGCAAATTGTAATGTAACCCACTCCGCCTTTTGAATGGCCAGCGTTTTGGGTGCAAGTTCGCCGACTACAACGTGTAAAAACGTAATGAACAAAAAGGCAATAACAAATGACAGAAAGCCTGCAATTGATGGTGCCATGTTTAGTTTTTCAAAAAGGGGATGCAATAATGTTTCGACAGTCGGTTCCCCCAGCCATCCCAAGCCTAATGCAGTAACTGTGATACCCAACTGGCAGGCGGAAAGAGATTCATCGAGATTTGAAATGACCCTTTTAGCTGCTATGGCTCTTTTATTTCCTTCAGAAACTAATTGATCGATGCGTGTACTGCGGACTTTTACGATCGCGAATTCTGAGGCGACGAAAAATCCAGTAAGTGCGATTAATAAAGCGACTAGTATCAGATTAATGATTTCCAACTATGATTCCTTACCGTGCCAAGAAACACAACAGGTAAGGTAACACCTCCTAATATATCTTCGTGACAATATTTTTGCGGCTCAATAAAGTCAAACTTTGATCAGTGAAGGTTCTACCGCTCATGAAACTGAATCAAGTTCATATGTCCATTATAAATAAATTCCTTTAGTGATATTAAGTTTTTTGCTTTCACTCTCCATATATGTGCAGGAATCCGGTTCGTTTATTAATATTTCCTTTTACTTTAAATTGTGCCCAAATGAAACGACCCAATGCGATGAACGTAAGAAAGCCCTTTAAATGCAAAACACTTCAGCATTTGCAGTATTCACCACAAAATAAAATAAGTCTTGCCATGTTTTGCGATTGAAGCATAAAAAGGTTTCATGCGTCTGTTATTTTGTCAAACTGATAGTGTATAAAAAGAATGAGGTTTTAAACTTTTGTTCTTTCGGTAATAAAGATTTTAGAAGATGAAACATTGTGCTTGCATGTAAAGAGAAGGAGATTTATTTTAAAGATAAAGATATTTAAACAGGGGAAGTGAATACGTGTCAAAGTCAAAAGTACAATTTTGGACGCTTCAAATTTTGTTAATTGTATTGATTATTTATGTCAGCACGAAGATTTCTTTTTTATTTGAGCCAATTGTGGTGTTCGTGTCGACTCTTTTCTTTCCGGTTTTAATTTCGGGCTTTCTTTATTTCTTATTTAGCCCGATTGTCAATTTTTTAATTAAATATAAAATTCCTCGGAATTTGGCCATCCTCATTTTATATATAGTGTTTATTGGTTTAATGAGTGTTGGAATAGGGGTAGTTGCGCCTATTTTATCAGATCAAATTACGGACTTGGTCCGCAACATGCCGTCTTATATTTCGAAAATCCGTATCTTTTTTGATGATTTATCTCAATCAAAATGGTTTAAGTGGATGTTAGGACAAGAGTTTGTCTCTCTTGAAAAGATGGAAGAGACTTTGACAAATTATGCAGCGTCTTTACCTGATAATCTTACGAGAAGTGTGAGAACGGTATTTGGCGTTATTGCAAATATTACGTTAACTGTTGTGACTGTTCCTTTCATTTTGTTTTATATGTTTAAGGATGGCCATAAGTTTCCGAAGGCAGCCGTTCGTTTCTTACCTTCTTCTTATCGAAGAGATGGTCTTCATATTATTGAGGAAACAGGCGAAACATTATCTGCCTATATTCAGGGGCAGTTTTTGGTGGCATTGTTTGTTGGAATATTTACCTTCATTGGATACTTAATTATTGGCTTGCCTTATGGACTCACTTTGGCGATTGTAGTAGCGATCACGAATATCATTCCGTATCTTGGCCCTTTTATCGGGGCAGCTCCGGCTGTAGTCATCGGGTTGCTTGATTCACCGACCAAAGCGTTGCTTGTTATTGTCGTGATTACGATTGTACAACAAATTGACGGTAACTTTATTTCGCCGCTGGTCATTGGAAAACGTTTGGATATTCACCCGCTTACCATCATCATCATTTTATTGGTAGCAGGAAATCTCGCTGGAGTGCTAGGGATGATTTTAGGTGTTCCTCTATATGCGGTTACTAAAACGATCATCATCAATATTGTGAAATTGGTGCGATTAAGAAATAGAGAAACCAAAGAGGATGTACCAATCTAATAATGAAAAAGGTCAGCCGCCCAAGCTGACCTTTTTCATTATTTCTATCTAGATACAAATTTATTTCCTGTAACCCAAAAACGCCATGGATAGTCACGGGCCTCTCCCGAGTTCTCAATGCCGATTCTTTTTCCTTGCGAGATACTTTCCGGAATGAATCCCTTTGAGAGAAATAGGGGAGGCCTGAAAATAGGATGGCCGTAATCTTCCATGGTGATACCCATCGCTTTTGTGAGCTTTCCGGGACCGTTCGTCCAATTTTTTATATCGGTCATTCCTTTTCTTCTTTCCTTCATAAGAGATTGTCCGCTGAATGGTTCTAGTGCGCGGATAAGAACGGCTTCCGGCTTTTCGAGTTCTCCGCTGACCACATTCACTAAACAATGGGTATGCATGACGTATGTATACACATAGCCAGCTTCTCCAAACATGATCTCCGTTCTTTTTGTTCTTCGGTTGCCGTAACTGTGGGATGCTCTGTCACCGGGACCGATGTATGCTTCCGTTTCCACTATAAAGCCGGAGGTGGTTCCTTCCTTTGTCTCTTTTACGAGGAGACAGCCGAGTAAAGACTTGGAGAGCTCAAGGGTTGACATTTGAAAGAAATCTTTTTCAATCGGCTGAACCACTATTGATTTTTCGTTTTCATGATCAGGGTGCAGGTAGTATGGAAACACGCTGTTCAACTTTTTCTTCTCCCTTTCCTTTAGAGTTTATATAAGGTTTACTGTCTTATTTAACCTACACATTCGGGCCATGTTTCAAACCTCGAACACTGTCTTTTGGTTATATTTAACTTTAGTAAAATAATATTTGACTTTTGGGGTTAAACCCCTTAAAGTAGGTTAAGGTAATTCCGGAAAGACAATAACTAAATCTTCTTATCGAGAGAGACGGAGGGACTGGCCCGACGATGTCTCGGCAGCGGACTCTAAAAAGAGTGCTGTGCCAAATCCAGCAGGCGTTATGCTTGAGAGATGGGGAGAGTGTTTCTTATATATTGTATATAAGACCTCTTCTTGTTTGTGAGAAGGGGTCTTTTTGATGGATCTATACTTTTATCAATATTAAAAGAGAGGTGCAATCATTGGAAAAATCAAAGGGAAATCCATTGGCTTTAATGCCGTTAGTCATATTTTTAGCTTTGTTTGTCGGGTCTGGAGTGATTACAGGGGATTTTTATAAAATGCCTGTTTTGGTGGCCATTTTAATTGCCGCAACAGTCTCATTGATCATGAATCGGAAGGAAACGTTAACGACAAAGGTGGAGCGATTCGCAGCTGGGGCAGGTCATCCGGATATTATTATCATGACGTTCATTTTCATTCTGGCAGGTGCTTTCTCTGAAACGGCAAAAGGTATGGGAGCGGTGGAATCCACGGTTAATCTAGCATTGTCTGTTCTTCCTCCAAGCTTTTTAGTCGTCGGTTTATTTGTCATTGGAGCATTTATTTCGCTATCGATGGGCACTTCCATGGGAACCATTGCAGCGTTGGCGCCAATCGGAGTCGGAATCAGCGCTGAGACCGATATTTCAATGGCTCTATCTATGGCAGCGGTCATCGGCGGCGCGATGTTTGGTGATAATTTATCATTCATCTCTGATACAACGATCGCAGCGGTGCGTACACAGCAAACGGAAATGAAGGATAAATTTAAGACGAATTTCTTCATTGTATTGCCGGCTGCCATTTTAACATGTATTATCTTGATTGCTGTCACAATGGGAAATCATTCCGAAGTAGCAGCAGAGAGTTTCGATTGGGTGAAAATCCTTCCTTATGTAGGAGTATTGATTACTGCATTGTTAGGATTTAATGTACTTGCAGTATTGACAGGCGGTACTGTCTTAGCGGGTGTGATTGGCCTGGCAGACGGAAGCTACACATTATCAAACCTTTTCCCAAAAGTAACCGAAGGCATTTTAGGCATGGCGGAATTGGTGATTCTTGCTTTGTTGATTGGCGGAATGGTTGAAATTATCAAGTATAACGGCGGTATTGATTATTTATTAAACTTAATGACTCGAAACATTAAGTCTAAAAAGGGAGCGGAGTTCGGTATTGCCGGCCTTGTAAGCTTAACTAACTTTTCAACTGCCAATAACACCATTTCTATCATTTTCACAGGCCCGCTCGCGAAAAACATTGCGGATCAGTACGAGATTGATAAGCGCAAATCAGCGAGCTTACTCGACATTTTCTCGTGCGGTGTTCAAGGTTTAATTCCATATGGAGCACAAATCTTAACAGCAGCTAAGCTGGCGGCTATTTCACCTATTAGTGTTTTACCTTATTCTTTCTATCCGATTTTAATCGCGATTTGCGGCGTGATTTCCATTTTGATCGGATTCCCCAGGTTTTCAGCGATAAAGAAGGAAAAAGAGCGAAAAGTATATGGAGTAAGCGAAAGCTATAGGGGTAAATAACAAAAAGTCAGCCGAGCGGCTGACTTTTTGTTATTTAATTTGCTCCTTCTAACAACCTTAAGGAAAAGTGATGGGCGATATCCTTAGCTCTATGCCTTCACAAGGCATAGAGCTACTTTTTTGAAATGTCTATTTTCCCCATTCCTTTACAGGTGGTGCACTTTTTCGTGACTGAAATGATAAACGATTTCCTTTTTTGTTTCCCAACCCCTTTACATTTTGGACATACGATCATAAAAGCCACCTTTTTTATCACCTTCTGTCTTTTTTGATTTTTACATATTAAGAGTAAGCGGGAATGTTTAGCTATAGAAAGAGCTGACATGACCAGGGAAGGCTAAACGGCAATACCCAGAGGATAGTGCATTCCTTCTCTTCCTTTCTCGGTGAGAACGCCGCGTTGGTAAAAAACTCTACATGTGAATGATCACGAAATAAATGTTGGAATTCATGTGCCGTTAGTTGATGAACATGGAAAGGCTCATTGGAAGGTTCGCCTTGAATTCTTTCTCCAGTATATTCAATCATGGTGTACCCCTTTCATTTCTTTAGCTTCTTTCTTTTTAAATCTTTTTTAGAAAAGCTTTATTAAAGAACAATGTTGTTTTTATTATTTTGGGATCAATTGTGTGAAATGGCCATTTCACACAATTTCAGCGGAAGTTGAAAGTGGATAAATCGACACTAGACTTTAGCATAGTTTTTAGAAAACAAGATCATTTTATCGTCACAAATGAGAAGGAAAAATTATACGATATCATCTGCTATAAAAACAGAAAAGTGACTACAGAGTTGTTTGTTTAGAAGCGATGGCTATGCTACAATTTCAACACGGCAGCATATAGGATTGGCTTTTTTTGATCAAAAGCAAGGAAATTCCATTTTAAATTGAGCCAATAAATATTATTATGGATAAGAGCGAGTTGCAGGTTAACAAGGAGTATAAACGTTACTTAACTAAAACACATACAGTTAATCATAAGTGAAAAATTGTATCGATTTGAGAGAGGACTAGGAAAATGAATCATCAGAAACAAAAAGAACAAGTTGAATCAAGACGCACCTTTGCGATTATTTCCCACCCGGATGCCGGGAAAACAACATTAACGGAGAAATTGTTACTATTAGGCGGTATGATTCGCTCTGCAGGTACGGTAAAAGCCAGAAAAACCGGGAAGTATGCAACGTCTGACTGGATGGAAATTGAAAAGCAGCGCGGAATTTCCGTTACATCAAGTGTCATGCAATTCTATTATAAGGACCACCATATTAACATCGTGGACACACCGGGGCACCAGGACTTCAGCGAGGATACGTATCGTACGTTGACGGCTGTGGACAGTGCCGTGATGGTGATTGATGGTACAAAAGGAATTGAGGAACAGACCATTAAATTATTTAAAGTATGCAGCATGCGCGGAATCCCAATCTTAACATTTATAAACAAGTTAGATCGCGAAGGAAAAGATCCGCTGGAGTTATTAGAAGAGATTGAAGAAGTGCTTGGAATCGAGTCGTATGCCGTTACTTGGCCGATTGGGATGGGAAAGAGGTTCCAGGGAACATATGACCGTTTTCAAAAGAAAATTGAGGTGTATCGGGGAAATGAAGATTCGTTTTTCGTCGATTTTGATGGAACGACTGTAACAGATGATGTGACCGAGCATATTGATGAAGGTTATCTTCCTTCCTTAGCCGATGAGCTTGCTCTTTTAGATGAAGCAGGAAATGATTTTTCCATGGAAAAAGTCAAGAAAGGAAAGCTCACACCCGTCTTTTTCGGCAGCGCCATCGCTAACTTCGGTGTACAGTCTTTCTTTGATGAATTTTTGCAATTAACGTTGCCGCCGCAGTCTCGCGAGTCATCAAATGGTGAAATCGATCCTACGGATACAAATTTCTCCGGTTTTATCTTTAAAATTCAAGCAAATATGAATCCAGCCCACCGTGACCGAATTGCGTTTGTAAGGGTATGTTCAGGTAAATTCGAGCGGGGCATGAACGTTACTCTGTCCAGAACAGGACGAAAGTTAAAATTGTCACAATCCCACCAATTTTTGGCTTCCAGCCGCGAAACGGTAGAGGAAGCATATGCCGGGGATATTATCGGATTATATGATTCAGGAACATATCAAATAGGGGATACCCTCGTTGGAGAAGGGGCATCTGTTTTTCAGTTTAATCCATTACCAACGTTCCCCCCTGAACTATTTGCGAAAGTGCGTGTCAAAAATGCGATGAAGGGGAAGCACTTCGAAAAAGGAATCACTCAATTGGTACAGGAAGGAGCTGTCCAGCTTTACCGCACTCCTTATTTTGGTGATTACATTCTCGGGGCTGTCGGGGAGCTGCAATTCCAGGTCTTTGAGTACAGAATGAAAAATGAATATGGAGTGGATATCGAGTTTCAACGTTTAAGCCATGTTGCGGCTAAATGGATCAATAAGGAAGACTTGCAAGATAAAATGATCGATTCCCGTGTTATGTTGGTTGAGGACCGGGAAGAAAACCCTGTATTATTATTTGAAAATGATTTTGTACTGCGCATGTTCCAAGAGAAATACCCTTCTGTTGAATTAAGAAGTACGTTTGGGTAAAGAGGAGCGGAGGCGACTGTTTAGCTCCGACGTGCGTTGGAACTCCTTCCTACAGAACCGCTTTTGGGTTCTGTAGGAAGGAGTGAAACGTCTAGATCAGGGAAGGGATTCCCACTTAGACTTCTCCGATTATGCTATGTTTTGAAGTGAGGATTTTACTGCCCTTTAATGCGGGATAAAAGGGTTTGGTGAAAAAGCCAGACTCTTTTTCTGTTGATGAGCCAAGGTGAGAGGAGAAGAACAGAAAATGAGATATACATATTTCAAGAATCTTTGGATGGTTGCAATATTAACACTTATTATTGTTATATTGCCTGCATGTCAACAGCAGGATTCCAAAATCCCAGCGGTAGTGGAGCGGGTAGTCGACGGGGACACGATCAAGGTGGAAGTGAACAATCGATCAGAAACAGTTCGGCTGTTGCTGGTGGATACTCCAGAGTCTGTCCATCCATCCAAACCTGTCCAACCATACGGAAAGGAAGCCAGTAATTTTGTTAAAGAGCTGTTGCCTGAGGGAAAAGAAGTCAAGCTAGAAATGGATGTAGGAGAAAGAGATAAATATGGACGTTTGCTTGCTTATGTATGGGTTGATGGCAAAATGCTGAATGAATTACTACTTGAAAAGGGATATGCACGTGTTGCTTATGTATTTGAACCCAATACAAAATATGTTGATCGATTTAGGGATATACAGGAAAAGGCTCGTAAGCAAGAATTAAAGATATGGTCGATTGAGAACTACGCAACGGATAGAGGATTTGAAGAAGATCAAGTAGAGCAAAACGAAACAAAGAGTGAACAGAAAGTGAGCTGCAAACAGCCTTTGATAAAAGGCAATATAAACAGTAAAGGCGAAAAAATCTATCATACACCGGATAGTCCGCAATATAAAGTAACGAAACCGGAAATGATGTTTTGCACAGAAAAAGAGGCAAAGGCAGCGGGGTTCCGTTCCCCTGATAGGTAAAAAAGAGGCTGTCCCATAAGTCTCGAGTTAATGATAAAAGTTGATCTTTACTGAAAGGACCCGTCACGGAATCCTGTGATTTTGCTGGATTTTCATGACGGGTCCTTTTAGGAGGATGACTCAAAAGGTATGGCCTTTTATACCTTTTGAGTCATCCTCTTTTATATATTTTCTCTGTATTCGGTCAATGTTTGGGTGAATTTTCCTGTACCATTGCATGAAGAACATGCTCTCTTGTAAAAAGGAATCATTGTATCCACTCGTCCAGCACCGTTGCATTGTTTACAAACCGCTACGATTTTCAACGTCTTTTCTCCTTTACCCGGTAATCTTATTGTTAGCATTGACATTTAAAAACAATATATGCAGTGAAACAAAGATGTTTAAAATATGCTTGACAGTTTGTGTGGGCGGAATTATGATTACTTTCATAATCATATGTTTCAATGTTAACTTGCTTAATCCTTTATAGGAGCGGGGGAACCGTAATTGTACATACGATGTACTTGGGGTGAATCTTTAATTAAAGTAGGATACTCTCAAATCCGAACCCGACAGCTAACCTCGTAAGCACTTTTTGAGGGAAGGGACAATGATTGTCATTGACCATTCTTCGGAATGGTCTTTTTTATTAGTAAGGCAACGTTAACCGTATAAAAAACATACGGTTAACGTTGCCTTATGAAGTGGACCTTTCCCTGGAATATAGGAGGAAGCCATTAGTTTTATTGAAGGTCCACTTCAGGTATATGCGTTTTAGCTTATCTATTTTTAAATTCAAGGATATGTGTTAAAGACTCCATTTACTGCAGTAGTAGGGGATGATCGAGGGCAACATTATATTTTTGATGGTTTGAATGACTTATTAATTTGAATGACTTATTAAGAAGAGAATAATTGGAATGAATCATTATTTGAGAAAGAAGGAAGTTTTTTATGTTACCAAAACGCATTCAATTGGCGCCTCCGCAGTTGCTTATTTTATTTTTTGCTTTTTTTATTTTATTAGGTGCAATTTTATTAAAATTACCGATTGCGACAAAGGAGCCGATTAGCTGGATTGATGCACTTTTTACGATTACATCTGCTACCACCGTCACAGGGTTAACATCGGTCGATACAGGCACGACTTATACGTTGTTTGGCCAAACCATTATTATGCTTTGGATTCAAATCGGCGGCCTTGGAATTATGTCGTTTGCCATATTGATTTTTATCATGCTTGGAAAGAAAATCGGGTTTAAAGAACGTGTTTTAATACAACAGTCCCTTAACCAAACATCTTTTGGCGGTGTCATCCGATTGGTTGTGAACTTATTTGCTTTTGCTTTTATTATTGAGATTATTGCAGTCATATTTTTAGCTATTCGCTGGGTGCCGGAATTTGGAGTAGCCCAAGGTCTTTATTTTAGTTTTTTTCATGCTGTTTCAGCCTTTAACAATGCAGGGTTTGGATTGTTGCCTGATAATTTGATGAAATACGTAGGAGATCCGATTGTTAATATCGTAATTACTTCTCTCTTTATTATTGGAGGGTTAGGTTTCACCGTGCTGATTGATTTGCACAATAAACGCAGGTGGAAAAAGCTAAGCCTGCATTCAAAATTAATGATTCTTGGAACACTTTTACTAAATGCCTTAAGTATGATCATTATTTTGTTATTGGAAATGGATAACCCAAAAACGTTGGGAGCATTGGATTGGTCAGAAAAGCTTTGGGGTTCTTATTTTCAAGGAGTGAGCCCGCGTACAGCAGGCTTTAATACGATTGATGTGACAGCGCTCAAGGACTCCACCGCTTTTTATATGATGCTGCTAATGTTCGTAGGGGCGGGAAGTGCTTCAACCGGCGGAGGTATTAAGCTTACCACCTTTTTGATTATTGTGTTATCTGTTTTCACCTATTTGAAAGGGAAAGAAGATATCCAGGTATTCAAAAGGACAATCGACAATAAGCTTGTATTTAAAGCATTGGCCATTACCATGATCAGTTTATTATTTATTTTTGTTGCCGCTTTTATTTTAACGATTACAGAGAAAGCGCCGTTCGTCAAAATCATCTTTGAAGTCATATCTGCTTTCGGAACTGTCGGGTTAACAATGGGATTGACTTTTCAATTAACGGCGATTGGAAAACTGGTGATCATTTTTATGATGAGTATTGGAAAACTTGGCCCTTTAACGCTGGCTTTTTCTTTGGCAAGAAGAGAACATTCGAAGATTGGTTATCCAAAGGAAGATGTCCTTGCAGGATAGCAAAAAAAAGATGGAAGCAAAAGCTTCCATCTTTTTTAGTCCATCAATTTAGTAATTGGCTTAGAAAGCAACAGTAATAAAATACCTAAACCAATCGTTACAAAACCAATTAAGCTGAAGATGTCAAGGTAACCTAAAGACTGCGTGTATGCAGCTAATTGACCGGCTACCATGTTGGCAACAGCAGAACTTGCCAGCCATACACCCATTAGAAGAGATGCAAGCTTGATTGGAGCAATTCTACTTACCATTGATAAACCAACTGGTGAAATCATTAATTCAGCCAATGTGTGAAGGAAATACGTTACAACCATGAACAGGATGTTTGCTTTCAATGCCGGATCGTTTCCTGTGTGCATAACGGCAGGAAGCAGTACTAAGAAGCCTAAACCAACAGTGACTAAACCAAGAGCCATTTTCGTTGGAGTTTTTAAGTCACCGCGTTTTGAGCTGCCAAGCTTGTACCATAAAGCAGACATAATTGGCGCTAAAATAACGATGAATAATGGGTTCAATGATTGGAACCAGGCAGTTGGAACCTCAAAACCAAATACATTGCGGTCAATCTGATCTTGAGCATACAATGTCAATGAGCTTCCCGCTTGCTCAAAAGCGGCCCAGAATGCAATGACAAATACTGCTAAAATAACGATAGCTGTTGTACGTTTCTTTTCTCTTTTCGTTAACGGTGCCGTTGATTTTTGACCAGCTGTTACTTCCGGTTTACCGGTAGGTTTTTTACCGATATCACCTAAATAACGATTTCCTAACAAGTTGAAAATCAACTGTCCGACAATCATACCGATTGCTGCTGTCAAGAATCCATATTTATAGCTCATAAGCCCGACTACTAACGGCGCAAAGAAGGCACCAACGTTAATCCCCATGTAGAAGATAGTAAAAGCTCCGTCACGACGCGGATCGTTGTCGTCGTAAAGATCACCAACAATTGTTGAGATGTTCGGCTTGAAGAAACCATTACCGATAATCAATAAACCAAGACCAATGTATAAAGCATTTGTGGTTTGGCTTGCGAATAGCGCGAAGTTACCAAGTGCCATTAAAATACCACCGATTGTGATCGCCAATCTTCTGCCCAAGAAACGGTCAGATAAATATCCGCCGATCATTGGCGTAATATAGACGGCACCGGTAAAGAATCCGTAAATACTCATAGCCGTAGTTTTGTCGACTCCAAGCCCACCGTTTACAACGGTTGCTGTTAAGTAAAGAACAAGAATTGCCCTCATTCCATAGTAGCTGAAACGCTCCCATGCCTCAGTCATAAACAGCATATACAATCCAGGAGGATGTTTTTTTCTGGACTGGTTTGGCTGTTGAACATCATTTTTTACAGCTGCCTGCATAATTAAGTCCTCCTAAAAAATAGTCAAATATTAAATCATGCACTAATCGTTTAAATTTACAAAAAATTTAAACGATAAGTATTGAAATTTACAAAATAATTGCATGTTTTTCATTTTATTAAACAAATGATGAGTTCGTCAATGAAATTATATGGAAAAATTACTGGGAAATAAAAAAATAATGATAATTAAGGTTATTTTGTAACGTTATTACGTAAAAATACTAAATAAAGCAATGGTAGTATTTTGAGATTAGTGAAAAAATATATAAAATTTTATTATTTATAATTATTCTGAAAATATAAATGGTGATTTGTATTGATTATTCTAATATAACTCTAAAGAGGTGTAAAGAAAAAGTTGATACATAAGGAGCAGAAAAATAAAAAGGAGCTGTCCCATAAGTTAGAGGAGATAGCCAGAAATGTTTTTATTAAAAGGACCCGACAGAAAAATCCTTGGTTTTACGGGATTTCACGTACCGGGTCCTTTCAGGGGGATGATTCAGAAGGTATGATTTCCTATTTTTTGAATCATCTCCTTTCCACCAACATATATCGATTTACGGGTCTTCCGACACCTCCATATTCGATGTGAAGTTTTACTTGATTGTCTTGTTCTAGAAACTCTAGATAACGCCGTGCTGTCACACGGGCAATGCCCACTCCTTCAGCGACTTCTTCTGCTGAGATGGGAGTGGATTGTTTGGCGAGATAATGTTGAATGTTCTTCAATGTTAGAGCATTAAGCCCTTTGGGCAGGGAATGCAGTTTCTCCTCATGTTTTTGAAACAAGATCCTATCTAATTCCGTTTGGGTCACATTTTCTTTTTGTTTTATTTGTGTTCGAAAAGTACGGTAGTTTTCGAGAGCATGTTTAATTCTCTCAAATTTAAAAGGTTTCATGATATAGTCGATGGCACCGTGTTGCAAGACTCGTCTTACGGTCTCCATATCGCTTGCTGCCGTTACCGCAATAATATCAGTTGTATAGCCTTCAGAACGAATTTGCTGTAACGTGGTTAGTCCATCTTGATTCGGCATGTACATGTCCATAATAGCCAAATCGGGATTATACTTTCTTATCAATTCCATTCCTTCTACCCCGTCTGAAGCGTATCCAATAATATTGAATCCTTCTACCTGCTCAATAAATTGACGATTTACCTCTTGTACCATTGGATCGTCCTCGATCAGAAGAACGTTCCATTCTTGTTTATTCATGTCCTGTGCTCCCCTTTAAGTGATAGACGTTAGATGAAGAAAGTAATGGTAAAGGTTGTACCTTTTCCCGGTTGAGTATCTACCTGTATTTCTCCTTGTCCTTTTTCAACAATTTGTTTAATCAAATGTAAGCCAATTCCTCGATTTTGTTTTGCTTTAGTGGAGAACCCTTCTTCGAAGATATGTGTTAGCTGCTCTTGCTTTATCCCACAGCCGTTATCCTCCACGAGAACGGAAAGAATGTTCTCGTTCTGCTCGATGCTTACATAAACTTCCTTTTTCAGGTATTTACTATTTATAAAAGAATCAAAGGCATTTTCGATTAAGTTCCCAATAATAACGACAAAATCATGTTGGTCGAGATGATTGGGAAATGATTCTAACCGACTATGCCGATCAATCGTTAAGGTGATTCCGAGTTCTTTTCCACGGCTGACTTTACTTAACAGCAGCCCGGAAATACTATCATATTTAATGTTTTTACTTAGGAAGCGTGTTAGCTCTTCCTGCTCTTCCGAGACTTGAAACACATATTCCAGTGCTTTTTCTTTATTCCCTAATTGAATTAAACCGGCAATAGTATGAAGCTTGTTCATATGCTCGTGGTTTTGGACCCTCAAAGCGCTTACAAATGCTTTGACTCCGGTCAACTCTTCAGCCAGTTTTTTCACTTCCGTTTGATCCTGGAAAATCGCTACGGCTCCTACTGTTTTATTGTTTGCTTTAATTGGAATACGATTGCTCAAAATGTTTAAGTTTCGGACTTGAAGCTCTTTATTATAAATAGGTTGGTCCAGCTGGAGAATTTCAGGAAGCCTTGTGTCAGGGATGACCTGATGAATGTTATGGCCGACAACATCACCGCTGATTCCCATCATTGATTTAGCTTTATCATTAAAAATGGTGATATTCTCTTTTGTATCGATGGCGATGACACCTTCATGCATGGCATTGAATGTTTCCGTTCTCTCTACCAGTAATCTGGCAATCTCATGAGGCTCCAGTTCAAACATTTGTTTTTTAATGTGCGAAGCCAATAACCATGCTCCCCATCCTCCAAATAATAATGATAGGCCAGCTGTTAAGAAAATCTCTTTTTTTAGGCTGAAAAGCACTTCTAGAAAAGTAGGAAGCAGGTATCCTGCAATGACGACCCCCACTTGTTGGTGGTTATCATTAACAATGGGAACAAACGAGCGCACAACTGTACCGCTTTCTCCTTTTGCTTTTGTTGTATAAGTATGCTCCGCAAAAGCTGGTCCTTCATCTTTACTTTTTGATACTTTTCCAATCATCCTCGAAACGGGATGGGACAACCGTACTCGGTTCATATCGAGGATGACAATGTAATCAGCGCTATGAATGATACGGATAGGTTCTACGAGTTTGTTAATCTCTCTTCTTTCACTTTCACCCCTGGTCATTTTCCGTGGGATTTCTGGAATCTCAGCTACAGTACGGGCGGTGATAAGAGAGCGCTGACGAAGATCTTCTTCTTTTGATTGAACAAAATCCCTCATTATAACAAGTCCGGCTAAAAATAGGGAAAAACCGACGATAAAAAAGATTAAACCTGTAATTTTTGACTGCATCGATAGGCGAATCATAAGTCGACAGTACCTCAATTATAAAAAATAATAATCTATAATTTCATTTTACCATGGAAAAAACCGCATGTTACAATATTAGTAGTCAGAAAACTTTTGATAGAGATGGGAGAAACAATGAGAATCTTTGTGGGAGCAAGCATGTTCGTCAGTCTTTTCCTCATGTTTTTCTTTTTATTTGGCTATGATGCTTTCGAAAAAAAAGCAACTTATTATGATGACGAGCAGAAGGGGTTAAAGGAACAAATTGTCATTAATTTCAGTCATGTAGTAGCAGAAAATACTCCAAAAGGGTTGGCAGCTCAAAAATTCGCTGAAATAGTCAATGAAAAATCGGATGGACGAGTAAAGGTAGAAGTATTTCCTAATGGCGTGTTGTACTCCGACGATGAGGAAATCAATGCATTAATGCGAGATGACGTACAAATGATAGCTCCATCCTTTTCGAAAATGACAGAGATAATGCCGGAATGGCAAGTGTTTGACTTACCTTTTATATTTGAGGATTATGAAGAGGTAGAACGAGCTTTCATGGGAGATGTAGGCAGGAAGCTGTTGACAATGCTTAAGGATGAGAACATAAAAGGTCTGGCTTTATGGAGTAACGGTTTTAAGCAAATGACGAGTGATGAGCGGCCTTTGCTGAAACCGAGAGATTTTAAGGGGCAGCGATTTCGGATTATGCCCAGTGAAGTCATTGAAGAGCAGTTTCGGCTATTGGGCGGAGAGCCGAAAGTGGTACCGTTTAATCAAGTTTACGAATCTTTGGAAAAGCATCAATTTGATGGGCAGGAAAATACCATTTCAAATATTTATTCGAAACGCTTTTATCAGCTGCAGCGTTATATGACGATTAGCAATCACGGTTATTTAGGTTATGCAGTCTTGATGAATGAGGAGTTTTGGGAGCGTTTACCACCTGATGTTCAGGTTCTCCTGACAGGGGCGATGGAAGAAACGACCACCTGGATTTGGGAACAATCAAAATTAATGAACGAAGAGCAATTGGAACGTATTCAAAAAGAATCCAATATTAAGGTATATTACCTGACAGAGGAAGAAAAAAAGAAGTGGCGTCAGAGGTTCCGGCCGATTTATCGAAACTTTAAAGAGGAAGCTACGGAAGAACTAGTAAAAATGATTGAAGAATTAAAGAAAGAGTAAAAAAGATAACCTTGTCGCTACCATGCCTTGTAAATCAGCAGCCGCAGCGATAAGGTTTTTTCATGTCAGAGCTTTCTTGAGGAAGCTCTGACATGGAAAAGACCAAAATGAACAAAAAGACCATTATCACCATAAATTTAAAATTTCTTAATAATTAGTTAATATTAAATTAACGAATAAACGAATAAACGAATATATGAAAGCGTTAACAAATAAACGGAAGTGAGAGGGGGAGGAAGAATTGAAGATCAACTTTAATAACTTAACAGTTCGAGTTATCATTGCGATTATACTCGGGATTGGTGTAGGGTTTTTGTTTCCGGAGTTTGGGGCACAGCTGAAAGTATTAGCAGATATATTCATTAAACTTATTAAGATGGTGATTGCACCTATTATCTTCTTTACGGTTGTCATTGGGATCGGCAGTATGGGGGACTTGAAGAAAGTAGGGAGAATTGGAGGCAAAGCTTTACTATATTTTGAAATCGTCACAACATTTGCATTAGCAATCGGTATCCTTGTTGTAAATATTATTAAACCAGGTACAGGTTTTAATACAAGTGCTGTAGAAGGTGGAGACATTTCACAATATACGACACAAGCAGCAGAGGCACAGCACGGCTTTATAGAGTTTATCATGGGAATTATCCCGGATAACGCAGTGGCAGCAATGGCAAATGGTGAATTATTGCCAATCTTATTCTTTGCGGTGTTATTTGGACTCGCAACAGCCGCACTTGGTGAGAAAGCAGCACCTGTTATTACATTGTTCGAAAGATTGACGGATATCTTCTTTGGCATTGTTAACATGATCATGAAGGTATCACCGATTGCGGCATTTGGTGCTATGGCCTATACAATCGGAAACTTTGGTTTAGGGTCACTAGTGTCGTTAGGAAAATTAATGGGATCTGTATACATTACTATGTTTTTATTTATTATCCTGGTTCTTGGTGCAATCACTAAGTTTTATGGATTCAGTATTCTGAAATTCATCGCTTATATTAAAGAAGAAATCTTGCTCGTATTAGGAACTTCTTCATCTGAATCAGCACTTCCGAAAATGATGGAAAGATTGGAGAAATACGGTTGTTCGAAATCAGTGGTAGGTCTTGTTGTTCCAACAGGTTATTCATTTAACTTGGACGGGACAGCCATTTACTTATCAATGGCAGCAATCTTTATCGCACAAGCATATGGCGTTGATTTAACAATATGGCAAGAACTTACACTATTAGGAATCTTGATGCTGACATCGAAAGGGGCTGCAGGTGTAACAGGCTCCGGTTTCATTACTCTTGCAGCAACTCTTGCAGCTTTCCCGATGATTCCGGTAGAAGGTATCGCTTTACTTCTGGGGGTAGACCGCTTTATGTCAGAAGCTCGCGCGATCACAAACTTAATCGGAAATGGTGTAGCTACTGTCGTCATATCAAAAATGGAAAACGAGTTTCATCCGCCTATAGAAGAAAAAATGGAAGAAGCGAATATGACAGTAGCAAAATAAAGAATGGACTCTGCGCAAGCAGGGTCTTTTTGTGTTTGCATCCAGTTTTATAAAATCCCCCATAAATCGTTAAATAAAAGTTAACTATATGAATGGTATGTATAATTCTTACAAATTTATAATGTTTTTACATTATCGAAACATAGAATTGATGTTTCGTTGTTATAGTGCAAAATGTAACTTGATTTTGCAATAACATGACAAATACAAATGGAGAGGGAGTTTGGAGAGTTGGAGATCAAGAGATTAGTAAAGATGAAAAAAGTATTAAATGTGTCCCTAGTCTCGTTCTTGCTATTGCCTGCAGCTATTTCTAACACAGCGAAAGCGGAAACAAATACAGCCGAACATATTGTGATTAGTGAAGTGTACGGCGGCGGAGGGAACAATGGAGCAACATTAAAAAACGATTTCATTGAACTTTATAATCCTACTGATCATGCAGTTTCATTAGAGGGATGGACGGTGCAGTATGCATCTTCCACCGGAAGCTTCAGTACGAACAAAACAGAATTAAAAGGAACTATCCAGCCAAAGTCTTATTATCTAGTGCAGCAAGCGGCGGGAGCTAATGCAGCTGCTGAGCTGTTGCCGACGCCTGACACGGAAGGCAAAATTGCCATGAGCGGTTCAAGTGGAAAAGTAGCTCTTGTCCGTAATGAAGAGGCTGTAACAGGCAAAGACGACCCGGATGTTGTCGATTTTGTGGGCTATGGCTCATCAGCAAGCCAATATGAAGGAGATGCCCCCACTGATTCATTAAGCAATGCAACAAGCGCTCAACGGAAAGATCCGAATGTTGATACAAACAACAATAAAGCAGATTTTGAGGTGAAAGAGCCAACGCCTGTTAATTCCATTGGACAGGTTCCAGACCAGCCAGATAATGGTGGGGACACAGGAACGCCAGGAGATGAGGAAATCCCTGAACCTACTCTTCGAATCCATGATATTCAAGGGGCGGCTCATACTTCGCCGCTTACAGATCAAGAAGTGACAAACATTCAAGGTATTGTAACGACGGTTGATGCGAAAGGATTTTATATGCAAGATGACCAGCAGGATAGCAGTCCTAAAACTTCCGAGGGCATTTATGTGTATAAAAGAGACGCAGAGGTTCAAGTTGGAGATAAAGTTTCAGTAAATGGAATAGTCAAAGAACACGGTTATGAAGGCGAACTGACCATTACCGAAATGACAAATGCTACAGTGAAAAAAATGTCGTCGGGCAACGCACTTCCTGCTCCAACTATATTGGGGCAAGGTGATTATGTACTGCCAACTAAAGTCATTGATAACGACAACTTTGACGAGTTTAATCCAGCAGAAGACGGTATTGACTTCTTTGAGAGCATTGAAGGAATGTATGTTCAAGTTAATGATGCCAAGGTAGTTGGACCAACAAATAAATATGGGGAAATCCCGGTTGTTCCAGGCAATGAACCTTTGGATGAACAATTGACGCCTATGGGTGGAGTATTACTTAAGGAAGACGATTCAAATCCTGAACGGATTATTATTGATGATGTGCTTATAGCGGAGGAGCCTCAAGTAAAAGTAGGAGATTCTTTCGCGGGTGCTATTAAAGGTGTTATGCACTACAGCTATAGCAACTTTAAATTATTGAATACAGAGCCCCTTCCTGAAGTGGCGGAAGGTAAGAAAGAGAGAGAAGCAACAACGATTCAATTTGACAAAGATCAATTAACAATTGCCTCATATAACGTTGAAAACTTCTCAAAATCAGTAGGGACAGAAAAGACAGAGAGATTAGCTAAAGCGATTGTAGAGAAGCTGAAAAATCCTGATATTGTTGGTTTAGTAGAAGTGCAAGACAATGATGGTCCTAAAAACTCGGGTGTGACTGATGCCAGTGAAAGTTACCAAACTTTAATTGAAGCCATTAAAGCGGCAGGCGGTCCTGCATATCAATTTACAGATATCGCTCCAGAAGACAAAAAGGATGGCGGACAACCTGGTGGAAACATTCGTGTGGGATATATTTACAATCCGGAACGGGTACAGCTTGTTGATGATAAGCCAAAAGGCGATGCCCTTACCGCCGTTGAAGTAGGAAAGAACGGGTTAACCCTTAATCCGGGCCGTATTGATCCGACAAACCCTGTTTTTGAGAATTCACGTAAACCATTAGCTGCCGAGTTCAAATTTAAAGGCCGAAAAGTAACAGTCATTGCAAATCACTTTAACTCTAAAGGCGGAGATGATGCTTTATTTGGTTCCAACCAGCCGCCTGTATTAGAGAGCGAAAAGCAGCGTATGGAAATTGCTAAAGTAGTGAACGGCTTTGTACAGGATATTGTAGAAAATAATCCTAACGCGAATGTCGTTGTGTTAGGTGACCTAAATGATTTCCAATTTTCTAAGCCACTTAAAACATTAAAAGGAAATGTTTTAACGAGCATGATTGAGGAATTGCCTCTAGAACAGCAATACACGTATAACTATGAGGGAAATGCGCAAGTATTGGATCATATTCTAGTATCCAATAATCTAACTAGCCGAACTAAAGTTGATATTGTAAACATAAACTCTGACTTCACAGAAGAACATGGGCGTGCAAGCGACCATGATCCGGTGATTGTGCAGCTTGATTTAAAGGTTAAGCCAGCTGAATACTCTTACTTTAAAACAGTATCTAACCTTATCAAATAGCAAGGAAAAGACGTCCCTTCAAGTGAAGGGACGTCTTTTTTTGTCTAGTAAGAAAGTATAAAAATACCTTCTTAACCGCATAAGTACAGCGAGGCGAACTCTAGTGCCTAAAGGCTTGGGTCTAGCCGGGTTTTCTTGAAAGAAATGAGCCTTAATGCGGCAATTAATGTGAAAAGATGACATATTTCTCGGGAAATGGCACGCGAATTGCAAAAGAACAAAGAAATATGGTGAATAGTAAAGTGATTTGGAAAATCTTGTATCGTTTACTTTTTGTTTAACGTTTCTTGTGCCATTTTAATCAATTCTTTTACCATTCTTCCTCCGATTTGGCCGCCGATTTTTCCTGCCTGCACTGATGTTAAGTGCCCGTTTCTTCCGTGTTGAAGGGGAATATTTAATTCTTTTGCCACTTCATATTTTACATCGTTAGGATTGTCGCTGCTTACTTGATAGCCATCTCGTTTCATAACGCTTTCTTTTAATTGGTCCATACCCTGTTGGGCTTCTGGAACGAGTAATCTTCGTCTTCTTGCCATGTTATGTTCCCTCCTTTTACGTATAGTTTTTTAACTATTCACCAAGTTATGTATAAGAGGAACAAAAAGCTCATTCGGAGTCAAAAAGCGACTCCTTCTCAGAAGCTCCAATTCCCTATGGAGCTAAGCAGGCTCGTTCCACTTTTCTTTAGTAAAAGGAATATAGTAGGAATTTTGTGGAATTTGATTGACACTATTGCACCCATAATGTTAACTTTTAATTATAAAAAGTTAACAAATAGAGGTGAAAAGGAGAAATGACGGCAACAAAACCATATGCACAGCTGACTTACGAAGAAATGGCTGCCAAAAACAAAGAATATGTATGGCATCCGTTTACTCAAATGAAACAATACATAGAAGATGACCCGGTTATCATTACGCATGGAAAAGGCCGGAAATTATATGATATGCAAGGAAAGGAATATTGGGACGGAGTTTCGTCTATTTGGTTGAATGTACATGGGCACTGTATTGAGGAAATTGACAACGCTATCCGAGAGCAGTTGGATCTTGTCGCCCATTCTACCCTTTTAGGAATGGCTAATGTTCCTTCTGTTTTGCTGGCTGAAAAATTAGTGGAAATTATGCCAAAAGGGTTAAGAAAGGTGTTTTATTCAGATGCAGGAGCCACCTCTGTTGAGATTGCGATTAAAATGGCTTTCCAATATTGGCAGCATAAGGGCAAACCTGCAAAACAGCACTTTATCACCATGAAAGAAGCGTATCACGGGGATACCATCGGGGCGGTTTCGGTCGGTGCGATCGATTTATACCATAAAACCTACAGTTCTCTTTTATTTCCGTCTATTAAAGTTACATATCCATTTGTTTATCGATCTCCTTATGGAGAAGATCATGATGTAATTGTCAAAAAGCATTTGGAAGAACTGGAAGAGTTGCTGAAGGAACGAGGTCATGAAATCGCTGCTTTAATTGTGGAGCCGATCGTACAAGGGGCAAGCGGGATCATCGTGATGCCTGAAGGATATTTGCGAGGCGTACGGGAGCTTTGTACAACATATAATGTATTAATGATTGCCGATGAAGTGGCCACAGGGTTTGGCAGAACGGGGAAAATGTTTGCCTGTGAGCATGAAGGAGTAACACCGGATATTTTAACGGCTGGAAAAGGCATTACAGGAGGTTACTTGCCAGTTGCCATTACCGTGACGACAGACAATATTTACGAAGCTTTTTTAGGAGAGTATGAAGAACAAAAAACGTTTTTCCATGGCCACAGCTATACAGGAAATCCGCTTGGATGCGCCGCTGCTTTAGCCAACCTGGAGTTATTCGAAAAAAATAGATTAGTTGAGCAGGTTGCAAATAAATCTATTTATCTGGAAAGTCGTTTAAACGATTTTTATGAGCTGGAGCATGTAGGGGACATTCGCCAAAAAGGATTTATGATAGGCATTGAGCTAGTGAAAGATAAGACTACAAAAGAAGCATACGAGTGGAAAGAGAGAATCGGGGTACTTGTATGCCGTCGTGCGAAAGAACTCGGCATGTTGCTGCGTCCGCTTGGCAATGTCATTGTCTTTATGCCGCCGCTTGCCTCTACCGTTGAAGAACTGGATGATATGTTGTCCATTCTCAAACAAGCGATTTATGACATCACTGAGGAGGATAAAGAATGAATGGATTATTCGTAACGGCAACGGATACGGAAGTAGGCAAGACGCTTGTGACAGGGGGATTAGCCGGACTGTTACGGAAAAAAGGCTTTGATGCAGGGGTGTTTAAACCAATTCAAAGCGGTCATGATGCGAATGACAAAGAGGGAGATGCGTGGCGCTTAAAGCATGTGTCAGGAGTTGATGATGATGTCCATACCGTTTGCCCTTATTCTGTTCTCGAGCCGCTAGCCCCTGCCTTGGCTTTAAAAAGAGCCGGATTTGAAGTGGCCATGGCTGATCTTCTAAGGCATTTTGAGCACCTGGAAAATACACATGAATTTATGTTTGTGGAGGGTGCGGGCGGTTTAGCTGTTCCATACACGTCGGACTGTATGGTTATTCACCTAGCTCAAGCATTGAAAATGCCGCTTTTAATTGTAGCAAGACCAACTTTAGGAACCGTCAACCATACGATTTTGACGGTTGAATATGCAAGACAGCACGGTTTAACAGTAGCGGGAGTAATCTTATCGGGTTACGACTCCTCTCAAAAAGAGAGGGTGAATGAAAATATTAACATGATTGAACAGCATGGACGTACAAAAGTGTGGGGAGCTTTACCGCATCTTGGAAACCATCCTTCAAGGGAAGCGGTTATCCAAGCATGTGATCAATATATTAACCAATCTTTTATTCAATCCATTATGAAAAACGGGGGATGGAACGATGGAGCTAATACAAACGAAAAAAACGTGGAAAGAGCTGGCGCAGGGAGTCATTGACGGCAATTCAATCAGCCGTGAGGATGCATTAGCAATTCTGCATACGAAAGACGAAGATATTTTAGAAATAATGAACGCTGCCTTTCTGATCCGCCATCACTATTATGGGAAAAAAGTGAAACTAAACATGATCATCAATACAAAATCTGGCTTATGTCCAGAAGATTGCGGCTACTGTTCCCAATCAATCGTATCAGAAGCACCGATTGACCGCTATGCATGGTTAACAAAAGAAAAAATCGTTGAAGGTGCTTATGAAGCCAAGAGACGCAAAGCAGGTACCTACTGTATTGTCGCTTCAGGCCGCCGTCCAACCGATAAAGAGGTTGAGCACGTCATTGGAGCGGTAAAGGAAATTCGTGAGAACACGGATTTGAAAATTTGCTGCTGTTTAGGATTTTTGAATGAAGATCAGGCAGCACGTTTAGCAGAAGCGGGGGTTCACCGCTATAATCATAACCTGAATACACATGTCAATAACTATGAAAATATTTGTTCAACCCATACGTATGATGATCGTGTTGATACTGTAGAAAAAGCAAAGGAAGCAGGGATTTCTCCATGCTCAGGCGCCATTTTCGGAATGGGCGAAACAGACGAGCAGGCAGTAGATATTGCGTTTGAGCTAAATCGCATAGATGCTGACTCCATTCCATGTAACTTCCTTGTTTCCATTAAAGGAACCCCTTTAGAAGGGCAAGAAGCATTGACACCAGTCAAATGTTTGAAAATCCTGGCAATGATGCGTTTTGTTAACCCGACGAAAGAAATTCGCATTTCCGGCGGGCGTGAAGTGAATTTACGTTCCTTGCAGCCGCTTGGGTTATTCGCGGCGAACTCCATCTTTGTTGGCGACTATTTAACAACAGAAGGACAGGAACCAACATCGGATTGGGGGATCATTGAGGATCTCGGATTTGAAATTGAAGAGTGTGCACTATAAAGAAGGGAGAGGATGTCCCAAAAGTATGTTTGTTGTACTTTTGGGACATCCTCCTTTCGTTTTAAATGAATACTTGACCAAGACAAATAGAATAATAGCGGTAAAAGGGAAGGGGAATGTTTAAACAAACGTTTGTTTAAAGTTTTTTTATGTGGCTGTGCCTTTAACCTCTGTTAAGGGCACAGCCGCAAAAAATTAAAATAAAATTGAAGGTTTACAGTTAAAAAATACTAATATTTCATGTTACTATATTTTTATGGTTATATTTACTATTATGTTATTTATTTCTTGAATAGGGGGAAAATCAAACAATGAAAAAGGTCATAACTCTTCTTTTTGCTGCAGCTATGGCAAGCTCACCATTTGCCGATACTGTGCAAGCGGTTGAAGAGCCAAACGCTCCATCAGATATAGAGAAAAAAGATGTCGCAGAACAAGAAAGAGAAGAAAATCAAACGGAAGAAGTAAACGTGCTGACGTTAGAAGATGTATTAAAACGTGCGTTGGAAAACAATCAAAATCTCGTGGTCTTGCAATATGAATTAGAGGCACTGAAAAATCAAACACTGGATGTGGTGGATGATAAAACCGATACACAAAAAGACATCAAAGATTTAAACAAGCAGTTGGATAAGTTAAAGAAAGAACGAGATCGATTAACCGATGCGGCCTCCAGAATCATGAATGGACAGGAAAGAATTGCCATAAACGATGCGATTGAAGGGCTAGAAGATAAAATCACCAATCTTGGGCAAACAATCAAAAAGTTAGAATCCGGGCAGCTTCAAGCGGGCTTTCAACAAGAAGAGGTAAAGGCGGGCATTACTCTCAAATTAACTTCTGATTATGTCAATCTTCTAAGCTTACAAAAGCAAATGGATTTTAAGAAAAAAGAAATTCAGGAGGCAGTGAAAGAAGTACAAAGAACAGATCGCCGCTATCAATACGGAGTGGCTTCGAGGGAAGAAGTGGATCAGGCTAAAAAGAAGCAAACGAACATTGAAAAGCAATTGGAAAAACAACAGAACGAATATCAATACAATTTGGCTTCCCTTGCTTTTGATATCGGTATTCAATACAAGCCAGACTTGTATATTACTCCGATGAACCTTCAGATAAACAAATGGATTAGAATGGACGATTATAAAGCGGTTATTGATAATACGTTCAAGATGAAGCGGGCAAAAGAAGATTTAGAGCTTGCCAAGTTCAATCGCGATGAAGTTTATAAGGATGAAGACTCCGGTGAATATGCCAAACAAGAGCAAGATTATAGAGTAAAATCTGCAGAAGAGAAAATCACTGCTTTATACCAAGAGTTAACACCGAAAATTGAAGCATTATACCATAACGTTGAAACAACAGAATTTGACTATGAAGAATCCCTTCGTCAATTAGAAAACGTTAAAGAGGACATGACGGCTCTGGAGAAGAGATATCGTTACGGGGTTGTTTCAAAGGCAGAGTACGAAAAAGCATTGTTCCAATTAGATCAGCTAGTATTCAATGGAGAAATGCTCAACATTCAAAATTTCCTAGTTCATCAGTCTCTCAGTGCTTTAAAACAAGGCTATATACAGTAAGGGGCAAGTGATAACACTTGTTCCTTTTTAGAGATGACTGACCGGACATCCACTTCCTGTTTTTAATTCATAAGAATGAAAGGATGTTGTATGGTGAGAAAGAAGGTAAAATGTCAAACAGCAAAGCTGACAGCTGTACTGTTCAGTGCTGTGCTTGTAACAGCCGGCTGCAATAAAACAGAAGAAGCATCCAAGGCCATTCCTGAAATCCCTGTTGCCGTAACAGCTATTACAGGCGGTTCTCTAAGTGATAGTACCCTTATTACAGGTACGATTAAACCTGGAAAAGATGTAGAGTTAATGCCGACAAATGCAGGAGAGTTGGTATCGGTTTCCGTTAAGAAAGGTGACTACGTGAAAAAGGGCCAAATTTTGGCCAAGCTTGACACAAGAGATTATGAATTGAACTTGAAACAGGCCCGCACTGCTTTAAGTCGTGTACAAAACAACGAGAAACGTGCTCAGGAAGCATACAAACAGGCTAAAGGAGCGACAAGCCAGGCGCAAGATGGTGTACGCCAAGCAGAGGCTACACTGCGTCAAGCAACAGTTACGCTGCGTCAAGCAGAGGACGGGGTGCCGGATGCGGAAGATGGAGTGCGCCAGTCAGAAATTGCACTGCGCCAAGCGGAGGATAGCTTGAATCAGGCGAAAAATGGACGGCTTGATGGGATAGAAGGTGCTTCTTACAATCTCCAAAACGCTAAAAATCAGTGGGATGATGCAAAAAGAAATTTGGAACGTATGCAAGGATTGTTCAAAGATGGATTGATTTCCCAACAGCAATTTGATCAAGCCAAAAATGCGGAAATACAGGCAAGCACCGCTTATCAACAGGCTAAGCTGTCAGAAAAGCAGGCAAATCGGCAGGATAACTTAACGGTATTGCAATCAAACGTTGATCAGGCAAAAGTTGGGGTTGACCAAGCAAAGTCCGCGGTGAATAAAGCAAGGTATGGAATTGATCAGGCAAAGGTTGGGGTTGAACAGGCACAAGTCGGCATTGACCGGGCAAAGAAGACTGTTGAGGATGCAAAAACAAATGAAAATATTGCTTTGGTAGGAGTAAAGGAAGCAAGTATAGCTGTTCAAGAAGCCCAAATTGGTGTAGAACAGGCCCAAAAGAAAGTTGACGATATGATTATTAAAGCCCCGGTCTCCGGTGAAGTATTGGATGTAATGGCGGAAGAAGGCGAGTTTGTTTCCAACCAATCGCCTTTTGCACGTTTAGTTTCTGCAGATGTCGTTCACTTAGAAGCGCTTGTGACGCCTGAACAAATGTTTACCCTTGAAGAAGGGGAAAAAGTGGAAGTGCATGTACCTTCGCTAAAGAGAAAAGTGAGTGGTACAGTGAATTATATTTCACCGACTTCCGAGCAGGCCGGCTTATTTAAGGTTGAGGTCCAGCTTCCAAATGATGGCCAAAAACTTCGACCTGGAATGGTCGCACAGCTAAATCTGAAGGAGGTACTGGTAGCCAACAGCTTCCTTGCTCCGACAGAAGCGGTAGTCGAAAAGAATGACAGCGCCTATATTTTTGTCGTTCAAAACGACAAAGCAGTCCAAAAAGAGATTGAAATCATTCGTGCTGAAACCGATTTTACAGCCATTAACGGAGATATCGAAAAAGGCGATAAGGTTGTAGTGAAAGGTCAGAATCTCCTCAAAGACGGTGATCAAATCCGAATCGTGAAGGAGGAGAAGTAAGGTGAATCTTGCCCAATTGGCGGTAAAGCGTCCTGTCGGTGTTATCATGCTGATTTTTGGAGTGCTTGTACTAGGGATTGTATCGTTGAAAAATCTGGCTGTTGACCTTTATCCAAAAATTGAAGTGCCGGTGGCAGTTATAACCACAACGTATCAAGGAGCTTCACCGCAAGAGATAGAGAGACTAGTTAGTGAACCGATCGAGTCGGTCGTAGGTTCCATCCAGGGGATAGATAAGATTCAATCCGTTTCCTCTCCTAACTCATCTTTGGTTGTTATGCAGTTCGATTGGGGAACCAATATCGATAACGCATTAAATGATATACGTGAACGGATTGATCAAGTAGCGGGAATGCTTCCGGAGGATGCAGATAGGCCGTCGGTATTGCGAATCGATCCCCAACAAACCCCGGTTATGTGGATCGGGCTTTCGGGAGCTGCTCCGGAAAAGCTGCAAGATATTGTAAAGGATGAGATTGAACCTTACTTTGAGCGTGTAGATGGAGTAGCATCCATCTCTACCCAAGGAGGAAAAGAACGTGAAATTCGAGTGGAAATCGACCAGGCAAGGTTGAACAGTTATGGGCTTTCTGCCGCTCAACTTGTGGAAGCCCTTCGTTCTGAAAACCAGGCTGCTTCGGCTGGCAACTTGGAGAAAGGATCCCAAGAACTTCAAGTTCGTATCGATGGGGAATTTACTGAGGTAGAAGATATCCAAAAAACGCCGATTCAATTGAAAGATGGGCGAACCATTGAATTAGGGGATGTAGCAGAAATAAAGGACACGTTTAAAGACTTACTTACAACATCGCGTGTTAACCATGAACCTGCGCTTGTCTTGTCCGTCTTAAAACAGTCGGATGCCAACACTGTGAAGGTAGCAGATGGTATGTATGAAGCGATTGATGAAATACAGAAAAATCTCAAAAAAGACGGCATTTCATTATCGATTATATTAGATACATCGGACTTCATTCGCCAGTCTATCGATAGTGTAGTGGACAATATCATTTCAGGTGCCGTACTTTCTACCGTTATCTTGTTGTTCTTTTTAAAGAGCATCCGTGCCATGCTTGTAATCGGCTTAACGATTCCAATCGGAATTATTGCGACCTTCAGTTTAATGTATTTTACAGGTGAAACGCTAAACATCCTATCGATGGGCGGTCTTGCCCTTGGGATTGGTATGATGGTAGATAGTGCCATTGTTATTATGGAACACATTTTTAGCCTGAGGCAAAAAGGCGTTCCTTTACAGGAAGCAGCAATTCAAGGCGGCTCCGAACTGGCACCTGCTGTTATCGCTTCTACGTTGACAAGTGTCGTTGTATTTGCTCCTATCGTTTTCGTAGAAGGTTTAGCTGCTGAGCTGTTTCGTCCCTTAGCATTAACTGTATCATTTTCTCAATTTGCGTCTTTAGCGGCCGCTTTAACATTGGTTCCAATGCTGTCAGCGAGGCTGCTGAAAAATGTCAAGACGATTGGCACTGTGACAGAAGTGCCGGAAGTGGAAGAGAAAACAGGGCGTTTTCAGTCATTTATTAAGTCTGTGAGCAACCGCTACAGCCGCTTTTTACAATGGGCGCTCAATCATCGTAAAACGGTGTTGCTGACAATCCTCCTCTTAATCATCGGAAGTTTTGGTCTTGTTCCTTTCATTGGGAGTTCTTTCATTCCTCCTTCTGATCAAGGGCAAATTTCTTTAGATATCGTGGCTCGAGAAGGCGTGCAGCTGAAAGAAATGGAGTCCATTGTGGATGAAGTAGATAAGAAATTGAAAAAATACGATGATACAATTGCGACAAGTTATGTTACTGTCGGGGGCAACAATACTGGATTTGGAACATCAGTTTCTAATGAAGCGAGTTATATTATCCAACTCGTAGAAGCTGATAAGCGAAACATAGACACAGCTTCTATGATTGAAAAATTGGAAAAAGACATGAAAGGTATACCAGGGGCGGAATTTAAGGTGGGAACCCTTGATCCGGGTTTTGGTTCTGGAGCACCTGTCGACATAAAAATAAGCGGTCCTGATTTAGACGTGCTAAAAGATTTGGCCCAACAGGTTACGTGGATAGTAGAAGATGTAAAGGGTACTTATAATATCGATAATACGGTAGCGGAAGGCCGTCCGGAAATCAAAATTAAAGTAAAGCGGGATCTTGTTTCCCAGTATGGTTTATCATATCAACAGGTCATGAATGAAATTAAGCTTGGATTTGACGGTCAAGTAGCGACACGCTATCGAACAGACGGAAATGAATATGATGTCCGTGTTCTTCTGCCTGAAGACAAACGTCAAACCATTCGAGATTTAGAAAGTATGACCATTCGCTCCAATACAGGAATCGATATCCCATTATCCGCAGTGGCAGAATTGAAACAAGTGCAGGGGCCTGCTGAAATCAATAGGGACAACCAGCAGCGTCAAGTTTCGGTCACAAGTGATATTCGAGATCGCGATTTGGGAAGCATCAATAAAGAAATCAAGGCAAAACTTGATCAGCTTACTGTTCCGGAAGGATATCGCATTTCAACAGGAGGGCAGGGGGAAGATATGGCAGACTCCTTTAAGGACTTATCTCTTGCCTTAATTCTATCTGTTTTCCTTGTTTACTTAGTTATGGCTGTACAGTTTGAATCATTTGCTTATCCGTTTGTTATTATGTTCTCACTGCCAACAACTGTAATAGGAGTATTAGTAGGGTTGTTTATTACACAAAAGCCGTTAAGTGTTCCAGCTTTCATTGGGATTATTATGCTGGCCGGTATCGTTGTAAACAATGGGATTATATTAGTGGAATACATCAATATCCTGCGTCAAAAAGGATTCGATCGAATGGAGGCGATCATAGATGCAGGGTTAAGCAGGATCAGACCAATTCTTATGACGGCTCTCTCTACTATATTAGGTATGGTGCCGCTGGCCCTTGGCATTGGGGAAGGAGCAGAGGCACAGGCTCCGATGGCAGTTGTCATTATCTTTGGTTTAACGTTCTCAACTCTCTTTACGTTAGTATTAGTTCCGGTTGTTTATACGTTAATCGATGATTTTGGAAGCAAAATGAAGCGTTTCCGCTTCCGGCGCAAACCTAAACAAACAGAAGAAGTGGAGTTAACACAATAAAGTGAAGCTTCAGCCGTTGGGAGTCTTATTATCCATGGGGGTCGGATAAACGAAAGAGCACTTGGGTTCAATCCAAGTGCTCTTTTGGTTGATGAAAGGCAGAAATAATAAGTGTCTATAATAGCAATGCTTGAACGAAAGTGAGTACATCAGCCAGAACTAGGAATCTGCAGTAAAAAAGCTTAACGGGCTATTACTCTGTTAGGATGTCCTTCTCGGAAGAATATTTTCTTCCATGGCCATTATAGGCGTTCATAAAAATCAAGACGGCGGTCTTGCCAGGTTGAAACAGAGCCGCTTTGACGGGACTTTTGTAAAAGATCGAAATCTAAATCCGCTGTGATAATCATATCGTGATTAACAATACCTTCATCTAAAATGCCGCCCATTGGAAATCCGAGATCATTAGGTGTGATAATAGCTGCCTGCCCCATGTTCGCTCTCATATAATCAACGGTTGGCAACGAACCAATTGTTCCTGTTACAACGACGTAAATCTGGTTTTCAATTGCTCTTGCATGACTGGTATAGCGAACCCGATGGAAACCGTGGCGATCATCTGTACAAGAAGGGCAGAAAATGATATCTGCCCCCTTTGCTCGCGCCATTCTGGCTAACTCGGGGAATTCGATATCATAGCACGTTAAAATAGCGACTTTCAGTTTGCCGGTGTCGAAAATTTGAAACTGATCACCTGCTTTAATGCCCCAATCGTAAAATTCGGTTGGAGTGATGTGCAATTTATCTTGGGTTTTAATGGTACCATTCGGATAAAACAAGTGCGCCGTGTTGTATAAGCTGCCGTTTCGTTCCGTGATATGTGTACCGCCTATAATGTACATCTGATATTGCTCAGCCATTTTGGAAAAGAAATGGTGATAATCATTTGTAAAACGAGGTAAATACGAAAGAGGAAATGCTTTTCCTTCCTCATCGCCGATAGAAAGAAGTTGAGTGGTTAAAAACTCTGGAAAAAGGATATATTCAGCATTAAATTCTTTTGCTGTTTTTATATAATGTTCAACATAATGCTTAAACTCATCTATATTTTGAATAGTTTGAAGTGGATATTGAACAGCTGAAACACGTATTTTCAAATTGGTTCCCCCTTTATCATAAAAAACACATCCATTATAGGGGGAACTGATGCAAATATCAACAAGAAAAGGGGGAAACAGGAAAGAAAAGTAAAATAAAAAAGGATTGACGAGAAAGAAGAGCTGTGCGTATAATTATCTTGAATTCGAGATAAAAACTTTCAGCTTATTTTCATGAGGGAATAATCAGCATTCAAAAAAATTAGTCTTATATCTTGATTTCAAGAATCTGTATATAAAGGATATTATGAAAGGATCGATGAAAAATGATTCAAGTTTATCGTGAACAAGATAGATTTAAAGCAAATCATGGATGGCTTCAAAGTGCGTTTAGTTTTTCCTTTGCCGAATATTTTGATCCAAACAATTTAAATTTTGGTCCCATGCGTGTGTTAAATGATGACATCGTTGCACCCTTGAGAGGATTTGGTGCACATCCACATAAAGAAATGGAAATTGTGTCAATTGTATTAAGCGGTTATTTAAAGCATGAAGATAGCACAGGACATTCTGCCGTTACTACATTTGGTGGTGTTCAAAGGATGTCCGCCGGTACAGGAGTGATTCACTCAGAAGTGAATCCATCGAAAGAGGAAGAGGTAAACTTCCTGCAAATGTGGTTTTTGCCTGAAAAAAACGGATTGGCTCCTTCTTATGAACAAACGAATTTTGACATCGAGAAGCTGAAAAATCATCTTCTTCCTGTTGTATCGAGAAATTCGGGAGAAGACGTTGCACACATTAACCAAGATCTAACGATTTATTTATCCGACTTCGATGAAAATCACGAATTAACATTTAAACAAGAGAATGAAAGACGTATTTTTATTTTTGTAATTGAGGGAGAGATTGAATTAAACGGAGAAGAAACGTTATACAAACGTGATTCCGCCCGTATTACAGCTACTCAGTCACTTCGCATTAAAGCGAATGAACATACAAGATTCATGTTAATTGATTTACCATAACTATATGAATCCACATAAGAACCTTTTAGTCTAGTCAGGATGCAAGAGCAGACGAACATATGAAGCCAAAAGCGCTTCTTTGTCAGACGCTCCAACGCCTTTCAAGATTAGACAGTCGCCTCCGCTTTTCTTATATAGCAATTTTTAATGAGTTTGCCAAGGGAAAATGATTTTGGCTAAGTTTAAAGTTTTTTCTGCTTGCTATATACATTCAATCGTTCAAGTTTGTTGCTGTAGACCCACATGGATTCCGTTTGGTACACTAGGTTTGCTTATGGAGGTCGAAAGAAAGGTGAACGTGGAATGGAAGAAAAGGTTTATGAACATGCAGAAAAAGGAGCCTGGCTTAGCATTGTTGCTTATATTGGTTTATCCATTTTTAAGCTGATGATTGGAACGATCGCCGACTCCGAAGCATTGCAAGCGGACGGCTTCAATAACCTTACAGATATTATTGCCTCTATTGCAGTTTTGATTGGCTTGAAAATCTCCAAAAAGCCTCGAGATGAAAATCATCCTTATGGGCACTCCCGTGCGGAAAATATAGCTTCTTTGGTTGCTTCTTTTATTATGCTATCCATTGGGGTACAGGTACTGTATGAAGCGTTTCATTCCATTACGGATAAAAAAGAACAAATTCCTGATTTTATGGCAGTCTGGACCGCTCTTGGAGGAACTGCTGTTATGCTGATGGTATACATATATAATCAGCGGTTGGCTAATCGAATCAATAGCCAGGCACTAAAAGCCGTGGCAAAAGATAATTTATCAGACGCACTTGTCAGTATGGGGGCTGTCCTTGGGATTGCAGGAGCTCACCTTGGCATCCCTTGGCTTGACCCGCTTGCCGCTTTGATTGTAGGCCTGATTATTTGTAAAACAGCGATTGAAATTTTTAAAGAAGCCTCTCATTTACTAACGGATGGTTTTGATGAAGAAAAGTTAATGGAATATAGGAAAGTGATTGAATCCATACCCGGTGTAAACAGGGTGGCAGACTTAAGAGCGAGAATGCAGGGAAATCATGTGCTGATAGATGTTACTGTGAAAGTAGATCCTTTTTTAAGTGTAGTGAAAGGTCACCTTATTGCAGATGAGATTGAAGAAAAAATGGAAGAAAAGTACGAAATCCACACTACCTTTGTTCACATTGAACCGGACATAATAAGAAAAGTTGAAAAAGACAGCTGAAACGGTTCTGGTACAAGAAATTTATGAAACTTGGGCATACTGATATTACTACTCTAAAAGAGGTACGTGATTATTATGTCTAAGTCAAATCATACATGAACTTTTTGGATTGACTGCTTGATCAGCAAAACTGAAGAACTTAAGCGCTCTGTATTTCCAGCGGGTACTTTTTCGCATCAGAACTCGTAAAGTTAATCAAACGTTTGTTTAGTTTCTCGCTCATTAATTTTTGATTTTGAACTGACTGCAGAAGATATGGAGAAAATTAACGCATTAAATGAAGACCGTCGTGTTGGTCCAGACCCTGATAATTTTGATTTTTAATTAATGAAAGAGGCCCCTCCTGTGAGGAGCCTCTTTCATGATTAACTTGCTTTTTTAGCCGAAAGATTCGTGATGTTATTTTTAGCTGTAAGCTGATTAACCATGCACCATCACCTGTTACGTTACAGGCTGTTCCGAAGCTGTCTTGAGCAAGATATAGAGCAATCATAAGCGGAAGAGGTGTCGTTTACCTTATGAATCCCTTTTTGATATTAGTGGTAGTATTCTTTTGAAATAGTGAGCTCATAAGCTTTAAAGATATGAGAAGGTGCAGAAGCCACTACTTCGATATTCTCATCCGTAAAAGGATGTGTCAATTGAAGACGCACGGCATGAAGTGCCTGTTTAAAAAAAGATGATGAGCCGCCGTAAAGGTTATCTCCAACAAGCGGGTGACCGATATGGCTCATATGTACCCGGATTTGATGAGTGCGTCCCGTTTGAAGAGATAACTCTACCAATGTTTGCTGCAATTGTTGGTTACGTTGTACAACACGATAGTTTGTAATGGCATGCTGGCCGGAAGAGGAGACGCGTCTTCTTGTTGCATGATGACGATCGCGCCCAATCGAAGCATTAATCGTTCCTTTGTTTTGTTTTACGATACCATCTACAATGGCAATATATGTTCGTTTAATTTCTCTTTTCTCCAGCTGTTGATCTAATAAAGCGGCAGCAAGCGGATGCTTAGCAAACAAAATGGCTCCGGATGTATCCCGATCCAATCGATGAATATGTCTGGGGCTGGTCTGTAATCCTTCTGTTAAAAAATAGAAGGAAACAATATTGGAAAGGGTATGCCCATCTGTTGGATTAGTTGGATGTGTGTCCATCCCTGCTGGTTTATTAATAATAAGAAGATGATCATCTTCATACAATATATCAAGCTCTTGATAAAACGGCTGCAACTTGTTTTCTTCGGAAAAATAAAATTGAGCTTGCAACCGGTCATTTGGCTGCAAAAGCCGATTCCAATTCACGACCTCGTTATTGACTTTTACTTGTTTTTTCATTCGAAATTGATGAAGCAGTTTTTTAGGCATTTTCCAATGTTCTTTTAAAAAGGTTTCAATGGAGATTCCAGCTTGTTTTTCTGTGATTATCGCTTCAAACCAATCTCCTTTTCTTGACATCAACATATGCATATCACCTTTTCGTTTCTTAGTTATTTATGAGTATATAATAACGAGGGAAGAGAACAAAGAGGAAGTACAAGAAGAATAGTGGAACGACGGCCCAAAAATACAGAGAATGCTAAAACCGCCACGTTTTTACCAGTATATCTTGTTTATCAGAGAAACGATAAATTCCTGATATTTGCATATAAAGGAACAAATACCTTCCCATTTAATTTGCAGTCTATGGTATGCTAGTAATACATGAAAATTTGATGAACAATTAAAAAAGGTGGGTCTATATTGAGGATTGAATGTGCAGCTACTCCGGAAATAGAAGCTTACATAGAAGACCTGAAAACTCAGATTTTGTTTGAGATTATTCCTCGGTACTTCTCCTCGCAGGAGCTTAAAAAGATAGAACAGCTTCATTTATTGAATCCTGATCATGTAGCGAATTCACGTTATAATGGTTTGCTGCAGGAAGCATTACAAGTCATTAGCAGCTTACAAACCATTATGGCAGTCATCGAGTGTATTCGTCATCGTGAAATTCAAAAGCGGCATGAAATATTATTCGAAAAAAATGTAGAAATATTAGAAAGATACGGATTCTCGTTTCCTTTAACAATCGATCAATTTGCAAAGGAACAGTGCCAAGTCAATATGTATTATCCGAATGTTTCAACATATTCTTTTGCTGTCAATTAAAAAATCTCTCCTCTCTAACTGCTAAGGGAGGAGAGGTTTTTATTTTGTTTGGCCTGTTTGATTAAACCAGTCTTTAAACACACTTTTCTCTTGTGAGCCTACAATTCGATTCACTTCTTTTCCATCTTCATAACGAACGATGGTAGGGGAGTAGAGTCAATGCCATATTTCATCCAAAGGAATGGTAATGTACCCTAACGAAAAAAAAGAGAAATGATTCTATGCGCCTATTAGTCTCCACAAAAACTTCCTCACAATCTTTTTAATCCCCAGCAAAATTATAGAAGACAACGTTTGGAAAGTAAAATATGCTGAATTCCTATTTTTTTTGAAAACTAGGTGTCGAAAGAATTCTAATTATTTGTAATATTTTGACTTGTTTGGTCTAAAGTGTTTTATTACCAATTTAAGTCATTTATAATTCAGCTAGATACAGAGAAAAAGGGGGAAATAAAAGTGAGAAAGCTAGTTTTTGGTCTGATTTTGGCAGTCTTTATGATTTTTAGTACAATTAGCGCAACACCAGCGTCTGCAGCAAGTAAAAATCAATTCATCATCATTAACAAATCAACAAACCGGTTAGCCTTTTTTGAAAATGGAAAATTGGTCAGAACGTTTAGTGTTGGAACGGGGAGACAAATAAGTTACACCCCTGAAGGCACATTTACAATAGTGAATAAGATTAAGAATCGCCCCTACTATAAGGGAGGAATCCCGGGAGGCGACCCGCGCAATCCACTCGGAGATCGTTGGCTTGGTTTGAATGCGCGCGGTACATATGGAACGACATACGGCATTCACGGAAACAACAATCCAAGTTCAATCGGCAAATATGTGAGCTCAGGATGCGTGCGGATGTATGATGAAGAAGTAAGATGGTTATTTGATCGAGTGGAATTACATACAAAGGTAATTATCGGTCAATTCAAGTCCCAAGCTTTTGAAGCGATTGCAAGCAAATACGGCTATAACGCCAATGTATGCAAGGGAGTATGTTTTAAAGGAAGTCAGTTATCAAAAGGGCAAGTTGGATTCTTAACGGTGAAAAAACCAATGCCTCTAATGGTGAGAACGAAAGAGGGAAAATATGAAGTTATCAGTACTTTACCGGTAAATAAGACGTATAAAGTGTATGAAGTAAATAAGAACCTCGCCTTGGTAAACATAGGTGGAAAGTTTGTGCATTACAATCTAGACCGAATCCACATTTCTTACCTCCCGGCGGATGTCATTAAGAAAGTAAACGAATATTACAATTGATATGAGCAAAAAGACACCCTCGTCCGGGTGTCTTTTTATGGCCGCCATGCTTAAAAAAATCTTGTTTAGCCGGGATACATTTAGGGAAAAAGAAAAGAAGATAGACTAAAAGGGGTTGCTATAAACGTGTCAACGATTGATTTATCGAAATTTGAGAAAAAGATAATTATCCGTAACATTGAATATAAAGATATTGATGAAATTATTGAACTGCAAAAACTTTGTTTTCCCGGCATGATTCCATGGAAACGGGAGCAGTTAGAGAGCCATTTAAGTATTTTTCCGGAAGGTCAGATTTGTGTGGAATTTGAAGGGAAAATCATCGGTTCTTGCTCCAGTTTGATGGTCAACTTCGATGAGTATGATGCCCAGCATACATGGGATGACATTACTGATGAAGGCTACATTACGAACCATAATCCTGAAGGATATAATTTATATGGCATTGAGGTTATGGTTCATCCGGATTACCGTGGAATGAAGATTGGACGACGCTTGTATGAAGCCCGTGAAGAGTTAGCACGTGAACTGAATTTAAAAAGCATCATTATTGGGGGAAGGATTCCTAATTACCATAAATATGCCCGTGAATTAACACCAAGACAATACGTACAACAAGTTATAAAACATAAAATTTATGATCCGGTTTTAACATTTCAGCTTCGCAATGGATTTACATTGATGCGAATCAATCGAGGCTATCTCCCGGATGATGTTGCTTCCAATAAATATGCGACGTTAATGGAGTGGAATAATGTCGATTATGTACCAACCTCAAAACGCCATTTTAGAACAGCTTTTCCAGTACGGATTTGTGTTGTTCAATATATGATGAAACAAATTGGTTCATTTGAAGAGTTTGCTACACAAGTCGAATATTATACAGATGTGGCGTACGATGCGGGGGCAGACTTTTGTGTGTTCCCAGAAATTTTCACAACGCAGCTCATGTCCTTTTTGAATGAAAAAATACCAAGTAAAGCGGTACAGCATGTGGCACAATTTACCGAACAGTATATTGAGCTCTTTACAGGCCTTGCTGTGAAATATAATGTCAATATTATCGGCGGTTCCCACTTTGTGGATGAGGAAGACGGCATTTACAATATTGCATATTTGTTCCGCCGCGATGGGACCATTGAAAAGCAATATAAAGTGCATATTACACCGAATGAGCGTAAATGGTGGGGAATCAGCCGTGGCAGCAAAGTAGAAGTATTTGATACAGACTGCGGAAAAATTGCAATCCAGATTTGCTATGATATTGAGTTTCCTGAAATGGCACGTATTGCGACAGATAAAGGTGCTAATATTATTTTTATCCCATTCTGTACAGAAGATCGTCAAGGTTATTTGCGTGTTCGCTATTGTGCACAGGCAAGGGCGGTAGAGAATCAAATTTATACCGTTATTGCAGGTACAGTCGGAAACTTACCCCAAGTAGAAAATATGGATATCCAATATGCGAAATCAGCCATTTTTGCTCCATCTGACTTTGAATTCGCACGTGATGGTATTGTGGGAGAATGTAACGATAATATCGAAATGGTCGTCATCGGTGATGTCGATCTGGAAATTTTGCGCAGGCAGCGCCAGTCAGGCACCGTCCGTCAGCTAAAAGACCGCCGCGGTGATGTGTATGAAATTAAATATAAGAAATAAATCGGAGTTGTATCCCGACCACAGGAAACCTGGGGTCGGGATACAACTCATAAAAGGTACTTCTTTGTTTATGAGATATCTTATTTTATCATTTTAGGCGAGAAGATTCCCACTTCAAATTTTGTGCAGGGCAACGCCTAAAAAATAGATGATAATGATAATTAATATCGATGATAACAATTATTATTATCATCCGGAAAGCTGTACGAGTCAATGAGAATAATGTAACAAAAAAAGATTAGTTTCTCTGCCGAATTTAAGTCAAATAAACTATTATATGGACTGGATGTTGCATTCAAAAGAAGGAGATGGATAATTATATTTTTTTAAATTAAACTTATACATAAAAAAGTACAGAATGTAAACGGAGTGAAAGAGATGGCCTTTGATGAACAGCAAATTTTGCCTGCGGTTAGAGAAATGAAACAGCTGGATAAGTTTTTAGAAAGTGACTATAAATACGGGGTATTGCTCGATAGTCATCTAGGACAGTTAAAAGGGATAATGAACGCGGTAAAACGCGCTGATAAGGAGATGTTCTTACATGTTGACTTGATTCAAGGATTAAAACATGATGAGTACGCGGTTGAATTTCTATGTCAGGAATTAAAGCCTGCCGGAATTATTTCTACCCGTTCGAGTGTCATTGTCAAAGCGAAACAGAAAGGCGTGTATGCCGTCCAAAGGATCTTTTTATTGGACAGCACGGCTCTTGAAAAAAGCTACAGCCTCATCCAAAAGGTGCAGCCTGATTATATTGAACTCTTGCCCGGTATCATTCCATCCTTCATTCAGGAAGTGCATCAAAAAACAGGGATCCCTGTTTTGGCTGGGGGATTAATTCGCACAGAGCAAGATGTAGCGGGAGCTCTAAAAGCAGGGGCAACGGCTGTTACGACATCAAAGCGGGACCTATGGAAGACATATTAAATATACGAATATGATTCATATATAGGTATATAAGTCTAACTTAACTTTTTTACATGAATCATTCTGCTTTATCCTATTCGCGGCTCTTTTGTTCTTCCATCTTGAATAGGCTGAAAAGTTGGATTTATATAGTTGACAGCGTTTTCAACTTCTAGTAAACTAGCAAGTAAGTTAATGACATGTGACGGAGACCTGAAGATCCACAATTACTTCTTCCATAAGGGGGAAAGTATTGTGGATTTTCTTATTAAGGCGCTTACATGGCGAGTGGGAAAACGGAGGTCTTAAGTATGGAAAAATATATTTTATCGTTAGATCAAGGTACAACAAGCTCTCGAGCGATTCTTTTCAACCAAAAAGGCGAAGTAGTATACACAGCTCAAAAAGAATTCACACAACATTTTCCAAAGCCGGGATGGGTTGAACATAATCCAAATGAAATCTGGAGCTCCATTTTGGCCGTGATTGCATCTTGTTTATCGGAATCTGGGGTGCCGGCCAATCAAATTGCGGGGATCGGGATCACAAACCAGCGTGAAACAACAGTTGTTTGGGAAAAGGACACAGGACGTCCGATTTATAATGCGATTGTATGGCAATCCCGTCAAACAGCCGGTATTTGTGAAGAGTTAAAAGAAAAAGGATACAATGATTTATTCCGTCAAAAAACTGGCTTATTAATTGATGCGTATTTTTCCGGCACAAAAGTAAAGTGGATTTTAGACCATGTGGAGGGTGCGAGAGAGCGTGCGGAAAAAGGGGAGTTACTGTTTGGAACGATTGATACATGGCTTATTTGGAAGCTTTCAGGCGGCAAAGCTCACGTCACGGATTACTCTAATGCTTCAAGAACGTTAATGTTCAATATCCATGAATTGAAATGGGATGACGAATTGTTGGATATCCTTGATGTGCCAAAGAGGATGCTTCCTGAAGTAAAGCCGTCATCTGAGGTGTATGCCCATACAATCGATTATCATTTCTTCGGTCAAGCGGTTCCGATTGCAGGGGCAGCAGGGGATCAGCAGGCAGCTTTATTCGGCCAGGCCTGCTATGAAAAGGGAATGGCCAAAAACACTTATGGGACTGGTTGCTTTATGTTAATGAACACAGGTGAAACGGCTGTTTCCTCCGATCACGGCTTATTAACGACCATCGCCTGGGGGATTAATGGGAAAGTGGAATATGCATTAGAAGGAAGTATCTTCGTCGCAGGTTCTGCTATTCAGTGGCTGCGTGATGGTTTACGAATGATTAAAGATGCCAAAGAAAGTGAAAGATACGCGGCCGATGCGGATTCAACTGATGGCGTATACGTTGTTCCTGCCTTTGTAGGCCTAGGTACACCATATTGGGACAGTGATGTAAGAGGAGCCATATTTGGATTAACACGAGGGACAACGAAGGAACACTTCATCCGTGCAACACTGGAGTCGCTTGCTTATCAGACAAGAGATGTAGTTGGAGCAATGGAAGCCGATTCACATATTACCTTAAAAACATTGCGTGTTGATGGCGGAGCAGTCAAAAATAACTTTTTGATGCAATTCCAAAGTGATGTTTTAAATGTGCCGGTTGAGCGTCCAGTCGTGAACGAAACAACGGCTTTAGGAGCCGCTTATTTAGCAGGTTTGGCAGTAGGCTATTGGAAGGATCAGCAAGAAATTGCTGCACAATGGAACATTGACACATCATTTGAACCCAAAATGGAAGAAGAAAAGCGCGAAGACCTATACAATGGCTGGAAAAAAGCAATTAAGGCAGCGATTGCTTTCAAATGATTTTTTTCTCATGTAGTCAAATATATATGAATTCACATAAAGACCCTTTTAGCCTATTGAGGATGAGAAAACCGGAAGAAAGGTAAAGAAGTTCAAAGATAACAACTGAGGTTAAAAAATTAAGTGGGATGCTCAAAAGGTTTTCCTTCAAGTTATAAAATTTTTTAATCAAATGAAACGTCAGGAAAATCCTTGATCTTATTAGATTCTCCTGCCATTTCATTTGAGGGGGGGTTCCTAAAATTACATATTTTCTTAATTTTGGGACACCTCTGCGCTTTCATTTTTACCGTCTTTATGGTATAATACAAATAAGTTAATAATTTGGCTGGAGAAACGGAGAGACCACAGAACCCTTATGTCTATAGATGTAAGGTGATTTGTGGTCTCTTTTTCGTTTAAGTGGAAGAAAACGTTTGCGCAAGCTATATAAACGAAAGGAGTCATACAAGATTATGACATTTTCAAGTGAAAACCGCACAGCAATTTTAAAGCAGATGGAAAAGGAAAAATACGATGTTCTTGTTATTGGCGGAGGGATTACAGGCTGTGGAATTGCCTTGGATGCGACAACGCGCGGGATGAAAACAGCATTGGTCGAAATGCAAGATTTTGCAGCTGGAACATCAAGCCGCTCAACCAAGCTGGTTCACGGTGGATTGCGTTATTTAAAGCAATTTGAAGTGAAAATGGTAGCGGAAGTTGGAAAAGAACGTGCCATTGTATATGAGAATGGTCCACATGTGACAACACCGGAATGGATGCTTTTGCCGATTCACAAAGGGGGAACATTCGGGAAATTTTCTACATCTATCGGTCTATTAGTCTATGATTATTTAGCGGGTGTAAAACGCAGCGAGCGCAGAACCATGCTAAGTACAGATGAAACGATGGAAAGAGAGCCTCTCTTAAAGTCAGAAGGATTAAAAGGCAGCGGCTATTATGTAGAGTATAAAACTGATGATGCCCGCTTAACAATCGAAGTGGTGAAAGAAGCCGTCCAGCAAGGAGCAACTGCTGTTAACTATGCAAAGGTAGAAGAATTCATTTATGAAAACGGAAAAGTTGTGGGAGCAGTCATTGTTGATGAAGTTTCCAAGAGGCCTTATAAAGTGTATGCAAAAAAAATCGTGAATGCCGCGGGTCCCTGGGTGGATTCATTGCGCGACAAAGATCATTCGAAAACAGGTAAATCCCTTCAATTAACAAAAGGAATTCATCTTGTCATTGATCAAAGCCGCTTTCCATTAAAGCAAGCAATCTACTTTGATACACCAGACAAACGCATGGTGTTTGCAATTCCAAGAGACGGTAAAACGTATGTCGGTACAACGGATACCGTGTATAAGGAGGATATAGCACATCCACGCATGACAACAGCAGATCGACAATATGTTATTGATGCGATCAATTATATGTTTCCATCCTTGAAAATCATGGTGAAGGATGTGGAATCAAGTTGGACCGGTTTACGTCCTCTTATTCATGAAGATGGAAAGGACCCTTCTGAAATTTCACGTAAAGATGAAATTTGGACTTCAAAATCGGGTCTGATTACGATTGCAGGCGGGAAGTTAACTGGTTATCGCAAAATGGCAGAAATCGTTGTAGATTTGGTCACAAAGCAATTACAACAAGAAGGCGGAAAATTGTTTCAGGCTTGTAAAACAAAAACAATGCCAATTTCAGGAGGCCATGTGGGCGGCTCGAAAAAACTATCTGCCTTTATTGAAGAAAAAGCCAAACTTGGTACCCACCTTGGCTTAACGAAAGAAGAGGCATTAAAGCTTGCAAAGCGATATGGCTCAAATATAGACCGTGTATATGAGTATGCGAAGGAAGCAAAAGGAAGCATGCTGCCGTTATATGTATTTTTACAAATTGCTTATGCAATTAAAGAAGAAATGGTAACAAAGCCGGTCGATTTCTTCATTCGGCGGACTGGAGCCTTGTTCTTTGATATTAATTGGGTCAAGGAATGGAAAGATGAAGTTGTGAACTATATGGCAAACGTCTTAAAATGGTCTGCTGAGCAAAAATCGAATTATCAAAAAGAATTGAAAAAACACTTACATGACGTTGTCGTAACAGTAGAAGAAGAAGCAGCGGAAAAAGTAAGTTAACCAACTCAAGTCCTTATGTTAAGATTAGAGAGGAGACCAATTGTGTAACATGTAAATTCCCGTGGATGGGCACAATTTGTCAAAAGAAGAAGATAAAATGAAGCAGGAAGATGCCATTGCTTATAGAATTGTTTGAAGGGGCTGTTTTATAGGATTTTTAGATAATAAGCAGTTTTGATAAATCGGGACGTCGTTGAAACCTTGTATGTTACCGGTTTCATATGACCGTTGATTTCAGGAGGGTGAGTCAAGTGGAGAAATCCTCATTGTCTCACCCTCCTCCTTCAAACTTTAACTTTGTCGGAGGGATTTTGCATGAATTGGATGGAAAAGTATAAGACTTGGGAACAAGATACAAATCTTGATCAAGAAATGCGTGAATTATTAACGAAATTCAAGGATGATGAAAAGCTGTTAGAAGACTGTTTTTATAAAGATTTAGAGTTTGGCACAGGCGGCATGCGCGGAGAAATCGGTGCTGGAACGAATCGAATGAACATTTATACTGTTCGCAAAGCAGCGGAAGGGTTTGCGAACTATATTGAATCCTTCGGGGAAGAGGCGAAAAAACGGGGGGTAGTCATTGCTTATGATTCAAGGCATAAGTCCCCTGAATTTGCGATGGAGTCAGCTAAAACATTGGCTACTCACGGGATTCAAACATATGTATTTGAGGAGCTTCGTCCTACTCCTGAACTATCCTTTGCTGTACGTCATTTAAATGCCTTTGGCGGTATTGTCATTACAGCAAGCCACAATCCGCCTGAATACAATGGGTTTAAAGTGTACGGTCCAGACGGCGGACAGCTTCCGCCTGAGCCTGCTGGCCAGCTTGTAAAAGAAGTAAACAAAATTGAGAGTGAACTTAAGATTCATGTGGAAGATGAACAGAATTTAAAAGAGAAAGACCTTATCAAAATCATTGGGGAAGAGGTTGACCAGGCTTACAATGAAAAACTTCTCACCATTTCGTTGAATCCTTCTCTGGCACAAGAAGTTGGTCAAGATTTAAAGATCGTGTTCACACCATTGCATGGAACATCCAATAAACCCGTACTTAGGGCTTTACAATCTCTAGGTTATTCCAATGTCGTTGTCGTGAAAGAACAAGAACTTCCAGATGCTGACTTTTCCACTGTGAAATCACCAAATCCTGAAGAAGCATCGGCGTTTGAATATGCAATTAAGGAAGGTAAAAAGATTGATGCTGATATTTTAATTGCAACAGATCCGGATGCGGACCGTTTGGGGGTAGCCGTAAAAGATGAAGCAGGGGAATACGTTTTGCTTACAGGAAATCAAACGGGAGCGATCTTGTTGCATTACTTACTATCACAGCGAAAAGAAAAAGGAATCCTTCCAGCCAATGGTGTTGTATTAAAGACGATCGTAACGTCTGAAATTGGAAGAGATATCGCTGCTTCGTTCGGGCTGGATACAATCGATACATTAACAGGGTTCAAATTTATCGGTGAAAAAATCAAAGAATACGAGCAAACGGGTGAATACATATTCCAATTCGGTTATGAAGAAAGCTATGGGTATTTAATTGGCGATTTCGCTCGTGATAAAGATGCCGTACAAGCTGTTTTATTTGCGGTCGAGGCATGTGCTCATTATAAAAAGCAAGGCATGACGTTATATCAGGCACTTGAACAAATTTTTGACACGTACGGTTATTATCGTGAAGGGTTGAAATCTTTAACGTTAAAAGGAAAAAAAGGAGCACAGCAAATTCAACATATTTTAGCTTCTTTCCGTCAAGAACCGCCAACAACAATGGGTGGGCAAAGAATTGTTGCTCAGGAAGATTACAAAACGAGCGAGCGTTTAAACTTGGAGACAAAGGAAATGAAACAGATTCATTTACCGAAATCGGATGTACTAAAATACTTTTTAGAAGACGGGTCATGGTTCTGTTTGCGTCCGTCTGGTACAGAGCCAAAAGTGAAATTTTACTTCGGGGTCAAAGCCAAGAACAGACAAGAAAGTATCAATAAACTTGATGCGATTGAAAAGGATTTAATGAAGCGTGTGAATGAATTAGCTGAAAACACTCAAACAGCAGGATAAGGCGTTAGCCTTCCTGCTGTTTGTTTCATTCTTATCTAAACAAACGTTTGATTAAACAGACGAAAAGTCAGGATCCACAAGATGTTGGACTTTTTTAAACAAGCGTTTGATTAAGAAGATTTAGAGTTCAATTTCTTCTTTTGTTAAAATACGAAAAGCAACGAAGATAATACACATACCTATAGGGAGTGTTTAACATGTGCTTTATCAAAAAGGATTCCAGCATGTAGAAGCATTTCAGGTTGATGTGGCAAATGAATCTGAAATGAACGAAAAGGATATGAAAAGGAGTTTGAAGAGACATACGCTTCTACGACTTTTGATGGAGAGGAAATTAGGCCGCAATCCGACAGTATGAAGAACATACGCCTGCTATAATAAAGGTAAATGAAAAGGCAAATTTTTGATGACCGGAGATGGGGGATGCAAGTGCTGAAAGGTGAACAAAGAATAGTTGAGCTGCGGACATTAAAGGCCATTGCCGAAACATTAAATTCATCGAATGACTTATATTCGATGCTTCATGATGTATTAAGAGAACTGCTTCAAATTACAGGAATGGAGACAGGCTGGGTGTTCTTGATTGACGAACATGGGCATTATCAGCTGGCAGCTGATTATCGATTGCCGGAAGCATTGTGTATAAGCGAAAAGAAACCAATGTGCGAAGGAGACTGCTGGTGTTTAGATCGTTATAATGATGGACGTTTACAGAGCGCTGCAAACATCATCGAATGTAAGCGCTTGGAAGATGCGATCGAAGAAAATAGGGGAGATACAAGGGGAATTACCCACCATGCTACTGTCCCTCTTCGAGCGGGAGACGAAAAATTTGGATTGTTGAATGTGGCTTCACCGAATAAAATGCATTTTGCGGACGGGGAATTGGCGCTGTTAGAAGCAGTCGCTTATCAAATCGGCACAGCGATTAAGAGGATTGAACTGACCCGAAAAGAAAAAGATCATGCACTGATTACGGAACGTAACCGTCTAGCGAGAGATTTGCATGATTCAGTCAATCAGCTCCTATTTTCTCTTGCATTAACTGCAAGAGGAACGAAAGAAATGGTGGAAGATGAAACGGTGAAAGAAATGCTTGATTATATTCAGGAGCTGTCACAGGAAGCATTGAGCGAAATGCGCTCTCTTATTTGGCAGCTGCGTCCACAAGGGTTGGAAAATGGGATTAGCTGCGCTTTGATTAACTATGGAAAAGTATTGGGCCTTTCGGTAGATGTAGAAGTAGAAGGGGTCATTAACCTTCCGTGCCACATTGAAGAGGCCGTATGGCGTATCGGGCAAGAAGGGCTGAATAATTGCAGTAAGCATGCGGGTACATCGAAGGCCAAAGTAGTGCTAAAGGTGAAAAACCGCTGTATTTCCTTACAAATGAGCGATCAGGGGAATGGATTTGATTACGATCCTGCTAACTCTTTGCTTTCGTTGGGATTATCCACGATGAAAGAAAGGGCAGAAATGCTGAATGGAACGTTTTTATTAACAAGCCAAAAAGGAAAAGGAACGACGATTGACGTTGTCATTCCTTTGTAAGGAGGGAGAGAATATGGGGATTAGAGTACTCATCGCTGATGATCATCATGTTGTACGGAGGGGACTGCTCTTCTTTTTAAAAACACAAAAAGATATTGAAGTGATAGGGGAAGCAAAGGATGGCGCAGAGGCCGTTGAATTGGCTCAGAAATTACATCCGGATGTTGTATTGATGGATTTGGTGATGCCGAACATGGATGGAATTGAGGCAACAAAGAAATTAAAGGAATTGATGCCTTCCACCAAGGTGTTAATTTTAACGAGTTTTTCAGACCAGGATCATGTCATCCAAGGGATTCGGGCAGGGGCTGTCGGCTATCAACTAAAAGATGCGGAACCGGATGAGCTCGTTAATGCCATTTTTGCTGTTCACCGTGGAGAGAGTCAGCTGCATCCCAAAGTGACGTCCCATGTGTTAACGCATTTGTCATCTGGAAATCAGCAAGAACAAAACCCGCTTGAAGAACTAACAAAGCGGGAAAGGGAAGTGCTCACGGAAATTGCGAAAGGAAAAAGCAATAAAGAGATTGCCAGTACATTATATATTACGGAAAAAACGGTCAAAACGCATGTCTCTAACATTCTGGCCAAACTAAATCTAGCTGATCGCACACAAGCCGCTTTGTTTGCGGTCAAAAACGGATTTGTTGAGCAATGAAGGAATGAAGGGAAGCGATTCATTTTCACGGATGATCCAACAGTACAAGGAACATGCTGCTGGATCATCCTCTTTTTTTCTACAACTTTGGTCTGAAGTGTCATCCCTTTTTCCCCATCTTTTTTCGTAGGGAAAGTTCAAGCTCCAGTAAGATTTATGATAAGGAAAATCTTTCTATAATAAGAGTAAGACAATCGATTGAAGGAGAGATAAATCATGAAATTAGTGGTGATAAATGGGAGTCCGAGAAAACAAGGACGCACAGGGATGGTAAGTCGTTTTATATCGAATGCGTATGGAGTTGAATTCATTGATTTGAGTGCACTCATATTGCCTTTGTTTAACGGGGGGGAGACCCAGGCTAAACTAATGAGTGTTCGAGTATTACGAGAAGCAGTCGAAGAAGCAGACGGTATTATTTTAGCTTCGCCAGAATACCATAGCGGCATGAGCGGTGCTTTAAAGAACGCATTGGATTTTTTAAGCTGCCAACATTTTCAGCACAAGCCTGTTGCTTTAATCGCAGTGGCAGGAGGAGGGAAAGGCGGGATCAATGCCTTGAATAATATGCGTGTAGTAGCACGGGGCCTTTATGCAAATGTGATTCCGAAGCAAGTGGTGCTCGACCCCATCTGCTTTACTGAGAACGGTGAATTGACAGCCGAAGCGGGGAAACTAGTAGACGATGTCTTGATGGAATTGAAGCTTTATGTACATGCCCACCAAAGTATTAAGCAGCTGAATTCATGAGGGGACGTCACTATGAGTCCTCTTTTTCGCGATTCTCGTTTTCAAAAAATAGACTATTGTCATTCCCTGAAGGCTTTTGAGTCAGCCTCATCGGAATATTTTTGAGAGAGAAAAGGTATAAACCAATAAACGTTGAAGCATAAATAAAAAGACAGGAATTCATGAAAGATTCCTGCCTTTTTGAACGAATAAGAAAGTATAAATTGTGCATTGAAATTGTCCAGCTGCACAAGCGAGCTTGCTTCACTTTTCTAATTAAGCCGCATGTTTTTTTCGTTGGGCAAAATAGGCAGAGTGCTGAAGAGAACGGTAAATACGCAGAGCCAAAAAGCCTCCGGCAATCGTAAAGGCAATGTCTTTTACTGCAAACCACATCATTACTTTCCATGCCGTTCCATAGCTCATTGGAGCAGAAAGCCAATAATTCACGGCTAAGTACATATAATTTGTACCGATGAAATAAATGAGAAAAATGCCAACAAAAGAAGCAGACATAAAGGTTGGCAGTTGAGGATTTTTCTTTGCTTCTACCATTTTGCCAACAACATAAGCTGCAACAATATAAGATAAAATAAATCCGCCTGTGCTTTTAAAGATAATGGCTGCGCCACCTGAAAAGCCCGCAAACACTGGTGCACCGGCCATTCCAATCAGCATGTAGACAAACATGGAAACAGCACCGAGGCGACTTCCCAATAGAAGGCCGGCTAAAATGGCGAAAAACGGCTGCATAGACAGCGGAACGTTGGCCACTTGTAGAAAAGGTGCCCATGATGTAATATTTGCACCAATTGCCATTAAAGCTGCAAACATGGCTACTAATGTAATATCTAATGTATGAAATTTTCTATTTGTATCCATGAAATGATCCCCCTCATTTTTATGTACCATTATAAGAAATGGTAAGGGGAAATGTCTTTAATGTCAACTTAATTTTTTATATAGTTAACAATGTTATCTGTATGGTAAAAAATATAAAGAAGAGCTAAAGCTCTTCTTTATATCTCGTCAGTATACAGTTCATATTCCGATGTTATTGAAGCATGGTCAATATATCTTAGTAAAGAATAAAGCTTTTCTTGAATTACTCGGTAGTTTCGCTCAAAGTTATAGGCATGTAAGAAATGTTCAATTTTTTTCGAAAGAAAGTCATCTTTCGTGCGAACCATTAAAATCAATAGGTTATCCCATTGTGAACGGTGTGTGTAGTATAGTGCTTTATCATAATCAATGGTGTTCATTGTAAGCCCTCCTTTAGAGGAGTTGCTTTTATTGTGTGTTGTTCGCGGTTTTTTTTGCCCTGTAAATGTTGGGGAACTGTCCAGTTGACAAATTGTATAAGACCGAAAAGTGCGAACAAACTAAGAGGGTACTCCGCAAGCATGTTCTTCATGTTTTTGAATCATCCTCCCAAAGATAAACGGTCATGAAAAATTTAGCAAAATCAAGGTTTGCCTAACGTTTCTTTTCAATTTAGGAACATGATGGTCTTCTTTTTAAAGTTTATAGACCGTCCCTTGTTCCCATTATAAATTTTTTCAGTTTTTATTTTAAAAAATAATCACGATTTAGCTTGTAATGATTATTATACTTATTTCTTTATACTAATTATTTATTTAAAATAATTATAAAAATAATATTTAGATTGAATTTTAATTTATGTATGTGATATTTATTCAGTAAAAAACTATCCATGATTTTTCATATAAAAAGCCATGGGAGGTTTGTATCTTATTTAAAAATTTTCTTCATCATACTCAATCCGTGCTTAAAAGATGGATAGCGGAATGGAGGATCCAGTTTTGTTGTTTGCTTTAGCACGCTTTTTTGATGGGAAAATACTTCAAAGCTGCTTTTTCCGTGATAGCTTCCTATACCGCTGTTGCCAACGCCCCCAAAAGGGAGGTTTGGATTGGCAAGATGCATGAGTGTGTCATTCATGCATCCGCCGCCGAAACGGATGGACTGAAGAATTCTTTCTTGTTTTTCCGTTGATTCGGAAAAGTAATAAAGAGCCAGCGGATTGGGAGAGTGTTGTACATGGCCAATTGCTTCATCAAGAGTGGAAAACTCCATCATTGGTAAAATGGGGCCGAAAATTTCATCTTGCATGACCGGAGAATCCCATGTCACACCATCTAAAAGGGTGGGCGCAATCATAAGTTTTTCGGCGTTGGTATTTCCTCCAATAACAGCTGTACCATTTTCTAAAAAACCTGCAAGCCGCTTAAAATGACGTTCACTGACAATACGGGTGTACTGATCGCTCTCCAGAGGATTCTCCCCATAAAATTCATTAATATATGTTTGAAATAGACGGATGAATTGTTCTTTTACCTTTTTGTGAATGAGCAAATAATCAGGGGCGACACATGTTTGCCCGGCGTTAGTGAACTTCCCCCATGCAATTCGCTTAGCGGTTATTTCTAAATTTGCATCTTCATCGACAATGGTTGGGCTTTTCCCCCCAAGTTCGAGTGTCACAGGAGTTAAATGTTTTGCGGCTGCTTGCATGACAATTCGTCCCACAGCAACGCTTCCGGTGAAAAAGATATAATCAAATTTTTCCTCTAATAAGGCCTGACTTGCTTCTACTCCGCCTTCTACCACTGCAATATATTCTTCTTCAAAGGTTGACTGAACTAGTTCGGAAAGCAGGGCAGATACATTCGGGGTTAATTCAGACGGCTTGAGAACTGCACAATTGCCTGCCGCCATCGCTCCGACAAGAGGGGCGAGCTGCAATTGAAATGGATAGTTCCAAGGAGCAATAATAAGTGTTAAGCCATACGGCTCTGGATAGATATAGCTGCTTGCGCCGATATGGGTCATAGGCGTTTTAACTTTTTCAGGCTTGGCCCATGAACGTAAATGCTTCATCATCATGTTGATTTCTTCATATAAGAAACCAATCTCCGTCGCATAAGATTCAAATTCTGATTTGTTTAAATCCTGTTTTAATGCCTTAATGATTTGTTTTTCACGGTCTTTGACAGATTGTTTCAGCTTGGCTAATTGCTCAAGCCGAAACTCTACTTGTTTTGTTTTTCCCCCAGCAAAAAAGGAACGTTGTCTCTGAATAATTGAATGGACATTAAGCATTGTTATCACCTCTGGTTATAAACAAGTTTGTTCTACCGTTGAAATTAACGATTTTAATTGGGATACCGCATCTTCCAGCGAAAGTGAATAGTAACGCTGTGTTCCTTGTTGCACAATGGAAACTAGCCCGATATCTCTCAATATTTTTAAATGGTGGGAAATAGCTGGACGGGATAACCGGGAGCGGTTGGCAATATCTGTTACGTTCAAAGAATTATGTTCTGCCAGAAGGAGAATGATATCCTGTCTTGCTGGATCACTCAATGCTTGAAAGAGAGGGATGCTATCCCGGAAACGTTGGACTGCCTGGTCATGATCATTATTAGTAGACATATATTTCACCTTTCATCATATGTTTAAATGTTTAAACGTATTGTAATAGATAGAAGGAAGGAAAGCAAGTTTGATGATTTTTACCTCATCATTTCATCTGCAAGTACATAAATTGAGAATAAGAAGGAAAGGGGGATGTATCACAATGAGAGAGGAAGACCGTAAAGCTCTGGAGAGGTCGATTGAAGAAATTACGGAGATCGCTTCCGGATTCGGATTGGACTTCTATCCGATGCGGTATGAAATTTGTCCTGCCGATATCATTTACACGTTCGGTGCTTACGGGATGCCGACACGCTTTTCACATTGGAGTTTTGGAAAACAATTTTATAAAATGAAACTTCATTATGATCTAGGTCTCAGTAAAATTTATGAACTTGTCATTAACTCTGATCCTTGTTATGCATTTTTACTCGACTCCAATTCTTTGATTCAAAATAAATTGATTGTGGCCCACGTTTTGGCCCATTGTGATTTTTTCAAGAACAATTGCCGGTTCAGCAATACGAAAAGGGATATGGTCGAAAGCATGGCTGCCACGGCAGACAGAATTAAGAAATATGAAATGATTCATGGGAAGAGGGAAGTGGAAAGATTTTTAGATGCCGTTTTATCCATTCAAGAGCACATCGATCCATCCCTCATGAGGCCAAAACTCTCTTGGAGTGTCCATGATGAAGAAGAGGATGAGGCAGAAACTTCGTTAAGTCCGTATGATGATTTGTGGAATTTGGACTATAAAGATCGTAAGAAACCGAGACCTTCAAAGAAGCAAAAGAAATTCCCGCCGCAGCCGGAGAAAGACATTCTTTTATTCATCGAGGAATATGCCCGTCACTTGGAAGACTGGCAGCGTGATATTTTAACCATGATGCGCGAAGAAATGCTTTATTTCTGGCCGCAGCTTGAGACAAAAATCATGAACGAAGGCTGGGCCAGTTATTGGCATCAACGCATCATCCGTGAAATGGACTTGACGAGCGATGAAGCCATCGAATTTGCAAAGCTCAATGCGGGAGTTGTCCAACCGTCGCGTACGGGCATCAATCCGTATTATCTTGGAATCAAAATCTTTGAAAATATCGAAGAACGTTACGATAATCCAACGGAAGAAATGAAACGTCAAGGTATCCAGCCGGGATCAGGACGTGAAAAAATGTTTGAGGTACGTGAAATTGAATCCGATATTTCGTTCATCCGCAACTATTTAACGAAAGACCTTGTCATGCGGGAAGATATGTACTTATTCCAGAAGCAAGGCAAAGACTACAAGATTGTTGACAAAGAGTGGGAAAATGTGCGTGATCAATTAGTCGGCATGCGCGTCAATGGGGGCTTCCCGTACATCACGGTCAATGACGGAGACTATTTGAAGAATGGAGAGCTATACTTAAAGCACTGGTACGAAGACATAGAATTGGATGTGAAGTACCTGGAGAAAGTTATGCCATACGTGTATCAACTGTGGGGGAGAGCAGTCCATTTGGAGACCATGCTGGAGAACAAGACCGTTGTATTTACATATGACGGGAAAACCATGCATCGGAAGTTTTTATAAAAAGAAATATCTTTCAAGGATAACTTTAATTAAAATTCAAATAAAAAAGAGGCTGGAATCAAAGGTGATTTTGCCTCTTTTTTTCCTTTCTATAAGAACGATTATGTAAACTGATTTTGAATAGATTATTCATTTATATACAAAACAACATACGTTATATGTTAGATAGAGAATTAACTCTAAATTTCATCGGAATAAACACAATCCTGGCTGGAAATCCAAGTTAAATGATAGCCCAATTATGATAGGGACAATTAACGAGGATACGGTACTAAAAATAACATATTTTGGAGAAAACAAAAGGAGGAAGGAGCTTTGAGAGAACTATCATACAGACACGTACCTTTTTATCCATATCTATCATGGGACCCACCAATGCCATGGCAATTATCATCGCGAGGACGCCCCGTTACGATTGCCTATCCTGGGTCATCTTTAGCAACTGAACGACAGACGGAAGACGAGATTGACTTGTTCTGCGTTGATGATCAGGGTCGCGTAAATGTCATGTGTCCAGTCGAATGACAGTAGATTTAGCTACGGATACATTAGTAAAGTTATGGAATTTAAAAAAGATGATTCCTGTGCAATACAGAAATCATCTTCTTAAGGCTGCCTAACCTTTTTAATTGCCGATAATGTCAACTAGATTTGTATATTATATACATTTCAAATTGCTTCTGTAGCATAAATATCTTATATTAAGACTCTTTCTATTCTGCTCATGTCAGTCCCCCTTTCTGATTCTTTTTAACTACTTATCATTAAAGATTTGCCACGTAATACTCATTTTTTTGTTAAAAAATAGGTAAAATACAACGAAAATGTAAAATTGGGTGATTATCTGATTCTTGGGTGTTCGCTAAAGGAAATGGTCATTTTGTAGAAGCGGAAAAATAGCAACGAATGTATTAATTTGCATAAAAGCTTATATTTGATGCATGCCGATCCAAAATGCTAGGACTCCTTCTTTAACTAATGGGGAGGTTAGTGGAAAAAGGAAATTCCTAGTTGATATAGAATAATTAACTATTAAGACAACTATTAAAGGGTGAAATTCATATTAATTGAAGCTAGGGAAACAAAAGGAAACGTCAATTACAATTGGAAAAAGATTAAAAGGATAAAGGAGTTCGAGGATTTCATTCTGTCCGTTTTCTCAGTGGTTCGTCCATTTCTGAAAATTTCTTGCGAATTCCTCTTTCTTCTACAAATTCTTTAGACGAGTTAAAAACAGGACTAGAAATTCTTGAAAAGCATATTAAACTTGTGTGAAGTTTATTGTGGTAACAAAACTTATATTTAGTGACATACATGGGGGTTTACAAGATGGATAATAGAAATTATAGATGGAGCAACAAACAAATCAGAAACCATGTAGAGGTACTTGATGAAGAAAAAAAACCTCATATTATCCTAAAAAACGCAACCTATTTAAATACCTATTTGCATCAATGGTTAGTTGCGAATATTTGGATATATGAAGATCGTATCGTTTATGTTGGAGAGAATCTTCCTGAAAACTTAAATGGATATGAGGTCATTGATTGTCAGGGGCAATATTTAGTACCTGGATATATTGAGCCGCATACTCACCCTTATCAGTTATACAATCCTCTTACATTAGCAAAACATGCTGGACAATTCGGCACAACGACTTTAATTAGTGATAATTTAACCTTTTTCTTTGAGCTCCCTACCAAAGTAGCCTTTGAATTATTAAATGAATTTAAAAACATTCCATCAAGCATGTACTGGTGGTGTCGTTTTGATGGACAAACCGAGTTGCCGAATAATCATGATATTTTTAATACTGAAGATGTGATTTCTTGGCTCCAACATGAATCAGTGCTGCAAGGTGGAGAGCTAACAGCGTGGCCGAAATTATTAAATGGAGATAACCAAATGCTATCCTGGGTACAAGAGACAAAGAGGTTAAATAAAAAAGTAGAAGGGCATTTTCCAGGAGCTTCCGAACGTACTTTAGCAAAATTAATGTTATTGGGCACAGATTGCGATCATGAAGCAATGACAGGTCAAGAAGCACTAACACGTTTAATGCAGGGCTATACAGTATCTCTTAGACATTCATCTATTCGATCTGATTTAGAAATTCTTTTAAAAGAATTAATAGAGTTAGGTGTCCAAAAATTTGATAGATTTTTCTTTACCACGGACGGTTCTCATCCTTTCTTTTATGAAAATGGAATGACAGATGAACTGATAAAAATAGCAATTAATCATGGTATACCATTAATTGATGCTTATTGTATGGCAAGTTATAATATTGCACGCTATTATAATATGGAACATTTACATGGATCAATTGCTACAGGGAGAATAGCTAATATAAATATTTTAGAGAGCAAAAATAACCCTACACCTATCAGTGTATTAGCAAAAGGTAAATGGATTAAGCAAGATGGAAAAGATAAAAATGATTCATCATCCATCGATTGGGACAAGTTTCAAATATCCCCTCTTAATTTAAAATGGACTTTACAAGAAGGTGATTTGAGCTTCTCAACCTCAAATGGCATTAACTTATTAAATAATGTAATTACCAAACCGTATGAAAGTAGTATCGATTTAAGTAGTGATGAATTATCACCTGAACATGATGAATGTTTCCTTATGATGGTTGCTCGAGATGGATCTTGGAGAATAAATACATTAGTGAAAGGGTTTGTTCAACATTTAGGTGGAATTGCAAGTTCTTATTCTGGTACAGGAGATATCTTAATCATAGGTAAAAGAAAAACAGATATGCTAATTGCTTTTGAACGAATGCAAGCAATCGGTGGTGGTATTGTCTTGGCAGAAGAAAATCATATCCTACACGAAATTCCTTTACCTTTAAATGGTATCATGTCTGATTTAGATATGGGATTTTTAATTAAAAATGAGAAAAAAATGATCGAGTTACTAAAAGAAAGAGGCTTTAAATATAATGACCCTGCCTTCACCTTATTATTCTTCTCAGCAACTCATTTACCATTTATTAGATTGACTCCAAGTGGTTTATATGATGTAAAAAATAGAGAGGTTTTGGTTTTTCCAACAAAGAGAGAAAATTAACAAATTCAATAGCACTTAAATCTTTCAGCATACTAATAACCATTTAATAATGATGGGGATTTTAAGAAGGAGTGTCATTAGTGAAGAAGAAAATTGATGAGTATCAAACTTATCATTTTCCGAAAGAATACTCCCGCTTCAAGGAATGTGCAGGGCGTAGCCCAATGAGTAAGTGGGAGATGAATTTCGGTAGGCGTTAGCCTAAGTTTTTGGTATCATATTCTTGAACGAATTCTAGTGTGGTGCTAGTTGCGTAAATAGAACTTGTCTGGTGGCTGTCGTTCGCCTATACCATTCGAAAGTCGCAAAAAGAAGAAACCAGTAAACTTGTGGCACGAAAACCAAGTGTCAAAAAACCAAAAACAAGACTGAAAGACCATACGAATTTCGTATCAATCGTAGGGACTACGAGGGTAGCCTGCTAAGAAACTGGTGGATACACTGGTGTTCGCAGGAATCTCTCACTTCAAGCGTTAGCTAAGTGGGAGTAGTTCAAGAAAAACACTACGAACAAATTTATAAACAAGTAAAAAACGATCCGTATGCTCAGTCATTAGGAATTCAGTTAACAAAATTCGAGGCTGGTTTTGCAGAAGCAATGCTAGTAGTGCAAAGCCATATGGTAAATGCATATGGAACTGTTCACGGGGCGGTAATTTATGCTTTAGCAGATCATGCTTTTTCGGTAGCCTGTAATGCATATGGAAAAACATCCGTAGGGCTATCTACAACAATCCAGTTTATCGAGTCAGCTAAGTCTGGAGACAAGATAGCAGCCCGTGCAACCGAAGTAAAAAGAAACTATCGTACTGGATTTTATCGAATTGACATATTTCATGAGCAAAATCTAATAGCAACCATGGAGGCAGTGTCTTACCGTAAGGATCATTATTTTATTGAACTTGATGAACAAGATTAAGTAGTGCAATAGTTATTAATCAGAGCTGTCCTTAAGACAGCTTTTTCTTATTCAGCTAACAGGTGCGATGCTTCAATAATGGAAAATCGCTTTTTTCTTATTAAACTAAAGGAGCAGATTAGTTCAAGAAGACATACAAAACAATAAAAAAATAGTCCATCCATTACGCTGTGAACGGTTCGGGTAGACTATTTTTTAGGTGAACTATTTGTTTATGTGACCTTCTTTTGAACAGAATAAGAGTTTTTTTACGGAAATTGTCATTGTTTATTCAGCTAAATATCAGTTGCGTGAAAACGTTTAACGCTGATAATGTAAAGGAAGGCTCTCAGGCAGACATACATAGGGGGCTTCATTTAAAATTGGAAGTTGGCAGTAAAGTTCTTTACGATTCTGAAATTTATACGATTATTTATATTTATAATAACGGTTATTGTGAAATCAGAAATGAAAATCATCAATTTGAAGTTTTATGTGTAAAACTCTCAGAATTAGCACACCTAGAATAAGCAACTAAAGAGAATAAATAGTCTGTCTGAGAGCATTTTTAACTTGTAATAAATAAGATGAAACGGAAGATGTACTTATAACGCAACAAAAGTAAGAATATGTTATTTTAGGATCTCCACTTGGTAACCAAACAAGAGGAGTTTTTTTATTTCTACTTCAATTACCGTGGAAGAATGATAAACCTTCCATAATCTGTAGTGTTGGGGAAGTACAGCATGGTTGGCTAACGGGTTAGTTGAAGATGAAAATGGATTTATAGCCAAGTTTTTAACTTATTTTTTTGTTTTTCATAAGGTGAACGATTAGGTGAAGTATAAAATTAATGTAAAAGAGCATAAATATTATAGTTTTATCACAATTTCATCACAAGTTTATCTTATCCTTAAAACGTAAAGCCTTTAATGTATCAGCTTTGCAATGTGTTGTAGACTAGTTGATGGGAGATGAACCTTTATTCATTACTTTAGAGAGGAGGCGTAAATTGGGGATCCTTAGAAAACTTGGATTAGGGGCATTTATTTTTTATTTAGTAATCGCACTGTTTCCTGTCATGACATATGCCCATGCTTATATTGTAAAATCTACACCAGGGGAAAATCAGACATTATCCGAACCACCATCTGTCGTTCGTATTCAATTTAATGAATTTATCCAACCTGGCTTTTATTCACTTGCGGTGATGGATGCTTCCGGAAATCGTGTTGATTTGAACAATGCCCGTATCAATAAAGAGAATCATGCGATCCTTGAAGCGGGAATAAAAGATAACCTGCCAAATGGTACGTATTCTATGCAATGGAAAATCATTTCCTCAGATGGACACCCCGTACAAGGGATGATTCCTTTTAGTATTGGTCAGGCAGGAAAAGAGTCTAATGATTTACAAGCGAAAACATCCAGCTATTTTCCTAAAGCGGATATCATCATTAATCGTTGGCTGCTCTATACGGGCTTTGCATTATATATTGGAGTCATCCTTTTTAATCTTTTTATTTATCCTTTAAAGTCCCAAGAGTCTTCCAAGGTTCAGACTAGAAGTGAAAGAATCATGGGGTTATCATTGTTGGGGATTGCCATCAGTCTTTTGCTGAATCTACCTTTACAAACAACGATTAATGCAGATGTCACCTGGTCACAGGCATTTAAGCCTTCTTTATTAAAAGAAACATTAAATCATACGGCTTTCGGACCTATTTGGATGGTACAAATCATGATCTTTTCCATCCTTGGCTTCACAACGTATTTGGCTATGAAACGGGGAAATTTGTCTTCCATTAAAGCATGGGGAGCATCGCTCGTCTTCATAATGGGATTGCTTGTTACGAAGTCGTTAACAAGTCATGCTGCAGGTTCTCATCACGAAATCATACCTGTTGTCATGGACTTCCTTCATTTATTAGCGGCTTCTGTGTGGATAGGGGGGTTATTTGCATTGATCATCCTTTTGCCAGGAAGTCACCCTAAAACAGAAAATGGGGAACAAAGCAGTGTGTTTTATTGGAGAGTCATTCAACGTTTCTCGCCCTGGGCAATAGGTGCTGTCATCCTTCTTTTAGCTACGGGAATTTACGGAAGTGTCTTGTATGTCCCAACGCTTTACTCCCTTATCCATACGTCATACGGACGAGTTTTGTTAGGCAAGATTCTGTTATTTGTCCTCATGCTTCTGTTAGGTGCTTTTCATTTTAAGCAAGGGAAAAAACGAAAAAAGCAAACATTGGGATGGACGTTGGGACTTGAATTCACGATTGGTGTGATGGTGATCGTGCTGGCGACCATACTCACAAACCTGCCGCCGGCAACAGCGTCGCCGGGGCCGTTTAATCAAACGAAACGTGTAGTGGAGAACGGGTATCATGTTTCTTTACATATTAGCCCTAATGTGGAAGGGGCAAACGTTTTTATGGTTGAGTTAAAAGATAAGAGAGGGCAGATGCCGACGAATATTGAACAAGTGACCCTCACCTTTTCGTCTATCGACATACAGACGGGGGAAAATACCATTATCATTCCAAACGTAGCACCAGGAGCATTCCAGACAGAAGGAATGCACTTGAATATGGCAGGGCGTTGGAATGTTCGCGTGCATGTATTAACCAAGTCTTTGGACAGTTTCGATACAGATTTTCGTGTAGCAGTAGGAAGTCGATAATAGATAAAGGAGATTATATAAAATGAAAAATATCTTAAAGAAATCATCAACAGCTATTATTTCAACCATGACAGCCATGGCTCTTTTTGCAGGCACAGCCAGTGCACATGTCACGGTCAATCCGAGTACATCAGCACCTGGAGCCTGGGAAACCTATACAGTGAAAGTACCGGTTGAAAAAGAGGTTCCAACGACAAAAGTGACAGTCAAAATTCCTAAAGGATTGGAATATAAGCAATACGAGCCAGTACCAGGATGGACAACTACCACTGAAAAAGATGGATCTGGCAATGTCACATCCATTACATGGACAGCAATTGGTGAGGGGATTTTACCTGGGCAGTTCCAACGGTTTACATTCGTGGCCAAAAATCCAGATAAGGAACAAGAAGCTGCGTGGGATGCTTATCAATACTATAAAGACAACAGCATTGTAGAATGGACAGGAGATGAAGAGTCTGAATCTCCTCATTCGATTACGAACATTACTACGGCACCTGCATCAGGGGAACAGCAAGATACCGGTCATCATGCCGACCATGATGATGCTGTAAAAGATACAGCTGCAGCAACGGAATCAGGGGATGACGGTACACAAACCACAACAATGGTTCTATCAATTATTGCTCTATTACTTTCAATTGGAGCGTTGATCCTTGGGTTACGTCGTAAGAAATAATCATTTATAAAACAAGTATCATTTTAAAAGCTCAGATATGACAACCTGAGCTTTTTACTTCTCATAGTCTCAAAGAATGGGGTTGTTACGAAAGAAAAAAACATACTAATATTTGGTACAAATGGGATTATTAAAACAGTTGTTTTTGTTTGCTTGGATTGTGGTTGACTACATAAAAAAACTAAAAGCCAAAAGACTTCTAGTTCAACAGATTAAACATGTTGGGAGATAGAAGTTTAACAAAATAAATACGAATCTGGTCACGAAGGCGATGCACCATTAGTCGGCTTTTCACCTAGAAAAGCCAAAATTAGTTTGTATTTTGCGGTGGGTGACAAAAAACGAGAGGAATTGTTAAAGGACTTTGGAAAACATACGACTGGAAAAGCGTGTGTATACATCAATAAAGTAGCAGATATTGATGTTGATGTTTTAAAAGCGTTAATTAACCAATCTGTAAGGTTTTTGAAAGAAACGTATCCGAATAATTAAAGGGCTTAAAGAAAGTGGATGATTTAAAAATTCGATTCATTCGAATCTAACTAATGGTCACACACACCAGTTTCAGTAGCGAAGCTGAATGATGGCACATTGCCTACCGGTTTGACTTCCTACAAGCTTTTTTCTTCGCCGTAACGTTCATCACGAGTAGGAATATTGGCTGCTCTTAAGTAATTATCGAAAGAACCAAACAGAACGAAATTTTCTTGTTGAACGGGTGGTGCTAGTTCAACAAGAAAGTCAATGCGGGAGTTGTCCAACCGTCGCGTACGGACATCAATCCGTATGATCTTGGAATCAAAAT
>NZ_JBHRZT010000043.1:0-120037 GCF_042649685.1 Bacillus songklensis | reverse complement strand
GGGAAAATGTGCGTGATCAATTAGTCGGCATGCGCGTCAATGGGGGCTTCCCGTACATCACGGTCAATGACGGAGACTATTTGAAGAATGGAGAGCTATATTTAAAGCACTGGTACGAAGACATAGAATTGGATGTAAAGTACCAGGAGAAAGTTATGCCATACGTGTATCAACTGTGGGGGATGAGAGTACGGGAGAAATTTATGTGGATGGTAAATCTATTAATGGACTGGCAGGGATTGTAGGGTACATGTTGCAAAAAGATTTACTACTTCCGTGGAGAACGATTTTAGATAACGTTATTCTAGGTATGGAGTTAAAGGGGATACCTAGGAAAGAAGCAAAAACTATTGCTATACCACTATTGGCAAAATATGGATTAAAAGGTTTTGAGCATAGTTATCCTTCACAGCTTTCTGGAGGAATGCGGCAACGTGCAGCCTTGTTAAGGACAATTCTTTATGACAGAGATATTATCCTACTGGACGAACCTTTTGGTGCGTTGGATGCACAAACCCGTTCTATTATGCAAGAATGGCTACTTGATTTATGGGACGATTTAAAAAAACAATCTTATTCATTATCCATGATATAGATGAAGCAATCTATTTGTCAGATGAAGTCTACATTATGTCTGCCCGTCCTGGAGGAATTAAGGAACACATGTATAATTGTATTAATTTTCGGGTTAGGAATGAGTTCGAAGATTGCGATGGCAGTTGCCATTACAAGCGTAATAACTACATTAACGACGTATAACGGGTTAAAGCAAGTGGATAGTGATTTAATTCGTATGATTTATTCACTTGGGGCATCGCGCTTCCAAGTATTTACTAAGGTAGTAGTTCCCTGGACAATGCCGTCTATCATTTCAGCACTGCGAATTAACATTGGTCTTGCGTTAACTGGAGCAATAGTAGGGGAATACATTGGATCAACAAATGGAATAGGGCGAATGATTTTCTATGCAGGTCAAACCTATGAAATCAGTTTGATTTGGGAGTAGATTCTTTGCTCATTTGTTTTATATCCACATCTTTTATGATTGGGTTATTAATGATTGCTACATCAATTTCATTTGATTGAGTTGATAGTAATAGATCTTTAGATCGACCGGTTATGATTTTCCACTCTAGCGATGAATGGTTATGAATGATGGTAGATAGTACTGGTAAGACAATCTGGGAAAGTGACTGTGTAATTCCAAATGTAATATGATTTCTTGCTTTGAACTCTTTCAAATCTTTTGTTTTCTTTTTCATTACATTTAAGACATGTTCAGCAGATACATAAAATTTCCTTCCATGCAGTGTTAACGTCACACCTGTTTTCGATCGTTCAAATAATGTTGTTTCCAGTTCTGCTTCAATATTTGCTATCCGTGAACTTACGGCCGATTGTGAAATATGGAGGAACTTTGAGGCCTTATTCATACTTTTGTAGTTTGCGACTGTAATAAATACTTCGATATCGAATAAATCCATAAAAATGTCCCCTTTTTTTCTACCATTTTAGACAAAATTACCAAATTTCTCTTTTTATCTGTAAGATTTGCTAACAGATTTAATTAGATAAAAGGATTTTGAAGCAAATATAGAAATAAACATTAAAAATTCCCAAATGTTTATTAGAATTCAATCAAAAAAACTGTTATTAATAAATATGGACATATATACATTGAGAATGCAGAAGTAAAAATTTTTTTATTTACTAATTTATTTCCCTCTACATTTTATTCAAATCTCTTGTTGTTATATCCTCAAACGAAAAGCCGGTGTATTCCATGTGATGAGAAGTTTCTTTAAGAAATAGGAAGAAACACGTCAAAGTTACATTGACCAGAGATCTAACATCCGTTTTTGCTATTAGATTTTTTTTTTTCAAAAACAGAAAGAAGATAAACAATCTTATATAAGAGGAACAAGTCCTTAGAACTTGGAATCAAATCTTCTATTGAAAAGAAGTTTATAGGGGGTATTTTTTCTTACTAACGTGGAAGTTAATATTTATCTACGCATCCAACCCATCGGAGTGTGTGCCGGTCTTAGAAGTAAGATAATCTATCATACAAAAACCGCCTATCGGCATTGAACTAGCCGATAGGCGGTTTTTTTTTTTGACAAAATTCGAGTAATTTCAGGTGGTGCCAGGCACTTATCATATTGCTACTCCAAACTATTTAGGAAGATCGAATACACAAGGTATATGGAATTAATTACGCTGAGCATACTGATCTCCTCAATGATTGGAGATTTATAACATTCAAGCTTACGGCTGCTGACAAGGATCAGGTCATTAGCGTTTTTGGCAAGAAATGATTGCTTGTCCCCTGTTATGGCGATGATGGGGATGCCTCTTTCCTTTAATATTTTCACCAACTGTACGATAAATCGAGTTTCTCCTGAAAAAGAAATCACAATAGCTGTATCAGAAGGAGTTAATGATTCTGCTTCTGTTATTTGATTTTCATGATTGCTGTATGCTACAGAGTATTTTCCTAGACGCATAAATTTAAACTGTGCATTGCGAGCGATGACATGGGAAAAAGTAACTCCAAAGAAAGAGATTTTTTTCGCAACATGAATTTTTCTTACGACTTTTAGTAGCTCCTTGGAATGAATCAACTGGCTAGTTTCTGCCAATGATCCTTGTAGCTCTTCGTAATAATCATGAAGAAGGTCATCGTTTATGTTTTGTTCAATTTGTTGAAAAAGTACTTCTGAAACATTAAATTCGATGAAGGTTCTTGCATATTCTTTTAGTTCTTTAAATGATATATTTTCAAATCTTTTACAGAAGCGGGTAATGGTTGCGGGGGATGTGTGACATGCCTCCGCAACATTGTAAATGGACATATTAGGGATTTCGTGAACATTTCGTAAAATATATTCCGCAATAATGATGTCTGAGTTTGTGTGATCAGTCGATGATTCAATGAAATTTAATAGTTTTGCCAAGAAATTGTACATATTAATCCTCCGTGCCTTACCACTGTTTCTTAAGCTCTATTATACAGCATCCACAAAAAGTTTCATAAAATGAAACTTTTCCATTCTTCTTTATTTTCTTTGGTAAGATACATATGAAAACGGTAACAAAAACTCTTTAGGAGATGAGAATATGAGAAAATTTAACGTACTAATCGTAGGTGGAGGAAGCACATGGACACCGGGATTATTAAAAAGTATTTGCGTTCGACAAAAAACATTTTCGATAAATCGTTTAGTGATGCTGGACGTAAATGAAGAACGTCAAAAAACTATTGGTGAATTTGCTAAAATTTTATTCAAGGAAGAATATCCTGAACTCGATTTCTCATATACGACAAATAAAGAGGAAGCTTTTACGGAAGATCTTGATTTCGTCTTAGTTCAGATGAGAACAGGCGGATACTCGATGCGGGAACAAGATGAGAAAATTCCGTTAAGCTTAGGTGTAATCGGTCAAGAAACATGTGGACCAGGTGGTTTTGCTTATGGAATGAGATCCATTAAAGATATGGTCGAACTAGTTAAGGATGTTCGCAGCAAAGCAAAAGATGCTTGGATTTTAAATTATACAAATCCTGCTGCCATTGTTGCAGATGCTTTGCAAAGAATTTTTCCAGAAGATAAAAAAATCTTGAATATTTGCGATCAACCAGAAAACCTACTTCGCTCATATGGACGTTTGTTAAATATGGATACTAGAGATTTTGATCCTGTGTACTTCGGATTGAACCATTTCGGATGGTTTACGAATCTTTATGACCAAGAGGGAAATGATCTTCTACCAAAATTAAGAGACATGATTCTAGAAAGCGGATTCCGTCCAGTGGACTATGAGCAACGGGATAAATCATGGTTAGAAACGTATGCTATGGTTGAGCAAATTGTTAGAGATTTTCCTGATTACTTGCCTAATACGTACTTACAATATTATTTATACCCAGATAAAGTTCTTAAGAAGTTAAATCCTGAACATACACGTGCTAATGAAGTAATGGAAGGCAGAGAAAAGAGAGTATTTGAAGAATGTAAACGAGTGATTGAAGTGGGTACTTCTAAAGATTCTCATGTTGTTCATAACGATGCTCATGGGGAGTTTATTTTAATCGTTGCTGAATCCATTGCTTATAATAAAGGTGATAATTTTGTAGTCATCTTAAAAAATGATGGTATTATTGATAACCTTCCGAAGGATGCAATGGTAGAGGTTGCGGCAAGCTTAACAGCAAACGGCCCAAGACCATACGCTGTTGGTGAAATCCCAACCTTCCATAAAGGATTGATTGAAGGCCAATTTGCTTATGAAAAACTAACAGTCGAAGCGTATCTGGAAGGATCATACCAGAAAGCCTTGCAAGCGTTGACGTTAAACCGTACAATCGTTTCAGCTGGGAAAGCTCGAGAAGTATTGGACGCTCTGATTGAAGCAAATAAAGATTTCTGGCCAGAATTAAAATAATTCGTTTTTTCATAGTAGGGAGTTCTTCCGATTATTAAGTAAGTTCTCTCTACTATTTTCTTAATAGTAATATATTATGCGCTTTCATTTTTTGTTTTTGGAAGATTTTGATGGAAACGGGGAGGAAATATATGAAGAAATTCTTTAGCTTTGATCTCTTCCAACGTGTAGGGAAATCATTTATGGTCATTATTTCTTTATTGCCTGCAGCAGGTCTTTTGCTAGGTATTGGTACGACTCTACAATCACCTTATCTGATAGAATATATGCCATTTCTTGAAGATGGAGCTTGGCAAACCTTTGCATCGTTAATGAAAGGTGCCGGAAGTGCTATCTTTAAGAATCTAGGAATCTTGTTTGCTATTGGTATTGCGGGTAGCTGGACAGGAGGAAAAGCTGGAGCCAGCATAGCGGCTTTTGTAGGTTATGTTGTCATGCATACGGTAATCGGCATTGTATTGGGAATTACTCCTGAAACAGCATCACAACCTGGTTACACGACAGAGCTTGGAATCCCAACTTTACAAGTTGGTGTTTTCGGCGGGATCTTAATGGGATTTGTCGCAGCAGCATTATATAATAAGTATCATGATTTCAAAATGCCAGAAATGTTATCGTTTTTCGGAGGCACAAGATTCGTTCCGATTGTGACCGCTGGTGTTTCAATCATCATGGCGTTAATTTTGGCATTTGTTTGGCCATATGTACAAGACTTTATTTTTGCCATTGGAAACTCACTTGCAGGGGAGAATACTCCGCCATTTTATATGTTTATATACGGATTAGTTGAACGCGCGTTGATTCCTTTTGGCTTGCACCATATTTTCTATATCCCAATTCGTTTTTCAGAGGTTGGGGGATCGTATACGACTCTTGCTGGTTCAATCGTTTCTGGAGACACAGCGATGTACATGGCTCAATTAGCGGATAAACAAATCAATTCTGCTATTGATATTACAGCTGGTCGTTTCATGGCTGGTAAATTCCCGTTCATTTTATTTGGGCTTCCAGCAGTAGCATTGGCTATGTATCATACGGCCAAGCCTGAGAATAAAAAGGCGGTGAGTGGTTTATTATTAACTGCTGCAGGAACAGCCGTTTTAACAGGAATCACTGAACCGTTGGAATTCACATTTTTATTCGTTGCTCCATTGCTTTATGTATTCCATTGCTTAATGGCGGGATTGTCGTTCATGCTCATGTATATGTTGGATGTCAATATCGGGTATGCCGGCGGAGCTGGTATTATTGACTTTTCATTATTTGGAATCTTACCTGGTGTCGGCGAACCATGGTGGTTAGTTATTGTCGTGGGCTTAGCCATGGCAGCCGTTTACTATTTTGTATTCCGCTTTGCGATTAGCAAATGGAATCTTCTTACACCGGGTCGTGGAGATGAGACATCAAATCGTCTATATTCCAAACAGGACTACCAGGATAAGAACAAACAAAAACAGGCGTTAAGTGTTTTAGCAGCACTTGGCGGCGAAGAAAATATCAAGAATATTGATGCATGTATTACTCGATTAAGAGTAGGTGTAAAAGATAAAACTCAAGTTAACCATGATGAACTAAAACAGCTTGGTGCAAAAGGTGTCTTAGAAGTAGGCAACGGCGTTCAAGCCATTTTTGGACCAACAGCTGAAATATTGAAAAATCAAATTTTGGAAATTATTGACAATAAAACCGCCTAATCAGGTGCTTGCCTCAATATACAAAGGAGAGAAAGCTTGATTAGGGAAACTCTCGGGTTTTATCGATCGCTAATCTAGCTCTCGGTAGAACCCGATTCCTTTTTGTTTTCTCATTCATACTTCTTTGATTTCTCAAAGTCTTGAAGTGGGGGGTTTTTAGCCGTTAATTTTGGAAGTAATAAACCGTTAAAATAGCCAGTGAAAAAAGGCACAATGAACAGGAGTGTCATAGATGAAAGTTGTTATAGCAGTTGACTCTTTTAAAGGTTCGCTATCATCGTTAAAGGCGGGCGAAGCGATTAAGAAGGGTATCCTAATGGCAGATTCCAAAGCCGAAGTTGTGGTTTCTCCTATGGCTGACGGAGGGGAAGGCACGGTTGAAGCTCTTATCCATGCCTTGAATGGAGAAAAAAAGGCCGTAAGCGTTAATGGTCCCTTAATGATGCCAGTTCTCGCTGAATATACGGTATTTCCTTACAATGGAAATGACCATGTCTTTATCGAAAGTGCAGCAAGCAGCGGTTTAACTTTAGTACCTGAGGAAAAGCGGACCCCGATGGAGACGAATACGTTCGGTTTGGGAGAGCAAATCAAACATGCGATCCATGGCGGGTATCGGCATTTTATCCTTTCCCTTGGCGGAAGCGCCACCAATGATGGAGGAGTGGGTATGCTTCAGGCATTGGGCTGGGAATTTTTTGACCGTGCAGGCGAGCTGATTAGCAATAATGGAAACCCTCTTCTACATGTAGCATCGATGTCAGGTGAAAACGTAATGGGCGAATTAAAAGAATGTACGTTTACTATCGCCAGCGATGTGATGAATCCATTTTATGGTCCTGAAGGGGCTGCATATGTTTTTGCTAAGCAAAAAGGAGCCAGCAACGATGATATCGACCAGCTTGACCAGGATTTGAGAATGTTTGCAGGAATCTTGCATGTAGAAACAGGGGTAAACGTTCAGGCGGTGCTGGGAGCGGGAGCTGCTGGTGGTCTCGGAGGAGCCATGGTTGCTTGTCTTCATGCGGAGATGAAATCAGGTGCCGAAATAATGATTGAAATGACAGGGCTGAGCGACAAAATCAAGTGGGCCGACCTGGTGATTACCGGAGAGGGAAGCCTAGATGAGCAATCATTAATGGGGAAAGTTCCCGTTACTGTAGCAAAGTACGCAAAGACTCACGGTAAGCCTATCATAGGACTGGCGGGACGGATTGATACAAAGCTAGACAAAATTAATGAGTATTTAGATGCTATTTTTTCCATTCAAACCCAATGCCGGACACTTGAGGAGGCGATGCTTGAAAAAGTCACCGTTCAACAGCTAGAGGTGACGGCAGGCCAGGTTTTGCGTGCCTGTATGCTTGCGATCCCTAAATAAATTCGAATTAAGCTTAAGGAATCAGGGCTGGTAAGCCCTGATTCCCTTTTTCTTCTCATGGGGTACGGTGCCACTGTCACTCCCCGAAGTTTATGGGATTTAGACCAGGTGCAGTTCTATGTTGAAGGGAGGGTATGGTAGTAAAAACACTCAAGGTGGTTTTTGGGGTGTTGCTACTGATTTTTATTTTCGTGTTAAAAGAAAAAACCTTGGAATCAGGTATTGGAATGTCCGAGGGTTGAATTAATTAGATATCTGATAGTGTAGAAGTTGGTTTATCTTGAATAAAGTAACTTAAAATCAAAGAATATTACAGTTCTGTACTTTTTGACAGATTAATTTAAGGTAAATGAAAAGTAGAAATTAAGGTAAACACTGCTACATCAATTTGTCTACGGTCACCATCCAAACCATGTGAGTGCTATATGTTTCTAGCAATTGGTTTTTGCACCAGAACCGATTGATTTTACTATTAATTTTATCCTAGTAGGTTATCAGAATTAAAGGAGATTTTCAAAATTGTAAATCTATTTTTAGTTAGCTAAAATGATTGGCAGTATGTGTTGAGTATTGATAAAAGAGCGAATGGAAGCCTCTGTCTCGGTTCCAACGGACACTACAGTGAAATTCGCAGCTGATCCAGAGCTTGATCCTCCGACAAAAAAGTCTCCTGGACCATAAGGATTTATGAGCAAAAGTCCCAATAGGGTACACCAGATTTTTGAAGATAGTATTTACCATTACAATTACGTTTTCCAAGACTTTAATCATTTGTTCAGGTACAGTACTTTTGCCATTCAGAGGAATGTCCCCTAAATGCTCTTCACATTGACTTAAGAAAAATTAGCTTATTCGTTTTTTGACAGATACCTGATTTTGTCCGTTTACCGTGAAGCGCTTACATTTTAATATAGGTATTGAAAATACTGCTTGAAATAGAGATCTACCATTCTCAAATAAATCAATTTAGGGGGGATGTAAAAACAGAATTAATGGTAGGATGCGATTAAAAACCTAGAAAGAAATAATTGTAAACGCTTAATAAGCTAAGGGAGGCTTTGATATGTCAGCATTTTTAGGAGAAATTATTGGTACAATGATTTTGGTGATTTTCGGATGCGGTGTTGTTGGCGGTGTTGTACTTAACAAGTCAAAAGCGCAGAATTCTGGATGGATTGTCATCTCAATGGGATGGGGATTTGCGGTAGCGTTTGCAGTTTATGCTGTAGGTAGTATAAGTGGGGCACATTTAAATCCAGCTGTAACAGTTGGGTTAGCTTCAATTGGTGAGTTCCCGTGGAAGGAAGTTCCAGTCTATTTGTCAGCACAAATGATCGGAGCTTTTATTGGGGCAACAATTATCTGGCTATACTATTATCCACATTGGAAAGAAACAAAAGATCAAGACGCACAGCTCGCTGTTTTTTCAACTGACCCAGCAATTAAACACATGCCATCCAATTTTATTAGTGAGCTATTGGGAACTGCTGTATTAGTTTTTGGTTTACTGGCAATCGGCGCAAATGAATTTACTGAAGGACTTAATCCTATTATTGTTGGGTTCTTTGTAACTGCAATCGGTTTATCGCTAGGTGGAACAACAGGTTTTGCTATTAACCCTGCGCGTGACTTAGGAGCACGAATTGCTCACTTTTTACTTCCTATAGAAGGAAAAGGGTCTTCCAATTGGAAATATGCATGGATTCCAGTTGTTGGTCCACTTGTAGGAGGTGTATTAGGAGCTCAATTTCACCATGCACTATTTGATAATGGGTCAATCAATGCGCTCTATATTTTAATTGGTATATTAGCAGCGATTGTGGTGACTATAAAAGTATCCAGCTCAAATAAAAGATTTGAGGTAAGAAAGCAAAAAGCGGTATAACAAATGGAATTTTTCTATTCATATCTTAAAATTAGGATAATTAGGTGTAAAGGTCAAAGCCCTCGAATGTTGGAAAGCTGCACATCGGGGGCTGCAATTATTGGGATAACCATTTTTCAAGTTCATTGAACAAAGATATAAAGAAGCACGAGCAATCCCTTTCGTTAAATACTACCAGCTTGATACACGAACATCTGCTTTTAACCATTTCTCCCAGTTTGGATCTTCTATTTTTAGTAAACTTAATGAAATACCTTTCATATCAATGGACGTCAGGTGTGAGCCGACTTTAAAAAATCTAACATCGATGCTTTCTAGTTGGGCTAAACGCCTAATGTCATTTGCAAAAATATACTGTTCCATTGTTGGTGTTGCGCCTAATCCATTGATTAGTATGGCAAACTTATCTCCTTTTTTCCAACGATAAATACTCTTGAGCTTATTCATTAATTCAATAGCCAGTTTTTCAGATGAAACGAAAGTCTCTTTGCGATATCCTTTCTCGCCATGAATTCCGATTCCATAATAAACTTCGTTATTTTCTAAAGTAAATGAAACCTCTTTTTGAGTTGGGTTGTTTGCAGGGGTTAGCGCAACGCCTAATGTGTGTAGATTACTAATTACAGAAGAGCCAATCTCCTTTAATTGCTGCAAAGAATAACCTTCAGTTGCTGCTGCACCAAGGATTTTTTGAACAAAAATGGTGCCAGCTACTCCTCGTTTTCTTTTGTTAAAGGTTACGTCATCTTCAATGGAAACATCATCGTTAACAATGACATGATCAACAGACCTACCTTCTTTTTTTGCAATGGATTCAGCAGCTAAAAAACAATCAACGTCTGCTTTGAAATTTTTGATAATTAATAGGACACTCTTATTTTTATCTACCATACGAATGGCGGCTAATATTTGTTCTGGTGTTGGCGGAATAAAAATTTGTCCACTAACCGCTATGGAGAGCATTCCTTCTCCAACATAACCGAAATGTGCTGGTTCGTGGCCACTCCCACCACCGCTTAAGATAACAACGTCTTGTTGAATTTCTGCTAGGTCTTTCCGATAAATAATATTGTGTTTGGAGTCATAAGAAATCCTATCTTTATGTTCAAAATAAAAACCATGTAACATGTCCCAGACAACATTTTGAACATCATTGGTAATTTTTTTCATAATTTCTCCACCTTGTTATTTGCTGATTGCTGCAGTGATAGTAATAACTGATCATTAATCATATTTTTCATCAAGGACGACATAATAGACGAATCGACAATGCAAGCATTCTCGATCCAATCTTTTATAGTTCCCACAAACCCATGACTATAAAAAGAGGCAATTAAACTTTTTCCTTCTTCAGAAACAACTAATCCACTGCCAACTAATAGTTCGTCGATAATCTTGTTATATAAGTTCTTTGTATGCTCAAATAAATACTCGTTAAATGAATTTTGCTCTACTACTTTAAACGCATTTCGATAAAATCGTTGATTTTGGTAAAAATACTCAAATAACTGATTGAAAATATTCTCCCACTTCTCATATTCAATAAAGTCAGTAATATTCTCCTTAGTTTCTTCTTTATATATCCAACCTAGTAATTCATATTTATCTTGAAAATGATAGTAAAAAGTTTGCCTTCGCATTTGACAGTCTAACATTATGTCGCTCACCGAAATTTTATGAAAAGATTCGGTTTCCATTAAGTTTTTTAATGATTTAGCAATAATTTTTTTTGTAATGATAGATGAGGTCATTCAAACCATCCTTGCCACAATATTAATTCTATAATATCAAAATCTATTATTAAATAAACATGATCATTTTTGACAGATGAATGTTTTTGTCCGTTTACTGTAAAACGCTTACATTTTAATATAGTTATTGAAAATAATATTTAAATAGGATTTCGTCCATTATCAAACATTCTTTAGCATGATCGTATGGATTGATGAAAAGCCTATGTAAATCAACTATATCGTTATAATTGAGTTATAAAATAACGTCCAAAAAGAATTTTATTAAATCCGTATGAAAACTATTAAACACAAATCCGTAAGAAATTTAAAAAATGAGGGGGCAACACAAATGAAAAAAATCATTAACAAACCCGAGAATCTCGTAATGGAAATGTGCAACGGAATGGTCATGGCTCATCCGGAACTGGAGTTTCTGAAAAAATATAAAATTATAAAGAAGAAAGCAATTGACGAAAACAAAGTAAGCTTAATCAGCGGTGGCGGCAGCGGACATGAACCGGCACATGCGGGGTTTGTGGGGAAAGGAATGTTGGATGCTGCAGTATGCGGGGATGTATTTGCTTCTCCATCTCAGATACAAGTGTATCAGGCGATCAAAGCAACTACTGGTCACAAAGGCGTTCTAATGATTATAAAAAATTACAGTGGAGATATGATGAACTTTAAAAATGGTGCGGCATTAGCATCAGAAGATGGCATTCAGGTAGAATACGTCCGGGTGGATGACGATATCGCAGTAGAAGACAGTCTGTACTCCGTAGGACGCCGCGGTGTCGCAGGAACTGTGTTGGTTCATAAAATCGCTGGAGCTGCGGCAGAAGAAGGCAGGGACCTAATGCAGGTCAAAGAAGTAGCGGAAAAAGCAGCCGCAAATGTACGAAGCATTGGTGTAGCACTTACTTCCTGTACGGTTCCCGCTAAAGGATCACCTACTTTCACGTTAGGGGAGGACGAGATCGAATACGGTGTCGGTATTCATGGAGAGCCAGGAATCAGAAGGGAAAAAATGATCTCTGCTGATGAACTGGCAGAACGAATGACTAATGATCTTCTGAAGGATTTAGGAATAGATGGCGATGGAACAGCGGAAATTGCCATACTAGTAAATGGCTTTGGTTCAACTCCTTTACAAGAACTCTATCTTTTTAATAATTCGGTTATCCGAGAAATGCATCGCAGAAATATTAAAATTTGCCGAACCTTTGTCGGCAATTACATGACGAGCATTGATATGGCAGGAGTTTCGTTGACAGTGATGAAACTGGACGAAGAACTCAAGACGTTGTTATCTAGAGAATGTAAAACTCCAGCATTCAAAGTGGAAGGGCCAGTAGAGAGTGTAGAGTACGTCGATATTTTTGATAACGATGAAGTAAAGCCTGTTTCTTTTGAGACAGAGACAAGGGAAGAATATGCTGTAATCAAAGATGATGTATTTTCCTTAGATAACATGATCTATCTTGTCGATAAAATGAGCGAAGTAATTATCAAGAATGAAGTACCATTCTGTGAACTGGACTCGCATGCTGGTGATGGAGATTTTGGTATGAGCGTCGCCAAAGGATTCAAGCAATTAAAGCGAGAGTGGAGCGGAATACTAAGTCAGCCTCAAATGAATATCGGAACTTTTCTAAATGATTGTTCAATGGTCATCATGGAATATTGCGGAGGTGCGTCTGGTCCAATTTGGGGTTCGGCCTTCCGTGCTGCTGGTAAAGCTGCTGACGGGAAACTTGAATTATCTGTCGGAGAGTTTGCAGACATGCTGCAGGCAGCTGTTAAAGGTATACAGGCCACTGGAGAGCGCTCATTTGGAAGGGGAGCAGTGGTGGGCGATAAAACCCTCGTGGATGCACTAGTACCTTGTGTTAATTCATGGTTAGAAAGCGCAGCAGCGGGCGAAAACTTTAAGACTGCATTTGAAAAAGGAGCGGCGGCTGCTGTCGAAGGGGCAGAAAAAACAAAGGGAATCGTGGCTCGAATGGGACGTGCTGGTACGGTAGGAGAAAGAAGCCTAGGTTATCCTGACGCAGGGGCTTACGGTCTAGGAGTGATTTTCACTGAGCTCTCACATTCTCTAAAATAAGTTGATTGTTTCGGATATTTTGCCGACCCTTAATATTCTTTTCTAATAATCATGTTCATAGGTATTATGATTAGAATCCATTTAGGTAAAAATATCAAAATAATCTTAAATAATGATTTAGGTACCACACTAGCAAAGTAAAACCTAGTAGTTTGGCCTTTCCCTCAAGTAAAACTTTGAATGAATAAAGAAAACAGTATAAGCGATCTTGTTATTCTGGTAAGAATGAACAAGGTCGCTTATTGTTGTTATAAAGCTTTTTAGACTCATAAACCTTGTTAGAGGAAGTGAAGAGCTCCATTGTACTTTTATGAATGTAAAAAATGATAATCCATAAGTTCGAAAACTAGTAAAACACCAGGTGTGTTAAATGTTCCCGGCTGATTGGAAAACTCATAATTCATATAAGCGGCTAAGACCGTATTATATTTTCCTTTTGAGTATTGATTGTTCTCATCAATGATACGTTTTAAATCGCTATAATATTTGTATGAATCCCATACTTCCGTATATAAGAAATCAACAGGAGATTCATCAAGTTGTTTTTGTCCATATTGGTTTACGGCATTCATGACTAAACGTTTATCCGGCATTTTTGTTTTTGCATTTGCTATAAACGATTGGAAGGACTCGTCCAATGCTACTGGATTCCCATTATAGTCATATACATTTCCTCGTGGACCAAGTTGATCAATATGCCAGCCGTCAAAAGGAAGAGACTCGTACACTTTTTTTGTTGATTAATTAAATATGTTTGCCATTCAGCATAAGCCGGATTGACTAGAAACACGTCACTTTTCCACTCATCAGGTAAAGGATGGTAGTCGTGAGCATTTTTCTGCTGATTTTTGAATAAACGCCATTCTGTTTTGACGCCATCTTTTTCAGCTTCCGCAAAAGCGCCGTATAAGAGGTTATACGCCATCGTTTTCATGTTTCGTTCGTGGGCTAAATCGATATATGTTTTAATCGTCTGTAGCGAGGTAGGGCGATTGGAAATGTCCTCCCAATGGGCTGCAGGCTCATTGTTTTCCAAAAAGGAGAATTCAATGTTACCGACTTCCGAGTGAAAAAAAAGGTAATTTTATCGAGTTCAAGCAGGAAAAAAAGACTCAAAACTTTGCGTCCAACATTAAGTTCTACACACTAAAACTGCATGATGCAGAGGCACCGAAGGAAGTGCAAGCCGCTAACAATAAATATGTTAAAGCAGGCAGCATGGAAGAACTGAACCAACAAGAAAGAAGCTACTACTTCGATGCGGGAGAAAAAGTTCTGTATGTCAAAATTCCTGTAAACGAAAGCCATGCTGTAAAAATTAAATAGTACAGTTGACCGGCATCGCCGGACTAAAAGCAAACGGGTTGGAGTCCAACCCGTTTTTTCATTACTTACAATAAGTCTAAGATTTTTACACCAGAACCATATTCATCTTTAGTTAACATAACACTAAAACCAGGAAGTTAACTCCTTGGCCATAACATAACCATTACACCGATTAAACAGATTAATCCTCCAATCCAATCATATGAATCTGGTGTTTTTTTATCTATCCACCAACCCCAAAATAAGCTCATGATAATAAATACTCCACCATAAGCAGCATATACACGGCCAAAACTAGGAAACACTTGTAATGTCGCCACTACACCATATAAAAATAAAAGGATTCCTCCAATCAAACCTAACCATCCTGTTTTTCCTTCACGTAACCATTGCCAAATCAGATATCCCCCACCGATTTCACCTAATCCAGCAAGGATAAATACTACTATAGCCTTTATCATTCTAGTATCACTCCGCATTTAGTCGATTCATTCTTAAGTGTATATCATATTCATGTCAAGTTAACATAATAGTTCTTACCAAAACTTGAACAAGAATAACCCCCTTGGGCGCCAAGGGAGTTCAGCTTGTCCGGAAAAATATATAAGTTAAATTTAAGTAAGTATTTAGTTGTATTAGCAACTACTTTATGCTAAGATAGAAAACATCTTCAATTCATATGGTTGTTATAGCAACCTAATTAAAAATACAATATGGAGGTTTTTATTATGGAAGCTGTTGGTTTTTTAATTATCCGACTTGTTGTTGGTCTATACTATGCCGCACATGGGTCTATGAAAGCATTTGGATGGTTTGGAGGTGGTGGTCCTAAAGCAACGGGTGCGTTCTTTGAACAAATTGGTATAAAACCAGGTACAACTATGGCTTTATTGGCTGGAATAGGTGAATTTGTTGGGGGAATCTTATTTGTATTAGGATTCCTAACGCCTTTGGCTGCTATATTAATCATAATCCCAATGATTGTTGCCATTATAACTGTACACGGGAAAAATGGCTTGTTTTCAGACAAAGGTGGTATTGAATATAATTTGGTATTAATCGCCATTGCATTAGGATTTATGTTGACAGGTCCTGGTTCTTTATCTCTAGATTCAGTTTTTAACATCAAGTTTTGGTAAATTTAAATAAACTTCAGGGCAGAATAGAGAAAGCACACGCTTTTTCTATCCTTTTTTGGTTGGGGATTTTAGTTAAGCAAGATCTACACTAGAACCTAAATGGTTCTCGAGATTGGCTGTATGTTTGACATTTGAAAAAATTTGGTTTTATAATGTCTCTATAACAAAAGTTGTTATAGCAACATATTAGAGGTGGGTTATTTGAAATTATCTTTAAGTGATTATATAAGCATTTTTATTCATCAGACAGATTTAACCCTTACAAATCATATTAAAAACAAATTAGCTCCTAACAATCTGGCTCCAGAACAAAATTTGATTATGATGGTTCTTTGGGAGCAAGATGGTCTAACTCAAAATGAAATTGCCAAAAAGTTAGGTAAAGATAAAACGAATATTGCTCGTATGGTTTATAATCTTGAACAAAAGGGATTTATTCAAAGAGTAAGTGGTGAAGAAGACCGGCGTTTATCAAGAGTTTATCTTACTGATGAAGGAAAAAAACTTGGTGATCTCATTATTCCTATTACTGAAGAATTTAATGAGTTGGTATGTAAAGGAATTTCAAATGAAGAGCTTATAGAAGTTAGAAGAATACTTGCCAAGATGCGTGCCAATGTCGAATAGGACACAAGGCATTTTTTTCGCAATGAAGTTGCTATAACAACTAATTACAAAACAAATAAATGGGGGAATGAACAGTGGCAAAAGTTCTTTTTATTAAAGCAAATTCTCGTCCAATTGAGCAAGCAGTTAGTGTAAAATTATATGAAGCATTCCTTAACAGTTATAAGGAATCCCATCCACAGGATGAGATCATAGAACTTGATCTTTTTAAAGAAAATTTACCGTATTATGATACTGATAAGATTAACGGTATGTTTAAACTTGGAAGAGGCATCGAACTAACTCAGGAAGAAAAAGAAGCTACCGATCTCGTCAATAAATACTTAAATCAATTCCTTTCTGCTGATAAAGTCGTATTTGCATTCCCACTTTGGAATTTTACCGTTCCTGCCGTACTGCATACTTATATTGATTATTTAAGCCAAGCAGGAAAAACATTCCGTTATACACAAGAAGGACCAATTGGTTTGCTTCAAGATAAAAAGGTTGCCCTCTTAAATGCACGAGGAGGCATCTATTCCGAAGGACCTGCAAAATCCTTAGAAATGGCTGTTAATTTTGTAACAGCAGCTTTGGGATTCTGGGGTGTAAAAGATATCACAACAGTGATTGTAGAAGGACATAATCAATTCCCTGATAAAGCAGAAGAAATTATTGGAGAAGGAATTAAAAAAGCAGCTACAGTTGCAAACACGTTCTAATTTTTACTTCTTTCCTTTTTAAGTAATCTTTTCTTGTAAATAAATAATCTTTATTTTATTTTCTCTAGAGAGCTGCGTATGGCACTTTATTTGCTATATGTAGCTCTCTTTTTTATACATTGCTATTAAGCTATCCTGCCCCGTTCCATAAGAAAAGCAGCATCCCTTATTAAATGCTACCTCTTGGTTATAGCTTAGATTCAATAATGGAAAGTTTCCATTTCCCTACTCCGAAAGACGAACAAGTCTTAATACGGCATCAAGCAGAAATGAATTCGTTTTACTTACAAACAAGCCTCGTCGGGAATCTCCCTTTTTGCTCGATGTTTGATCAGATTCCTTAATAATGTCGAAGATTTGCTTCGGATCAAAATCTAATCGAAGACACAAGTACGGGGATTCTGGTGTCGCCTGGATTATTTCTCCTGAAATTGGCAGATCCACAGACACAACGAGATAATGAACAGGATCATATTGATAGCCATCCTGTGCCAGCATAACTAGTTTTGTTCCTTGGGCGACGATACATAAGGCTGGCTCATGGATTGAATGTATTGGTTCTGATTTATGAGAAGCGCGAATGAAATGCAACGAAGAAATAGCAGTAGAGTGAACCCCATCTTCATCACAAAATCGTTCAATGCGTTGCGCTAATTCCTTTTGCTGCTCCATGACTCTATTATCCATCATTTTTTCTCCCATCATATTGACTCCTTTCGTCGATGTAAGAATACTTGCGATAGAGTATGACCTCTCCAATCTTGGATAGCCCCATTTTATGAAAATTTAGAGGATTAGGCAATGATTCTCCGCGAATTGGCTACCTTATAAAGTCCTGGTTGCGCGATAATGAATCTGTCCTCAAAAACAATCAGTCGGGAGGGAGAACAATCAACGGGTGAAAATAAACGTGAATGTTTTTACAAGCAAATTCAATTTTTTATTTATTCTCAGCTCTTTTGCTATAGTGTGTGAAAAAGATGAACTCATATATCACGCAAAACATTGGGAAACGGTTGTAAAAAACAATACACAAAAGGGAAGAACGAAATGGCGAAACAAATAAGCAAAGAACAACATCCATATGTCGGTATGTGGGTCACGAAAGACGGGTACATCCGTCATGAACTCCTGCCTAACGGCCGCTACGATGAGGCTCGCGGCAACAGAAAAAGTGCTTACCGAGGCAGTTACACAATTACAGGCAATCATATCGATTATGTCGATGATACTGGTTTTACTGCAGATGGCGATTTTCGAAACGGAATTCTCTATCATGCGGGAATGGTTCTCTATCGAGAAGAAAAAAAGTAACCCGCAAATCTAAAATTCGTATTGGCCTCTGAAACAATCGGAGGCCATAAAGGTTGATTCGTATATGCAAAGAAGAATCAGGTTGCCTTTTGATGCTTGAGAAAAAATGTGAAAATCTAAGGGGGAAAAAACATGTCTAACATTGCAGGGAAAGTAGTAGTAATTACGGGGGCAAGCAGCGGTATCGGTGAAGCTACGGCACGTCTTCTTGCCCAAAGCGGTGCCCATGTTGTATTAGGTGCAAGGCGCACGGAAAAACTAGAGGCTCTTACATCCGCAATTCGTTCAGAAGATGGCTCAGCCGATTATAGGGCACTGGATGTCACCAAAAGGGATCAAATGGAAGAATTCATCAACTATGTGAAAAACACATTTGGACGAGTTGATGTAATTGTGAATAACGCAGGTGTGATGCCGCTCTCAAAACTTGAAGCTCTGAAGGTTGACGAATGGGATCGTATGATCGACGTGAACATTCGCGGCGTTCTTCACGGCATTGCAGCAGGGCTTCCGATTATGAAGGAACAAGGATTTGGTCAATTCATTAATATTTCCTCAATTGGCGGACACGTCGTTTCGCCTACTGCGGCTGTGTATTGCGCCACTAAATTCGCTGTCCGGGCTATCTCTGAAGGGCTGCGTATGGAAGTTGGCGATGATATCCGCGTAACCATCGTCTCACCGGGGGTAACCGAATCAGAACTCGCTGATAGTATTTCGGATGAAGAAGCTCGTCAGGTGATGAAGGAGTATCGGAAAATTGCGATTTCACCGGACGCTGTTGCTCGTACGATCCTATTTGCGATTGAGCAACCTGCGGACGTTGATGTTAACGAGATCATTGTACGACCAACCGCGAGTGCCAATTGATGCTTTAAAATACCGTTTTAATTGAATTAACGCATGCGTTAGTTGCACATGGATTACACCAAAACATTGCTAACTTAATTTGATTGAATTAAAGCTTTATAATTTCAAGCAAACGTTCATGAACATTGTCATCAAATAAACCACCATGGTAACAAATAATTTTTTCTATTTCAAATGTTGATAATAATTCGATTGATTTAATTGATTTTTCAATATCCAATGTATATTTTGGATCAGATGGATATAATCCCCTGTTATTTACAATTAATGCATCTCCAGCTATTAGGGTTTTACTTGCTTTATGATAAAAACTTAAATGTCCTGGGGTATGACCAGGTGTATCTATCACGATAATTCCACCACAAAAGGGTAACTCTTCTCCGCCCCTAATAACATGGTCAACTTTCGCTTTTGGTGGATTTTCTAATCTAAATTTGAACGCATTACGGAAATCTTCTGGTATTTCAGGCGGTAAGGATTCCAAAGCTTTGGATATCGCTTCAGGTGTAATTTTCAGAATCATTTTTTCACCTTGGATAAATGGTTTTTCAATTGCACTAGCATATACATCTATTTTATTTTGAGATTCTTCTAAAATTATGGGTAAACTCCCGATATGATCTATATCTTGATGTGTAATGAATATTTTATTAAGTTTTTCAAAAGAAACACCTGCTTTTTCAATACATTCACGGATATCATTTAATTGTCCAGGGAAACCTGTATCAACTAAAATCATATTCTCTTCATCCCATATTAAGGTAGGATGAATGACATTAGCCTCTCCCATAGAATTCATTGTAAGCTCTAACATTTTAATATTATTTTTCACTAACATAAAATCCCTCCAGAAAGTATTAATTTCTAATGCCAGTATAATAATACTCACAAACACCTACATAATCAACGCTAAAATATATTATAATAACATAAAATATATTTTTTTTTGAATAACTTTACTTGCTTTTTTAAAATCAATTTCATTCTATTTTTTAACAATACGCTTTAAAAAATTTTAATGACGCATCTAATGATTAAAAGTCGAATAGTAAGTGTATTCATTATAAATAAACTAGAGAATGGAAAAGTTTTTATGTACCTTTGAATATTATCGATTGTGCCAATGTATAGCGAAGAAACGTGTAAAACGATTGAGCGTTGCGCTGGTTCGTTTTCATGCAAAGAAATTCACCATATGGAGTGACAACAATCATTAAATGTAGAGCTATGTATTTAAATTTACAAAAAAAATACATTAAAATTCGACAAAAACCAACAAAAAAACCCATTTATACATTATTATAGGATGTGATAATTGCCTTGCAACGAATGATGGGACTGATTATGTCAAAAAGATAAATTAAACGGAGAAATTGAGCCCATAGTGCCATAATTGCGGTGCCCAGTTATTATAAGTTCGTATTGATTTATTAGCAGAATCTTTAGGGTAAGGAGATGTATTTTCCTTGTTTATGGAAGTTCCTTTAAAAGTTTGGTTTATATCAATAGTCTGTATGTTGATGCCACTTCTATTAGATGACTATTTTAACGGATTTTTAGAAGTAGTCTGGTGTCTACATCTTATACCAATATATATTTTTACTCATTTTTCACGACTTTCTGGCGGGATTATTCTTTGTTTTGTTTCGGTGTTTCTTCATGGCGCGTGGGAATTTGGAGAATATGTGAAAGAACAGGGAATTGATGTCCATGATGGTCAAATCTTTCTGCAGATGACTTTTATTAAAATAATCTCTATAGTTGGATTGAACCTTATACTCAATGCGATTAATAATCAAAAAATGGAATTTAAAATCATGAATCAAATTTTAGAGGAGAAATCAAAAGCCCTGGAAAAACTAGCCTTTCATGATTCGTTGACGGGATTACCGAATCGTTATTTGTTAAATGAGTATATTCAAAAAGCAATAGCACGAGGTAAAAGAACTAAATGTAAACTTGCGATTATGTATATTGATCTAGATGGGTTTAAGACCATTAATGACACGATGGGACATGCGATGGGGGACATGCTATTAAAGCAGGTGACGAAAAGACTCAACCAATCTGTCCGTGAGGAAGATATTGTGGCCCGGCAAGGAGGGGACGAGTTTATTATTTTGTTCGAAAATGTAGATTACACTCAAATTGTCGAAGTTGCCGAACGCATCCTTTATGGGTTTTCTAGTCCATTTTTATTGGGGAATGAATTTTTCTACACTTCTCCAAGTATTGGGATTAGCTTATATCCGGTAGATGGCACTGATGCGGAAACGTTGGTGAAAGCTGCCGACCAGGCGATGTATAGTGCTAAAGAACGAGGAAAAAATACGTTTCATTTTTATACAGCTGATTCCCATAAAAACCATTATAGAAAAATGAGATTAGAACAGGGGCTACGCAAAGCGATTGATTGTAACGAGTTGATCCTTCATTACCAACCCCAAGTGAATATACGAACAGGTGAAATCACCGGAGTGGAAGCTTTAATAAGATGGAACCATCCAGAATTAGGACTGATTTCACCGATGGAGTTTATTCCATTGGCAGAGGAATACGGCATGATTATCCCGATAGGAAACTGGGTTCTTGAAACGGCATGCAAACAAAGCCAATTATGGCGCCAAGAAGGAATGCCGTCTTTACGCATGGCTGTTAATATTTCGGTTGCCCAGTTTAAATCTCCGTATTTTACCAGAAAGGTAAAACGAATTTTAGAGGAAACAGGGATGGATCCCCGATTGCTTGAGTTGGAAATTACGGAATCAATCATGCAAGATATAAAAGAATCTACCTATATCATTAATGAACTAAGAGCATTGGGAGTGAATGTTTCCATCGATGACTTTGGAACAGGCTACTCTTCGTTAAGTGTTCTGAACCATTTACCCGTTAATAAGATAAAGATTGATCGATCTTTTATAAAAGACGTCACTAGCCAACCCCATACAACCTCCATTGTACAAAAGATTATTGAAATGGGGAAAGATTTAAGTTTTTTAATTATTGCGGAAGGAGTGGAAACGGAGCAGCAAGTGTCCTTTTTGCAAGGAATTCACTGTGATGAAGCTCAAGGCTACTTCTTTAGTCCGCCATTGCCAGCTCATGAAATGGAGCAGATGCTTAAAAAACCTGCCTTATTAAATTGTTAAAGAAAAGGTTCTGGTTCAAACCTCCAATGTTGTCAAAATACGCATAAAAATATAGTGTAAATACCGAACGTTATAGATGGTTTTCATCGTAAAAGTTCACCATAAAGGATTTAACTGCGAATAAAACGGACGCATTTATTAGTTAATGTTCATTTAGATTTTGCTATCTGATTCTTTTTGCACCAGAACCACATTGATATTTACTTTTAGGTAGAATTGGGATGAAAAAAGTTATTTCAATCCATGAATTAGGTATGCTAAGGCGAAGAATACCTACCGAAAAATGGCAAACCTGAACGAAAGTCAGGGACGCAAAGCCACAGGTCTAAGGCGAATTATTATGAAAGCTGGGTTGCCGAAGGAGAAAATAAAAATGAATTTGTTATTGAGTGAATCATCCATTGAAGTCTATAAATCTATCATTGAATATCATCCTGATGCGATTTTTGTTCTCTCCGTGGATGGAAAAGTCATGGAAGTGAATCAAGTGGTAACAAAGATATTTGGATACTCGCAGGAAGAAGTTCAAGGAATCCATTATCAAGATATCATCGTTCCTGAACATGTAGAAGCAACCAATCGGTATTTTGCACAAACGTTACAAGGAACTCCTTGTGAGTATGAAACGCAGGCTATTCATAAAAGTGGAGAAATTATCGATTTGCAGGTAAAGAACGTACCTTTGATGGTCAGCGGTGAAATTGTCGGTATTTTTGGTGTGGCGAAAGACGTGACAGAGCTGCATAAAACAAAAGCATCTTTAAACCAGATGGAAGAAAGGGTAAAAGCCCTTTTCAACTCCACTGGTGATGCTATCGACATCTTGGATTTGGATGGGAATGTCCTGGATGTAAACCCTGCATTTGAAGAAATCTATGGATGGAAACGTGAGGAGTTAATTGGAAATCGATTACCCATTATCCCCTCCTATCGGTTCTCTCAACAAGACGACATGGTGGAACAAGTGAAATTAGGTAAACATATCAAAGGATTTGAAACGACTTGTATCAAAAAGGATGGGACACCCGTTGAGGTGAGCTTAACCCTCTCCCCGATTCGAGATGCGAACGGGAACATTGTGGGAATTTCGGGTATTACCAGAGATATTACCAAACAAAAACAATTGGAACTATCATTAAAAGAAAGTGAAGAGCGTTATCGAAGATTAGTAGAACTGTCTCCTGAACCCATCATCGTTTATCAAAATGGACGAATCCAATATGCCAATCCATCTTGTATCAAACTGATAGGAGTATCGTCATTAGAAGAGTTGATAGGTAAATCCATTATGGATTATTTTCATCCTGATTCCGTTCGTTTGATTGAACATCGAATCAAGCAAGTAGAAAGAATAGGCATGGTTGTTGCTCCTACGGAAGAAAAATTAGTACGTTTGGATGGGACTGTGATTGATTTAGAAGTAACAGGAATCACCATGGATATGGTTCGAGGCGAAAGCAACTCCTGTTTTTGATGAAGAAGGTGATTTTAAGCATTTTCTTGTGGTATCAAGAGAAATTACAGAAAGAAAAATGTATGAAGAAAAACTAACCCACATGGCGTATCATGATGCGTTGACGGGTTTACCGAATCGGAGACTATTTAAAGAACGATTGAAACAATCCATCAAAGAGGCAGAGCGATATAGGCGTAAGATGGCAGTCATGTATATGGATATGGATATGGATAACTTCAAAGACATCAATGATACCTTGGGTCACGATGTAGGGGATGAACTTCTCGAGCAATTCTCCAAGAGGATACAAAGTTGTCTTCGAGAAAGCGATACCTTTGCACGACAAGGTGGAGATGAATTTACTATCCTTCTTCCTAATATTCAGGGAGAGGAGGAGGATTTACAAATAGCTGAACGAATTCTTACATCTCTTCAGGAACCTTGGAACCTTGGAGAATATAGCTTCCAAACCACTTCCAGTATCGGAATTGCCTTTTATCCTAAAGATGGAATTACAAAGAATGAACTGATGAAATATGCGGATATCGCTTTATACGAAGCGAAGAAGAATGGAAGAAACAATTTTAAAACTTATAAATTATAATGAGTAGATAGTAAAACTATAATAAAATGAAACCTTTTAGACTTTTAATCGTATATAAAATAAGAAATAAACAGATGCCTTATCATATCGAGAATCATTTTACTTTTTGGAGGAGCCTGTCACCAAGGGATACGTATGTCCTTATGGTGACAGGCTCTTTTTTCATTTTTTAGCTTGAAACACATTATAAAATAGAGAAAGGTGGTATTTAGGTGTTAATACTTCAATTAGCCATTATTTTAATTGCCTCTAAAATTGCAGGAGACATAAGCGTAAGATTGGGGCAGCCTTCAGTTCTTGGTAAACTTCTGATTGGAATTGTACTGGGACCGTCAGTTTTAGGATTGGTGACCGAGACAGAAACATTAACAGAATTTAGTCAAATCGGTGTCATACTTCTTATGTTTATTGCAGGACTAGAAACGGACATTGATGAATTTAAAAGGACTGGAAAAGCTTCCGCCTTTGTAGGTGTTGGGGGGATTATTGTTCCTCTTGTTTTAGGATATTTCGCTGGAATGATGTTGAACCTTACAGCTATACAGTCCTGGTTTTTAGGGTTATTACTTTCAGCTACCAGTGTAAGTATCTCTGTTCAAGCCCTTAAAGAGATGAATCAATTAAAATCCCGTGAAGGGGCAACCATTTTAGGGGCCGCCGTTATTGATGATGTTGTAGTCATCATTGCTTTGGCATTTTTAATGAGCCTAGCTGGCGGGGATGTCAATTTAGGCACGGTCGTATTAAAGAAAGTATTATTTTTTGCAGGAGCCATCCTTGTGGGGTGGAAAGTAGTCCCCTGGTTTTTGAAAAAATTTGCACCATTAAGAGTGACTGAATCTGTTATTTCCGCTGCTTTAATTATCTGTTTTGTTTATGCCTATCTAGCGGAATACACAGGGGTTGCTGCGATTATCGGAGCTTATATAGCAGGAGTAGCCATCAGTTTAACAGATTACAAACACGAAGTTTTCGAAAAGGTGGAAACGATCAGTTATTCTATTTTTGTTCCTGTATTCTTTACATCCATTGGTGTCGCTGCTCAGTTTAGTGGGATTACTAAAAATTTAGGCCTTATTGTTCTGTTAAGTATTTTAGCTATCCTTACGAAATTAATCGGTGCAGCAATCGGTGCCAAAGTGGCCGGATTCTCTTGGAATAGCTCGTTGGGGATAGGTTCAGCTATGGTGTCCCGTGGTGAAGTAGCATTAATTATCGCAGCTATTGGTTTAGAAACTAAGCTATTGAGCCAAGATATGTTTGCTGTTATTGTCGTAGTCATTCTTGTGACAACGATTGTAACTCCACCAATGATGAAATGGCTTTTTAAGTCAAAATCTAAAGTAGAAAATATAAAAAATGCTGGTTGACTAAATGAAGTCATTAAAAGGTAAGAAGGGAAAAGTTTAATTAATTTAGGGGAGAAAATGATATTGTACAATCAGCATAAGTTAACTAATAAAGCGGCAGCTAATCGCTGCCGCTTTATTAGTTAACATAACAATAGAGTAAGCCAATCTTCTTCACGTTTCCAATAGTTGTATCTTCCGGTTTTTAGTAAGGAGAAGAGTCAATCATAATCAAGCTTTAATCTTATATGTTTTGTTATTTTTGAGGTTTATATTCATTTTAATATGGAAAAGATGTTTAGGGAAAAGTTGACTCAAAAATAATAAAGATAGGAGGGGATTTTATTGATTGAAAATCTGATGAATGTTCAAGAAATTTTACTTCGATCCAAAGGTGCATTGAATACGTTTAAGGAAATTTTGGTTCCAACTATTGAACAAGCAAAAGATGAACATGAACGCTTATATTGGCACCATATTTATGAAGAGGAAGAGCATCGCTTCGATCGATTAGAGGCGTTATTGCCAAAGCTACATTCACAAATTCAAAATAAGTCAACTCTTTCTAAGGAAAATGGAGAATTCCTCCGTTTATTACAAGATATTAGCTTAGAAAAATTTGGTTTACATAATTTTTTGGAACATCTGGACTTGTCACTTTTTCACTACAAGGATACTGAGTATCAAGGAATAATTGAACCACTGAGAAACATGACTTCTACGGATTATCAAACATTAAAATATACATTTGAAGAATTAAACAAAGAATTGGACACGCCCGTTCACCTTGAAGCATCGGTACCTACAGATGAGAAAGAAAATATATCGAAAAGTCTAAAAATTGAGACTTATACCCAGGACAGTCAAACTCCTCCTCAACAAACTGTTTTTTTGAAAACATCTTTAACTGTAGGCAATTTAAAAAGAGTGTAAAGGAGGAAGACTCATGGATAAATCAGTGATTTATTCTGATTCCCCATTGAATAATCAACAATGGAGAGAGTTAGACCAAACAGTGATTGAAACTGCCCGCCAACAACTAGTAGGCAGAAGATTCATCGACATATATGGGCCGTTGGGAGAAGGGGTCCAGTCAGTTGCAAATGATATTTATGAGGAACCCGAAAATGGGGGAATCAGCTTTCATGGTGAAAAACTGGATCTTTCTGAGCCGACACGTCGAGTGCATTTAACGATTCCGTTTATATATAAGGATTTTATTTTGTATTGGCGTGATATTCAACAAGCAAGGCAACTCGCTAGTCCTATTGATTTTTCAGCTGCCGCAAATGCTGCCCAGCAGTGTGCATTGTTGGAAGATGATTTGATTTTTAATGGGTCTGCTCAATTCAATCTTCCTGGAATTATGAATGTAAAAGGAAAAATTGCCCATATACGCAATGATTGGATGAAATCAGGGAATGCTTTTGCTGATGTTGTGGAAGCCCGAAACAAATTGCTGCAATCAGGACATACAGGTCCCTATGCATTAGTGCTCTCACCGGAATTATATGCCCTTATTCATAGGGTTCACGAAGGCACACATGTGCTGGAAATTGAGCATATTAGAGAGTTGATGACTGCAGGCATTTACCAAACACCTATGATTAAAGGCAGGAAAGGTGTAGTTATTGACTCAGGGAAGCAAAATATAGACTTAGCGATAGCGGTAGACTTCCAAACAACATTTTTTGATGATGAAAATATGAACCATATCTTCCGTGTTTATGAGTCTATTGTGCCGAGAATAAAGCGTCCAACTGCAATCTGTACGTTAGAAGATCCGGATGGCGACTAATTTCAATATAAACAGCAACTGCTGTTTATATTGAAATTTAAGCGATGTGCTTTAACTTGGCCTCTATCCTGGAAATGTTTAAAGATAAATCATGATCTTCGATATCAAAACCGATGTCATCAATAATCATTTTTACTTCCTTAAGGAAATGGATGGTGTAACTCCCTTGATGGATTTCAAAGAGACGAGTTAAGTATTTTAATTTTTCTTTAGTAATTGTATCTTTATAAGTTGAATTTTTTAATTCTAGTACTTTTTTATGTTCCGGTGAAGATATAACACTGATTTCATTTACATTTACAATGACTTTTTCACCTTTGGTGGTCACGAATCCAATTGAATAATAGCTCGAACCTAAATGATCAATATGGACTATGCATGCATGTTCATACTTTTCTCCTGAGCGAAGGCGGATAAATGAGGTTTCAATAACCCCGCCAATTTTTCTATGATTAGTTAAAACAGCATTAATATCTCTTAATCCATTAATTTGATACCCCATAGATTGTCCCCCTTTTTTTATATGATAACAGTTCTCAATTGTGTTGTAAATGAGATTCGTTTTCAAAATGGTATGGGAATAAATGGAGTGAGAGGAGGAGGCTAAGTGGAAAGAAAATTAACAGTAGGTTCATTAATACAAGGAAAATATTCAATCGAAGTTGGAGACTTGATCATTGAGCCGGAAAAGAATCCGATAAAAACCTTTATTGAAATTAAGCAAAATAATCAATCATTTAAGTTAACCCCTGCCCCTAACGAATTATTGTTAGATAGTGCATTAAAACAAAATATCCCATTAGATTATAAATGCAGGAAAGGAACATGCGGAAGGTGTGCTGTCGAGATTCTTGAGGGACATAATTTATTGCATCCGCCAAATGAAATTGAGCTAAAAAAGTGTAGGGACGCGAATTTCCGTTTGGCATGTCAAGCCAAGATAAAATAATTCCATCGTCCTCTATTCGATAAAGGAGAATTTGCCGGAAAGTACACATGTTCATGAGAAAAAGCCAGCATCCTTATGGGCTTTTCTTTTTTAGAGGACAATATTCTCTATTCTTCTAATTCATGGTGATCTCAATACAGCAAATTTGAGGATTTATTGAAAAAGTGATAAAAAGTTAAGCTTTTTTCTTCTCCGGCTACCGCTATAATAAAATCATTTAAAAGTGTATAAACTCAAATTGAAAAGGGACGGTGAAAAAAGAAGGACCCCTTTTTTCACCGTCCCTTTTATAAATACTTGTTTAAAAGAAAATATTTTCGGTTAAACAAAGAACGAGTCTCGTTGTAATCTTTTAATCTATTAAAAAAACGACTTGCTTCCTAGGTAGCGAGGGCTCCAATAAGAATTGCTTAGTGATGAAATCATAACACCTCTTGAAGAGGAAGCATGAATAAAGTTCCCTCCACCGATGTAAATGCCAGCATGAGAAGCTCCGGGCTGATATGTTTCAAAAAATACAATATCTCCGACACTTGGACTGCTTACTTTCGTTCCTGCTGCATAAATGCTTGCTACTGTACGCGGTAAGCCGATTCCTGCTTTTTCATATACATATTTAAGGAAACCGCTGCAGTCAAAACCGCTAGGAGACGTACCGCCCCATACGTACGGGCTGCCGATCAATTTCTTAGCAAGAGAGACCACTTCATTTGCCACGCTCATGCTCGAAACTCCAGCCACTTGCGATGATGCAGAAACGGCTTGATTTGATGATAATGCTCTTAGAGTAGCAGGGCCGGCAATTCCATCCACAGCTAAATGATTAGCACGTTGGAAGGCCATTACGGCGTTTTTAGTAATAGATCCATAGTAACCAGTTGCATTTGCGGTGAAGTATCCTTTATTTTTTAATGCTTGTTGAAGCTGTTGGACCGCTGTGCCTTTCATTCCGAGCTTTAACACCGTACTAGTACTTACAGACGTTTGAGAACCAGCAGAAGTAGATTGCATACCTAATAAAGCGCGATATGTATTAGGTCCCACAATTCCATCCACCGTTAAGTTATGGGCACGTTGAAAAGCCATTACCGCATCTTTAGTGATAAAGCCGTAATAACCAGTAACAGTCGATTTAAAGTAACCCTTTTTCTTCAGTAGTGTTTGTACTTCTTTTACATCATTACTTTTCATGCCCAATTTTAAAATAGTAGAGTGGCTGGAAGCGGATGAATGTTCAAGAGCCTGTACAGTTTTTGGTCCGACGACTCCATCTGCTGCCAAGTTGTTGGCACGTTGGAAAGAAAGTACCGAACTCTTCGTTAAAGATCCGAAATAACCTGTCGAAGTGTGGTTGAAATATCCCTTTTGCTTTAGTTTATTTTGGAGTTCTTGTACATCGTTGTTTTTCATGCCTTGTTTTAATATTTGATCGCCTAGCGCGGCGTGACTGATCGTTGGTAATACTGTTAATGACGAACAAAGAGCAACAGAATATAGTATTTTTTTCACAATAATTTCCTCCATAATCATTTTATACCTGACGTAACAATGTTTACATACTAACAATCAAACATTACAATTTATATTCAGTATTGTTACATTTTTGTTACAAATTTCGACATAGTTAGATAGTAGCTGTCGGTCTGTGATATACTGCTTCCTTTGACTTAAAAATTTAATAGTACGATAATAATGCTATGGGAGAAATCAGAGGTCATCTCGATCGATCAGAGATAGGAAGGCATGTGAAATTAATTAACCAGTACGGAAATCAGGGGGATTTTCGTATATTGTGGTCAGTAAAGGAATTTATTCACAACAGGAAATAGGGATTAAAGGAGGGGCGTGAAAGCCTTGAACGAGATGTGAAATGTTTTGGAAAAAACAATGGCATACGGGGGCGGGTGCAAGAGTATTGGATATATTTTTGATTGATGGAATAAAATGAATATACTTTGTTTACTAATAAGAGAAAGGCATTATACAATGAGTTGGAAAAATGGACAAAAAGCTCCCGGTCGTTTGACAGCTTTTTGCCCTTCTTTAGTACTATAGGCGCACAATCATTCTGACGCGCAATAGAAACTAGTAATGAACAACATTAGGATTCGTTTTCCAGAGGTAAAAAGGATCTTCTTCGGCAGAAATAGAAAATGAAACCTGTTTCGCCGAGATGCTTCTCTCGCCGGGGGACTTAGGAATTTCATGGTAAATAAAATCATCATCAAATCCAATGGCGGACGCTCTGGTGCGGTTATGATAATAATAAACTTCCTTGATTCTAGCCCAGTAAATGGCACTCATGCACATAGGGCATGGTTCGCTGCTTGTGTAGAGGATACAGTCTTGCAGCTGAAAGGTTGAAAGGGTATGGCAAGTGTGGCGGATCGCTTGAATTTCTGCATGGGCAGTAGGATCGTTTGAGGTTGTTACTTGATTGGCCCCCGTTCCGATAATTTTGCCATCTCGAACAATAACGGCTCCGAATGGTCCCCCGGTTCCATTCCTTGCATTTTCAGCCGCTAGTTTCAAAGCTAGGTTAAGAAAGTGTTGATGGTTACTCATTGTTTCTTCTCTCCTTTATATGAGATGATAAGCGGCAGCCGGCTTACGAAATGTCCCTCCTTATGGATTCTTTCTCAATCATCCAGCTGATCCATTCTTTTTTTCCTTCGCGGGTGAGCGAATAAACTTTTTTGTTAGGGCCTCCTTGTTGATAGATATATTCACTGGGAATAAAATATATTGACAATTCTTCTAAAATGGCTTAAAAATGAAGTGACAAGAAAACACGGCAGAAGTTTTCTAGGGTTCCGCAGTTGATGGCTGGTCTGGTCCGAGAGAAAACGCACAGTTACTGTGTTACACGGAGGGATAAAAGCCCGGGAGATATCGTTTGAATGATGATCTCCCGGGCTTTTTATGTTTTTTGGCAAATACTAAGAAGGATCAGAAAGGAGAATGAAAATGAATTCGAACTGGTTAAAAGTCTTCATCGCAGCCTTTTTTGAAGTGTTTTGGGTGATAGGGTTAAAGCATGCTGATAACGTATGGGAATGGATTGGAACGGTGATTTCCATTTTTATTAGCTTTTATATGATGATTATGGCTGGCCGGACATTGCCGATAGGGACTGTATATGCGGTATTCGTTGGAATGGGAACAGCAGGTACCGTTTTTGCCGAGATTGTGTTTTTCGGGGAGCCTTTTAAATTGGCGAAAGTGTTTTTTATTCTTTTACTGCTTATTGGAGTGGTGGGATTGAAACTGGTGACGAAAGAGCCGCAGTCGTGTTCGGAAGGAGATGAATCATAATGGCTTGGTTGTATGTTGTATTGGCAGGAATGTTTGAAATGATTGGAGTTACGATGATTAATAAATGGCATCAAGATCGCAGCAGTATATCGCTTATAATGTTACTCACCGGATTTGCCGCAAGCTTTTTCTTTCTGTCGCTTGCCATGAAGACGTTGCCGATGGGAACGGCCTATGCGATTTGGACAGGAATAGGGGCATCAGGCGGTGCGATTTTAGGGATGGTGCAATACGGGGAATCTAAAGATCGGCGCCGTATTTTCTTTATCGGATTAATTCTTGCTACGGCTATAGGGTTAAAATTGGTTTCTTGATATGAGTGCGGTTAAGTTAAGCCTCCATCGTTGTTCATTAGCATAACCAATAAATATAAAAAACATGAATAATAGAAGGATATGACATAAAAGGGGAAGAAATACATAAAAGGTATCATAACTGGAAAAGGAGCATGTTGTGCAGTTACTTAAATATATCTTTTTCATCATAGCCATCGTTGGGCAATTGGCAGGCATCGTGTTGCTTTTTATCGATAAACAAAAAGCGTTGGGATTTTTTATCATCTATGGAATAGGATTAGTATTGTTATTAGTTGTTCTAATGATAGAACGGAAAAAAGAAAAGAAGGAGGAAGATGAACATGATTATCGTGACTACTGATTTCGTGCCGGGAAAAGAAATTAAAGAGTTAAAAGGTTTTGTAAAAGGAAGTACCGTGCAGTCAAAACATATCGGTAAAGATATTATGGCAGGCTTAAAGACGATTGTAGGAGGAGAAATTAAAGAGTATACGGAGATGATGGATGAAGCCCGTCAGCAAGCAATCGGACGTATGGTGGAGGATGCGCAGCACAAAGGAGCAAACGCTATTATTGCGATAAGGCTGGAAACATCTAGTGTGATGCAAAATGCTTCGGAAATTATAGCTTATGGCACAGCTGTCTATGTTGAGTAAGTTCGTTTGCATATTTACTGGTTGTAAAAAAAATCAAGTGTGTTATACTAAAATCGTAAAAACCAAATAATCCGAAAATTCACTAGGGGAGTCCTTATGGGCTGAGACGGAAATACTTCCGGACCCTTTGAACCTGATCTGGATTATACCAGCGTAGGGAAGTGGTGGCGTAACGATATTGTTGTAGTTGTTATATTTAACCCACTCTGCGTGCAGAGTGGGTTTTTATTTTGTCCCGCTCTAACGGTCGTTAAGCTCTGGTGATCTTCGGGAAAGAGCAACTGTCCGTAAGAGCCCGATAAGTTCAACTAACCATCAGGGGGATAGTACTTCCCCTGATGGAAGTTTCACTTTATATGAAAGGCTTGAAAAATGAAAAAATCATTTGCGTTTCATGCTATTTCCACAGGAAAACAGTCTCAAGAAGAGCTTGTTAAGGTTATTGCAGCTATTCATCGTCATGTTGATGTGATTCATTTACGGGAAAAGACAAAGACCGCGAGTGAATTAGTCCAAATTATGGAGCGGTTGCAGCTTTATGATGTCCCCCTTTCTAAAATCATTGTCAATGACCGTGTAGATGTTGCCTATGCGATGGGCGCGCTTGGAGTTCAATTAGCTTATCACAGTCTTCCGGTCCAACAAGTTAAATCGAGGTTTCCTTCTTTGCTGGTTGGAAAATCTGTTCACTCTGTAGGGGAAGCTCGTTTAGCAGAAAAACAGGGAGCAGATTACGTTTTATACGGTCATATTTATTCGTCCCAGTCTAAAGCGGGACAGACGCCTAGAGGGATTCCGGCACTGCAGGAAGTTATAACGGCTGTTTCAATTCCGGTTGTTGCTATCGGAGGTATCCGTCCGGAGCATATGCAACAGTTGAAGCAGACAGGTGTTTCCGGAATAGCAGTTATGTCCGGGGTTTTTTTATCGGATGATCCGCCAGAAGCTGTAAAGCGTTATCAATTCTTTTTACAAAATGGAGATGAGTTGTGTGAAGGAACATGTTGATGTCATTGTCGTAGGCGGCGGGGTCATCGGTTGCTCGATCGCCTATCAATTGGCGAAAAATGGAGTAAAAGTTATGGTGCTAGAAAGAAATAAAATCGGCAGTGAAGCTTCAAGTGCAGCAGCCGGTATTTTAGGCGCCCAGGCAGAAATTGATGAGGAAGGGCCGCTATTGGAATTTGCTTTACAAAGCCGCAGTCAGTTTTCTGAATTGGTGGAAGAGTTAAAAGAGGAAACGGGAATCGATGTAGAACTCATTCAAAAAGGAGTGCTAAAACCCGCCCGATCTCAGCAAGAAGCAGTTTTGCTAAGAGAAAAAGTAAAGCAGCATCAAAGATGGGATAGGGATGTGACCTGGCTGACACAACAAGAGGCAGTCGAACAGGAAGAACGACTATCACCATTTCTCGCGGGAGCAATGTACATACCGAATGACGGTCAACTGAATCCTGCCAAATTAACGGAAGCTCTTGCATTGGCTGCTTCCTATCATGGTGCGATCATAAATGAATATTGTGATGTGCGCTCTCTTATTTATGTAGAAAATCAAATAAAGGGAGTAATCACTGCCAATCAAGTCATACACAGCGACAAGGTCATCGTGACAACGGGGTCATGGGCTAAACAGCTAATGGGCGGTTTACTGCCAAAATGCAATGTTTATCCCGTGAAAGGTGAGTGTATATCTGTTACAACAAGAAAAAAAGTGATAGAATGCACCATTTTTTTGGATGAAGGGTTTTATCTTGTCCCAAAAACGGGGGGACGCATTGTCATTGGAGCGACTAAAATCCCTCATTCCTTTAATAAGGATGTGTCAGTACATGGAGTCATGCATCTTTTACAAAAGGCAAAGGAAATTGTTCCATCTATTGGAGAGGCGGTATTCGAGCGGCATTGGGCAGGATTGAGACCGCAAACGGCTGACGGGTTGCCGTATTTAGGAAAGCACGAGGAGTATGAAAGATTGTATATGGCCTTTGGGCATTATCGGAATGGCATTTTATTAAGTGCTGCAACAGGAATCTTTATGGCTGATCTCATTCAAGGAAGACCGGTATCTCCGTATTTTCTTGAAGCGTTTCGAGCGAATCGGCACCACATCCATACATAAAGGGGGCATTACATGAAGCTGATCATTAATGGAGAGACGATGCGAATAACTGAAGAAGTCGAAACGGTCGAGCAGTTATTGGAATTTTACCAACTCGGTAATCGTGTTGTCATTGTTGAATTAAACGAAGAGATTTTGCAAAAAGAAGAACATGCAAGTACAAAGCTGAAAGATGGAGATCATATTGAACTTGTATCATTTGTAGGAGGCGGTTGAACATGTTAAAGATTGGTCCATATGAATTCACATCTCGTTTGTTGTTGGGAACAGGAAAATTCACGAGCTATGACATTCAAAAACAAGCGGTAGAAACATCTGAAACGAATATTTTAACATTTGCGGTAAGGAGAATGGATATTTTTGATGCTTCACAGCCCAATTTATTAGAAGCATTGGAGGTTCATAGATTTACGCTGCTTCCAAATACAGCCGGAGCCAAAACGGCAAAAGAAGCAGTACGCATTGCAAAGCTCGCAAAAGCATCTGGTCTTTGCGACATGGTAAAAGTAGAGGTTATCGGCTGTGATAAAACATTACTTCCTGATCCTGTCGAAACCTTGAAGGCGAGCGAGGAGTTATTGAAAGAAGGATTTATTGTCTTGCCTTATACGTCAGATGATGTCGTACTCGCTCGTCGATTGCAAGAGTTGGGAGTTCATGCAATTATGCCGGGCGCTTCACCGATCGGGAGCGGGCAAGGCATTATCAATCCCCTTAACCTTAGCTTCATCATCGAACAAGCAAATGTACCCGTCATCGTGGATGCCGGGATTGGAACGGCTTCTGATGCCGCACTGGCGATGGAATTGGGAGCTGACGGAGTATTACTGAATACAGCAGTTTCCGGTGCGAAAGATCCTGTAAGTATGGCAAAAGCAATGAAGCTTGCGATCGAAGCTGGCCGTCTTGCTTACGAATCAGGAAGAATACCGAAAAAACGTTATGCAACAGCAAGCAGCCCAATCGAAGGAATGAGCGTCGTTTGATTGAGCGCTACTCACGCCAAGAATTATTCGCACCGATTGGAAAAGAGGGCCAAAAGAAAATTGAATCGAAGCATGTGCTGATTGTGGGTGCAGGAGCGTTAGGTACAGGCAGCGCTGAAGCGCTTGTGCGTGCAGGAGTCGGTAAGGTGACGATTGTGGACCGTGACTATGTAGAGTGGAGCAACTTGCAGCGCCAGCAGTTGTACAGTGAGCAAGATGCAGCGAAGAGGGTCCCGAAAGCGATTGCGGCAAAACAACGCTTACAGAACATCAACTCTACGGTTGACATACATGTCCATGTAATGGATGCCAATGCAAATGAGTTACAGGAACTTTTAAAAGACGTAGATGTCATCATAGATGCAACGGACAATTTTGATACCCGCTTTGTCATCAATGACCTTGCACAAAAATATAACATTCCATGGATATACGGAGCATGTGTAGGAAGTTACGGCCTCAGTTATACGATTATTCCGGGGAAGACACCGTGTTTATCGTGTTTATTAGAAACGGTTCCGATGAATGGTTTAACATGCGATACAGCAGGGATTATCAGCCCTGCTGTCGGGATGGTTGTCGCCTATCAAGTAGCTGAAGCCATAAAATTGATGGTAGGAGATGAAGATTCATTACGTCACAAGCTGGTTTCTTTCGATTTATGGAAGAATCAACATACGATGATTGCAGTAGAGAAGCTAAAGAGAATGGATTGTCCATCATGCGGCACGAATCCAACTTATCCTTTTTTGCAGTATGACAACCAAGTGAAGACAGCGGTTCTATGCGGACGAAATACGGTTCAGATTCGTCCTCCTTATGGACAAAACCGGCATTTGGAGGAGACCGCACAGCTGCTAGAAAAACAACATGGGAAAGTAGAAAAAAACCCGTATCTTGTTTCTTTCACAGTCGGTGAACATCGTCTTGTTTTATTTAAGGATGGCCGTGTGTTTGTGCATGGAACAAATGATATAATGTTAGCAAAAACATTGTATCATCGTTATTTAGGTTAAAAGGAAGAGTGATAAACATGACCATTGCAAAAGCATTAACGATCGCAGGTTCTGACAGCGGAGGCGGAGCGGGAATCCAGGCAGACTTGAAAACGTTCCAGGAGCGCCTTGTGTTTGGAATGTCGGCCATCACGGCCGTTACGGCCCAAAACACGACAGGGGTACAAGGTGTATACCCGCTTTCGCCGGAGGCCATCGCGGCACAAATAGACTCTGTTGTTGTTGACTTACGTCCCTCTGCGCTTAAAACAGGGATGTTGTTTAGTGCTGAGATTATTGAGCTTGTGGCGAACAAAATAGAAGAACACAGCTTACAGAATGTGGTGGTAGACCCGGTCATGATCGCAAAGGGAGGAGCCTCTCTATTGCAGCAAAGTGCAGTAAACATGTTAAAGGAAAAGCTTTTGCCTTTATGTGATGTGGTTACGCCGAATATTCCCGAAGCAGAAGAGTTAACGGGGATGAAAATCGAAACAATGCAAGACCGCAAGGAAGCGGCAAAATACTTATCCGACTTAGGCGCCAAGCATATCGTTATTAAAGGCGGACATTCACATACAAATGAACTCATCGATTTGCTGTATGATGGGCAAAGGTTTACGGAATTTACACATGAGCGCATTGCTACAAAACACACACATGGAACCGGCTGTACGTTTTCAGCATGTGTCGCGGCTGAATTAGCTAAAGGAGCTTCCGTTTTACAGGCAGTTGACACAGCATCTGAATTTGTTCATGCTGCCATTAAACACACATTAAATATTGGAAGCGGGCATGGGCCGACTAACCATTGGGCTTATCGAAAACAGGAAGTGATGATATGATGAAGTTAAGAGAGCAGTTGGCTTTATATTTTGTGATGGGAAGCCCAAATTGCCAGAGCGTTCCAGAAGAAGTGGTAGAAGAAGCGATTGAAGGCGGAGTGACCATTTTTCAGTTTAGGGAAAAAGGAACGGGAAGTTTGGAAGGGGAAGAAAAGAAAAGATTAGCCAAAGCGTTGCAGGATATTTGTAAAAAGCATGGTGTACCGTTTGTTGTCAATGATGATGTAGATTTGGCGATCGAAATTGAAGCAGACGGTGTTCATATTGGTCAAGAAGATGAACAAATCGAGTTTGTACGAAAGAAAATCGGAAATAAGATTTTAGGAGTATCCGTTCACGATGTTGAGGAAGCTAAACAGGCTGAAGCATTAGGAGCAGATTACCTTGGAGTTGGGCCCATCTTTTACACCACGACAAAAGAAGATATTCGTGAAGTAAGCGGCCCTGATGTCATCCAAGCTATAAGGGCTCACGGGTTAACGCTTCCTCTTGTGGGAATCGGGGGGATAAACGCTCAAAATACCCATGAAGTGATAGAGGCTGGTGCTGATGGGGTGGCTGTAATCTCAGCAATTTCACTGCAAGAATCTCCTCGGCAATCAGCGAAAGAATTAAGAGCAATTATTGATGCATCAAAATGATAAAAAGCTGCCGCTGGCAGCTTTTTTCATTCTGCAAGAAAGCATAGCTTGCTGTGCTTTTCTTATTGTCCAGCTCCGCAAGCTATGCTCTACGTCCACTGAATTGATTGCTTCTAAACGTGTAGATGCTACCATTAATGACAAATTATCAGTACTGGATTACACAAAACAAAAGCCGAACGCACCAATTAAAATTGCGGACGAAGCAGAAGATGCGGCGGAAAGCGGCTTAATGTTTAGAAAAGACAGCGGCAAATTAGTAGAAGAAGTAAATAAAGCGTTAAAAGAAATGAAAGAAGACGGAACATACAAAAAGATTTCTGAAAAGTGGTTTGGTGAAGATGTATCTCCTAAATAATATTTTTCAAGATCCAGAACGTTTAGAACACCTCACAACAATTGCAAAGAGTTCCCTTTATCCGATGATAGAGGGAGCTCTTAAATATACGATTCCGCTAACGCTTATTACTTTCGTTTTAGGAATTATCATTGCTGTATTAACAGCGCTTGCCCGCTTATCAACTATAAAAGCATTGAACATAATTGCACGTGTGTATGTTTCCATTATTCGCGGTACACCTTTACTTGTGCAATTATTTATTATTTTTTACGGGTTGCCTAATCTCGGTCTTACCATCGATCCGTTCCCGTCAGCTGTGATTGGATTTTCTCTGAGTGTGGGAGCCTACGCATCTGAGATTATTCGTGCTGCCATTTTATCCATTCCGCCATTATCCAACTCTTTTATCAGTCTTGTAAAAGATACTTCACCTGCTTCACTTATTCTTGTTACGGAAATGTTCCGAAGAGCGCAAGAAATCGCCGCTACCAATTATGAGTTTTTGCTTTTATACAGTGAGGCAGCATTGCTTTATTGGATTCTTTGTTTCGTGCTTTCTGTCATCCAGGGTAGAATTGAAGCGCGCTTAGATCGGTATGTATCCAACTAAAAGGCGTGATGGAGAAGGAGTTTTAGACAATGATTAAAGTAAAAAATCTTCATAAGTCGTTTGACAGCCTGCATGTATTAAAGGGTATTGATTTAGAAATTGAACAAGGGAAGGTTGTAGTGGTCATTGGACCTTCCGGTTCGGGGAAAACAACCTTTTTGCGCTGTTTGAACATCCTTGAAACACCAACGAGCGGAACGGTTGAAATCGATGCGAAAGCATTGGACTTTGGTGAAATGGTAGTTGTGACACATGAGATGAGATTTGCTAGGGAAGCAGCAGATGAAGTGATCTTCATGGATCAAGGGAACATTATAGAGCGCGGCAAACCGGAAGCCATCTTTACAAACCCAAAAGAAGAACGCACACGCCGTTTCTTAAATATGATTCAATAGAAAAGGAGGTTATGTTTATAACCTCCTTTTCTATTGGGACAGCATATATTTTCATAAATGGGCACCCAGACAGCATGCCGGGGGCACGATAGCCGTGTTATGTGATTTTTATACGCTTTTATGGTAAGTTATACCAAGATATAAATGGCATCCGCTGTTTAGAATTTCAATGTTTAACATATATTATTCATGTGAAATACCCAATGTTTGAGCGGGGTGAAAAGCATGAGTCAAATATGTCCTTTATGCAACGGATTCCAGCAGTCTCATTATACTTGTCCAAAATGCGGGCACCACGAGGAAGATATGGGAAGAATCATTGACTATTTCGGTCCTTACAGTGCGTATATGGAGATTGATCATTTAAAATTAATAGACGGAATCCCCACAACACTAAGCCAGCATCAGTGTGCCCATGTACTTTATTGTCCAGTGTGTCATCATGAGGAAGTAAAATTAATTCAAGAATAGTAATAAGATGAAAAAAGGAATCCCCGTATATGAGGATTCCTTTTTTATCATTCTTTTTCAGCACGAATGCGTCTTTCATTATCTGCATCGAAGAAATGGGCTTTGTTGATGTCTAGAGCCAAGTCCATTTGTTGTCCCGGTTTTACTTCTGTGCGAGCATCTACGCGTGCAACAAAGTCTTGGCCGTTGATTTGGGCATATAACATCGTTTCAGCCCCCATTAATTCAGCTACATCCACTTTGATGCTTACTTTTGTACCTTGTGATGCTTCAATGAATACAGGTTCATCGTGGAAATCCTCAGGACGAATTCCAAGAATGATTTCTTTATTTACATAGCCTTGATCGCGCAATACTTTCATTTTTCCTTCCGGTACAGCGATATTTACTTCGCCGATTTGGAACATACCGTCTTTTAGTGTCCCTTTAAAGAAGTTCATCGCAGGTGAGCCGATGAAGCCGCCAACGAATACATTTTCAGGCTTTTCATATACTTCCTTTGGAGCACCAACTTGTTGGATGATTCCATCTTTCATCACGACGAGGCGAGTAGCCATTGTCATCGCTTCCGTTTGGTCGTGCGTTACGTAAATAGTGGTTGTTTGTAAACGTTGGTGCAATTTTGCGATTTCAGAGCGCATTTGTACACGAAGTTTTGCATCCAGGTTTGATAAAGGCTCATCCATTAAGAATACTTTTGCATCCCGGACAATCGCACGGCCCAGGGCAACGCGCTGACGCTGACCTCCGGAAAGGGCTTTTGGCTTGCGGTCCAAGTATTGCTCAAGACCGAGAATGCGTGCTGCATCTTTTACGCGGCGGTCGATCTCATCCTTTGGAAATTTGCGTAGTTTTAAACCGAATGCCATGTTGTCATATACGCTCATATGCGGATATAAGGCGTAGTTTTGGAAGACCATCGCAATGTCACGGTCTTTTGGCGCTACATCGTTTACACGTTTGCCATCGATATAGAAGTCACCTTTTGAGATATCTTCGAGACCTGCTACCATACGAAGAGTTGTTGATTTACCACAACCGGATGGACCTACGAATACGATAAATTCTTTGTCTTGAATATGAAGATTGAAGTCTTGAACGGCTGTAACGTTTTTATCATAGATTTTATAAATGTGATCCAAGCGTAACTCTGCCATTTATATCCCTCCTAATTGAAAGCGATTTCTTTATTGATTAAAGTTTAAAACGCTTTATGTTTTACGTAAATGGACGAAGTGCACAAAAAAAAGAAAGGTGTTTCATGCATGTTGACGAAATCCCTTTCTTTTTATCGTAAATTTGTTAAGTCACAACGTTACATTCAGCCGGGCTCAACTTGTTTGAAGTGTTCTACAACCGGGAATGGATCGCGAAGATGGTGCAATAATACCTTCCATATGCCAGAACTTTAACTTTCTTCCGCTTCTTTTGCCAAAATCGACAAATAAGCAGCAACCGCTCCTTGAAAATGTTTAATATCTATTCCGGTTTTCTCAATGAATTTATCGATGCGGTACTGCAGGCTATTGCGATGCATATATAATTTTTTGGAGGTAAGGGATACATTCAAATTACACTCAAGATACATTTTGACCGTTTTGAGCAACTCTTCATCTTGTGCTACCTGGCTAACGGCATTTTGAAGTTCTTTCTTCAAAGAATCAGGTGTGTGTGTGAGTAGTAAATACGCGAATACATCTGTGATTCGAATCATTTTTTTGTGATGGAGCACTTGTTTGCATAAATGAAACCAGTTTTTTTCCAGCTGAAACTGGCTGCCTGGTGCGATGGGCAAGCGATGGGTTTGTCCCTCAAAAAATTGCATTTTGGAATTGAAATCACTTATTAGCACATCAATGACAACATCGAGATTATGTTCATGGGGAGTAAGGTGTTCAAACTTTTCAATGAGGACACCATCGTAATCATTCTCCCACACGATGACAACATTCGAATGATAGAGCCCTTTTAATGTTTCTTCGAACTCATGCTTAGCTTGAATAGGGTGAGCCAAGGAGAAATGAATAAACTGTATGTAGGCATCAATCTCCTCATGCAGCACTTCATGATGATTTTGAAACAGTAGTTTGTGCCAATATGCTTTTTCAGGAGGGACATGGTCAAGTTCGACTTGATAGGGTGTTAAAAAGATTGAGAGCAATTCGAAATCTTTGGAAGAAAGGGCTTTCTTGTCAATTCCAATATAATTATTGTCTTTTGTTTGAAACCAAGCGAGATGGGGTGCGCAATGAGGGGTATCGACAAAAGTGATATGGTCGCCATAGTAAGCTTTTAAACGGTCAATCATTATAAATCTCTCCAGTAACAAAATGTTAATCACTATTTTATCATAATTATATGAATTCAGATAAAGAATTTAGCATAAGCAAAAAACGCTCATGCTAAATTCTTGAACAGCTTATTCAAGATGCGAGAACAGAAAGGCGGTGAATGACAGAAGACGCGGCGAAATTGTCCAGCTGTAGCGGCTAGAGACTCGCGTCGCTTCACCTTCTTCCTCAGAAGCAAAGAGCGCTTCCGGTGAAGAAGCTTCCAGCGCGTTTCGTCCTTGGAAGAGCCGTTTCCGTTTTTCTTTGTTGTCCAGCCACGCCTCCTAGCTCCGCTTTTCTCGTCATTCATAGACGTGAAACAACATCAATTCGTGAATTTGCGAAGAAACGTCGTGAATGGTTGATTCGGGAGGAGAAAGATTGACCCATTCAATTTGACCATTTCTGTGGTAGAGAGCTTGATAAACCCGACCTCCGTAATAAAAGGAAAGAGACCAGCCAGGTATGTTGTCATGTTCATATAAAGGACGATACTGAAAATGTGAAATCAATGCTTATTCCTCCTTTCAAATATTTGAATTTTCAATCTTCAAGACTAGTTTATCATGTGATTGTTCGTTGTAATAGAGGGAGAGGGAAATTTGGTTAATTGATAAAAAAGAGAGCAGAGATTCATAAGGCGTTCCTGCTGAATTTCTGCTTCATCAAAAATCATGGGTTTCGCATTTATTTCAAGAATATAGTAATGGCCATCCGCTGATTTTACCATATCCATAGAAAATTCACCGATCAAACCATATGCTGTTTCTAATTGGTGGCCGCAAGCTGAAGCGATCAATCTAATAAGAGGGATGTTCAGGCGCTGGCTCACGTGGGAGAACGGTACAATCATACCGCCGCTTGGTACATGTGTTGTTACATTTTGTATGCCGGACTGGCGAATGCCAATGCCGCTGATATGATAGTCACCTTGCCCTCTAACGACAATGATTCGTAAATCATACCGCTTTCCGTTGATACAATCTGAATCAATTCCTTGTTGGACAAGCCAGTTTTCATCCAGCAGAGAGCTGTTGAGGAACTCTTCGATATTCTGGTACAACTGGGACTGTTTAATCGTTTCTGCAAGAAGTTGTTCTTCTGCTATTTTCTTCAATCGATAAATTCCTTTTCCTTTGCTTCCTTCTGAAGGTTTAACATAAACGAAGGAATGATGCTCAAGCATCTTCTCGATTGATTGTTTGCTTTCGTATCGGATGGTGTATGGAAGATGCTTTTTTAATAGAGTGTGCTGAGAGAAAAGCTGATGAAGGCACCATTTTGAAAAAAAGTGGGGGTTGAATAAAGGAATGCTTTCTCTTTGACATCGCTTCAGCACATTTTTGCAATGTCCTTTTCTTTCCTGCCTGCGACCCGGGAAACGGTTATATAAAACATCTGGAAGAGGAGTGAGGACATCTATCCATTTCCCGTTCGTACTGTCGTAAATTTTTCCTTTTACACAAGTGTTGTACATATTTTCAGGAGAGAAAACAAGGAGGAGCCCTCCTTGTTTTTGTAAGGCATCATGTAATTGAATAAAATGTTCATAACGTTTTTGGTTTAATGAGTCGGTGGTTTTTCGGCTGGTTAACACGCCCACTATGGGTCCTGCTTTATCTTTATGAATACGCATGGTAAAGGAGAGAGATGGATGGTCCTTTGATTGGAAGGGGAGATCCACTCGCTGATGGCCCCACGACAAAGATCGATGGGAATGTGTATGATACCACGTCTCGTTTAAAGAATCAAAGTGAATGGTGATCATGTGTATAGTTCCTCAGGCGCATGAATACTTTTTTCTGCCAGATGAATGGCATACGATAAGGAAAGTTTTCTCGTTAACATATCTTGTTCAAATAGTTTCGGATGCTTAAAGATCGAGCGTCCTGGTTTGGAGTTTGCCTCAAATATCCATACACGTCCCTGATCATCCATACCAAAATCAAATCCAATCTCTCCGATAAATCCCGCTACATCTCGTTCAATTGTCTCGCTAATCAATAAAGCAGCTTGTTCTAACTGTTGCTTGATGTCACGGCATCGATCTGGAGAAGGGAAAATTTCTTCTATGGTTTTAATCATACCGCCATTATTTAGATGGGTAGTGACACTGCCCCTTCCGGCTACTTTTGCTGCCACTGCTGTCAACTGCCACTTTCCATGTTCATTTTTATTTGTATGAACACGGAAATCGAGCGGCCTTCCTTGGAAGCGGATTAAGGGAATGCGTTGCTGAACAATATAGTCATCGAGTTTTTTTTCTTGAAATAAGTGAGACAGAAGAATCGGCAATTGATAAAACTTGCGGAGTACCTTTTTTTCTCCATCATGATAACGGCAATAATAACTTTCAGAAGAAGGAGAATAGATAATTTCAAAAATTCCCTTACCAAGACTCCCGTTAATGGGTTTCAAAAAGACACCTTGATGTTTTTCGAGTAAGGATCGTATGTGTTTAATAGAAGGATTTTTAAAGGTTTCAGGTAAGAAGCTTTGAGTTTCTTCATTTGTCTGCAGGCGCTGATAAATATCCCATTTGTTGAAAAATCCTGGATTGTACCAGGGAATTAAATATTGAGACTGCAGTTTTTCTTTAATGGTTGTAAAGAGTTCATGGTTTTCTGTTTGGCGGTTTGGCAAACGATCATAAACGACATGAGGAAAAGGCACATCTGCCTGACTCCAGCCATCATTTGTATAAAAATATCCGCGGATGGTGCCGCTGTCCCAGTTAATATGATGGGCACCAAACAAGAAAGCATATCCTCCGGTCGATTTAACGGTAGATAATAATTTTGAAAAGAAGATGGAGCGTTGCCCGATTGGGCGCAGCTTTGAACCGGTAAACCCTGCAGAAAAAATGCCGATTAACGGCCCTATATGAACGGTATCATCTCGGAAGAAGAGATGAACCGACTGACAAAAGGGTATGCTTAATTCATGAAAGAGAGAGGTGGACATTAGGACTTCCTGCTCTAACTGAGATGAAAATATGATCGTGCAAGGAAAAGTCCGCGCTCCAAATGAGATGGAGCGAAGATCGCTATGTTCATATCGGGCAGGGAGGTATATCGTATGTTGTTTTTCGTCTATTAACGATAAGTTCATCGTCACAATCTCCTCCTTCTTACACGGTCAAAGCCTTTTGAGATAAATAACGGCAATAGGCAAGCAGTCTACAGTATAATTCTTCCTCTTTTTCCGGGGAGGTGCCAAGTACAATTTTTCGTCCTGGTTTTGAGTTCATATCTAAAATCCAAATGGCCCCTCTGCGATCAATGCAGATATCGATTCCTAATTCAAAAAGCGGTGAGAAAGCCTTTTCCAATGCGGCAGGTATGAGTGGGATGAGGCTATCGATTTCTTCGCATATAAACTTTCGTTGAGATGAAGGAAATCCATGCAGCCCCTCGTCAAAAGAAAGCACTTCTGCTCCCTGGCTGATGTTCGTCAATATATGACCGTTTTTTGCTTGACGAATGCCCCTTCCAGCTTCTTTCCATAAGCCGCTCTCTTCTTTTTGTAGTAGAACCCGAATATCAAATGGTTTTCCTTCGTAGTTGCAAATGTTCAACAGCGGCTGTATAAGAAGAGGAACTCTTTCCAATTTCCGCGATATCCATTTGTGGAAGGAAGCTTCGTCGTGGAAGCTTATTTCGGATAGATCTTTACCAAATTGGGACTGGACTTTTACTTGTTTTTTATAAATGGATACAGCCATAATTCCTTTTCCTTGGGATCCATTATTCGGTTTTAATAGAATGGCCTTTTCTTTTAGCAGCGTTTGAAAGATGTGAGAAGAGGACTGAGCCATTTCTGTTCTAGGAATATAGGAAGACAGTACAGGGTGGTTAAGCAATGCTTCATAAACTTCTGCTTTTCCTGGTAAACCGTGTCCTAAAAAAGTGGTAAGAGGGGACATCTTCAGCCACTGGACAATTGGTTTGGCACGTTTTGAAATGGAATCATGTTTATAAAAACAACGATCATATATAAAAGATGGAAGAGGGAAAGCTGCCTCCTTCCATTCATTCGTTGCTGTATCATATTCTTCTCCATATACGAGTTCATCCTCAGGACGAATACAGAATGGAGTAAATCGGTAACACGTAATTCCATATTGGTGAGCACGTCTGGCCATTTCTGTCACGTATTGATGTTCCTGCTGGGGGCGAATGGTTAAAAAGCCGAAAGAAATCATCAATTTATACCTCCTCAATCGAATGCCCTGCTAAATAGGCGCAATATTGAACAATAGCCTTTGTAGAGGGTCGAAAAGTTTTGTCTGTAATGGAATTTTGCTGTTTGGATGGCTTTGTGTTGATTTCAATAATCCACGGATGTCCATCCGTGTCAATGGCCAAGTCAATTCCAAGTTCAGCAAACAGCCCGTTTGTAGAAACCGTAATGCAATGGCAAATATCAAGTGACAATTCCTTAAGCAGTTTGATCACTTGTTTTGTGGTTCGGCGATCATATGTTTCTTGCAATACAGCATGAACATTCACTATTTCCCCGCCTCTGGCCAAATTGGATACGAAGTTTCCTTGCTGGGAAACGCGAGCGACGAGAGATGTGACTTTCCACTCCGTCTCCTTTATACGGTGACAGAGAATACGAAAGTCAAAAGGGCAGCCTTTGTATGTTTGCAATGGAAGGGCTTTTTGGATTAAAAAACTTTGTTTTGTAAACTGAGTGTATAGCGACTGAAATAGGCTGTGAAAAGTCAGATGCTCTTTTTCATAGGGCTGCGAAAAGGTTGTGTAATCAACATGATAGACCTGGTCCTCTTGCTTGATGCGAAAAATATGCTTACCCTGACTTCCATGAATGGGTTTCAGGAAAATAGCAGAATGAGAGGATAGAGCATCAATTAGGTCCTCCTTTTTATGAAGTTGATAAGTTTCAGGTAAGTATGGGCATAGATGATCGAAACTCGATAACAACGTAAATATTGACCACTTATCTAAAAAATGAGCATTGAAATAAGGAGTTCCTTCTTTTTTCATTCTCTCAACCGCCTTTTGAAACAGCATTGTTTTTTCGACTTTGCGAGAATGAAGACGATTATGAACTACGTCAGGATACGGGACATCTGCCAGGGTCCAGCAGTCATGCAGCCTAATATAGCCTTTGATAGAAGAGCGCAAGAAACTTTTCAAGGAACAGACATAAAAGAAAAATCCATGCCGCTGGCAGTACTGGGCCATTTCCTCGCAAAAACCGGTAATGGGGCCGAATAATAAGTTTTCTTCCTCCTTGCGGATTTCCGTCAAAACGGCAATGACCGGGCTAAGCATAAGTTTGTTTTTGTTCGTAACAGAGGCGTGAATCATAAAGTTTTCGACAGGCAAGCTCAAGGAATTCAAACAGGATAGTGAACACTCAAAGATGTTTTCGTCTGTTTGCAGAGAAGAGATGATTACTTGATATTCGCGCCGACCGCATTGAATGATGAGTTGGGGCGGAAGCGATAATGCTTGAATCAAAGGTTTGCTTACAAACAATACATTGTCAGCAGCTTTTTGTTCGGATGGTTTAATTTTTATGATCATCTTGTTCATAGTCCTCGTTTTTTATTAGGCGAATGTTTATAATGTATCGTATGAGAAAAAAACAAAACGGTGAAATAAAATAAAATGTCCATTAAAGGGAGAGTTTACCGTTCTGTTAGAACGCGATAAATTCAGTGTGAGAGGTTAGGAAAAAATGGATCAACTTATGGTTGTCATAATGATGATTCTCATCGGAGCGTTTCAAGGTGTGGTTGCCCTGTTCATCTAAAGGATTTCTTGTTCTGAAGATGCACTACTTTGAATAGTTTGTTATAGTGAAAGAGGAAAAGGCGTTTTCATAGCCTTAATTCACGTTAGGAGGAATTTTATGTCTATAAACTTATACGATTATGCTTATAATTTAGAAAAGGCATTGCGTCAAAGCGATGAATATACAACGTTAGAAAAATGGTATGGTGAGGTAAGTGCAGACCCGGCGGCACAACAGTTGTTTGACAAGTTCCGCAATATACAAATTGAATTACAGCAAAAGCAAATGATGGGACAAGAAATTACCCAGCGAGAAGTAGAAGAAGCACAGAAAACAGTGGCAGTCGTGCAGCAACATCCAAAAATCGCGCAATTGATGCAAGCGGAACAGCGCATGAACACAACATTCATGGAGTTAAACAAAATCATCACAAAGCCGCTTGAAGAATTATACGGAGTTCCAAACGCTGAATAAGCGGGAAATGACTGCTTAAACAGAGTACTTGTACAATACTGGATATGGTTAGCAAACGCTCGTCTTTCATATGATGGGCGTTTATTTTTTTATTTTGATGAATATTTCTTATTGGTGGATTTATATAAATCCACATAAATCATTTGACGTGGATAAAAAACATCCACGCAAATTATTTACGCATAAGCGGCTGCCAATCTCCCTTACGGGTTCTTGTCAGCCGCTTATACGAGAACCTTTGAAAGCTCGTTCAAGATGAGAGAACAGAAAGGCGCAAATAGAAGAAAGTCCGGTGACAGAGGTTAAAAAATTAAATAGGACTTATATATAAATCCATGTAAAGAAGTTCAAAGACAACAACTTGACGTTAAATTATTAAGTTGGAGTTATATAAGCTGTTTAAAAAGATATTGATATACAAAAGTTCTAAAATGGGGCAAACCGTCATAAGGGTGTAATAGATGCATTTAGACATCAAAGGGAGAGGGGATCCTCACATGGCTTATAGATTATTAGCGCTCAATATTGATGGAACTCTTTTAAATAGTCAAGGACGCTTAACGCGTGAGACAAAAGAAGCAATCGAATATGTCAAAAATAAAGGGGTATACATCACATTGGTGACCAACCGCCACTTTTTATCCGCTAAGAAAATTGCTAAAGCACTGAGAGTTCAATCTTCTTTATTGATTACTCACAGCGGCGGCTTTATCGGTTCAACTGTCGATAAGCCGATATTCGAAAAGAGAATTAGTGAAGAAAAAACGTTTAATTTAGTGCAAGTGCTAGAAAACTTCGATTGTCACATCCGTATTCTTCATGAACGTTTTTCGGTGGCGAATCGTGTGAAATTGCAAGGAAATGCGGTCGCAAAAACGGTTTTGCGCTCAGGAGAACCACTTTTTTATCCGATTCAATTTGTAGATTCTTTGGGAGACACATTGCGAGATGAGCCGGTGGCGACACCAAAGATTGAAGTGTATTTTTCAAGTGAAAAAGAGAAAGAGCAGGCCGAGCGAACCATTGCTTCTGCTTTTCAAGGAACCGAGTGGTTTACGTACCCGAATGAAGACCGTTGTTACATTACAGCAGGAGGGGTCACAAAGGCATCCGGCCTTCGTTTGGTAGCTCAGCATTTATCCATTCCGATGAATGAAGTGGTTGTTATCGGAAACTATTTTGATGATATCGAGATGGTAGAGCAGGCGGGTATGGGAGTAGCGATGGGGCATTCGCCTAATGAATTAAAACGAGTAGCCGGTTGGGTAACACGTTCAAATAGTGAGAACGGTGTGGCCTACATGGTAAAAGAGTTATTCCGAAAACAACAAAGAATTGGATATTTGTATCATTTAAATAGCTAGACCAGAAGATGAGGATGTCTGTTAAAAATCAACATTATGAAGATAGTATACAGGTGAATGACCGCATTTTGACCAAAACTATAGAATCTTGGAAAAGCCTCTCATTAATTCGCTAAATTTTTGTGAGGCTTTTTCTTCTAAGTTTTTTATCATGTGAGCACATAAATGTTCATTGTGATGTCGATGGCCAAGCTCATGGTGCTGCATGATGTGGTGATTGTGGATACTCACAAAGATTGGATGAAAAAAGAAGATCAGTGGATGGCGTGCCGAACACGCTGTTCACTTTTTAAAAGGTGCTCCACAAGAACGGGAACGGATTGCACACGGTTTGGTGGAGAGGAGATTCCGGGGATTAGGGATTAGACAAAAAAATTGTATGGTAGTTCCTACTTACGATGAGTCCTCTTTTGATATTCAATTATAAATACATCAAGTATTTGGCCTATTTCTAAAGCCTCATTACTATTGAGCCCCTTTTGGATCCCGATCTCTATAAGGATCTTTCTTAAACTTTCAATCCGATCTAGAAGTTGTTTTTCATCTATATCGTTATCTATTAGTAACTTTAACATTATGAAAGACTCCTTGTAGGTATAAAGTAACGGCAAATATGAATTTTACCAAAAATTACTTGGCGATGTAAATATATTTACCTTGGGTGGTTTTTACAAAGATAAACCAAAAGAGCAAGTTTGTTTCATAAAAAAACATTCCTAATCAGGAATGCTGGATTTTACTTTAAATTAAATTGGTTATCTACTGTCAGTCTGGATCTCGTTAAGTAGCTTATCTAGCTCTTGACTTAGTTTCACAGTTGATGGGTTTGACAATCCATATGTTAAAGCATGATCAATCAGAATCCGCTTCATCTCATTAATATGATTCAATAATTGTTGGGATTTTGATTCGGATTTAAATTTATAAAGGTTCAACATAACAGGTGGTACACTCCATTTATGGTTAAAATTAACATGATAAATTTTATCATTAATTCAATAAAATAGAAGGGTTTATTTGGCATTTTTTGATGATTTTTGAACTTTTTTTGGAAGTTAAGGCTCTAAACAAAATGATAGTTCTGTTTATTGAGGAAGGAATCATTGATAGGAGCAAATAACATCACTTAAAAGTAAGATATCTTTGTAAATTTCCTGTTTGATGGTTCCTTCTTCACATTTATTATAATCGTTTAATAAACGGCCAAGTTCTTCAATAAATAAGAGTATCTCATCATTATAAAGCATAATTAAGACTCCTTTCGTGAAAATAGTACCAGTGCTAGTATATAGGATATTTGTCTCATTTTAAATATTTTCTACAAAAAATCCAATGAATATACAAGATATAGCAATATGATGAAACTTAATGCGTAGTACGTTTATAAATCGCAATAAAATAATAATTTTATGTGTGGAAAAGATTCCTTTCTTTAATTTCGGAGTATGATAAATCGATAATCATAGCTGGAAGTGAGGGTTCTTTATGCTAAGTGCGGTAGGGGCAGTAAGTGTGAATCGTGTTAGTGACAGTGGAGTGGTAAGATTTGGAGACTCTGTTACCATTTCACCGAAAACTACACAAAGGCATATTTAGGTCCTGGTTCTGTTAATACAGGTGAATTTATCAGGGTGGACAATATAAAAAGTGTAACCAATGTTAATGACGCAGATATAAGTGATCAAAATCAAGTAGGGAATGCTTAGGGATATATGGAGCATCGGGCTTCAGCCCTTTGCCGGAAGGGGAATGGACAAGCTTATAAAGGTGACCCCAATGCGTATTTTTGTAGATGGAATTGGAATTTTATGAAGGAAACACAAGAGTAAATTTGATACCAAAAAGAGCACCCTTATCTGCCTGGTGCTCCGGATGGATTGTAGTAAGGAGGAACCCTTAACCAACCTCTTTTTCTCATAAGAGTTTTGAGGGTAGTGCCAAATGTTAGCATTTCAATTTGAAATTCTACCCAAATGTTACCTAGGTCGTTTCGAATAGCCTGTGCTTGTCCAGTAGCACAATTCACGATAGCTGTCGCCATTTTAAGTGAAACACCATTTGCTATTTCATCGTCCGTTAGTTTTGCTCCTAGTGGAATCCCACTGGGCTCAGAAATATATCAAAATGCTAAATATGAAATATTTCGACAAAATACAACCAATAGAAAATGTTGTGGTCCTCAGATGAATTAGGGGGCCATTAATCCCGATAGCGTAGAATGGGAAATTAAATTCAGCCCATTATGGAATGTGGATTCTAAAACAGATGCAGAGATTCGTAAGCTTATTGCTGAAACCGATCAGATTTATAATGTTTGATTATTTGTAAGAAAAACAAATGGAAATATAGGAATAATTTACATGCGAAAATACGAAAACTGCTCTCTATAATGATTCGTACCGTCCGATAATAAAAATAGAAAAATCGGGAGGGATACGCATCATGAAAAAAAAGCAGTGGGTAATAGGAATGACAATGGCTGCACTTTTAGTCACCGGGGCAAACGAAACGTCTGCTCATGAAAAAATATATACTATTCAATCAAGGGATTCACTTTACAAGATTTCGAGGCAAAATGGTGTTTCTATTGAAAATTTAAAAACGTGGAATGGCCTTAAAAACGACAATATTTATGTTGGTCAAACCTTGACGCTTTTAGCTCCTCATTCACATGAAGCAACTTATACGGTGAAATCGGGAGATACTTTATTTTTGATTGCAAAAGCACATAATGTGTTAATTGCAGATATCAAACGTAAAAACAATCTAGCTGGTGATCTTATTTATGTTGGTCAAAAACTACTTATTCCAACAGAAAAAGGGATAGATAGTTCGAGAGATTCGTCAACGAAAGTGAATGTAACTGATGCTAATCGAACATTATTTCCGGACAAATCGGAAACATCAGCGTCAACATATGCAACTATCCATAAAGTTCAAGCAGGCGAATATCTAAGTGTAATTGCCCCAAAATATAATACAACTGTTGAAAAAATTAAAAGTCTAAATGGTTTAACATCTAATACGATTTATGTAGGCCAAGAATTAAAGGTAACAGAAGGTGCAAGACCGGCGTCGGCTACTCCGTCTTTTTTACGGGACGGAATATTTCCTTTAGCTAAAGGAACATATCAACCGTATGGAGATACATGGGGTGCTTCTCGTCAATACGGCGGAGATCGAGTACATGAAGGGACAGATATTTTTGCGGCCAAGGGCACGCCGATTTATTCTTCAACAGATGGGAGAATTGTAAGTTACGGTTGGAACCAACTTGGTGGTTGGAGAATTACAATAAAAACAAATGAAGGATACTCCTTATACTATGCGCACATGAGTAAGTATGCAACCGGCTTAGGTGTTGGAGTTTCTGTGAAAAAAGGGCAAATGATTGGTTATGTTGGGGATAGTGGATACGGTCCTCAAGGAACCACTGGGAAATTTGTTCCACATTTGCATTTTGGAATATATGATCCACATTGGAAGGCTATAAATGGTTATGATAACTTACGCTATTGGGAATTAAATAATAAATAACTACAAAGTCTAACCTTCCCAATGGCAATTTTAATATTTTTTGTGACTATTAGTTTAACAACATCGATATAACTCAAGCAAAAATGAAAGAAGTACTTAGAATAAATAACGTGAGTCTCTACAAAAGCAGTGAACTGTATTTAATTTGACAAAACCTAACCTTTTCATTTTTAGTCACCGTGACATCCGTTATGAGAAATTGGTGAATGTATCTCAAGTTTACATCGATACAATCAGAATGTGTAGTAATTTTATACAAAGGACACCTAAAATGGAACAATCTGCAACTCCGCGAATCCCTTTAAGAGATTGACCTCATAATATATGTTCTGTAAACTTATAGAAGTTTCATATACGCTAATTTGAAAGGTGATATCATTGAACATATATATTCAAGGTTTAGGTGATGAGCGTTTTCAACGTCCGTTGGAGCTAATCGCGGATTTGTTTTTCGAAGAAAGCGTTGTGTCACAACAACCAATTGAAAATTCAAATATCGAGGTAGTATTCGAGTTAAGCATAGAGGGAAAAGCGGCAGCCAAGGCTGTATTAACCGATAAGAAGACAGGCCTTACACATACTGCTTCATTTGAAAAGGATTTATTAGGCATGGAAACGGAAAAAGAGCGTTTTAAACAAGTGAAAAACGTGGTGTCACATGTCTATTTGACCGTGCTGCAGGACTTTACAGGAATTGTACAAAAGTGGGGGATTTTGACGGGGGTGCGCCCGACTAAGCTTCTTCACAAGAAACTGCATGCAGGGGAAATCCAGGAAGCAGCTCACAAACAATTAAAAGAAGAATATTTGATTACAGATGAAAAAATCCAGTTAATGCAGCAAATTGTTGATCGCCAGTTGGCAGTCGTGCCAGATTTATATGATTTATCAAACGAAGTAAGTATTTATATAGGGATTCCATTCTGTCCGACGAAATGCGCGTATTGTACATTCCCGGCTTATGCGATCAATGGACGCCAGGGCTCAGTGGATTCTTTCTTGGGAGGATTGCATTACGAAATGCGTGAAGTCGGGCGCTGGCTCAAAGAAAATGGCATAAAAATCACGACAGTTTATTATGGCGGAGGAACACCGACAAGCATTACGGCTGAAGAAATGGACATGTTATATGAGGAAATGTATGAGTCATTCCCGGATGTAGCCAATGTTCGTGAAATTACCGTAGAAGCAGGCAGACCTGACACGATTACGCCGGAAAAGTTGGAAGTCTTGAAAAAATGGAATATTGACCGTATTAGTATCAACCCACAGTCTTATATTCAAGAAACATTGAAAGCTATTGGGCGTCATCATACCGTTGAAGAGACCGTGACAAAATTCCACTTGGCACGTGAAATGGGGATGAACAATATTAACATGGACTTGATTATCGGCTTACCGGGTGAAGGAGTACCGGAGTTTCAGCACACATTGGATGAAACAGAAAAATTAATGCCGGAATCTTTGACAGTTCACACATTGTCATTTAAACGAGCGTCCGAAATGACAAAAAATAAGCAAAAATATAAAGTGGCAGACCGCGATGAAGTAAGCAAAATGATGGATATGGCAACAGAGTGGACGAAAGAGCACGATTATGTTCCGTACTATTTATACCGTCAGAAAAACATTTTAGGAAATTTAGAAAACGTCGGTTATTCACTTCCGGGGCAAGAAAGCATCTATAACATTATGATTATGGAAGAGCAACAATCGATCATTGGGTTAGGCTGCGGAGCTTCCAGTAAATTTGTTCATCCGAAAACAGGGAAAATTACGCGTTTTGCCAATCCGAAAGATCCTAAATCATATAATGATGGATTTAAGCATTATACAGAAGAAAAAATTAACATTTTAAACGAATTATTCAAAGGGAGGGGCTGACTCAAAAGCCTCCAGATGACGGCAATCATCCATTTTTTCTGTGATGGGCCTTCATCGCAATGCTTGGTTTTCCTGAGTTTTTAATGGCGGTCCATCATAGGAGGGTGTCCCAAAAGTATGTTCTTTGTACTTGGGGCGCCCTCTTTCCCAAAAGAAACCGTCACGGGAATTCTGCTAAAACTAAGAATTCTTTGTGACGGTTTCTGCTTGATTTATCCTTTGTTAAGGAAGAACGTTTTGTTACTTCTTCATGTTTACATAATCAAACGGTGTTGCTTGATATATTTGTCTAAGTGTCTCCTGGCATAGTCAAAAGCATCTCTTTCTGTCATTCTTTGTTCATAAGGTAATGTTTTGTCTGTTTCAAAGTGTGTTTCCAGCTCTGGTATATCTTCCTGCATGACATGTCGTAATTCATGAAATAAAGTTTGAAGGAGAGGAAGATATTCATTGAAACGAAAAATAAAAACAATTCCTACCTCTCTCCAGTAAACGCCGGAAGCATACTGTAAATATTCCGTTTCTTCTTTTCCCAACTCGGAAACGATTTTGTTTGCCTCACACGCATCGCAAAAAATGACAGGTAAATCAAACTTCTTTTCCATACAAGCGAATATTTCCTTCTTTAAAGTGGAAAGATTCCATGAAAACCCTTCATCTAATACATACCATTTGTTATCCCGCTGATAGATTCTTCGCTTATTGACTACCTGATTTAAATCCATGCGTCCCCTCCTATTTTGCTTTGTACGCAAAGACTTTGGTTTTACTAGCATCTTTGGAGATTTTGGCCATTCCCATACATACAAATTGATTAACGAATACTTTTTCATTATTGATAGAGAGAGGAACAGACGGCTGCTTTGACTAAAGGGCAAAAATACAGGTATGGAAACGCCGCGATATCAAGAAAAACTTTTTCTGGATGATAAGGCTGGGAAAAGGGATGTAAAAAGGTGTGTCGAAATAATATATATGGTCATTTTGACAACTAAATTCGAAAGCGCTTGCCAAAATGTTTAAGGGGTGATAGGAGATGATGGATGTTCAATTAACCGTCCCGCTCATGATGGAACGGGCCGAGAAATTTTTCGCGAAAAAGAAAGTGATTTCCCGTACAGCTAATGGAATTCAACGGTTGTCTTATGGTGAAATCGGCCGCAGAACAAGACAGCTTTCCAGCATACTCGTTGATTTCGGAGTAGAAAAAGGAGATAAAGTCGGAACGTTTGCGTGGAATCACCATCGCCATCTAGAAGCTTATTTCGCTATTCCCGGCATGGGCGCCGTTTTACATACGATTAATATTCGTCTTGATCCGAACCAAATTGCCTATATCATTAATCATGCAGAAGATCGGGTTCTTCTCATTGATGATTGCTTCTTACCGCTTTTTGAACAAATCAAAGACGACCTTAAAACTGTTAAAGCCTATATCATCATGACTGACAATGAAGAGCTTCCGCCAACAAGCCTGTATCCTGTTCACCACTATGAGAAAATCCTTCAACAAGGAAATCCCACATACGAGTTTTACAAAGAAATAAATGAGCAGGAACCAGCCGGGCTTTGCTATACGTCTGCGACTACAGGCGATCCAAAAGGAGTGTTATATTCTCATCGCTCGATTGTTCTGCACAGCATGGCATTGGGCCTTGCCGATAATGCAGCGGTATCAGAATCGGATATTGCTATGCCTGTTGTCCCGATGTTTCACGTAAACGCCTGGGGGTTGCCATTTGCGGCGGTCTGGTTCGGTACTACCCTGGTGATGCCGGGACCATTTTTTACCCCAAAACTGCTGGCAGAATTGATTGAAAGTGAGAAAGTGACCATCGCTGCAGGGGTACCGACCATCTGGCTGGGCTTGTTGAAAGAGTTAGAAGAAAAGGAATATGACACAAGCAGCTTGCGGGCAGTTTTATGCGGCGGTTCCGCTGCACCGAAAGGAGTCATTGAACGGTTTGAAAAGAAGTTTAACATCCCGTTTGTGCATGCATACGGCATGACCGAGACAAGTCCGCTTGTTGTGCTATCTCGCCTAAAAAGCTATCAATCTAATATAACGGATGAAGAAAAATACGAGTATAAAGCGAAACAAGGATTACTTGTTCCCGGTGTCGAAATGAAAGTCATGGGAAAAGACGGAGAAGTGAAGTGGGATGGAAAAGAAATGGGTGAATTGCTATTACGAGGTCCATGGATTGCCTCTGAATACCACAAAGACGACCGCAGCCATGGCGCTTTTTGTGATGGCTGGCTTTATACGGGAGATGTTGTCACGGTGGATGAAGAGGGATTCATTAAAATTGTGGACCGAACAAAAGATTTGATTAAAAGCGGAGGGGAGTGGATTTCTTCAGTCGATCTGGAAAATGCGTTAATGGCACACGAATCGGTGTTTGAAGCGGCAGTGGTACCTGTACCCCATGAACAATGGCAAGAGCGTCCGATTGCCTGTGTGGTGTTAAAGGAAAGCGCCAAAAACCATGTAACAAAAGAGGAATTAATGCAGTTCTTAGCACCGCAATTTGCTAAATGGTGGCTGCCGGATGATATTTTATTTTTAGATGAAATCCCTAAAACATCTGTAGGAAAATTTTTGAAGCGAACATTGCGTGACCAAATATTGACTCATTATCAATCAGAATAAAAGGGAGTGAACGTCAACATGAACAATCGTTTGGTTGAGCTAGCATTTACAGACCGGGTGGCAACATTAACCTTGAATCGTCCGCAATCCTATAACGCTTTGAATCAAGAAATGTTAAAAGAAATGGTTGAGGCGTTGGAGGAGGTCAAAAAGAGTTCGGCTGATTTTCTTGTTTTAAAGGGAAGCGGCAAGGCTTTTTCAGCAGGCGGAGATATTAAAATGATGACAATGCCGGAAACAGGGGAACTGTTCCCGCAAATTCTCGAAACGATTGGCGCAATGGTATTAACTTTATATACAATGCCTCAATTAACAATTGCAGCCATTCACGGCTCTGCGGCAGGACTCGGCCTTAGTCTGGCGCTTGCCTGCGATTATGTCATTGCCGAAGAGCAGGCGAAGGTAGCCATGAATTTCATCGGCATCGGCTTAATTCCGGACGGTGGAGGACATTATTTTCTGAAGGAACGTTTAGGTGCTCATCAAGCGAAGCATCTCATTTGGAAGGGAGAAGTGCTGTCAGGAGCAGAGGCGCAGCGTATCGGGGTTGTAGACGAGGCGACGGCAGACCTTGAGCAGGCTTTGCAGCAAAAGCTATCTGAATGGGCCCGTAAGCCCGTGCTTGCCATGAAAGAAACAAAACAGCTTTATATGCAGCAAACGGCTGCAGAGCTTCAGCATATTTTAAAGATGGAAACAAAGGGACAAGCTAAAATGAGGGATACGAAAGATCATCGGGAAGGCATACAGGCTTTCTTGGAAAAACGTCTCCCAACATTTGCAGGAAGATAAGACACATGAAGGAGCTGATTCAAAAGTCCTCTCCTAGAAGTATAAACTGTTTTTAAAGCAAATGAAGCGTCAGGAAAACCCTTGATTTTGGTGGATTTTTCATAACGCTTCATTTGAGGGGTTGTCCCCAAACGACATGATACCTATCGTTTGGGGACAACCCCTTTCATTTTAAAATAATATTACAGCTCTTTACCCGAACTTATAAGTAAGTTTTTTTAGCGGTGAAACAGCAGCAGTTTTCCGCTTGGGGATGTGCAGCGATGTGTTTTATCCGCAAACTGAAGTTCGTGCAAGCGAGTTTCCCCCAGCTTTTTCGCTTCAGCATCGTTTGCTGCTTCGAATGTTTCATCGAGCAGCTTCTCCCCATCTTTTTCAAATACCGTCAATGTGTAAATTCCCATTCCCTATCCCCCTTCATCTGTTGTTCAATACATTATTCTCACTAACTAGACATTTTCCTGCTAAAATTTTTATGAAACATTTCAGCTGCTCATCCTTGATGAACCATTCAGCGGGCTGGATCCCATCAATGTAGAATTGTTGAAAGAAGGATTATTAGATTTAAAGGCACAGGGGATCACCATCATATTTTCCAGCCATCGGATGGAGCATAGAGGAAGAAAGGTATGAAAGTCTTTGTATTATGCATCATGGAAAGCCGGTCGTCCATGTCAGGCAAGGGAACTTGTCTACATTCTGCTATTTATCATTTATGTAAGTGTTATTATGTATGGTAAATAAAGGTTAAAAAACTGAATCCGTATATTCGTATTTTAAAGCAAATGTTTAGTAGTTTCCCACATATATTGTGTAAATTGCCCTAAAAGCGTTATGCTATAAATAGTAAACAACGATTGAATCAATGCAGGGAGGGGACCAATTTGAAAAAAGGAATAGTATATTATGAGGTAGGCGAGCAAATTGATTTACATTTGCTGGTCAAGTCATCAACGAAAGGCATTGCAAGCAACGGCAAACCATTTTTAACTTTGATTTTTCAAGATAAAACAGGGGAGATTGAAGCGAAGTTATGGGATGCTTCGCCGGAAGATGAAGATAACTACGGGGCTCAAAACATTGTAAGGGTTGCAGGAGAGATTATGAGTTATCGTGGAAGAAATCAGTTGAAAATCCGTCATATCCGCCCTGTACAGCCGAACGAAACTGTTCGGGTGTCAGATTTTTTAGAAACTGCCCCGATGAAAAGAGAAGAAATGATTGAGGTAATTACTCAATTCATTTTTGAGATGAAGAATTCCAATATTCAGCGAATTACCCGACAACTTTTAAATAAGTATCAGGCAGCTTTTTTAGAATATCCTGCTGCAACGAAAAATCATCATGAGTTTGTTTCTGGATTAGCTTACCATGTTGTATCAATGCTTCGTTTATCAAAAGCAATAGCCGACCTTTATCCGTCCTTGAACCGGGATTTATTATATGCGGGTATCATTTTGCATGATCTAGGAAAAGTGATGGAACTGTCTGGTCCGGTTTCTGCAAGCTATACGATTGAGGGAAACTTGCTTGGGCATATCTCCATCATGGTTAACGAAATTGGGAAAATGGCAGACGAGTTGGACATTTACGGAGAAGAGGTCATGCTTTTACAGCATTTAGTGCTCTCACACCACGGGAAAGCGGAATGGGGCAGCCCTAAACCCCCTCTTATTAAAGAGGCAGAAATGCTTCACCTAATTGATAATATTGATGCGAAGATGAATATGCTTGATCGTGCACTTGAAAGGGTGAAACCGGGGGAGTTTACGGAAAGAGTATTTGCTCTGGACAACCGTGCTTTTTATAAGCCAATCATTGACTAATAGCTTGTCATAAAAAGATCTATTGTTACATATAGTGATGGTAAATAGAGATGGAAATCAGGGGGATGTTCGATATGTTTACATTACCTTTTTGGGTCTATTTGGTTGTCATGGGAATCTTTTTTAGCGGTTTTATGGCTATTCGTACAGGACAAAAAGAACGTGAAATTGATGATGTGTATATTGAAAAAGAAGGGCAAGTTTATTTGGAACGCATCGAGCTAGAGCGGGAAAAGAAAAAGCGGATGAAAGAAAGCAGCCCTGTGTAACTTGATCATTTAGCAGGGTTAAAGTTTAGTGTGAACTTTGGAGTCATTCGCTTTCAATTTACCCTGAGAGCAATAACTCAGGAATATGAAGCATCAATCTTATTTTAACGAAGCTCATCACAAACAAAAAGGATCGGAAATTCCGATCCTTTTTGTTGTACGTTAGGAAGTATAACTACGCCTCTACCTTCGCATTTACAGGTTTGCGAATCAGCGAGTTTTCTTTATCATTTTTGAGCTTTTGGCGTTTCGAAAGCGTCTTTCAAATCCTCGTCTTTTACTTCTACTTTTGCGGCTTTAATTTCTTTTTCAACTGCTTTTTGAAGTTTTTCCGGATCAAGCTTTGAACGTTTAATTTCTTTCTCAAGCTCACCCTTCATTTCTTTGAACGGTTTTACTTCTTTTTTATCGGTTACTTTAATAATGTGGTAACCGAATGAAGACTTAACTGGTTCGCTTACTTCGCCCACTTTTAGCTTATAAGCCGCTTTTTCAAACTCAGGGACCATTTTTCCGGGTCCAAAGTATCCTAAGTCGCCGCCTTTTTGGGCAGAACCCGGGTCTTGTGAGTATTCTTTTGCAAGCTTCGCAAAGTCTTCTCCTTTATCTAATTTCGCCTTTACTTCTTTTGCTGTTTTTTCATCTTGTACTAAGATATGGCTTGCTTTAATTTCAGGTTTTTTAGCCTCATAAGCTTCTTTTAATTCTTTATCTGTAACCTTAATGTCAGCTGTTGCCGCTTTTTCGCGAAGAAGATCGATTTTTAACATACGCTTTACTTGATCTTCGCCGTTTTGCTGGATAGCGGCTTCAAATTGTTGGCCATACTGCTTTCTTAAATTTTCAAGCTCTTGTTTAACTTCTTTGTCAGATACTTTATATTTTTCGCTTAGAACTTTTTCATCTACTAGATCGCGGATTGTTTCGTCACCTAAACGTTCTTTTAATGCATTGTAAAGTTCATCTTTCGTAATATCTCCGGCTTTTGTTTCTACGACAACTTCAGAGTCGCCCCCTCCACCGTTACAAGCTGTAAGAGCAATCATACTTGCTGCTGTTGTTAATGCGATTAAGCCTTTTTTCATTGTTTAAACAACTCCTACTTTCAATTTTTACTGACAGTATGCCCATATGACAACAATTAATATATTACATTCTCTCATTTTAACGAAAAGGTCCCAAAAATGAAAGTATTTCAATAATCACATGTACGGGTGCCCGTTCCTAAGGGAATTCAGCCCTATCTAAGACATTCGCCTAGTCGCACTTTTAGACTTTTGCATATGATGGAGTATCAGTCCACAAAGGAGGTGCTCTTTATGTCTGGAGGATGCGGTTATAGCAGCTGGTTCGCGTTAATCGTTGTATTGTTCATTTTATTAATTATCGTTGGTTGTGCTTACATTTGCTAATCTCTTTTACATAGCCAGCCGATAAAAAAGCCGGCCGGCTATGTATACTTTCAGGAAAGGCGGGATGAGTGATATGTCAGGAGGATACGGCAAGAACTTTGCGTTGATTGTGGTATTGTTTATTTTGTTAATTATCATCGGCGCATGTTGGATTTGCTAATTGCGGGGGCTCGTGAAAATGGACAATCCCCAAAAAGCGATGAAGCCCGGCTTCATCGCTTTTTATAAGGTCTTATTTAAATAACACTTCAACGTAAGATGAAATAAGCAAAATCGTAATAAGAACATTAATCGTCCGAAATACTTTCGGCTGCTTTTCATCCGGAATTTCTTTTTGAATACATAATGTATTTGTTAATGTATTAATGTAAAATAAAATAAATAAAGCAAACGCTATAAAAAATGCGGTCATTCAGTACATTCCCCCAACATCGAAATAAAGGTTTCCTATCGTTCTATATCAATCTCAATGGTTGTAAAGAGAGGAGTCTAAAAATAGACGTACTTTACTATATTAACAATACCAAATATTTTGCGAAATAGATAGAAGGAAGATAAAAGGGGAATAGAAAGAGTACTTCGGATAACAAGATCAAATTCAGCTCTGGTAAACAAAGGAGAAGAATAGCTTGATGGAATCGTTAGAATCTCGATTGGCTCGCCTTGAGTTTTATATACAACTCTTGCTCGAAAGCACTGCCTTAAACTCCCAACCCTTTTATGAGCTCGTAGTTAAAAAAGAATTAACGAAGCAGGAATTCGATGACATTTTTGAAATTTGTGAAGAACTGAGCAAAAAATATGATAAGCAAAAAGCGGAAGGATTGCTGGATTATACTCCGCTGCTTATACAATTTGTGGGGATGCTCACTCCTAAGATAGCCCCGGATGAAGCCGTAGATGCACTTTCCAAACAAGGGCTATACAAAGGGTTGATGAGGGAATTTTCAGAAATTATTAAGCGGATACGAGATTAATTGGAAACAATCTCTTCTTCTAGCTCTGTTTTTTCCTCTTTTTTTACTAATTTTCCGTCTTTTTCAGTAAACTCTTGCTCGATATTGTGAAACGAGCGCTCGAAAATATCCATAAAGTCTTCACCATAGATTTTACGAATAACAGACATTAACTCTATAAAGTCGGGGAACTTACCATAAATGTCTTTTAAAGGCAGAGATCCACTAAACACAGAGTTTTGGGAAGGGTCGTAATTTTCCATTAAGTCTAGTAAAATCTGTTCTCCCTTTTCCGTCAGTTTGATGTAAGTGTTACGTTTATCGCTTTCTTTTTTGGAAAACTCCAATAACCCCCGCTCCTCTAATTTCTTCGAGAAGTTAAAGGCAGTCGATACATGCATTACACCAAACTTTGCAATTTCAGAAATGGAGGCGCCTTTTAGATGATAGGCAATCCATAAGATGTGGTGCTCGTTAATGTTCAGATCATAAGGTTTGATCCATTGCTGCCAATCTTTCTCAACAGTTTTCCACAGCGCTTTACTCATTTGAGCCATACGCTGGCTAAAAAGTAATGCTTCTTTTAAATTAAACTCTTTTTCTTCTTTATTTTTCATCTCTCCACCTACTTTAGTCTACTCAATTATTATTATCTTCTATTATGCCAATAAAATAAAAATTTATAAAGATGTAAATTTACAAAATTTTTAAATTATAAAAGAGAAGGAGGATTTTCCTTCTCTTTTGTGTTTATTATTCTTTTTAATTTTTTACATTTTGTACTTGTTGTTCGAGACTTGTTAAAGACTCCTGAATTTCATTCAGATGTGATTGAATGGCTTGCTGGTGAGGGGCCGTATTTTGTTTCCACTCTTTTACAGACTGAGTGATGTCTTGGACAACATTTTTTACTATAATATTGCTTGTTTTAGCCGCTTCTTGAATATGCTGTTTGACATCAGCCGTATGCCCTTTGAAATCTGCAATTGAGCCATTGGTCTTGCTTTTTTTATTTTCTAAACGAGAGCGAAATTCTTTGCCGGAGTAAGGTGCTGATAGAAGGACCCCCGCACCGGCTATGATTCCTCCAGTTAAAATACCTAATATCAGAGATTTTGTGCGATTCATCATTTCACTCCTCTACAGAAATCAGTACATATATGTTGTTATTTGTGCATAATGTTAACTAAAAAGGGGGATGGGGAATGGCAGGACTGGTTTTCGGCTTGTTTTCATTAAGTGTTATTTTATTGGTTGCGACGTTTGGCACTATCATGGCTGTGCAAAAAACAGCTTCTTATCCGCCCAAACATGTATTAAGGAAAAGAGCGGCCACATTTGGTTTTTCAGCAGTCATGGTGTTTTTCTTAGCCTTTATATTATATTATGTAACCTAGTATCCAAAATCTAAACCTAATATATGAATCCACATAAATAAAAAAGTCCGATAAAAATCGGACTTTTCGTTGTTATGCTGAGATTTCAGATGTGATTTTCGTGCGTTTCAACACATTAAGGACAATTGGGTACACAACAATCATCACAATGGTATTCACAACAGCCGCTGGCAAGACAACTACTTTTATAAGGGAGCTGAATTCACCTGGAAGGCCTACTAAAAAGAAAGCCGCGGATAAAAAGACAACACCTGAAACGATCGTACCGACTGCTGTTAAGACAGCTGCCGTAATCGTGGATTTCGCTACTTTTTTAACGGCCATGACTAAAGCGAAGAACACCAAAGCTGTAATCGGTTTATCAATCATATTGGCGATTTGCCCGCCAGGAAAGCTTGTCGTTAAAGCCGCCATCGCACCTGTCGTTAAAGCAACCAGTAAGACACTTTTGATATTTGGGAATAAAAGGATACCCAAAAACATCATGGTAAGCAACATATCAGGCTTCATACCGAATAAAATGGGCGGTACCACAGTGTGTAAAACTGCCCCAATTCCGACTAATAATGCTAATGAAACTAATACCTTTGTATTCACTTCTCATCTCTCCTCTTCTAAACTGAACTCTTTTTAGCTACATGTTTACCAATAGTGCACTCTTTGCCCATTGCATAAACTTGTAACAACATTATAGCAAAAATCAATCAAAATGTGAAAATTAAATTTCTGAAACAGTTACATTTGCTTGACGAAATTCCTTCATAAATGAAGCGAGCGCTTCACAGGCTTCCAACGGCACCGCATTGTAGATAGAAGCACGGCATCCGCCTACAGAACGGTGGCCTGCAAGACCCACAAACCCTTTTTCTTTCGCTTGTTGTAAGAAGGACTTTGTTAACTCTTCGTTTGGAAGGGTAAAGGTTACATTCATGATGGAACGGCTGTCTTTATCAGCATGCGGACGATAAAAATCAGGATATAATTCCATGCATTCATAAAGGAGGGAGGCCTTATGTTCATTATGCTTTTGAATGGCATCAACGCCGCCTTGTTCTTTTACCCACTCTAATACAAGTGACAGCATATAGATGCCGAATGTAGGAGGGGTATGATATAGAGAGTTGTTTTTTACATGCGTTCGGTAATCCAGCATCGTTGGCAAGTTGTCAGGAATACGGTCAAGCAGCTCTTTCTTTAAAATGACGAGCGTTACTCCCGATGGACCAAGGTTCTTTTGAGCACCTGCATAAATCAGAGAGAATTGATTGATATCGATTTTTTTGCAAAGAATATCGCTGGACATATCAGCAATTAAATCAACTCCCTCAAAGGAAGGATATTCATGCCATTGAGTACCGTAAATCGTATTGTTGGATGTGATATGCAGGTAAGCAATATCTTCCTCTGGCAAAATAATATCCGCTTGTTTAGGGATAGAGCGGTATTTTCCTTCAGACGTAGAAGCCGCTACAGCAGTTTTGCCCTCTTTTTTTGCCTCTTTTAAGGCTTTTTCAGACCATGAGCCTGTCAAAGCGTATGCAGCTGTTTGATCGGTACCTAAAAAGTTCATCGGCACCATAGAAAATTGTAAACTTGCTCCACCTTGGAGAAACAAAATTTCGTATGTATCCGGAATATCCAGCAATTCCTTCAACAAGTTTTTAGCATTTTCTAAAATTTGTTCGAAATCTTTGCTGCGGTGGGACAACTCCATGACAGACATCCCGGTACTATTGTAATTGATAAACTCTGCTTGTGCTTTTTCCAAAACCGGCAAGGGGAGAGCAGAGGGGCCGGCATTGAAATTGTAGGCTCTTTTCATGTTCCAATTCCTCCTTCAATTTTTTAACTGAAAATAATAATTATTATAGTACAATGAAATTCCAAGGTATAGTGTTAATTTTTAAAAAATTCAAAAGAGGCTATTATAGACATGCAAAGGCAGCTTGTCCACAATGGCCTCTATTCAGGTTGGATAAAAGCTAACGAATTGCTTCCGAAATAGCCGCGGCGATTGTTTGTAAATCATCAGGTGTGTATTCACTTTGGTGAGATCTCCAAACGGCACCAAATCCGTCACCTTCACCATAGCGTGGAAGAAGATGGAGGTGATAATGGAATACGGTTTGCCCTGCAGGTTCTTCATTATTGTTTAAAAGGTTCAAACCGATTGGTTCATACTGCTCCTTAATTGCATTGGCAATGCGGGGGACAGCTTCAAAAAGATGTGAAGCTATGTCGGGTGTTAGCTCATAAATATTCTTTTTATGTACTTTTGGAATGACAAGTGTATGTCCTTTCGTTACTTGACTAATGTCTAAAAAAGCTAAAACATGTTCATTTTCAAACACTTTTGCGCATGGGATTTCACCGCGGATAATTTTACAAAAAATACATTGTTCATCATGTGGGTTCATCAATTTATCATCCTTTCTATATGATGTAATTATTGGTATTTTATCACAAATTACAATATAGAAGGAAATGAGTTCAAGCAAAAGGAGGATGCAATCGAATGATGCATCCTCCCATACGAAGAAGGGGTAGATAAACATTTTCTACTTCACCTTACGTTACGTTTAGGGAACACCTCATTTGCGTGTAAATTGTTTGCTTACTTTTTGGCTAAATGTCTTTGACAAACACCTCATTTTAAGCAAAGAATTTAGTGAGTGTGACCTTTTATAAGCAATCAGCTTTATGGCCTGCGACAAACACCTCATTTACAATAAAGTAAACTATTGTTGTTCGTATTTACTCACTTTGTTCAAGAGGCACATCCCCTTTTGAAAAACGTATAGAAAGAAGTATATGGTCTATTGACAATATTGTCTTTCGTAGACACCTCATTTCAATGCTGAAAAGTGTGAATCACCACGAAATGATTATCAACATTGCTTTTTATCTTGTCCCCCTCTTCGTTAATTAGATTGCCCGAGAATCGAAAAGTTATGTAGTGAAAAATAATGAGTGAACAAGAAAACTGTCTTCAAGGAGAAGATTTGTTAAAATAAAATCAGGAGAGCATCGCCCGCTAGAACGGGATAAATTAATGAAAAAGAAGGAGAGCCCATGACGACTTTATTACAATTGCAAAGTGTAACGGGAGGCTATACGAAAAAGCCTGTTTTAAAGGATATTTCTTTTGAGGTGAAAAGCGGAGAGCTTGTCGGCCTGATTGGGCTGAACGGTGCCGGAAAAAGTACGACCATTAAGCATATTATTGGATTAATGGAAGCGAAAAGCGGAACCATTTCCATTAATGGAAAAACATTTAAAGAAAATCCCGATCGTTATCGTTCCCAGTTTACGTTTATTCCGGAAACACCTGTTTTGTATGATGAATTGACACTGAAAGAACACCTTGAACTCACTGCGATGGCTTACAATGTAGGTAAACAAACATATGAGGAACGTCTGCCAAAATTATTGAAAGAATTTAGAATGGATAAAAAACTTAAGTGGTTTCCTGCCCATTTCTCAAAAGGGATGAAGCAAAAAGTTATGATTATGTGCGCTTTTTTAGTGCAGCCTTCCCTTTATATTATCGATGAACCCTTTTTAGGGCTTGACCCTCTTGGTATCCAGTCTCTTCTAGATTTAATGAATGAGATGAAAAAGCAGGGGGCGGGCATTCTCATGTCCACTCATATTTTGGCCACAGCCGAGCGCTATTGTGACCGTTTCATTATTCTACATAATGGGGAAGTGCGGGCAAAAGGAACATTAGGTGATTTGCGGGCAGAGTTTTCGATGCCAAATGCCACCTTGGATGAAATTTATATTCAGTTAACAAAGGAAGAAGCCTATGAATAATACGAATAACCTTTGGAAGCAGCGTATTCAACAATATGCAGCCGATATGAGAAAATACTTGAAGTATATGCTAAACGATCACTTAAAAATTGTCTTGATCTTCATTCTCGGCGGGGCTGCGTACTATTATCAGTTATGGTTGAAAGGACTGTCTCCTACATTTCCTGCTGCTTTCTTAATGGCAGTCATCGTGGGACTGGTTTTAACCGCAGGAGGAGTTCGAACGTTTTTGAAGCCGGCTGATATTGTATTTTTGCTGCCGCTGGAAACGAGGATGCGCCCGTATTTTATCAAGTCTTTCTTCTTTAGCTTTGCTTATCAGGTTTACCTGTTGTTAATTGTAACGGCCGCTTTGGCACCGCTTTATGTGAAGGCGACGGGGCATCCATATGGTTCGGTTTTGAGTATATTTTTTATGTTTTTGATGATAAAGTTTGTGAACTTTTGGATGGCATGGCATATGGCTTATTTTGAAGAATCATCAGCAAAATGGATGGACTTTTTAGTGCGGTTTGTTTTAAATGGAGCATTTGCGTATCTGTTGTTCGCTGGGGCTCATCTTGCTTTCTTATTGGCGGTAGCCGCAATTATTTTTAGTCTGGCGTGCTATTATTATGTCATAACTAAGAAAAAACCGCTCAAATGGGAGCATTTAATCGATCTTGAAACGAAGCGGATGATGTTTTTTTATCGAATGGCCAATTTGTTTACAGATGTTCCAAACATAAAAGACAAAGTAAAGCGGCGCGCTTACGCAGACTGGATGCTTGCCCGAATTTCGTTTTCTCAATCCGCCTCTTACCATTTCTTATATGCTCGCACCTTTTTAAGAGCAGGAGATTATGCAGGGCTGGTTGTCCGATTGACGATTATTGGAGGAATCGTATTATTGGCTGCTCCTTTACAATATGGAAATATTGTCGTTCTTATCATCACCCTTTATTTAACGGGTTTTCAGCTTATTCCTTTATGGAAACATCATGCATACAAACTATGGGTATCTTTATATCCTGTAAAGGAAAAAGATCGGGAACAGGCATTTTTAGCTTTGTTGCAGATCATTTTAAGTGTTCAAACGATTCTTTTGACATTATTTGTGATGTTTACGGACGTGCTTACTGGTGTAGCAGCCTGCATAGCAGGGCTCATTTTCAGTCAATTGTTTGTCAAGGCATATGTTCGGTCAAGAATCAAGAAAGTATAAAAGGAATGAAACAAACGAAGCATTTATTCGTATAACTAGTAATGATTAAAGAAAAGGATGATATGCGAATGAATGCATATGAACAAAAAGTGTTTCATGAAGTAATGATCTGGAAGGGGAAAATGGATAAAAAATCCCCCTTGTTACAACGATTTACAAAGCAGCTTCAAGTGAAAATCAATGATAAAATTCCGGAAAAAGTTCATCAAGTCGTGACGGAGAGTATTAAAAAGATGGTCCAGGGAACCATCATTGGTTCCAATTTAACAACGAAAGTAAAACATACAGAACATTTGTCATTGGAGCAAAAAGACCAGCTTGTGCTGAAAACGATTGAGCAATATAAAAAGACAGCCGCAGTAGAAGGAGCAGGGACGGGAGCGGGAGGGTTCTTATGGGGGTTAGCTGATTTTCCGCTCTTATTGTCCATTAAAATGAAGTGTTTATTTGACATTGCCTCCATTTATGGTTTTGATATTAAAAAACTGGAAGAGCGTATCTATCTTTTATATATTTTTCACTTGGCTTTTTGCAGTGATGAGCTGCGGCCGGTTATCTTGGAGCAATTGGAAAAATGGGATGAACAACAGGAAGCAACAGAAGTGAACTGGCGAACTTTCCAACAAGAATATCGCGACTATATTGACTTTGTAAAAATGCTGCAGCTTATGCCGGGGATCGGGGCAGTGGTCGGTGCTGTCGCCAATTATCGACTGCTCGACCATCTCGGTGAAACTGCCATGAATGTCTATCGACTTCGCTTATTGAAAGAGCAATAAAAAATCGGAGGATCTAAATGACCCTCCGATTTTTATTAATGGTCAGCGGTTATTTCTTGGTCAACTCGCTTATTGTTCTCTAAATAAGTCAAGGCAGCTGAGCAAAGGACTTTTGCTGCAATCAGCATCGCTTTTTCATCAAAATCAAACCGCGGATGATGGTGCGGGTAAGGCTTCTTCACATCAGAAGCTTTAGCTCCAGTGAAGAAAAAGGCCCCCTTTGCATGTTGAAGATAGTAAGCGAAATCCTCTCCGCCCATATGGGGTTCCGTTTCCTCAATTTTAGTGACATCATCTATGTTTTGAGCTACACTGATTAAAAGCTCCGTCTCCTCTTTGTGATTGACAACAGCCGGATAGCCGTGTGTATAGACGTATTCATAATCGACATCTGCAGTGAGGCATGTCCCTTTGACAATACGTTCAATTTCATGCTCAATCTGGTCTCTTACCTCTTCATTAAAGGTACGAACAGTCCCCACAAGCTGTGCGCTGTCAGCGATGACATTAAAAGCATTTTCTGCCACAAACGATCCTACAGTGACAACGGCTGAATCGATTGGATTGACGCGGCGGCTGACGATTTGCTGTAAGTTCATCACAAGCTGCGAAGCAATGACGATGGAGTCTTTCGTTTTATGGGGCTGGGCTCCATGTCCGCCGGAGCCTTTAATGGTGATTTCGAAGCGATCGGCAGCGGCCATGATTGGGCCGACCCGGTATTGAATCACGCCGGTAGGCTCTGTTGCCCATAAATGTGTTCCAAAAATCACATCCACTCCTTCAAGACACCCATCTTCGATCATGCTTTTTGCGCCGCCGGGGGCATATTCTTCTGCGTGTTGATGGATCAGTACAATGTTGCCGTGAAGATGTTCCCTCATTTCATGGAAAGTTTCTGCAAGTGCTAAAAGTATCGAGGTATGCCCATCATGTCCGCATGCATGCATGACACCGGGAACGGTTGATTTATAAGGAACTTCCTTCTCGTCTTGAATTGGAAGAGCATCAAAATCGGCACGCAGCGCTACCGTTTTTCCCGGTTTGCCCCCTTCGATAAAAGCGACTAAGCCGTTTCCGCCAACATTGGCCCGCACTTTGATTCCGAGTTTTTCATAAAAAGAACGGATGTACGCAGCGGTTTGGTACTCTTTAAAGGAAAGTTCCGGATATTGATGGAGATAGCGTCTTGTTTCCACCATCTGATCATATTTTTGTTCAAGGGCTTTCAAAAAAGGGGAGAGCATTTCATAAACCTCCTTGTAATATGGGTTTGAAAATGTAAATAAAGTGAACTTTGGGCATTGTTTCTAAAATTTAGACATTTCTTATAATTATAACATTGGGGAAGATTTTTTCATAAAGAAAAATGTGGATTGTTCATCTTAATGGATGCCGGTGTTAGAGGTGGTATGACCGTTAGCTTCAAAGCCGGCTATTGTAGGAATCTCAACTTTAACCATGCCGATGCTCATAATTGGAATCAGCCGAATTGCTTTGCGGGAACATTATGTAACAGATGTTCTTACACTAACACCAAAGAAGCCCCGTGTTTTTAATTACGGGGCTTCTTTGGTTGGTTACCCATGCATTTTAACTAAGAATATACAGGTTATTCTGCGGCTTTAGTTGGATGTCCTTGATCTCTAGTTGGAAGATTGACACCAATCTCAGCTAACTGAGTTTTCATTTGATCCATAATGGCTTGGGCTTTTTGTTTTGTAGCGTCATCCAGCTTTGCGAACATGTCTTTTCTTTCACCTTTAGCGGGAAAATCGACACCAAGCTCACCTAATTCAGTTTTTGTTTGATCCATGATTGCTTGAACCTTTTGTTTCGTTGCTTCATCCAAGTTTTGCGACCATTTCCCTTTCACCGTTTGTTCTACGATTGATGTGGAGCTTGCATTAATAGATTATTGTCCTTCCCGGAAGGCTTTTGAGTCAGCTCCCCCTAAAATGTATTTTTCTGTAAAGTTTGGAGGTAGAGATGAATCCTGAATTTTATGAAACCTAATCTCGTTGAAAATGTCTCTGACTTACATAAGAAACATAGCGACAATGGTTGTAACCACTAAACCGATTGTGACAGGAATCAAGTTTCGGCGTGCGAGTTCGAATGGATCGACACCGCAAATGGCAGCTGCAGGAATGAGTGCCCACGGAACAAGCGTACCTCCACCCGCAAAAGACATAAATCTATTTCACTGATACAATTACAATCTCCCTGGCTTTACCTGTTCCTCTTTTATATTCATCCTTAGTATCAATAACAATCTGAGAAAAGATTGTAGTTAGCATTTGTTTTCGTTCATGATCATTTGCATGAGTCCACAATGATTCAATATTTTCTACTATGAATTGGATTTCTTTATTGTTTTGTTTAGTACTTTGTTTTACAGCTTTTAATTCACGGCTGATTTCTTTTTCTCTCTCTCGGAGGCTTGTGGTTTTAGAAATTAATTCATCAATATCAATGATGTCATTTTCATACATGGCTTTTTGTTTTTTTAAAAGCTTATCAATACTTTTTAATTCACTTTCTAATCCAGATACTTTTTCACTTGGATAATCGGAAACATTTGTAGATCCAATTATGCTTCCTACAAGTTCATCAAATAAACGAAAAACAGTTTTTGTCAAGTTTTCTTCCAGAATAATATGACTGGAGCAGTTCTTTCCTGCTTTCTTCCCTGAACATCTGTATGTCTTTTTACCGGCACTCTTATGGCCTGACATAGAATGTCCACACCGTGCGCATTTTAAAATGGACGAAAAGTAATAATTACTTGTTTCACGTTTCCCTCCATGGATCCTTCGTTTATCTAGGATATCCTGCAGCCTCCAAAATTCTTCTCTCGAGATGATCCGCTCATGATGTCCCTCATATAAATTTTGTTCCCTTGGAGGCTTTTTATAATCCTTTAGGCTTTCATTAAACGTTAAATAGCCGGCATATATAGGGTTATTTGCAATATCTCTGACAGAATCGACATGCCAGTCCCCACCTTTTCTTGTGGAATAGCCCTGATTGGTCAGTTGCTTTGCTATCGTATAAAAACCGAGTGTTTTGGCTAAATCAAAAACCGTTTTAACAACATTAACTTCATCCTCATTGATCACTAAGTTTTTATCAACAACTTTATAACCGTAGGGGGGAGTGCCGCCTTTCCATTTTCCTAGTTTTGTTTTCTTTTCCATTCCCAATCTAACACGCTCTGCAAGATTTTCTCTTTCCCATTGTGCAATTGCTGCCACCAGTGTAATAAATAACCTGCCCATTGCGTTGGTCGTATCGTAAACTTCCGTAGCGCTTTTAAACATGCAATTATTTTCATCTAGAACTTTTAATATTTCATATAAATCAACAACTGATCTGGTTAACCTGTCTAAACGATATACTAATAAGATATCTGTATTGCCTTGTTTCATTCTGTCTATCATTTTTTCAAATTGTGGACGGTTTAGGTCTTTCGCAGAATAACCTTCATCAATAAATTTTTCTGTTAACTCCCATCCTTGGGAGATGCAGTAGGCTTCTAATTTTTCAAGTTGAGCAGCAATAGAATAGCCATGTTTTGCTTGTTCGTCTGTCGATACCCTGACATAAACAATGCATTTCATAATAAAAACTCCTTCAGAACATCTTTACATTCCAAACCTTTTTTCATGGAATATATTTAGGGGATTAAGATGAATCATGATATTACCGAAATAAATATAATCCCCATATTTCTCAACATACCGATCTAATGCTTCTTGCAAAAAATCTTCTGTCACATTTAAAAATTCAGCAACTTCAAAACGATTAGTGCAGCCATGATGATAGGCATCAATAAAGCACTCTGGGGGAAGGAGTTCATTGTGAGCCCATTGCCTTGCGACTTTTTCTTGTTTTACATTATTCACGTTGCTTTGATCGAGAATATTACCTACGGTTTTAAAATGATGTCCTATTTCTTCTGCGAGAATACAACCCTTTTCAACTGTGTCTAAACGTTTTTCTATAATGATTTTTCCGTTTCTATATAGACCTTTAAATCCGTATTGAAGATTTTTTTCTTTAACGGGTATATGTGAATACTTTGTTAGTAAAGCCTCGTAATGCAACGTATATCACCCCATCAATCTTCATCTTGAAAGATAAAATCAATATATTTAATTATGTTTTTCATTTTTTCATCGGTAATATTTTTCTCGTCTAAATGAGCTGCAATCGTTTCGATGGCTTTACTATTCTTACTTACTGATTTTTTATCAGATTCTTCAAGTCCCATGATGTATTCTGGTGAAGCATCGAAAAAATCAGCAAATATACGAACCATGTTCATTTTAGGTTCAGCCTCATCATTTTCATATCTTGAAATCATACTTTTACTAATTTTCATATTATACTTTTCATTTATTTGCTTTACCAACTGATCAATACTAAGTTTTTTAGAAGTCCTCAAATTTTTTAAGATAGAACCGAATGAGTACATTAACTTATTTCGCTCCCTGAATGTTATTTATATCTAATATAATATCTTGTTAGTTCCTTTCATGCAACAAAAACAAGAAAAAATGTTCCTTTAAAGGAATAACTTTTATTGACATCTAAACTTCGTTACCATATACTAAATTTGTTCCTATTTAGGAACTCTAAAAGCGAGGTGAAAAAATGGCTAACATTAATGAACATACGTCCCGCAGACACCACCCTTATAGAAAAATTAAAGCTTTCTTGGTTGAAAACAGCATATCTCAAAAGGAATTGGGGGAATTGCTAAAAAAAAGCCAAAGTGCCGTTAATCAAAAATTGAATGGTACCGGTGGTGATTTCTCATTGCAAGAGGCGAGATTAATGGCAGAACACTTAGGGATACCAAGTGCCTATTTTTTTGAGATTGATGTTCCTAAATAGGAACGAAGATTTCGGAAAAAGATATATTGTCCTACCGGCCCAAGCGCATATGTTGTATTGAGGTGAGAATACATGAATCTTACTGAGTTTGAATTAACAGAAGAAAAGGTTCTGAAGTTAAAGCCAATTATTGAAAAAATCTTATCAAGGAAGCATGGAAAGGAAATAAAGTTTGCAGATTTAAGCATAGGAAACATTACAGTAGAGGTTAAAAAGGAAGCAACTTCAAAAGCGTAAAACGACATGTTCGTTAAGCGCACTTTTTTTGACAAAGATTGCGAAAAATGCTGAGGAACCAAGTCGAAAAAGCGGAAAGGATGGAGAAAAGTGAAGCAACGTTTATTTTTCAACATGGCAGAGCGCGGCATCGTCTTAACAGCCATGAAGAGCTATATACAAAACGTAGAGAGCCCGCAAAAACCCTTGTTTGAAATGACATTTAAAAAAATACAAAAGGCTCACTTTCCAACTTTGGATGGAATGGAAATGATTTGTGTAGTAACAGCCCTAACGTGGCGGTCTAGGGTGTTCATGGAGATGGGAAAACGCGCTGAACAATTACTCTACTTGGATTTCTCTAATCAAATAGATGATATTCGACAAGAGTTTCAATACAGAAATGCTCCAGAGATTATAAAGGCTGCCAGGACGGCAGCCGTGTCCTAAATCACTTTAAGGAGGTGAGAAAGAAAGTTGAATCGGCAAGAAAGAAAGGCCGTTCGTTTAGAAATTATCAGCATTTTGGATAAAGAGTGTAAATCGTGTTCGAAAGCCAGGAAGTTCAGCAGAAGCAACAATCCATATTGCTATACGAAATGTCAGGTGGGGCAAAGATTGTTGGAATTATCTAGATCCTTAAAAAGACAAGAAGAGGTTGTAAAGGTTGAGAGTGAAGCAAAAAGACCGGTTGGTGGACAAGAAGGTGGTGTCAATCGGAGATGGACAGATAAGGAGGTGAGATTTTTAATCGAAAACAAAGGTCGTATGTCATTGGCTAAAATGGCCAGTAAGCTTAAAAGAAGCCCGAAATCAGTTGGGGGTAAAATCTATGCTTTGCAGCAAAAAGGAATGTTGGTGAATAAAAATGTCGATTGAGAATCAAATGGTTGAGAAAAATGGCTATGGCATTCAGGATCCGCAAGAAGAGGATAGACATGAAGGTATCGATGCATGCGGAGATGAGATTTTGAAAGGCGATTACATTTTAGAAATTAACGGTGAAGTCATTCTTGAAAGCAATGCAATTGACTATCTAGTGGATGTTTTAAGTGCCATTAGAAAGGTGGCCGGCGAAGAATGAATGACCCGTGCTGCAACACGAGTCATTCAATAAAGGTGAATTCATGTAAAAACCTTAGATTTATTTTACATAAGTCACCTCAAACAATCAATTGGAGAGTGAATATATGCAAGCTTCAATATTTACTTCAACAGCTGAAATGAGCCGTGAGGAATGGTTGGAAGCACGTACAAAAGGGATTGGCGGTTCAGATGCCTCCGTTATTCTGGGGCTTAACAAATGGAAAACACCTTTTGAATTATGGCTTGAAAAAACTGGCCAATTTATTTCGGAAGATATTCAAAGTGAAGCAGCATATTGGGGCAATCAAATGGAGGATGTAGTTGCAAAAGAATTCTCCCTTCGTACCAACAAAAAAGTACGTCGCTGTAATCGAATCCTTCAGCATCCTGAGTATACGTTTATGCTAGCTAACATTGACCGTGAAGTAGTTGGTGAAAAAGCTGTTCTTGAATGTAAGACGGCAAGTGAATTCAAGAAAAAGGAATGGGAAGGTGACGAAGTACCTGGTCCTTACCTAGTACAAGTTCAGCACTATCTGGCTGTTACTGGCTATCAACAGGGTTACATTGCTGTGCTAATGGGAGGCAACAAATTTGAGTGGAAGCCTGTTAATCGAGATGAAGAGCTCATTCAATATATTATCGAACAGGAGAAACACTTTTGGGAATACCATGTCATGCAAAATATACCGCCGGCTATTGATGGTTCATCTGCAGCTGAGCAGTTTTTGAAAGAGCGCTATAAAGAAACGAATCCAGAGAAAACCATGGAACTAAATGCGGATTTTAAATCAAAAATCGAAGAATACAACTCACTTAAAACTACTATCTCTCAACTCGAACAGCAGAAAAAGGCGCTTGAAAATGAAATGAAAAACGAACTAAAGGATGCGGAGGTTGGTTTCGCAAATGGTTATGAAGTCTTATGGAAGCCTCGAGCATCAAGTCGAGTGGATAGCAAGGCTTTGAAAGAAAAATTTCCTGACGTGTATCAACAAGTGGTGAAGCAAAGTGTATCACGTTACTTTTCTATAAAACAATTAGACTAGGAGGGCTTTGAATGGCGACAAATCAATCTTTAAAAAATCAATTACAAAGCAGACAAAACGTTGGTGCTCCAGCACAACAATCAAGTTCATTAAAAGCTTTATTATCAAGTCCAACAGTGAAAAAGCGCTTTGAAGAGGTACTTGATAAACGCTCAGTCCAGTTTATGACAAGTATTGTTAATTTGTACAACAGTGAGAAAATGCTTCAAAAGTGTGAACCAATGAGTGTTATTTCCTCAGCTATGGTGGCAGCGACTCTGGATTTGCCGGTTGATAAAAATTTAGGATATGCGTGGATTGTTCCCTACAAAAATACAGCATCCTTTCAGCTCGGTTACAAAGGATACATTCAGTTGGCGTTGCGAACATCTCAATACCGTTTTATCAATGTTACTCCAGTACACGAAGGGGAGTTAATGAAGTGGAACCCTCTGACTGAAGAAATTGAAATTGATTTTGATGCTCGACAATCTGACGTGATCATTGGATATGCTGCTTATTTTGAATTACTGAATGGTTTTCGAAAAACAGTCTACTGGACAAGGGATCAAGTTGAAAAGCATCGTAAGAAATTCTCTAAATCAGATTTTGGTTGGAAAAATGATTACGATGCAATGGCTATGAAGACGGTCCTTAAAGCAATGCTCTCTAAGTGGGGGATTCTCTCCATTGAGATGCAGAAAGCCTATTCAGAGGATGAAGAACCGAAGGAAGTAAAGGACATTACAGAAGAAGCTCAGGAAGTTGAATACATCGAAGCTGAAGTGATTGATGTCCCTGCTGATGAAGAAAAGCCAAGTGTCTTCAATCAAGAGAATTTCAATATTGAATAATGCTCACAACAGATAAAGTTGGATATCCTGTTTTGCTTCCAAAACGAATATGGAAAGAAGCGAAGGATAAAGCACATTTAAAACGTTTAATCCTGGAGTATATGAAACGTTACCCACATTATAGGGTGAAGGCTATGAAGAACGGTTTTGCAATATGTGAAAGGAAATAGGAAAGCCGAGGTGATACGATGCCCGAAAGTTTCTATTTTCCTATATATTCAGGTCTACTCACGAAAGAACATAGAGAAAAGATTGGTCCTGCCTTATGGGAATTCATCTGGTTTATTTCAAAGACCACTAAAGAAATTGAGGAGGATGATGAAACCTGGGGCATCGTCCTTGGTGGTAGACCGGTAAAACAATCGGAAATCGCAACAGAAATCGGCATAAGTGAAAGTACCGTTAAACGAAATATCGCACGTTTAAAACAACATGGGTATATCGAAGCGAAGCGAGCGCCGTATGGAGAAATTTATAGAGTCAAAAACTCTAAAAAATTCAAAAAGAGACAGACCAAAAATGACCTATCTGAAAAGAGAGATAGGTCACATATGACCGAGAGAAAGACAACATATGACCTATCTAATAAAGATATAAAAGATATAAAAAAAGAAGAAGAGGAGAAGAGCTTGAACAATCATGATGCTTTTCAAAAAATTGCAGATAAATTTATTCAGCGAAGAGCAAGGGGATTAGTTTTATCTAAAAAAGATGAAGAGTCTATTAATAGATTGATAGAAGATAACATTCCTTTAGACAAAATCCTTTCCTTGATCGATGTGGTATTCGATGAATATAAACCAAAGCATCGACTGGACTATATAGCAAAGTTTGAATATGTAGAAAAGGGCGTGCTGGACCGTTATCACAACGACAAGAAGAAAAGAAGCAACCTTGATGCATTAGATGAAATTGCAAGCAAGTATGAAACGGAGTGACTTTGATGACAAGCAAGCAAGTATTAAGCATTCTTCGCTATATTGCTGAAGCTTATCCGAATTTCGAAATAACACAACAACGCGTCGCTATATGGATTGAGCAGCTGAGCCCTGTTGAATATGAGCCGGCACTAGCTAAAGTAAAAAAACATGTGTCGCAATGTAAGTTTGCACCTACTATTGCGGAAGTTTACGTTGAACCAGAGAAATCACGCATTAATTATAAGCATTTAGAGAAAATGCGGAGATTGCGAGGTGATGAATATTATGCAACAAACTTTGGAAACGAAGTACAGCATTGAGGCAGAGTGCACGCTGTTAGGGAGTATTTTTCTTGAACCAGCAATCTTGCAGGAAATTTCTTTAAAACCGGAGCACTTCTATGATCCGAGAAACAGTCAAATTTTCAAATGGATGCTGCAGCTCATTGAAAAGAAAAAACCTATTGACTTTGTAGCTATGGTTGAAATAGCTGGCAATGAAAAAATTGAAAACGTTGGCGGCGTTACATACCTCATGAAACTGACTAATGCAGTACCAAGTACAGCCAACTATGAATATTACGCCGATGTCATCATGAAAATGTGGAAGCAGAGAGCTATTCAGAACATATTAAAGTCTTTTGAGGAAGGCATGCCAAGTGATGAGATAGACATTCAAGGCATTATTCAACAATTAAACCGAATTGACGTTACCGGCACAAGAGAACGATTCGATTTAACATCACGGCTGGCTAATCTATATGAACTACCGGATATTCCGGTTCCTGTTGGGTTGTCGGGGATTCCAACTGGATATAAGGACCTTGATGATATGACGGACGGTTGGCAAGATGAGGATTCAATTATTATCGGGGCTCGTCCGAGTATGGGAAAAACAGCTTTCCTCCTCAACCTTGCTGCCAATGCAGGTTTAAAAGGTGCTATTCCCGTCATCTTTTCCCTTGAGATGAGTGCAGATAGTTTAATTAAACGTATGTTGTCCATGTTGGGTGGAATTGACGGGAATAAGATGAAAAATCCGTACCATTACTTTAATGACGATGATCGTACAAGATGGGTTCAAGCTATTGGGCTACTTTCAAAGGTAAACCCTCAAATCTTCGATAAGCCAGGACAAACCGTAAACGAAATGCGCGCCCAAGTACGACAAGTGAAAAAAGATTTTCCTGGTCGCAAGCTTCTTATTTTGATAGATTATCTTACTCTGATTCGGCCGCAGCATGATCATAGTGGAAATGCTCATTTACAAGTATCAGAGATTTCAGCAGCACTTAAAGCAATGGCCAAAGAATTTAAAAATCCAGTCATTACGCTTGCTCAATTATCACGCGGTGTTGAAAGTCGAGCCAATAAGCGTCCGATGATGTCGGATCTTCGTGAATCAGGAAGCATTGAACAGGATGCGGATATTATCGCTTTCTTATACCGAGATGAATATTACAACAAAGATTCAGACAAGAAAAACATCCTTGAAATCGATATTGCCAAACAACGGAATGGCCCAACAGGTGTTGTAGAGCTTCTTTACCTGAAGGAGCAAAATAAGATTTTGGATTTATCAAGGAAAAATGTAATGAACGTTAAGGGGGATAGAAATGGCAATTCTACATCAAGCAGTTGAAGATCGTAAAAAGCATTTAATTAATCAGTTGATGAATTTTGGATATTTTAAAACACCAGAAGGCAAACAGTTATATGAACTAACGTTAACAGAGCTTGAGACTGCTCATATTGAAGTGAAATGTAAATTTGGGAAAGAAATGAACCAGTATGAGTAAGAAGAAAAATCCGGTCATTGAAAAAGCAAGACAGGAAGGGTTCCTTGCTGGACAGAAGGTCGGATTTGAGCATGGTAAACATACAGCCTTATATACTTTTGCCTCTAAGTTTGAAGGACTGGAAAAAGTTAAAGGAATTGGTCCGAAGACAATGGAGTTAATCGTCCGGCATTTTGGCAAAGAGTATTTTGAATCGGAGGGCAAGGAAGGATGAACGAACTTAAGACTCAAGTTTTACTTGAGGTTAGTGGTGAACGAGCTAGGCAAGATGCAAAGTAGAGCATACAGAGACATGATATGGGAACCTGGTTACAGATCCTCGTTGAAGAAGTAGGAGAAGTTGCTCAAGCGATGCAGGCTCAAAAAGGTTGGGGGAAAGAATCGGACGCCGATGATTTATACACAGAATTGATTCACGTAGCAGCTGTTGCGGTAGCAATCGCTGAACAAGTGAAAGAAGAGAGGGTTATGAATGAAAGTTGACCCCAAAGAGATTGAAAGAATCATAGACGATTTTGAAACGAAGGCTGAGGGAGAGCGCGAAACGTTAGAAACAATACCGATTCACAATGTCAGTGAAGCTTATTTTCTCGGAAGAAAACAAGGGTTAAAATATGCAGCTAAAGTGTTAAGGCAGGTGCTGATCAGTTGAGATTTGTTGGAATTGACCCATCAACAAAAATAGGGTTTGTTGCATTGGACGAGCATGGAGAGGTACTTCGAGCAAAGGAATTAACCGGTGTTGGCTCTGAGGATCCAAAACGCATGGTCACTCTCATTAACGAGGTAGTTGCTCATCTGAAACCAGGTGATGTCATTTGTATAGAGGGTTTCCCTTATGACACCCAAAAAGCTATGTTTGCCGGCGGATTGCATCACGGGATAAGAAATGAGCTCTACAAGCGTAAATTACCTTACTACGAAGTAGCACCTAATGCAGTAAAGAAATTTGTGAATGTAACAGGTTGGGTTGGTGAAAAAGGCAGTAAAAAACGCCTCACTGGCAAAGACAAGAAAAAAGCAGTGATGGCAGCAGTCGAAAATCATTTTGGATTTGTACACAAGAGCGATAACGTGGTGGATGCATTTATTATCGCTAAAATTTCAGCGCTATGCTTTTTAGCACAGGAGACAGGAGCAGTCAAAGCGCCTTCTCACCAGTTGGAAGTCATAAAAACAATATTAGAAGGAGTGAAGTGAAATGCAAGTAACTGTAAAAGCGCATTTTAATAAGCAGACAAAGGATAGCAAAAAAGAACTCGTTCAATTTTATGTGAAAGGCGAGGATGAAAAGAAACAAGAGCTTAACCAAATGACTCGTGAAGTAGTAGAGTTGGAGATTGAGGGTGTAGATCAGAAGCTTACTTGCGAATTTAGTAAAACAACTAAGGATAGTAAAAAGACAACTTTGGAATTTATCGTTAAAGGTGATACCTCTGCGGAACAGTCATTTAATTTTTACAAAAAAGCAGGCTCTGATGTGACGCTAAACATCGTGGAATCTCAAATGAGCATAGAAGAGTTTTATGACGAAGACGAACATGAAGGTATTGAGTATAAAGTGGGAAAAGACGGAACTGTGAGCGTGGATCCTAATCAATTGTCTATGGATGATGTGGAACAACCAGAAGAAGAAAAAGAGCCGGAAGAAAGCGTGCAGTAATGATTGGTAATCAGGTCGTTATTGTTGATGATCGTCCGGATTGGATGAAAAAAGAAGATGATTGGATGGCGTGTCGAACGCGCTGTCCTCTTTTTAGAAAATGTTCAACAAGAGTCGGCAGCCAGTGTAAAAAATTCGGTGGAGATGTTATTCCGAAAATAAGAGGTTAGGAAAGAAGGTAGGGAAATGAAGGGGTACCATTGCAAGAAATGTAATCATTGGTTTCAGCTAAGAATTCTCCACCTGTGTCCGGTCTGTGGACACGATGACATAGCTGATCGAAAAAAGCGAAAACAGGAAGAGGAAAAACGGGTGAATAGGGCGTTCCGTAACATCTTCGTACGTGCAGGTATCTTGAAATAATTTCTGTTTTCAAAATAAAAAGAGCAATTAGAAGTGCTCTCAAATAAATAGTTCAGATAAATTTAAGTAAAACATGGCATAAATCCAACAAGCAAATCCTAAAAGACCGAATAAGCCAATAGTGCTATCGATTATTTTTTTAGATGCTCCCATACGATCGAGGATTAAGGCTGGAACTAAGCAAAACAATAAAATCAATATGATAAGTGAACCTAACGATAAAGCTAATCCGGTAACAATATTGTTGTCTACATTAAACATTGTAACTCTCCTCCATTAGTTATATCGGAGAGGAAATATGAAAGTTAAATTTATCCATAAAATTATAATTTCATAAACAGGGAGTGGAGATAGTGAGTATGTCTGGAGAAGTAACTGTTTGGCGAATGACTGAGGAAGAACGATTGGCTTATATTAAAAAGCATCCGATCAAGCCTGCAGAAAAACGCAAGAAGAAAAAGGCTTTCGATGACATTCATAAATACGGGGAAAGAAGAAAGAAAAAAGATAAATCAGTTTATTAGGGGGGAGTCGGAATGTACTTAGTAACATTCAAAGCACCGTTATTCGGAGGATTTTCTGTTCAAAAATTTGAAACGTTAGATGAAGCAAAGGATCTTGTAAAAGAGTTATATCGTAATGGACATCATGATGTTATCTTATCCCAAGAAATACCGATGAAAGTAACTGTAAATGTGGAATTTTAATCAAATAAAAAAAGCCAGGATTTCTCCCGGCGATAAACTTCTGCTAAAAGGATTATAGCATAGGGAGGGATCTTGGTGGGTAAACAATTATCATTACTTCGTGATACAGATGGGGAAGAGACAAAATCCAAAGTGGAAAAGCATTTTGCGAAGTATCGCATGTATATGTTGACCGTTCCAGATGAGTTGCTGCCTAAGATTACACAAACTTACTCATTGGTTCCACCAAGTAATACAAATGCATTCCATTCTACCACTGAGAGTATTGCGATTGAGAGAGTTGACTTTGAACGAAAACGTGATGCATTCATAGAACGTACTCATAGAGCTGTGAATCGATTGAGCATGAGGGAACGTGAGCTGATCACTAAGAGCTACATGACTCATGAGGATGTGTATGATTACGATGTTTATAATGAAATGGGCGTTAGTGAAACGACTTATTACAGGATTCGTGAGAAAGCATTTTATAAATTAGCATTCAGTTTGCAACTTGTTGTTTATAAAGATGAGGAGGCACCCGTTATGTAGGTGCCTTTTTCATTTTTTTGGTATGAAAGACAAATAAAAGAATTTTGAAAGAATAAAGAATGAGCATTAGGTTTTAAGGGTGTTAATATGGTATTAAGCGATAAGACGATAAGCAAGACATTGAGCGTTCTTCATTTGAAGGGCGATTTTTTGTTGGGTAGAATAATGCAGGAAAATATCTCCTTTTGTTGTATAATTAATAGGACGAAAGGAGGGGTTGGAATGATTGACAATCTGATTAAAGAAGGGGAATCTTTAGTATCTGATGTCCAAGAAAATATGGGAAGAAAGTTTTTTAAGTCAGTAAGATTTGAGACATGGGCATCAAAAGCAATGCTTTATTTGGAAAATTATCAAAAAGGATCTGTAGTTACAGAAAAAGCTAAAGAAAGATTCAAGGCATTGGATACTAGAACAAACTATAGTTTCTATCAATTTTTATTGGGTTCCTTGAAGGCATCTAAAGAGTTTGAAGAGTTCCAAGATGCACAAGCAGAAGAATACAGTATTTAGTTAGTAAAAGCATTCCTTTGGGAGTGCTTTTTTATTGGAGGTGAGAACAATGTAATGGCAGCATAATTCTTTTCACTGATTATTTATTACTCACGAATAGACTCTGTGCGGAAACACAAGTCAGATGATTATTTTTCTTCTTTTACGGACGTCACGTTCATTTGAATGTGGCGTTTTATTATGTTCTGTGTAGCTTAATTGGCAAAGCGAATGACTGATACGCATTAGATGTGGTTCGATTCCATCACAGAACGCGCGCAGTCGTCCTTTTGGACGGTTTTTATTATGCGTCTATGGTGTAACGATAGCAAAACGAGCTTCTATCCCGTTAGCCTATGAATGTTTTCAAATTTTATAAAAAAAATAAAAAAACAAGAAGGAATTTTAACAATTAATGTATAACATATGTTATAACTTATAATAGCTACTGAGTAGCTATTATAAGTTATTGTGTTTAACCCAATCCCTTCAGGGGAATAAAAAGGTGAAGAGTAAATTCTTCTTAAAACAGAGAGAGAAAAGTATGAATCAATTCATACTAGGCATAATGTTACCATAGGATTTTGTAAAGGGTGTGACATTAATGCAGCGTAAAACAGGGGAGGAAAACGTTATGGCTACAATGGTGAAACCGATCAGACCGATGCGTGTGGAGTTCAATAACGAAGCAGAAGAGCAACGTTTTGCAAATTGGGCAGGAGGTAAAAATCCTTCTAATAAAGAAGGGCTTAGTGTTAAAAGTATGCTTGCCCAATATAGAAAGATGAAAAATAAGGAGTAACATCATTGTTCGACTTAGGACAGTCAGTCAATATCAGAGATGACCTAAGGGAAGATTTATTAACTGAAGATCATTACGAGGTTATACAGACCTTTAAATGTGGTGATGAGTCTTCCGTTGAAACCTTTTTAAAAGAAGAAGCATTATCATTACAAAGATATAATATGGCGATAACCCGATTATTTTTTGATGGTAATCAAAACTTGGTCGGGTATTTTACTGTATTTAATGATATGTTGCAAAGGATTGGGAGAGACAAAAGAAAAAAACTAAACTGGGATTTAATATCCGCAGATTTTTATCCGGCTATCAGAATTCACTATCTTGGTGTAGATGAAAGATATAGAGGCCAGGGGAATGGAACTACTATTATGCTTTCGGCTATCGATCTTTGCCATCAAACTTCAAAGATCAGTGGGTGTAGCTTTATTACAATTGAAGCGTTGGATAGCTCAGTAGAGTTTTACCGAAGGTTCGATTTCAAAACTCTTGGAAGACCTACATCATATTACTACAACATGGCATTAAAAATTGATGAATTAGATTGAAGATCACTAGCACTAGCTAGTGGTCTTTTTATTTGGAGGAAAATGAATGAAGGACTATGCGAGGAAGTTCTATAAGTCAGCAGCCTGGCGTAAATGCCGTGATGCTTACTTCCTCAGTCAGCATGGATTGTGTGAGCGATGCAGTGATCCTGGCTTGATTGTTCATCATAAGATCTACATCAGTCCTGAGAACATTAATGATCCATCAATCACATTGAATCCTAAGAACCTTGAATTATTGTGTCAGACCTGTCATAACCAGGAGCATCATGGTAAGTCGGAAGTGGTCAGAAATGGACTGAGGTTTGACGAAAACGGAAATTTAATATCGATATAACCCCCCAGTCTTAAAATTCAATACAAAGCATTTAGGGACCGATGGGGGAGCTTCGAAAAATACACAGGCCATTTTCGTATGAGGGGGGGTATCTATTTTATGGCGAAATTGAGTAAGAAAAAACAAGATGAGTTGATTGAGGAAGAGATAAAGAGATATGACCATATTTTTAAATATTTACAGGAAGATAAACGACAGGTGGCGCAACGACTGATTGAACGAGTTGCTTTTATGACTATTACGCTGCAGATCTTAGAGGATGCAATTAAGACTAAGGGACCCGTTTATTTATTTAAACAAGGCTCTCAGCAAATGATAGTTGAAAATCCGGCTCAAAAATCTTATAACGCCATGATTAATCGTTATACCTCTGCATATGAAAAACTGTTTAGTCTTCTCCCTAAAGAGGGCCTAACTGTGGAAGATGAAAGCGACGGGTTCGATGAATTCGTGATGAACAAATGAAGATGCGCAAGAATTATCCTATGACTTATAACCCTATCATTGATTATTACAACCGTATTGAATCTGGAGAAGAGATTGTTGGAAACAAAGTCAGAAGGATTTATAAAAAACTTGCAAATGATGTATACGATAAGGATTCTGAATATGAGTATGACCCTAAAAGGGCCAATCATGCCATTGAATTCATTGAAAACTTTTGCAAGCACAGCAAAGGAAAATGGGCAGGCCAGCCTATTAATTTAGAGCTTTGGCAAAAAGCATTTATCGCGGCCACTTTTGGTTTCATTCATAAAATTGACGGCACTCGAAAATATCGAGAGGTCTTTTTGGTCGTTGCTCGGAAAAATGGAAAGTCCACTTTATCATCTGGCATTTGCTTATATTTACAAGTGGCTGATGGGGAAGGTGGAGCAGAAGTTTATGCCGTAGCAACAAAGGAGCAACAGGCAAAAATCGTTTGGTTGGAATCAAAACGGATGGTCAAAAAATCGCCCGTGCTCTCCAAGAGGATAAAGGCGCTTGTTAAAGAACTGAATGCGGACTTCAACGATAGTGTATTTAAACCGGTAGGAAGTGATAGTGATACACTTGACGGTTTGAACGTCCATGGAGCCTCCTTAGATGAGATTCATGCTTGGAAGGATAAAAATCTTTATGATGTTATTGTGGATGGCACATCGGCGAGGGAACAGCCTCTCATCCTTATGATCACGACAGCCGGCACCGTCCGGGAATCGGTTTATGACATGAAATACGACGAGGCAGAAATGCTGCTGAATGGTTTTGATGATCCAGAAGGTTATAAAGATGATCGTTATCTACCAATTATTTATGAGTTGGACAACCGGAAAGAGTGGCTGAATCCGGAATGTTGGAAAAAAGCCAATCCGGGATTAGGGAGTATAAAGAAAACGGATCAGTTAGCTACTAAAGTAAATAAGGCAAAAGCTAACCCTCTTCTTGTAAAGAATTTGCTCACCAAGGATTTTAATATCAGAGAGACTTCCACAGAATCATGGCTTTCTTTCGATGATATCAACAACGATTTAACATTTGATATAGAAGAGCTGAGAGGCTGTTATGCAGTCGCCGGCACGGATTTAAGTAGCACCACTGATTTAACAGCAGCCACCTTAATTATTCAAAAGCCCGATAGTGACATGGTTTATGTTCTTCAGAAATATTTTATCCCGGAAGAACTCATTGAGAAGAAAATCCAGGAAGATAAAATCCCTTATGACATCTGGATTGAAAGAGGATATGTGGAAGCCACACCAGGCCACAAGGTGGATTACTCACGAGTAACAGCCTGGTATATGGAAATGATTAATGTTTATGATATCCGTCCATTGTGGCTGGGTTACGATAGTTGGAATTCTCAATACTGGACCAAAGAAATGATCGATTTTGGTTTTGAAATGGAAGAGGTAAGGCAAGGGGCAAAAACGATGTCTCAACCAATGAAATTGTTGGCAGCAGCCTTGAAGGCCAAGAAAGTAAATTACAATAATAATCCTGTTCTTAAATGGTGTTTATCTAATACAGCCATTAAGACGGACGAAAATGAAAATATCCGTCCTGTAAAAGGTCTGAGCCAGAAAATGAGGATCGATGGAGCGGTGAGTTTAATCATTGCTTACGTTGTCCTCCAGAATCATTACAATGACTATACTGCCATTATCTAAACGCCTACGAGGTGTTTTTTTATTGCTTAAAAGGGGGTGAATTAATGCAAAAGAGAAGCATTTGGGACAGGATTTTTGGAAAAGAACCTAAGCGGTTGACAAACGAAACTCAATTTAAATTTATGAACGGGTTCACACCTGTTTTCAGTCATTTTGGAGAGGATCCCTACACATCTGATGTGGTAAGGAGTGCCATCCATGTAATCGCCTCGAATGCAGCCAAATTAAAGCCCAAACACATAAGAAGATTAAACAAAGAAATTTCCCATGTGAATGGCCAATTAGAAAGGCTCTTAACCGTTCGGCCAAATGAGTTTATGAGTGCATATGATTTTATTTATAAAGTCGTTACTCAGAGGGAACTTTTCAACAATGCATTTGTTTATATCAAATGGGATCCTCTTAGCAATCAAGTAGTAGGCTTTTATCCGGTCGATATGTCAAGCATGGAGTTAGTAGAAGCCCAGGACATTTTATTTGTTAAATTCCAATTTCCTAATGGACAAAAACTTACTGCACCGTATTCGGATTTCATCCATCTCAGGAAGTTCTATAACCAAAACGATATATTTGGTGAATCAAATGCGAAAGCACTATTACCTACTCTGGAACTAATTCATACAACCGATGAAGGCATTTCTAATGCTGTGAAATCATCGGCTTTTTTGCGTGGTTTAATTAAATTTACAAATTCCATGTTGAAGCCAGAAGATATTAAGAAGCAGCGTGATGCTTTTGTTCAGGATTATATGGATGTATCCAATAATGGCGGAATCGCGGCTCTGGATGCGAAGGCAGAATATCAGGAATTAAAGAATGATCCCAAAATGGTTGATGATAAGCAAATGGCTACAATTGAAGAAAAGGTCCATAAGTATTTCAACGTCAATAAAAAAATTATTATGAGTAATTACACTGAGGATGAATGGAATGCTTTTTACGAGAATGTCCTGGAGCCTATAGCTATCCAAATGAGCTTAGAATTCACTTCTAAACTCTTCACGGACAGGGAACAAGGATTTGGTAATGAAATAATCTTTGAGGCAAATCGCCTTCAGTATGCTTCTACCAAAACCAAGGTTAGTTTGATTAAAGAAACGATGACGCTTGGTATTCTTTCCAAAAATGAAGCTAGGGAAATTTTTAATCTTTCTCCTATTGAAGGTGGAGACGAATATATCCAGACATTAAATGTTGTCAATGCAGCAAAGGCTGATCAGTACCAAGTAGGGGAACCGAAAGGAGGTGAAACAGATGACGAAGAAGATGCAGACTCCGATGACGGAGAAACGTGAATTACCTCAATCCACAATTGAATTGCGTGAAAGTGAGAACGGTCAGCGTACTCTTACCGGTTATGCGGTTAAATGGGAAATGAAGTCTCACAAAATGGGGTATTGGACGAGGTTCAGGGAGCAATTTAAGAAAGGTGCTTTCACTGAATCACTTAATAAGGATGATCAGCGTGCACTTTGGTCTCATGATACATCAAAGGTGTTGGGTAGGACTAAGAACGGCACTCTGCGTTTATATGAGGATGACATTGGGCTGCGCTTTGAATTGGATTTACCTAATACTACACTTGGAAATGACGCATACGAAACGATTAAACGCGGTGATGTTGACGGCGTTTCTTTTGGTTTCAGCATGCGGAAGCAGGAATGGGATGAGGCGGATCCGGATAATATCGTCCGGACTATTACACAGGCAGATTTATTTGAAATTAGTCCTGTGGGCTTCCCGGCTTATCCGGATAGCCAGGTCAGTGCTCGGAGTGATGATCCATATAAAGCTTATTTAGAAGAAAAAGAGAATCTGCAAAACAGAGAATTACGCAAACAATTAATTTTACAAACTTACCTATAGGGGGAAAATTCATGAATCGTTTACAGGAAATTTTAAAAAGAAAACAAGAAATCCGGTCTTTGCTTGAAAGTGATCAGGAAGTAGATGTAAAGGCGATTGAAGAAGAGCTTCGCCAGCTGCAGCAAGAAGAAGAAAAGATTATTGAAAAGCGTAAGCTTGCGGAAGGCATTCAGCTTGGCCAAGTTGAAACTCGTACAATTGAAAAACCTGTAGAAGGGCGCTCTCAAAATCCTGAACTTCGAGACTTGAAATGGGATGCAGCCATTGAAACCCAGGAATATCGTTCTGCATGGGCCAAAGACATGATGGGAATGAAGCTGGATGATGAGGAAAGAGAATTCTTTGACAAAGTAAACAATGAATATAGAGACTTCCTTCATACTACTGAAAATACTCAGGTTCTTATTCCTAAAACAGTGGCAGATGGTATTTGGAAACGGGCCGAAGAAGAATCTTCTTTGTGGACAGCTGTACGCAAACTACGCGTAAAAGGCGAACTTTCAATGAAACGTTCCGAAGGAAATTCAGCGAACGGTCGTTGGTATGATGAAGATGAAGTTGTCGTAACTGATCAACTTGCATTTGGAGAACTAAACTTAACAGGTTGTGAATTGGCGAAAGCAATTGAAGTAACCTGGAAATTGCGTAAAATGTCAGTATCCGACTTTGAAGCTTATATTCAAGAAGAAATCGGACTTCGTATGGGGGCCGCACTGGGTAATGCAGTGTATGACGGTAGAGGTAAACCAAGCGCATCGGACACTTTTAAACCTGAACCACTCGGAATTAGAAGGGCTATTATGGCCGAAACTGGCACTCCTCAATTTATAGGGTATACAGATGCACCTGTTTATGAAAATCTTACAGCAGCAATGGGGAAACTTCATTCTTCATATGCTAATGGTGCAACAATCTATGCTAATTCCACTACAATTTGGAGCACTCTTGCAAATTTAAAAGATGGACAAGGCCGTCCTTATTTCATCCCTGATGTAACTGCCGGAGGCGTGGGAAGAATTTTTGGCCGTCCAGTACAACCGGATGCTGCAATTCCTGATGGAGAAATTCTTATTGGAAACCTTAGTGCTGGTTATGTAGCTAACATCAATGAGGATATTACTATGTATCGTGAAGAACATGTCCGGGCTCGTAAGACTGATTATATGGGTTATGCTATCGTTGACGGCGGACCACGAGACAATAAAGCATTTGTTATCCTAGGACCTTCGGCTCCAACAGTTTAATCCATTAAAAATTAAAGGAAGGGATGATTCTAATGGCTACACATAAGGTTATTAAAAATTTCCGAGACAAAGAAAACAATGAAAAGCTATATATTACAGGCGATTCTTACACGCATGAAAATGCTGAAAGGATCGCTTTTTTAGTTAAGCAAGGCTACCTGGATGCTGCGGAAGTTAAAGGTGAAGAAAAATTTCCTAAACACACTGGGGGAGGCTGGTACGAGCTTTCAAACGGTGAAAAAGTTCAAGGGAAAGATGAAGCAGCTGTTGCTGAAAAGGAATTGCAAAAAGAAGGTGAGTAAGTATGCTTGCTGACGTGAAAACAGCTTTAAGGATTTCCCATGATGCATTAGATACTGATATATCGGATCTAATAGATGAGGCCCGGCAAGATTTAATCTTGGCGGGCCTTTCTTCTGCAAAAGCAAATGATGATGAAGATGCTTTGATTAAGCGTGCCATCAAAACCTACGCAAAAGCACATTTTATAGCCGATAATGTTACGGCTGAGAGATTCCAAAAATCCTATGACATGCTTAAGCAGCATTTAACACTGGCAGGTGATTATACAAGTGAATGACATTCTGTTTTTCCCTGTCGTCACCACTGTGGAAGATGAGCTTGGTCAGAAAGAGGAAATTGAAGATTACAGCAGGCAAGTTTTTTGTGAAAAAAACAGTGCCTCACGGGCTGAGTTTTTTTCGGCAGGCCAGAACGGCATTAAAGCCAGTTGTGTTTTAATCATTAATTTATTCGACTACCAAAAAGAAACAAGATTGAAATACGAAAATGATATTTATTCCGTTTATCGTACCTATGAGAGGTCGGATGAGAGGATAGAGCTTTATTGTGAGGTGAGAGCTGGTGGTTAGGATCGACGATATTGCAAAAGAGCTAACGAAGCAGCTTGCCCAATATACCACCTCGGTAGAAGAAGAGTTAGAAAACGCAAAAGAAGATGTGACTAAAACAGGCGTTACTGCATTAAAGGCAGCCAGTCCTAAAGAAACAGGAAGTTATGCCAAAGGCTGGACCCGGAAGAAGGTAGGGCAAGATATCATTGTTCACAATCGTACGGATTACCAGCTTACTCATCTGCTTGAGCATGGCCATGCAAAAGCAGGAGGTGGAAGAGTGGTTGGCATTCCTCATATTCGTCCTGTAGAAGAACAGATGGTTAAGGAATTTGAGGAACGTGTAGAGAAGGCGATTAAATCATGACATTAGTTGATTTAAAAAAGATACTTGATAAAACGGGGTATCCTGTCACGTATTCACATTTTACGCCAACGGAAAACAATCCCGTACCTTCCCCACCTTATATTTGTTATCTGTTCACTTATTCATCAAACTTCATGGCTGATGGCAAGGTGTATAAGAAAATCGACAACATTCAAATTGAACTATACACGACTAAGAAGGATTTAATTGCTGAAAGCAAGCTTGAAACGGTACTAGATGAGAATAATATCCCCTATGACTCTACTGAGACATTTATAGAATCTGAAAAACTATTTCAAAAAATATACGAAGTGAGGTTGATCTAATATGCCGGAAAATAAAGTTACTTTTGGTCTTAAAAATGTACATTATGCACCTTATACAGTTGCAAATGGCGTTATCACTTATGAAACTCCTATTCCATTACCAGGGGGAATTGAGCTATCCATTGAACCAAGGGGAGATATGACGGAATTTTATGCGGATGATATGCTTTACTATTCAGCAAGTAACAATCAAGGATATGACGGTACAGTTTCTCTTGCGAATATTCCTGAACAATTCGCTATAGATGCTCTGGGTGAAGAAAAAGACGCAACTGACATGGTATTGACAGAGAAGTCGTCTAGCAAAGGGAAGCCTTTTGCACTCTTATTTGAGTTCGATGGGGATGTCAAAGCTACCCGTCATGTTCTTTACAATTGCACAGCAAATCGTCCTACCATCGCATCTTCTACAAAAACAAACACAGCAGAGCCAAATGCTAATGAACTGACATTTGTAGCTGCGCCTCGTGAGACAGATCGCGCGGTTAAAACAAAAACAACTGCCTCCACACCGGCTGCCGTTTATGATGCATGGTATACAAAAGTTTATGAAAAAACTCCAACAGTATAAAGGGTGATTGAGTATGGAAAAAACAATTGTTATAGATGGTAAGCAGGTGCGATTTAAAAGTACCGCAGCAACTCCTTTGCGATACAAGGCTCAGTTCCATAAAGACTATCTTGTTGAAATAATAAAATTAAATTCATTAGGCAAATTGGATAAAGAAAATATCGATTCCGGCAATATTAACGATTTAGATTTTGAAGTGTTTTATAACATTGCTTGGACGCTGGCGAAAACAGCCGATCCATCTATCTCTGATCCAATCACTTGGCTAGATGATTTTGAGGAGTTTCCACTTCTAGACATCCTCCCGGAGTTAATGGATTTAATCATGTCTACGATTCAGGGTAAAAAAAAATAGATAAAAACAAAGGGCAAGGGACGAATAGCAGTAGAGAATTTTCTACTGAAACGTTCCTTGCTCTTTGTTATAAGTGGGGACTTACTAAAAGTGATTTAGAGGATATGACCGTCGGTATGTGCCTGGACTATATACACGAGTTTGTAGATCTTCAGAATCCAAACACCCAAAATCAGGTTCGTCAAGCCACACAAAATGATTTTGATGCTTTCTAAAAGTGAGGTGAAACCATGGCTGATAAGAGAATTAAAGGAATTACAATTGAGATAGGCGGAGAGACAACCGGTTTAGATAAGGCATTAAAGAATGTTAATAAACAATCTGTCTCTTTACAGCAAGAATTAAAGCAAGTTGAAAGGCTATTAAAGTTTAATCCCGGCAATACCGAAGCGATTGCCCAGAAACAAAAACTGCTGTCTGATCAGATAGCAGTCACATCGGAAAAATTAAATCAATTAAAGGCAGCTCAGGCGCAGGTAGATGCGCAGTTTGCGGCCGGGAAAATATCAGAGGAAACCTATAGGGCTTTTCGCCGTGAAATTGAATTCACTCAAGGTTCATTGGATGGCCTGAGAAATAAGCTATCAGACTTGCAAGCTGAACAGGAGAAAGCGGCAAATTCAACTAAACAGCTAGAAACATTTTTTAAAGCAACAGGCAAAAGTGTGGATGATTTCGCCAATTCACTGGGAAGTTCACTCACGAATGCTATAAAAAACGGAACCGCCTCATCCAAACAGCTTGAAGCAGCAATAAGTAAAATTGGACAAGAAGCGCTGGGTGTCGGCGCTGATATAGATAAATTTAAAAAAGCTCTGTCATCTGTGGATGATGGGGCTTCTTTAAAATCCGTAAAAAAAGAGTTAGGTGATCTTTCTAAAGAAGCCAAATCAGCCGAAGAGTCAGTCAGCGGTTTGGAGGGTGCGCTTGAGGGGGTAGCAGGTGCATTAGTGGCGGGTGGTGGTATCGCTGGAGCAGTCCAGACGGCTTTAGATACTTCTAGCTTAAATACTAAAATTAATATTTCAATGGAGGTTCCGGAGGAGTCAAAGGCAGCGGTTAAAGATGCAATAAATACTGCTACGTCCTATATCGGTGATCAAGAGGCGGCTCTTGAAGGTGTTCGAAAACAATGGGCATTAAATAAAGATGCTTCTGATGAGGCAAACGCAGCTATCGTTGCTGGAGCAGCTACTATTTCGGCTACTTTCTCAGAAATTGATTTTTCAGAGTTAATTCAAGAAACAAACGAAATTGCTTCAAGTCTCGGAATTACTAATGAAGAAGCGTTAGGGTTAGTAAATTCACTATTAAAAGTAGGGTTTCCGCCTGGCGAAATAGATATTATTGCCGAGTATGGAACTCAACTGAAAATGGCTGGTTACGATGCAGAACAGATTCAAAATATTTTTGCGGCGGGAATAGACGCTAAAAGCTGGAATATAGACAACCTCCTCGATGGTATTAAAGAGGGAAGAATTCAAATGGCTGACTTCGGCTCAGGACTCTCAAAAGAACTGACGGGGATCCTATCGCAAACCGATATATCTGCAAAGCAGTTCCAAACATGGGGACAAACTATCGCAAAAGGCGGAGAAGACGGACAACTAGCCATGTTGGAAGTTACTAAAGCGTTAGCCGGCGTAAAAGATGAAACAGTAAGGAATCAGTTGGGAACTCAAATGTTTGGCACCATGTGGGAAGATCAAGGCATGAAAGTAGTGGATACTCTCCTTAAAGCTGAACAAGGGACTGCGGATTTAAAAGCTGGGGTAGACGATGTAAACAATTCAGTTAGTATGATAAATGCAGATGCTGCTACTCAACTGCAACAAGCATTCACCAACATAAAAACAGCCTTAGAACCATTATTATTGGTCATTGCTTCCTTTGTCTCCAAGATAGCTGAATGGGTATCGAATAATCCCACCTTAGCTGCTACTATTACAGCTGTTGTGACAGCTATTGGGGTTTTACTGGGTGCGTGTATGGCTTTAGCTCCTATCTTCACTGCCATTGCAAGTCTTGCCGGGGTATTAGGTTTAAGTATAGGAGCGATTGCCGCACCGATTGGTATAGTTGTAGCTGTTATAGCGGGATTGGTGGCAGCAGGTGTGCTGCTTTATAAGAACTGGGATGAAATCATGGCAAAGGCTGCTGATCTCAAAAATAATGTTGCGGCTAAATTCGAAGAATTGAAAACAGCTGTTTCTGAAAAAATGACAGCGGCAAAGAATAAAATTTCCGAGATTTGGACTCAGGCCAAGACCTCAACAGGGAATCTTGTGGAGAGTATACGTGTTACAGCCAGCACTAAATTTGAAGCGTTGAAGGCAACGGTTTCTGAAAAACTCACAGCTGCCAAAAATAAAGTTCAAGAAACCTGGACGGCAGCCAGAACCATTACTTCGAATTTGGTAGAGGGAATTAGAAGTGCGGCAAGTCAAAAATTTGAGGCTTTAAGAAGTACGGTTAGTGAAAAATTAGCTGCAACACGAAATAAAATTTCGGAAATGTGGTCTTCTGCCAGAACACTGACAAGTAATCTTGTAGAAGGAATAAAGAGCACTGCTCAGAGTAAATTTCAGGCCTTAGTTTCGGCTGTTGCCTCAAAAATGAGTGAAGTAAAAGGGAAGGTCCAAGAAGGGTGGAATAAGGCCAAGGCTTTTTTAGAAGGAGTCAACCTAACTTCTATTGGTAGGAATATTATTCAAGGATTAGTCAATGGAATTGGTTCTTTAATGGGCTCCGTGCAATCCAAAATAGAAGAAATTGCTTCTAAAATTCCGGAGTGGGCTAAAAAAATGCTGGGGATTCACTCTCCATCCCGCGTAATGATGGAAGTCGGTAAGTGGGTGTCACTTGGATTGGCTGCGGGGATCTCTCAACACGAAAATGCCGTGAAAGATTCATCAGAGGATTTAGCAAAAGTAGCCGTTCCTGATTTACGCGATAAAATCAAGCTAAGTCAATGGCAATTTGGTGAGATAACGAAGATAGCCAAATTGGGAGCTAAGGAGCGTTATCAGGCGGTTGAACAATGGCTTTCTAAGCAGAAAGAGCTAGAGAATATTAGCGCAAAAAATGAAGTAGCTGTCTGGGATTTTGTCACAAGAAAATTTATTCTTAATGCTGATGAGAAGCGAAAGGCTCAATTGAAGTTACGTGATGCCAAAAGAGCTATTGATCAAGATATCTTCAATGATGAGAAAGCTTGGATTGAGGAACGAAAAAGATTGAATCAGCTTTCCCTCACACAAGAATTACAAGCCTGGGAACAGGTTGCTTCACGATATGCAGAGGGCTCAAATAAACGCTTGGAAGCCGAACAGCAAGCGGCCAATGTCCGTAAAGCGATTTACGATCAACTAAAAAAAGCAAGTGATGATTACTTAGCGAAGGTTAAAGAAGTTAACGATAACGTTGCTAAGGAAGAGCAGCGTTTAAATGAGGCATATGATCAGGCGGTTGAGCAAAGGGTTAAATCTATTCAGGGATTTGCCGGTATCTTTGATGAAATTAAGTTAGATAAGGACGTTGTCGGAACAGATCTTCTAAACAATCTTGAAGACCAAGTGAGCTACTTGGAAGATTGGACGAAGAATGTCCAAGAGTTAGCCAATCGTGGTATTGATGAGGGATTATTGAAAGAATTACAGGATATGGGACCGAAGGCCGGCCAAGAACTTGCTGCCCTTGTTAAACTATCAGATGAACAACTTTCAAAGTATCAATCCTTATGGCAAGCAAAAAATCAATTAGCGCGAACGCAGGCCGCTACAGAATTAGCAGGATTACGTAAGGACACGGATCAGCAGATTCAGGAGCTGCACACTCGTTCAGCTGAACAGCTGGAAGAGCTTAAGAATGAGTTTGTCGTGACGGCACAAGACATCCGTCATGGAACGGAAGCAGAGTTTGATGCTCTGTCTTCTACATTACCTGAAATCGGCCGTAACGCTGTAGAAGGTTTAATGAAGGGTATGGACGAGATGGTCGGTCCATTGATGGATCAGGCAAGGGCCATGGCCGATGAAATCAGAAGAACGATTCAAAAAGCCTTGGATATTCATTCTCCATCCCGTGTAATGAAAGAACTGGGTCAATGGATTCCATTAGGGTTAGCGGAAGGAATGAAGGCTCAAATGGGAGCCGTAATCCAGGCGACCAATCAAATGACACAGGCTACAATTCCAGCCGTTAATAGTGCATCAGGTGCAGCGGTGGCAGGTAGACCAATTTATATTACATTTGATGTGGATGGAGAAACACTTGGAAGTAAATTAGTGGATCCAGTTGCAGAAGAGATTGTGTTACGTGTGGGGCGGTGATAACTTGAAAGCTTTTATAAATGGCGTTGAAGCCAGATATGTACTAAACTCCCTGTCACTTAATGACGATACCGGGAAACGTTCTACAGGCAGCATTAAATTTATAAGAGAAAATGGGTTAGCTATTAAGAGCGGCGCGAAAGTCGATATTTACGATGTAGAAGGTTCGCATATTTTCGGCGGCTTTGCTAAAAAACCTAAAATCAAGTCATACCGCGGCTTATCAGTCATACAAGTCCAATTAGTCGATAATACGGATATTGCTAATCGTAGGATAGTAGCGGAAACCTATGTAGATTGGGTAGATCATGATATTGTGAAAGATATTCATGAACGCTATTTGAAAGAAGATGGGATTAAACTCGGTGTTATTGCCTCCAATTCAGGGGATGCCACAACAGAAACAAAGATTGAAACCACGAAAGCAGATTTTATGTCCGGTGTTTTATCTGGAGTTGAAATAGATGATGGCGGAACGATGACACTGGAAAACATCAGTGACAACCCGCCTATAAGCCGGGTCGTTGAGGATTTTGAGGATATTACGTATAACTTTAATTTTAACGGAACATGGGAACGCAGCTCTTTTCGTGCTTATCAAGGAACCTATGGGTTCAGAAGTGATTCAATCGATCATAGAGAAAGTTCAATGTCTGATTTCGATATTACGGTTAGAGAAGGAGCGATAGGTAAACTATCGTTTTTTTATTGGGTAAGTTCGGAGAAAAACGAGGACTTTTTCGAAGTTTGGGCGACCAAAGATGATGTACAAACATTACTTTTAAAAGCATCTGGTATTGATGAAACATGGCGATATTTTTCAAAAACATTAGATCCTGGTAGTTATAAAATCACCTTTATTTATGACAAAGATAAATCGGTTGACCGTGGATATGACCGCGCTCTAGTTGATCAAATTGTGTTTGAAGAGTGGGAGGGGCTTGTTTATCCCTCACAAGGAGAGCGAATAGCCCCCAAGATCACCAGCACTTCTGACGCGATTAAAACCATTCGTATTGAATGGGATGGGGAAACACCAGCAGGAACAAGTGTTGAATTTTATTATAGCTTGGATGATCAGGAAACATGGGAATTAGCAGCTGACAATGTAATTAGGCGCTCTGTAAATGGTGCTGTGGGTGTAGATGTAAAGACGGTACTCAAGACATCCGATACCACTAAAACACCTGCTATAAAGGAAATACGATACGTATTAGAGACAACAGCCGGCACGCACATACGAAAGGCTGTGTTTAACTATGTCAAGGCAAGTCAGGCATTTGACGAAATCTGTGAGCTTTCAGGCGCTGTTTGGTGGGTCACGTCGGATAAAGTGCTGCACTATGTAGCGCGCGACGAATTTAAAGCGCCTTGGAGCATTACCCCTGAGCATTCCCCGACACAAAACTTTGAAGTCGAAACAGATTTGAGTGAGTACCGAAACCGGCAGTATCTAAGGGCCGGGCAAGACATTACCGATTTGCAGACGGAGAGCATGAAAGGCGATGGATCCAAGCGCACATTCCCGGTGGGTTATAAAATCGCACAGCGACCAGTTGTTTTCTTAAATGAAGTAGAGCAAACCGTAGGGATTAGGCAAGTTGATAAAAACAAAGCGTTCTATTGGTCCAAAAATGAAAAAGAAATCACTCAAGATGAGAATGCAACACCTCTTTCCTCTACAGATATTTTGAGGGTTGAATATTACGGTTTTTACCCGATTATCGTCGTGGCAGAGGATGCAGAGGCTATTGAAGAAATGAAAGCTAGAACAGGCGATACAGGCCTTTACGAAGATGTAGAGGAAAATGAAAATATCGATGATAGTGATTTAGCTTTAGAGTTTGCTAACAGTAAGCTTCAGAAGTACGCAAAAATCAATACAAGGATAAGGTTTGACACCGTCAAAAAAGGGCTGCAGGCAGGGCAATTGCTGCCGATTAACCGTCCTGATTATGACGTAAATGATGAGTTTTTGATCACATCCGTTGAAATCAAACCATTCAATGATGACTTCATCTTATATTCGATCGAATGCGTGGATGGCGATGACGTAGGCGGCTGGGAGAACTTCTTCAAGCAGCTGGCCCGAAGTCAAAAGACATACGTTATTCGCGAAAATGAAGTATTAATCCGTCTTGCAACGCAGCTGGAGCGTGTTGGATTCGCTGAGGAAATGAGCTATAAGCCGTTTGCTTGTAAGTTCCCTGGGTACGATGTTTACCCTTCAAATACTTTTATACCTTGTTAGAGGTGAGGAAATGGAATCAAATGGTTTAGCAGGTTGGATGGGAACTTTTGAGGTGCAGATCATGCGAAAAGGGCAAGAACCTGAGATTGTGAAGTTCCCCAATCTTATTACAGACGCATGGCTTAATTTGGTCAGAGATGCCACCATGAGCGCCACGCCGTTAGATTTACAGATTAAATATATTGGGTTAGGTAAAGACGATGGAACCATTTTACCTTTGGCTCCAAGTAATACGAGATTAGGAAATGAAGTAGAGCGAAAAAGCTTTACCAAGATTGAAACAGATGGTACGGGCAGGGTGAAACGAACTGTGAATATTAACAGCGACCAAGGAAATTTTCACATTAAGGAGATTGGCATTTTTGCGGGAAGTGACGCAACAAGTGACATAAACACAGGTATTTTAGTAGCTCGTGTATTTTATGACAGAGACAAAGATGAATTAGAGAGTATTAACATTGTTCGTACTGATGTAGTAGGGAGGTTGTAATTGTGGCGGAATCATATACAAAAACGGTATTTGTTAATGGTCAAGCACCCGCCCTATCTGCCGAAGAACTCAATAAGATGGGGCAAGGGGTGGAGGATGCGTTTGAATTTTCCCGTAACAGTGTAAATTTCCTATTTGGGAACGGGATGGACGGAAACGTAACGATTTCAGCTAATACAAACCTTACAAGGGATATGTATTATGAGAATTTAACCATAAACAGCGGCATTAAACTGTCAACAAATGGATACAAAATTTTTGTTCGTGGTACATTGACCAATAACGGGATTATCGAAGCGAACGGCCCGAACGGAACGAATGGGAGCAGTACAGACACTTATACGCAGTATAGCAACAATGGTGGAGGGAGTGGGGGAGGTTCTACAAGTAATGGTGGTGGCACATCCCCCGGATTTGGCGGGAATGGTGGTAACGGTGGTAGGTCGGTTTATGATGCTACTGTAAAAACAGGCGGGGCCGCCAGTTATACAGTGGCGGCATTGCAATCATTTGAATTAATCCACAATCTTTATAACATTAGCCCTCAAGGTGGCGGCGGCGGAGCAGGAGGCACTTATAATAGTAACCCGTATTATTCGGGTGGGTCTGGTGGTGTTGGCGGTGGACGCGTCTTAATATACGCCCGGAATATAATAAATTCCGGCTCCATCGAAGCGAAAGGCGGCAACGGTGGTAACGGCGTTATGAACGCAAGTTATTGGTCTGGTGGCGGCGGTGGTGGCGGCGGCGGTTTCGTTCTGCTTGTACACAACACATTCACAGGGAACGAACCAAACGTAAGCGGCGGAGCTGGCGGTACGGCGTACAGTTCAACAGGGAATGGAGTGGCAGGAACAGTGGGCAGTGTAAGGAAAATTAAATTATTCTAAGGGGTGAAAACATGAGAAAAATTTTAATTGTCCCTTCTGGTAAAATCGAAGAATTTCAACAAATGGCAGAGGAAAACGCCGTTCCCGAAATTGCGGAAGGCATCCCGCCAAGACTTTTTGGTTTATATAAAGAAGAAGATTTACCTGTTATTCATACAGAGGAACCGGAACCACCGCAACCACCAACAGATGCAGAACGAATCAAATCCTTAGAAGAAACAGTTAATTTTTTATTAGGATTATAGAAAGGATGATATAGATGAGCAGACTATACCCGTTTATTTTAAATATGTGGATTATGGGAAAAGACCAAACGTATGTAAATAATGCTTATAATTTAGGTTACATTACGACTGATGAAAAAGACGCAATTCTGGCTACACCGCAAGCAATTTAATATTTATAACAGACGAACCGTACACAGCGTAGGTTCTTTTTTTATGCCTAAATTAAGGAAAGGGTGAACAGTATGCCTAGTTATTTTACGCTCACATTGGATACGACCGGCCCAGCTAATCCCAGTCTATCCATAAACGCAGGAGCTACTTATGCAACAGCTCAATTAGTCGATTTGGCAATTGGAACATCTGATGGAGCAACAACAGGTTACCAAATGAAAATATGGGGCGATGTTGATACTGCTTATGATACCAATGTACAAGCGACAGAGGCCGCGAGTTCCTGGATCACGTTCTCCACATCTAAACAAGTGAAATTATCTGCCGGTGATGGAGCCAAAACGATTAACGTCAAAATTCGGGATGATGTTTTCAATGAAAGCGCCCAGGCGAGCGATAGCATTAACTTAGATACCACGCGCCCGGTTGTGACCATTTCTGGTCCGGACGTTGCCAAGATTTCCGAGGTTTCCGGAAAAGATGCTGCTTCATTTAGTTTCACTGTGGATTCTGCGTTTGTTGAGTATAAAGTAAAAGTTGTTTCATCAAGCGGAAGCGCTGAAAACACAGGTACACAAATTGGAACAACCAACGGGTCAACGAATATGAGCGGTACGGCTGGCAACTATGCCGCAAGTACGGCTATCAACTGTACGATTGATGCAAGCGACTTGAAAGCGGCAAGCGCCGGTGACGGGGCGAAGGTTATTAAAGTATTCGTTAAGGATGCTGCCGGAAACTGGAGCGTGTAAGGGGGCGTGATGAATGGCCGCACCAATCGTCACCATTACATCGATAAGCAGAACGAAAATCAGCGATGAGTCGGGGGCGACACAAAGCATAGTGAAATTTAAAGTAAATCAAGCGATTATTGCGTGGGAAGCCCGAGCCGGCGGGATGTTTCCGGGAAGCGGCCTGTTAGTTGGGAGTGGAGGAGGTCCATTCCCTTCCTCTTCTCTTTACCCAAGCACTTCTTTTTACCCTGACAATTATAGTGTTGCTGCCAATACGGAGATTCAATTTGAAGTCGATTATACGGAACTGCAGCAGGATGGAGAGTATCAAATAAATGTTTACGCAGCTAATGCATTAGGAGAATGGTCAGCGTATGGGAGCTAGTTTCATATTAGAATTAGATACGACGGGACCTGTCATTGAAGCTTTCGGCCCTTCCTATGCAACCAATCTTTATCCCGAAACCATAATAATTGAAGCAAATGAAACCTTGGCCGATTATCAGGATATTTATTTCATTGATGCAGCTGGTACCCGTCACGATGTGATTTTCAGTTATCAAACGAATAAGTTTGTAGGAGTCGTTTATTTCAGTTTGTTCGTCCCTGGGATTGCGACCATGTATGCCCGTTTAATGGATGAAGTGAACAATCTGTCTAATACAGCTATTTACTATGTAAATGTAGTAAGTGCGATAAAGTTAGACATTACAATTAATGATTTTCAGCGAATGGTACGCTCTGAGGAGGTATATCGCAGCATTTCTCTCTCTGAAGAAGCACGAGGAATTGTATTATCAAGTCAGTCTCGCGAAGTCCAATCTCGTGAAACTACCAGGATAATTGAGGTGAGTGAGTTTGACCACATACCAGGCAGGTAATACCGTTAGATTGGCGGCCGAATTTAAAGATTGGGATGGGGAGAATGTTGATCCTGAAACTATAAAACTGATTATTTATGATTATCGTTATAATAAGCTTGATGAGCGTGAGATACAAACTGAAAATAGGACGTCTATTGGGGCTTACTATTATGATTATATCTTTAATGAAGGTGAATTTATTTATGAATGGTTAGCAACCATTAATCGTACACCAAGCCTTATTAGAAAGAGAATATCAGTAAAAACCATTTAGTGATCAAGACAGGCTTCGGCGTGTCTTTTTATTTTTGTAATAAAGGGGGAGGTCATAGAAATGGAGGAGATGGCTTTGGAGAAAAAGATATATGAGCATGAGGCGGTCATCAATGATAATATTTTGCCTCGACTCGAGGGATTAGAGCTTGAGCATGCACAATTTAAGCAGGAAATGGCAAGCTTGAAAACAGACTTAATGGGAGTGCAAAAAGGGCAAAAGGAATTAGAACTAACTGTGATGAAAGATGGTAAAGAAACAAGAGAGCTGCTGAAACCTTTTGCCGATCATGTGCTTAAGCAGGTGGAATTTGAGTCACAAACTGAAAAGGATATCCAGTTAAAGAAAATGGATACGAGAGAAAAGATATTCTTAAGTATTTTCGGGACCGGCGGGTTGGCTGGAATTGTGGCTGCTGTCGTCACATTTTTTAAATGAGGGAGGAACAGAAGATGAAAAAAGACATTTTTACTTTATTGGGCGGCTTTTTAACAGCCGTTCTTTTATTTTTGGGCACGATTCATATTCAGCTTGATTGGTTCACACAGGCAAGTATTAATGCCTTTGTCGTAATGGTGGCTGCATTTGTAGCCTTAGCAATCAATTTCTATGCCGTGTGGAAGAACACTTTTGTCTCTAAAAAGGCTCGAAAACAAAAAGAAGTATTAAAAAATAAAGGATTATTGTAAGGGAGGAGATACTAATGGAACGACTTTTGAGAATTTGGATTGATGCAGGCCACGGCGGGAAGGACCCAGGGGCGGTTGCAAATGGATTATTGGAGAAAGTTCTAGTTCTACTAATGCAAGTGTATCTCATTGATTATTTAAAATCATCTTATAAAGGATTTGTAGTAGAAGCAACCCGGACAACGGATGTATTTGAAACCTTGGATAAACGTGCTGACCGGGCAAATACCTGGGATGCTGACGTATTTATGAGCTTGCACATCAATGCCGGTGGCGGAACCGGATATGAGTCCTTTATCTATACAAAGGCCTCTTCTGGATCTATCTCCCTGCAGCAGATTGTGAATGAGGAAGCCTTAGCTGTAGCAAAAAAATATGGCTTAGATGCTCACGGCGGTACACCCGCAAAGCGTGGAAACTTAGCAGTTATCCGGGAAACAAATATGCCGGCGATCCTCATGGAGACAGCGTATATTGATTCGAAAGATGCTGCTCTTCTAAAGGATGATTCATTTTTGCGTGATATGGCAGAGGCGTATGCCCGTGGGATTGCTAAGTTTTTAGGGTTGCAACCAAAAGTAATTGAAAACCCAAGACAGGGAGTGGCCGGGGTGTCTACTTATATTGATAATCAACCACCTCAAAAATTTCGCCTGGAAACAGGCAATTTTAAGACGGAAGAAGAAGCGGAAGAGGCTCTGAATAAACTAAAACAGAAGTATTTATGGATTATTCGCCGAGAAGGGAAAAAGCTTGTTACTGGTACATGGACAGATGCTGCTGTTGTCCAGAAATACAAAACAGAATGGAAGCAGACCTACAAGTGGTGGGTGTATATTAAAGAAGCATAACAATGGCCCTTGCTCCAATGGAGTAAGGGCATCTTATATTTGGCGAGTGTTTCACCTTCACCACGCGTTTCATCCTCTATATCAATCCGTGGCTTCTGCAGATAGATGCCTACACGTTCCAAACGAATCACCTCAATTAATTATACGAATGAACGTTCGTATATGGTAGTAAAATAAAAAGCCCATAATAGGCTTTTTATTGTTATGATACCAAGGAATTTGGGCATTCTAACGTAGTTAATAATGCTGTTGCTTCACTATATTTGTCAAAAACAATTTTTTCTTTATTGTTAACTTTTACAATATGCTTGATAAGTTGTCCGCAATTATTAAAGAAGTATGAATCCAAAACCTTAATATCGTATGGAATTTCAGAAGTGACCTGAACTACCGTCTGTTTACCCAATTGTAAAGTTTCGAAATCATGCCCATCCAATATAGCGTTTTTTATCACATCAGATATACTTGGACCAGAATACATTAATAAATCAGCGACACGTTCAAGAGTATCACGCATTTTTAATCATCTATCCTTTCTATTTTTTCTTTGAGTTTTTGAATTATTACAGGTAATGTTGAACGAGCTTGCTCGAAATCATAAGTTTCCCATTCATCAATCCCACGTTTAAGCTTCTGTTTTAAATTAGTATGAATATATCTCATTATATATCCATCATTTGTTTTTGTTGACTTATATATAGCACTTGTAGTGTTATTGGGTAATTCTACACCCTTCGGGTCAATTCCTGTTTGCTCAAATAAAGCCTCTACCATTTGTGCAATGTGTTCTTTATGTGCTTCATGAAGTTCTTCTCGGATTAATTCTTCCCTGAGCTTATCTTGTCTAGCCGTGATTTCTCCTTCAAGTTTTTGTTTTTGGAGTTTAATGAAGTCTGTAATTTGTTCCTCTGGGATACCAATATTACGCATGCCAGCTGCGGTATCTTCCCATTGTTTTTCTCTATCGCGAATGATTTGTTGTAAGGTGCCTTTGTATTTTAAACCAATTCCATCACTGAGGAATTCTCTTGTAGTGGAAACAACAGCACCTTCAGTTCTAATTTCTCCAACGTCACGGCTCGGGAATTGTTCATGATATTCTCGCTCAATTGCTTCACGAATTCGAGCTTTTGTTTTTTGGCCAGTGTAGTAATCCCATAAGCTGTCTAAATCCAATTCTTTATGATATACCACATGAGCTACGTTATCAACCTCATCAATCATATTTTCTCCTTGTATTCTTCTTAAAGCCCGGCCAATAAATTGGGCATAGGGAGGAAGAGAACGGAAAGGACGGAAGATAGCAGCAATACTGATATTAGGATGGTCAAATCCTTCTCCAAGCATATTTACGTTAACTAATACGTCTATTTGAGCTTTTTTAAATTCAACAATAACCTTTTCGCATTCTTCTGTCGGTCGTTCGCTTGTTACATAATCAGCGCGATATCCAAACTCCTGATATAATTCCATAATTTGTTTGGCATGTTCCACACTACAAGCTACAGCAATGATTTGATGATGAGCATTTCCGTTTTGTCTTTTCTCCTTCAATTTTTCAATACTCATTGCGACAATTGTTCTACTGCACTCTAGAGAATAAGCAACGGATCTACTAACCCATTTTTTATCCATTAAATCTAAGGCGGTTTCTTTATCCACTTCTTCACCATTTACTACGAAATGAAGCTTTTCTGTTGTATAATCTTCAGTCATAACGTTCTTAATGTATTTGTTATTAATAGCGTCAGCCATTGAATACTCATACACTAATTCACCTTCAATTTCTTTATAATCGTTTCTGGTGGGTGTAGCTGTTAATTTGACAATTTTTTTTGCATTAAAGTGCTCTAGCGTTTTTTGCCATGATTCAGCAGCCGAGTGGTGAGCTTCATCAATAATAATCATGTCAAAGAAATCAGGATCTAGCATCTTTGTTAACGTTTTGGTGGAAGTAGAACTGTACACTTTATGAATATTAGCGATGACAATATTTGCATTTTCTAGATACTTTCTTACACGCGCTTTATCTCCGGCTGTGCCACTATGACCAGCATAACGATAAACAGTAGGAAGGTGATCATCATTAATAATTACATTTCGTTCAGTCCAAAAGTTGAATTGAGTACGTGTATCGAATTCATCAGAGATTCCTTCTCGAATAACCAAACTTGGAGTGACGATTAAAACACGACCATCACTAATATCGAAAGGGGCTATCCCCATCAATCCTGTTTTACCTGTTCCGGTAGGCAGGACAATTAATTTGTGAGAAAAATTCTCACCTTTAAACGATTCTTTTAATTTTTTATGAGCTAGTCTTTGCGGCTTACGTAAAGATAGATTTGTCGTGATAAAAGTGTTTGTTTGCTTAAAATATGATGTAGTACTCATAATTAAGGCCTCCAGAATAATTTGATTATTTTAACGATAAAATTCTTCTTCTGTTGTGTTTTTTATCCAAATCACTGACAGCATCTGATTTTCTATGGGAATTACTGTCTGATTCAAACCGATACTAACTACGAGGACAATGATTTTATTTTAATACCATTGGTAATATTTTACTAGGTTTTTTATAGATTAATAGATAATTATATCTTCAGTAAAGCAATACTTTTTGAAAGAGAATTTCAGTAAAATGAAATGGTTCTTTATAAACCTAATTTGAGGAAGTAAGGCTTTTTTATTTTGTTATTTTTGATATCATAAAAGAGCATCATTTCAACTGGGGGATCATCATAATGGATAGCTACGCAAACATTGATTTAAACAAGATATACGATTATAAAGATTTGCCAGATAAAGTCGGCGGCCGTTGCGACAATTGCGGGAATGCGTTATTTAAAAGTACAGTAAAGAACTTTGAATTTATTAGAGAGTGTCGCCAGTGCGGTATGAAGAAAAGGATTTAACATGAAAAGCCCTTCTCTTAAAGAGGGGCTCTTTCATTTTTTATGGAACGTTTTTCCTGCGCATGATATTCTGGTATTGAAAACTTTTTCCATATTAGTAACTACATAGTATAAAACAAAAGAGGGGGATAACGTTGGATAACCTAGGGTTAATAATCAGTCTTATAGCTATTGTAGTGTTTGTAATTTACATAGTTAAAGGACTGATAGGATTAGTAAAGAAAAAAGAAAATGCTAAAAAGGCGTTTATTCGTGCAGGTGTTGCCTTTGCAGTTTCTATAATTGGGTTTGTGATATTTGGAGTAGCCTCGGAACCTTCAAAAGAAACGGCAGGGCAGCCGAAAGAGGAAAAGCAAGAAGCGCAACCTGTGGCTGCTCAACCGAAAGAAGTGCAGAAGGAGGAAAAACCAAAAGCGCTTGAGGAAATTGTGACATCTATAATCGATAAGGAAGTCGGCAAGAAAACGAACATGAAGGCAAAGCGTATTATTAATTTAGAAATAAATGATCACATCGGGACTCAGCAGGAAGGGGATAAAATTGTTGTTGCTACTCTTCATGCAGATGAAAGTCTAACAGAGAATCTTACAAGAGAAAGCATTCTAATAAAAACCAAAGGTTTAATGGAGCCGTTATTTAAAAACAAAGATATAGCTGAAGTAACACTAATATGGCAATTGCCTTTGGTGGATCAGTATGGAAATGAAAAGGTTGGCACAGTTGTGAAGGTAGGATTAGATCGAGTGACCGCAAATAAAATTAATTGGAAAAACTTCGATTTTAATAATTTTGAGGGTATTTCACCTCAATATTTCGTTCATCCAGCTTTAGTAAAAGAATAGCCCTTCTCAAAATTGAGAGGGGCTTTTTTACATACCTTAAAAACCCTCACGCTTTAATCCACTTTAAAATTTACTTGCTACATCTAATCGCACATAAAGTCCGAATCGAAGTAAAACTTGTCCATTAATTTGTTTACAATCCCATTGAAATAAGCAAAGATACCCTTGTTCATCTTTTTGCCAGACTTAACTTTCATCACAAACTCCTTGAACGCTGTGATAGCAATGTGCAGTTCTTGTTCTTCGGAAAAGGCTCTTTCTCCATCCACATGGTTTACGACTTTATTGCATTGCTTAACTACTCTCCAAAACTCTTGGATAGTTTCAGCCTTTTTGTAAAAACAGCTAACTAAACCAATAAAACGTTCTGGAACCCAATGAGCTACAAAGTTGGGTTCTTTGTTATCAACAGAATTATCCACATGTGATGATAAAGACACGGCTTTACGTTTATTATTAATCTTTTGTTTTAAAGAATAAGTAGTTGTCTTAATGGTCGGACACTTCTTGAACTTTTTAGGAGAAGTCTTGTCGGACATATTATCTTCCACGGGCTGAATGACAATAGCATTTGCTGTCTGCAACATATCTTTTTTACGCTTCATGGCAATCTGCCGGATCATGCCGAAATCCTCTAATTTCTTTATAAGACGCTGAATGGTTTTATAAGAAAGCTCCATTTTATCTGCAATCGTATTTTTACACATATAACTCACGCCGATTTGCTTGCAGCTGTGACGCTTCAAAAGTTCTAATAGGGCAATAAGTCTAGCTTGTACATCAGAACGCTTAACAGCTGCTTTTATTAATTCTTTATATTTGCGAATTGTCTTGTTCAGATCCTCTACATCTGTGAAAGAGGAAAGATTGTTGAAAGATTCTTCATTTGCAATAACATCAATACGCTTCTTCATCACTCTGTCTCCTTTTGGAAACAAAAAAGCAACGGCCCTATGTAAGCAAACCGTTGCTAAGAAACCCGTGATGTAATAAACTACACCTAAGGGTACAGCAAGTGTTTGCCTAGTGAGAGTAGGCGGACGGTTTAAGAAGTGCTACCAACACGACTTAAACAGCTGTGCTCTTTTGTTTTTAATGAGCAGAGAGACTATATGTATAGTGTGTGCGTTGGAGTACCGCCTCCGACCCAAATGGCTGCGATTTGTCCGAGTGCTGTCAGTGTTGCAGCCCCGGCACCAATAGCGGTAGAGAATAGTTGGGCAATAGATCCGGCAAGTGAAATACCTGAAAATCCTGATCCGTCAAGTCCTGTGATGGCCCCGATTCCTGTTAATGTAACGGCTCCGATTTGTGCATTTGGTGGAACAACGGAAGCGAGTGCTATTCCTAAATCATTCACAATTCCATGAGACCCTTTTGGAAGGAAATCACCGATGATGGCTTGAAATCCGGCATCTCCTAAATAGAAAAACGCTGCGATTGGAATGACCGGTCCGAATACTTTAAAGCCAAATTGAAATCCCTCAATTAAATAACTAGTCGTTTTTTCTAATCCTTTTCCCTTATACGCGATCAGTGAAATAAGGATCAGAATAAAGACAGATGTACCGCCGATTAATGCAGTTGCATCTCCCCCTTGTAAGTTGAGCATGAACATGGCCAGCACATCGAGCGTAAATAAAAGAGGAATGACAAGGGCGATAAAGCGTTGTGCTGAAAGAGAAAGGGAAAGCTTAGCGTCTTTATAAGAAGAAGAAACTGCTTCAATAGAGTCAGCTGAAAGTTTTCCTTTTTTCATGTCACTTCTTAACATGATGAAAGCGACAATCGTTGTGACTGTTCCCATTATAAAGACGAGCGGAATACTTGCAGACACGACTTCATTGACGGGTAACCCTGCTGCATCCGCCGTCAGCTTTGGGGCCGCCTGGATCACAAAGTCACCCGATAAAGCAATCCCGTGTCCGAATAAGTTCATTGCCATCGCTACCCCCAACGCAGGAAGGCCAACACGAAGAGCAACAGGGAGAAGAACGGCTCCTAATAAGGCTACGGCAGGAGAAGGCCAGAAAAACCAGGAAATGCCCATCATCAATAAACCGGTAATCCAATATGCTAATGCGGGAGTTTTGATGAAGCGGGCAAAAGGGGAAATCATGACATCGTTCACACCTGTTGCGGTCAGCGCTTTACTCATGGCGACGATGATGGAGATAACGAGAATGGTAGGAAGAAGTTCGGTTAGAGCATAAATAAAACTGTTGAAAATATCGCTTATTGCACTGCTCAAGGAAGCGCTGGCAGTAATGGCTAATAAAAAAATGCCCACTATACAGACGAGACTTGTATCTCTTCTCATGACCATAAAGCCGATAATGAGAACGATGAAACTAACGTATATCCAATGAAGGGCCGTCAGCTCGATTCCCATAAAAAATCCCTCCTAATAGGTCACTGTACTATACAATATGACAAGACAGCACAAGTGTGCGGAGGCTTATATGAGAACCTTTGTCAACCCATTCGAACAAGATTCTTGCTTTACTCTTCGGAAATGACGCGATAGGTAGTGACGTAGGAAGGGCCGGAGAAGATGGACTTTTGCTGGTCGATTCCTTCAGAAGTTTCTCTTTTTTGATGCGCCTTTTCATAGGCTTTTGATTGCTGCCAATTTTTAAAGGAATTTTCTTTGTCCCACATTGTTAAAATCACATATGTATCACTATCCATGGGACGCAGTACGCGAATGGCCGCAAATCCAGGCTCTTTTTCGATTAAGCCGGCTCGCTGATTGAATTGGTATTCAAAGATAGGCCTGCCTTCATCTCGAACCGGGATGTTATTCAATACAGCAAATCCGCCGTGTTGGATATCTCCGACAGCATTGATTGCTTCATAATATTTTCCTTGGTTAAATACTGTCTTTCCTTCCGTTTCATGAAGGAGCAACGCATTATTCGGACTTTGCATTAAGACCATTTTCTCTGCAGGATACTGTTCTTTTACTTTTTGTAAATAGTCAGCCGTTCCAAATGTGACAAAAACGTTCATGATAATCCCTCTCTTTTCCACGTATAAACGTCTTCTTTTTGTATACATTCTCCCATTTATCTTCATACTAAATTATAAGATATGGAAGCAGAAAAGCTATAGATAGCATAACGGGTGAAAACTGATGCTAAAAAATGAACAGAGATTGATATATATATGTTCTCCTTTTTTACTTATTAAAAGACGTGAAAGCATCAGTAATTTAATGGATGAAAATCAACCGAGTACTCAAGGTCTTGGGTGGACTGTAGTATATTTAGTTTTACCCTTCTATCATCCTGATGAAACGAGAGGTGATTAAGATGAGCAAAAAAGGGATGGTTGCAGGTTTATCTATTATCGCCATCATTTTATTTGCGTTGATTGGATATATCATGATTTTGTTTTTGGGGAGATATGTCATTGATGAGAAAAAATTTGTCATGAATTCAGCCACGAAGTTAGTAGATGAAAATAATAAAGAGATTACAAGGTTATATGTGGAGAACCGCGATATTGTACCTATCAAACAAATTCCCAAACATGTTCAGCAAGCGTTTATCGCTGTAGAAGATGTCCGTTTTTATGAACATCACGGGATTGATGCAAAAGCGGTTGGACGTGCATTATATAAAGATCTATTAGCAGGAGGTAAAGTGGAAGGTGGAAGCACCATTACGCAACAATTAGCCAAAAACGTTTTTTTGTCGAATGATAAAACATGGCTGCGGAAAACGAAGGAAGTCATCATCGCATTAAATCTGGAGAAACGCTACAGCAAGCAGAAAATATTGGAAATGTATTTGAATCAAATTTATTTTGGGCACGGAGCATATGGCATTCAAGCAGCATCCAAGCTGTATTTCAATAAAGGTGTATCTGAACTGACAGTGGAACAAGGTGCCTTGTTGGCATCCCTGCCAAAAGCTCCGGGGGCGTACTCGCCGATTTTGCATCCTCAAAAAAGCTTGGAACGGCGGAATGTTGTATTGGATTTAATGAACAAAGCCGGTTATTTAACGACAGAACAGGCGGTCAGATTGCAAGGGCGGACATTGGCATTGAATGTACGGCAGCAAGTAAAAGAACCAGCCTTTTTGACTTACCTTGATATGGTGATGGAGGAGGCAGAAAAGAAGTTCGCTATTTCAAATGAAGAGTTATTAAGAGGGGGCTATAAAATTACGGTTCCAATGAACCGGGATGTCCAAAAAACGGCCTATGAATTGTTTAAAGCCGGTTCTTATTTTCCGGGCACGGACAAAACCGTTCAAGGAGCTTTTATCTTAATGAACCATGAAACGGGCGGTGTTCTGTCGGTCATTGGCGGAAGAGATTATGTACAAAAAGGATTGAATCGCGTCAATATTAAGCGTCAGCCTGGATCAACCATAAAGCCTCTTGCCGTTTACGGACCCGCATTGCAAGAAAAAAAGTTTAAACCGTATTCTTTATTAGAGGACCAGCCGCTTAAGTACGGAGAATACGCGCCTCGAAATGTAGATGATCGATATAGCGGAAAAATCACGTTGTATGATGCGCTGAAGCGGTCGAAAAATGCTCCAGCCGTGTGGGCCTTGAATGAGCTGGGGATTGATGTAAGTAAACAATATTTGAATCGGTTAGGTCTGCATATCCAGGATAACGGTTTAGCCCTGGCATTAGGAGGATTAAGAGAAGGAGTATCCCCGATATCACTTGTGTCTGCATATCGCGCTTTTTCAGCGGGCGGGAAAACGATTGACCCGTTTTTTATTGAAAAAATGGAAGACCGCCAGGGGAAAGTGGTTGTAGAAGCAGAGCCAAAAGAAGAGAAAGTATTTTCAAAGCAGACAGCGTGGTATATGACAAGAATGCTTGAAGCGGTCGTGAAAGATGGGACAGCGAAGAGCGGTAACTTTCAAGGAGCTCTTGCCGGCAAAACGGGTACAACTTCTTATACAAGCGTAAAAGGGGCGTCAAAAGATACATGGTTTGTCGGTTATACGGACAATGTAGTGGGGGCCGTTTGGATGGGATATGATAAAACTGATAAACAACACTATTTAACAAAGGGAAGTTCCTATCCAACGAAGTTGTTTAAAGACATTTTAACGAAGTCTTCCTTAAACCATGCTTCAGCTTTTAATCCGCCATCAAATGTCAAAGATTTGCCTGAGCCCATTTATCTTCAGGCCATCGATGATTTAAAAAGCGATATTATTTTTAAACCACTCGGATTATTTACGGTTCGTTTAACATGGACACCTTCAGAAGATAAACGGGTGGTGTATCATGTGTACGAGCTCAAAGATGGAAGGGCGCGCCTAATCGGGAAAGCGAAAGGAGAAGGGCGGTATGATGTAGAGCGAATCAATGTCCTAAACATTCCGTCATTTTACATTGTCCCATATAATCAGCTTACAAAACAACAAGGCGATAAATCCAATGAAGTGGTCCCGGCCTTTCTCAGCGAGGAAACGGCACATTGAGTGCTGATGGCGATTTTTTGACATTTTCCGCCGGAACCTATACAACAGGAGAAATAATCGGTATAGTTTCAATTGGAGCCTAATTCGAAAAATGAAAGCATACTATAATTGCGTATAGATGATACAAATGGGGGAAAGGTGAGGGTCATGGATCATCGAAGAATAAACGATACGTTTTTAAAAGCCTGTCGAGGTGAAAAAACAGATTATGTTCCTGTGTGGTATATGCGTCAGGCAGGCCGTTCGCAGCCGGAATATCGCGAATTAAAAGAAAAGTATTCATTATTTGAAATTACTCATCAACCGGAGTTGTGTGCTTATGTGACACGTCTTCCTGTTGAGCAGTATGATGTAGACGCAGCCATTCTTTATAAAGATATTATGTCTCCGCTTCCGGCGATTGGGGTAGATGTAGATATTAAAACAGGAATCGGACCGGTTATTGCCAACCCAATTCGTTCATTGGCGGATGTCGAAAAGCTGGGTGAAATTTCGCCTGAAGAAGATGTACCGTATGTATTGGACACAATTAAACTGCTGACAAGAGAACAGTTAAATGTTCCGCTTATCGGTTTTGCCGGTGCACCGTTTACACTGGCAAGCTATATGATTGAAGGCGGCCCTTCCAAAAACTATAACAAAACAAAGGCATTCATGTATGCTGAGCCAAAAGCGTGGTTTGCATTAATGGACAAACTGGCAGACATGACCATTACATATGTAAAGGCACAAATCGACGCAGGAGCAAAAGCCATTCAGATTTTCGACTCCTGGGTTGGAGCATTAAATGTAACGGATTATCGCTATTTTATTAAGCCGGTGATGGAGCGCATATTCTCTGAATTAAGAGAAAAGAATGTCCCGCTTATTATGTTTGGAGTAGGCGCAAGTCATCTCGCAAAAGAGTGGCATGACCTTCCGCTTGATGTCGTAGGGCTTGATTGGCGTCTGCCAATACAAGAAGCGAGAGAAATGGGCATTACGAAAGCTGTCCAAGGTAATCTTGATCCAGCCGTTCTTCTTGCTCCATGGGAAGTCATTGAAGAACGTGCAAAAGCGATTCTAGATCAGGGAATGGCACATCCAGGTTATGTATTCAATCTTGGCCATGGCGTATTCCCGCAAGTAAATCCAGAGACATTAAAACGATTGACGGCATTTGTTCACGAATATTCCGCATCTCAAAAAAAATAAAACCTCTCTCCAATAACTGGATGAATTGGCGACAAGAAATTGTCACGGTTTGTGAGAGCTTTTATCTTTGAATTTAATTTTCAGTTCATGGCAAAATGAGGGCAAGACATGAACAAGATAAACGGGGTGTAGAAAGATGATAAAAAAAAGAATGGGTTTGCTTGTGATGGCATACGGTACTCCATACAAAGAAGAGGATTTGGAGCGTTACTATACACATATTCGCCGCGGACGCCGACCGTCTCCTGAAATGTTAGAGGATCTAAGAAGTCGTTATGAAGCAATCGGAGGAATTTCACCTCTTGCAAAAATTACACAGGAGCAAGCAGAAAGTCTGGAACAGCGCTTAAACGAAGTGCAGGATGATATTGAATTTAAGGCATACCTGGGTTTAAAGCATATTGAACCGTTTGTGGAAGATGCCGTGGAGCAAATGCATAAAGACGGTATTCAAGAAGCTGTTAGCATTGTGTTGGCACCGCACTTTTCGACCCTCAGCGTGAAGTCATATAATGGGCGTGCAAAAGAAACAGCAGAAAAGCTTGGAGGTCCAGTGATTTACTCCGTTGAAAGCTGGTATGATGAACCGAAATTCGTGGAGTATTGGGCAAAACGTGTCAAAGACACATTCCTCTCCATGTCCGAGCAAGAACGCGAGAAAGCAATATTAATTGTTTCAGCACATAGTCTGCCTGAAAAGATTATTGCAGCGGGTGACCCATATCCTCGGCAGCTTCAAGAGACAGCGGACCTAATTGCAGAAGCAGCCGATGTGAAAAACTATGTGATCGGGTGGCAAAGTGCCGGTAATACACCGGAGCCTTGGATTGGACCGGATGTACAGGATTTAACGAGAGAGCTGTATGAGAATCACGGATATCAATCATTTGTATACGTTCCTGCGGGCTTCGTAGCAGATCATTTGGAAGTGCTTTATGATAACGATTACGAATGCAAAGTTGTAACAGATGAGATTGGCGCTAACTACTATCGTCCGGAAATGCCAAATGCCCATCCCGAGTTTATTGATGCAATGGCAACGGTCGTACTAAAAACATTGGAAAATCAATAAGAAGGTGAACAGGCTGATCCATAAGTCCCGAAAAGGAAGGTAATCTTGTTTTTAACTGAAATGGGCCGTCAATTAACCCTTGATTTTACTGAGTTTCTCATGACGGTTCATTTTTTCTTCTTTCTTTAATCTAATAAGAGAAGGCGATGTAACGTGAAGCAGGAAAATAAAAAGGTTGTTATTATCGGTGGAGGAATCACTGGTATTGCAGTTGCTTATTATTTGCAAAAAGAGATCAAGGAAAAGGGGCTGCCTCTTGAATATACATTAATCGAAGCGAGTCACCGGCTGGGGGGGAAAATCCAAACCGTTCGCCGCGATGGATTTGTTATTGAGCGGGGGCCTGACTCTTTTCTGGAAAGAAAGTTAAGTGCGTCAAGATTAGTAAAAGAAGTAGGGCTTCAAGAGGAACTTGTCAACAACTCAACAGGTAAATCGTATGTATTAGTGAAAGATAAACTTCATCGTATACCTGAAGGGGCCGTTATGGGTGTCCCAACAGAAATCTCCCCGTTTGTTACAACCGGTCTATTTTCACCGCTTGGAAAAGTGCGTGCCGCTGCTGACTTTGTGATGCCCCGCACAAATGTAAAAGGAGATCAGTCACTTGGCCAATTTTTCCGCCGCCGTCTAGGAGACGAAGTGGTTGAAAACTTAATTGAGCCGCTTTTATCCGGCATTTATGCAGGTGACATCGATCAGCTTAGCTTAATGTCGACATTCCCGCAATTCTATCATGCAGAACAAAAGCACGGCAGCGTCATTGTCGGAATGAAAAAAATGAAAGCTCTTCAGCCGAAAGCAAAGTCTGAACGGCAGAAAAAAGGGGCCTTTTTAACATTAAAAAGCGGCTTGCAATCATTGGTGGAGGCCGTTGAAGAAAAGTTGGACAGCACCGCTGTCATGAAAGGAATACGAGTGGAAAAAGTTACACGCGGAGGCAACAAGTATTGGCTAACCATGAGTAACGGTAAGACGATGGAAGTGGATAGTGTCATTGTGACGTCTCCGCACTTGGCTGCACAGTCGATGCTGTCCCATTATGCAGCTCTCGATTCATTGAAAAATATGCCGTCCACATCTGTAGCAACGGTAGCACTTGCTTTTCCTAAAGAAGCAATTAAAAACGATATTGATGGAACAGGCTTTGTTGTATCCCGTAACAGCGATTACACCATTACGGCCTGTACATGGACGCATAAAAAGTGGCCGCATACAACACCTGATGGAAAAGTGCTGCTGCGCGGTTATGTTGGGAAGGCTGGCGATGAAGCTATTGTGGATCAATCCGATGATGAGATTGTAAAGGTGGTAATGGATGACTTGGATCGAATTATGGATATTGCCATGAAGCCCGAGTTTTCTATCGTTTCCAGATGGAAGCACGCTATGCCTCAGTACACAGTCGGCCATAAAGAAAGACTTGAGAGCATCAACAAGCATCTTAAATCAGAGCTGCCAGGATTGTTTCTATCCGGAAGCTCATATGAAGGTTTAGGGCTGCCGGATTGTATTGACCAGGCAGAAGCGGCAGTGAAAAAAGTGATTCAATATTGTCGAATGTAAAGTGATTTAAAGCACCCTTTGGTGCTTTAAATCACTTTACAAAATGGACCTTTGCGTTAAATGGTTTAAAGCCGGTTATTTAGCGAAAGGTCCATTTTGTTTACGAGTCGCTTTTTATCTAGATCCAATTTAATGGTTCAACAGAATTCAATGAGGTTGTCAATACGAAAACCATTATTATCAAAACTCAGCTAGTCTATGTAAAGAAACAAGGTTGAAAAGTAGACGATATATAGAGTTCATTGGACAATTGACCATATCCTATATACAAAATGTATAAGGGGATTTTTTATAATATGTATTGACTTTGTCATAAAAGCATATTATTATTAAAAACGTCGCTTTGGTGCGAAGTGAAAAAAGTATTGACTAAAACAATTAAAAATGTTATTCTAATATAGTTGTTTTTGGTATGTAGATGTGAACTTTGAAAACTGAACAAAACAAACGTCAACGTTAATTCTTTTTATTAGTAGAGTAAGGAACATCGACTAAGAACGTCACGTCCTGTGACAACGTCGATGTCAGCACATCCATGTGCTAGTTCAAACATTTCTTCGGAGAGTTTGATCC